>CALULN010000031.1 GCA_944321505.1 Candidatus Methanomethylophilaceae archaeon | reverse complement strand
GCTTACACGACCCTGGCCATGGCGTACTCCGCCAGGGCCCTCATGGACTCCGGCTCGCGGCTGTCCGGGAGGACATCCCGGCATCCGACTGCCCTCTCGGTGTAGTCCCTGGCCATGTCCATGGCGTAGCTGTAGCAGCCTGTCTCCTTCAGGATCCTCCTGGCGGTCTCGATCTCGGAGTCGGATGCGCCCTCCTTGCCGAAGACGGACATGAACTCGTCCATCAGGGCGCCTTCGCCGGCGGTCTCCCTGAAGCGGCAGACCATGACGGTGTTCTTGCCCTTGCGGATGTCGTTGCCGGCGGACTTGCCGGTCTTCTCCGGGTCGCCGTAGATGCCCAGGATGTCGTCGAACATCTGGAACGCGACGCCCAGGTTCATGGCGTACTCGTGGACCGCCTCCACCGTCCCGTCGTCGGCGCCTCCGATGAGGGCGCCCCCGGCCGCTCCGGCGGCGAACAGCACGCTGGTCTTCAGCCTGATGGTCTCGATGTAGTCCTCCATGGACACCGTGCCGCTGTTCTCGTTGTTGACGTCCATCTGCTGGCCCCTGGCCAGGTCCCACACGGCGGCGCTGGTGCGCTTCAGCACCCTGCGCATGGCGTCGGACGGGATGTCCAGTCCGGAGATGATGTCGAAGGCCTTCGCGAAGAGGGCGTCGCCGGCCAGTATGGCGGTGGGCATGCCGTATACGACGTGGGATGTGTCCATGCCGCGGCGCTTGGCGTCGCCGTCCATCAGGTCGTCGTGTATGAGGGTGAAGTTGTGGATGTACTCGATGGCCACCGCCAGGGGGACGGCCTTCTCCCCGTCGCCTCCCACGGCGCGGCATGCGGCGACCACCATGCAGGGGCGCATCCTCTTGCCGCCCGCGTAGGGGTACTGGCGCGCAGCCTCGATGAGGTTGGCGGGGGCCTCGTCCGCTATGTACGACTTGATGGGCCCGTCGAGCTCTGCTGACATTCTCTTCAGTTCGGATTTCACATCCATTCCTTCATTCCTCCGATCCATTGGCGGGTCTCCCCGATTATGACCGCTCCCGCTTTGGAGAGCGATGAGATGTCGGGGGAGCCGGTCAGCAGCATGGCCGCCTTCAGCTCCTCCCTTATGATTGTCAGTACCTTCCTCACGGCGTCCGCGGATTCGGCCGCGGCCTCCAGCAGCGGCGCGGCGGCGCCGGCCATGGATGCCCCGAGGGCTATGCTCCTGGCGACGTCCAGGCCGGTGCGTATGCCTCCGGACGCGATCAGCGGCAGGTCCGTGTCCGCCAGGCTCAGCGAGACGGGGGCGGGTATGCCCCAGTCGAAGAACGTCTCCCCCAGCCGGCTCCTGACGGCGTCGTCCGCTGCCCTGGCCCTGTAGAGCTCCACGGCGGAGAAGCTGGTGCCTCCCATGCCTGCGATGTCGATGCCGCGTATGCCGATGCCCTCCAGCCTGCGGATGGTCCCGGGCGAGATCCCGGCGCCGGTCTCCTTGACGATCACCGGCACCTCCCGCGATATCGATCTGATGGCGTCGTAGCATCCCTCGGCGGCGGTGTCCCCCTCCGGCTGCACGACCTCCTGCAGGAAGTTGAGATGGAGGGCGACATAGTCCGCTCCCACCAGGTCCTTCGCTGCGGCCACATCCTCGGCGGTGTACGCCCTCTTCCCCTTCTGGGGCACCAGCTGCGGAGCGCCGACGTTGCCGATGACGAGCGGCACGCCTGCGTCCTTTATTATCCTGTAGCTCTCGGTCTCCACGCCCTCGATGCCTGCCCTCTCGCTGCCCACGCCCATGCCCACGCCCATGTCGGCGCAGGCCTCGGCGAGGTTGGAGTTGATCCTCACGGCACCCTCGAAGCCCCCGGTGATGGCGGTGACCATGAACGGGAAGGACAGCTCCTTCCCGAGGACGGTGCAGGATGTGTCTATGGAGTCCCAGTCCACTTCGGGCAGCGCCTCGTGGACCAGCTTCACATCGTCCCAGTAGCTGTGCCCCGGCTCGGTGCGCTCGTTGAGGCAGATGTTGATGTGGTCTGCCTTCCTCCCTTCGATGCGGGTCATGACAGCCCTCCGACGGCCCTGGTGCAGACGGTCTCCTCTCCCATGAGGGCGGACCTCAGCCTCCCGGGCACGTTCCCGTTGATGAGCATGCATTCCCTGCCATGTCCGCTCATCCTGAGCATCCAGCGCATCTTCTCCGCCACCCCGCCGGTGACGTCGTCCACGGAGGATCCGGCGTCTACGCACTCCAGCGTCTCCATGGTGACGGTCTCGTAGAGCGCGGCGTCCCTGTTGGACTTGGGGTCGCAGTCGTAGAGGCCGTCTATGTCGGACACGAAGATGACCTTCTCGAAATCGATGAACTCGGCCAGCCTCTCCATGATCTGGTCCCCGGAGAGGATGGCGAAGCCGAGGGCGCGGTCCATGACCACGTCCCCGAACATGACCGGCACGATGCCCTTCCCGATGAATCTGAGGATGACCTCCTGCCTGTCCATGACCAGGCTGCGGTCGTCCATGACCATGCAGGATCCCGGCGGGACGGAGACGGAGGGTATGCCGGCGGCGTTCAGCTCGGCGACGACCATGCCGCTCAGGTCCCTGACGTCGTAGCACACCTGTGCCACTGCGGGGATCTGCTCCGGGTCGCGGTATCCGTCGTTGAGGGCGTGCTTCTTGGCGAGGACGTGTCCGAAGGAGCCTGCGCCGTGGACCACCACGACCTCCTTCCCGGACTCGCGGATCTCGCGGCAGAGGCGGGACACCGCCTCCCTGTTGAACCTGCGGTACTCCCTCTTGTCGGTGATGACGCTTCCGCCGAGCTTGATGAGTATCATCCGTTCGCGCTATGGCTTGAAACTATATGATGATGGCCCCTGGCGCGCGCGTATGTATAGGCGCGCATAGGGTGCCCTGGAGATGTGAGAGGAGAAGTGGCTGACAGCGTGCCCGTGTTCCCGTACGCTTGCGCAATACAGTACAGACGGGTACGCGGGCGGACTTTACTGCCGGGTTCGGAATGGGACCGGGTGTGACCCCGCCGCTATGGCCGTCATGCCGAGTCCTGCGATATCTCTAAAGTATAAATAGTTTACTGGAAGCTGGTCTCGTCGTGGTCCAGGACCTCGTTCCAGAGCTTCAGGGTCTCCTCGGCCTCCTCCTCATCCATGATCTCGATGGCGAAGCCTGCGTGGACCACCGCCCACTCGCCTACCGACGCCTCCACCATGGACACGTTGGCCTGCCTGATGACGCCGCCGAAGTCCACATCCGCCGTGTCGCCGTTGATGGCGACGATCCTGCCGGGAACCGCCAGACACATCCTCTATCACCCCATCAGCTTCACAATCGCCTCGGCGATGTTTCCATCGCAGGACGAGAGCGCCTCCACGGCTTTCTCCCTGTCGCAGCCTGCCTGCTCCATCACCATGGTGATGTCGTCCTCGGGGAACCCATGGCCCTGCTCGGAAGGCGCCGACCCGAGGGGCCTCTCGAAGCTCTCCCCGTCGATCTGGAACGATCTCTGACCCTTCATGGTCATGACGTTGATGCTGGGGCTGGTGATGACGATCTCCTTGTCCGGGAGCCTGATGACCACCTCGGTGGCATCGGAGATAACCTCGTTGGTGATCCCCATCTTCTTCATCGCCTGCTGCATCTGACGGGGGCTGATCCCGCCCCTCATTCCTGCCATGGCACTCCCCGATGCGGTACCTCTTAATAATTTTCACTTGAGGAGGGCGGACGCGCGGCTCCGGAGGCATTCGAGGATCCTGTCCTGGTCGACGCCCGGGAATCCGCCCTGTGCGAATCCCGGTTTACCTCCGCCTCTGCCGCCCAGCTCCGATGCCGCGGCCGAGAGGACCTCTCTGCAGTCCACACGGGGATCGCCAGACGCCACCACCGCGGATCCGCCTGCGAACACGTAGACGCACACCGCGCCTTCCGCTCTCCGCTTCTCCGCGGCGTCGGAGACGATCTTCCTGTCGGCGGTGGGGACGGTCATGGCGTACAGCATCGCACCCCCCACGGATTCGGGCTCCTGACTCTCCATCAGGCGTGCGGCGGCCTCCTTCAGCATGGACCTGGACCCCTCCAGCTCCGCCCTCATGTTGGCGGCGGTGCGGACCACGTCCTCGGGCTTGCTGCCCAGCACCTCGGTGACCTCCATGCAGGTCATGGCCAGTTCGTTGGCGGCCTTCCTGGCGTCCTCGCCGATCCTGAAATGGATGGCGGTGCCGTCCTTGCCGGCGGAGACCTTGCGGTCCACGAACAGGGCACCTACCTCGCCGGTCTCCATGACGTGTATCCCGCTGCAGGCGGCGATGTCCACATCGCCGATCTCCACCACGGAGATCTCGTCGCCCTCGATGCGCTCCAAGTGCACCCTCACCCGTTCCATCTCGGGGTCGTCCCTCTCCATGACGCTCCTGGTGACCGGGAGGTTGTCGTCGATGACGGAGTTGGCGAAGGCCACGGCACCGCGGACAGCCTCGAGGGGGATGTCCCGGTCGACGATCACGTACTTGCTCTCCGGCGAGATGAATATCTTGACTATGCCGAGCTCCGGAACCTGGCGCTGCAGGGAGTTGAAGAGAATATGCTCCGCCGTGTGGCCCCTCATGAGGTCGTAGCGCCTGTCCCAGTCGACGCTGCACCACAGCTTGTCCCCGACCGCGAACTCGTTGCCGGGGACCCTGTGCTGTATGTCGTCCCCGGACCGCCTGGTCTCGGTGACCTTCGCGCCGCCGATGCTCCCCGTGTCGCAGGCCTGGCCTCCGCCGCCGGGGTAGAAGAACGTCCCCTCGAGGGTGACCCAGTCGCCGTCCACGGCGGTGACGATGGATTCGAACTCAGATGCGTATCCGTCCTGTCTGAAGAGCTCCTCGGTCATGTTGAACGCGGAAGGATTGGTCACCTGATATATACCAGGTTCGTGATTAGACATTTGTCTAAAGGGGGTGCGGGAATGTCGGACATCAGTG
Source organism: Candidatus Methanomethylophilaceae archaeon (assembly GCA_944321505.1). Taxonomy (GTDB): domain Archaea; phylum Thermoplasmatota; class Thermoplasmata; order Methanomassiliicoccales; family Methanomethylophilaceae; genus SIG5. The sequence continues at coordinate 13,987 of CALULN010000031.1, read as the reverse complement.
AATTCGACGAGCTGGACAGGAGGATCATCGAGCTCATGTCCAGGTCCAGCGAGGGATCCTTCAGGCAGATCGCCAAGCAGCTGGGAGTGCACCCCACCACGCTGATCCAGAGGGTCAAGAACCTGCAGGCCAAAGGCGTCATCGGCGGATACCGCGCCAAGATCGACTACATGCGCCTCGGGTTCGGGTACATGGGGATTGTGCAGATCTACCTGGAGGGCAGCATCGTCAGCGCCCAGGACTCCATCCGGGACCTGCCCCAGGTCATGGCGGTCTTCGACGTCACCGGGGACTGCGACGCCATAGCATGGATCGCCTGCAAGGACAGGGACGAGTTCTCCAGGGTGGTGAAGACCATCCTGTCCATGGAAGGGGTCAAGAAGACCAACACATCGGTGGTCCTCAACATGGTAAAGGACCCGCTGGATTTTGTGCCGGACGTAATCTGATCCCCGTATCGATTCGATGCGCTGTGCCAGATGATCCTGTGCATACGGTTCTCTATCAGTGGATTCAGACACGCTGTATGGGTCTTGGGGGCGAATTTCCCAGATTCTGGGTAGTCCATTACCCAAAATATGAGTAATCAATTACCCAAATTATGGGAAATGAATTATACGGGAGACCGCATCGACAGATGGAGGACGGACAATGGCTGAATACTGGCCGAGAATCGTGGACGGCATCATCGGATCCAAGCTGATGGCCATCGGGGCCCTGTCGATAGAGGGTCCGAAGGGCTGCGGGAAGACCGAGACCGGGAAGCACTTCGCAGGAAGCATGGTGGCCTTCTCCGACCCGAGGAACCCTTCAGCGACAAGGGCCGCCAGAGACGATCCGTCTTCTGTTCTCGCGGGACCCGTTCCGCGGCTGCTGGACGAGTGGCAGACCGTACCGGAGCTGTGGGGTGCCGTGAGGTTCGAGGTGGATGACCGCAGGGAGCCCGGGCAGTTCATATTGACCGGATCCTCGGTTCCGCCCAGAGGCGCCAGGGCCCATGTGGGTGCGGGCCGTTTCGCTTCGGTTACGATGAGGACGATGAGCCTCTATGAGTCCAGGGAATCATCCGGTGCGGTATCCATCGCGGGCCTGTTCGGCGGGTCTCCGTTGCCGCGTTGCGAATCCCATCACACGATCTCCGACATCGCCGGATTCATAGTCAGGGGAGGGTGGCCAGGTGCGGTGACCAACGGGCTGTCCGGAGGATCCTTCGCCGACGACTATGTGGACATGATCTGCAGAGGGGGCATTTCCCTCGCAGACGGTGTGAACCGGGACAGCCGCAAGGTGCGCAATCTCATGCGTTCGGTTGCGCGCAACATCTCAACTCTCGCATCCATGAAGACGATAGTCGACGACAGCGCCGAGGAGGCAGGCGAAGGGGAGGCCGCATCCCGCAAGACCGTATCCTCATACTACACCGCCTTGGAGGAGACCTTCGTCGTGGAGGATGTTCCGGCCTGCGGCGACAGCGCCCGTTCGGGCACTCCTCTCCGCCAGTCCCCCAAGCGCCAGATGGCGGACCCGTCCATCGCCGCATCCCTGCTGGGTTTGAACGAGGACGGTCTGATGGACGATCGGCGGACCATGGGCTTCCTGTTCGAATCCCTGTGCGACAGGGATCTGAGGGTCTATTCGGAATCCCTCGGGGGGAGGCTCGGGCACTACCATGACACCAACGACCTGGAGGTGGACGCGGTGATCGAGCTCAGGGATGGGAGATGGGCCGCGGCGGAGATCAAACTCGGGGACAGCGGCATAGACGAGGGTGCCAGGAGCCTGAACAGGCTCTCCGCCAAGCTGAAGCGGGATGCGGAGAGGGAGGCCGACAGGAAAGGCTCTCCCTCCGGCACGCGGAAGAACCCGCCGTCGTTCAGGATGGTGCTCACCGGTTCCGGGTACGCGTACACCAGGGAGGACGGCGTGATCGTCGTGCCCATCGGATGCCTCGGACCCTGACCCCGCAAACGTATATAGCACGCGGCTCCCGTGGCCCGGATGTCAGAGCACGGTCATCCGTGCCGGATGTGATATGATGGATGCAGGGATGGACGCCCTCAGGGAACGTATCAACGACGCCGACCGCCGCATAATGGACCTCCTGGCCGAGCGCCTCGACATAGCCAGGCGCATAGGCGAGCACAAGATGGAAGCCGGCATCCCCGTCAGGGACGCCCCCCGGGAGGAGGTCGTGGTCTCTAAGTACAGGGCCATGGCGGAGGAGCGCGGCATGGACCCGGATGTGGCCGAGCGGGTATGCAGGCTGCTGATCAAGGAGTCGGTGGACCGTCAGGCTGCGCTGATGGGATCCGCCGTCCGGCCAATGAGCATCGCCGTCATCGGCGGAGAGGGCCGCATGGGCAGATGGCTCAGGCTGCTGCTGGAGGGCGACGGCCATCGCGTGACATCCGTGGACATGGGCACCGAAGCAAAGGTCTCCGACTGCGGCAGCGCCGATGCGGTCATCGTATCGGTGCCGATCCCGGCGGTGCGCGGCATCCTGGAGGAGCTGGACAGCGTCTGCCGTCCTGATGCGCTGATCTTCGACATCGCATCCGTCAAGTCGCCGTTCGCGGACCTCTTGAAGGGCATGGCGTCCCGCGGCAGGAGGGTGTGCTCGGTGCATCCGATGTTCTCGTCCACCGACCGCTCCCTGTACGACCGCAACATCATCGTCTGCGACTGCGGGTGCCGGGAGGCCGTAGACGCGGCGGTGGGGCTGTTCGGCAACCGCGGCGCCAACATCTGCCGCATGGAGCTTGAGGAGCACGACCGCCGCATGTCCTATGTGCTCGGCATGAGCCACGCAGTCAACATCGCCTTCTTCGCCACCCTTGACCGCAGCGGTCTGTCCTACGGCGAGATGAAGGAGGCGGCCTCGACAACGTTCCGCAAGAGCCTGGACGCCAACCGCTCGGTGGCCTTCGACGATCCGAACCTCTACCACGACATACAGTTCCTCAACTCCCGCAGCGGGGAGGCCTGGGACGTGTTCTCGGAATGCGTCTCGGAGCTCAGAGTCGCCTCTCTGGACGAGGATCCGTCGGCGTTCGTGCGCATGATGGGGAGGGGCAGGGAGTACTTCTCCGAATGACCTCCCCGCAAAATAATTTAATAAAGGATGCCCCGTCGCTGTCGCATCAAAGCGCATCAGAGGGCTCCAAAATGATGAGGACACACACTTGCGGCGACCTGCGCTCATCCGACATAGGCAGCGAGGTCTGCCTCCAGGGGTGGGTCAGGTTCTCCAGGGACCACGGAGGGGTCGCATTCATCGACCTCGCCGACAGGTACGGCATGACCCAGGTAGTATTCGACCCGGAGGACGTCTCCGCCGACGTCGCGGAGTCCCTGTCCAATGTCATGTCCACCTTCTCCAGGGAATCCGTTGTCATGGTCCGCGGAACCGTCAGGAAGAGGATCGAGGGCACCGAGGACTCCCGCAACCCCACCGGCGAAGTGGAGGTCCTGATCAGGGAGGCGGAGCTCCTCAACAAGTCCGCCATACCTCCGATGGAGGTCGGCGACCAGAAGGAGGGCGTGCTCCCCGGCGAGGATGTCCGCATGAAGTACAGGTACATCGACCTCAGGCGCACCGAGATGATTCGCGCGATGGAGTTCCGCAGCAGGTTCATGCACCTCGCCCGCCAGTACCTCGAATCCCGGAGGTTCCTGGAGATCGAGACCCCCATCCTCGGCAGGAGCACCCCGGAGGGAGCCAGGGACTTCATCGTGCCGTCGCGCATACACCCCGGCACGTTCTACGCGCTGACCCAGTCCCCCCAGCTCTACAAGCAGATGCTGATGGTGGCGGGCATGGACCGCTACTACCAGGTGGCCAGGTGCTTCAGGGACGAGGACTCCAGGAAGGACAGGCAACCCGAGTTCACCCAGCTGGATATGGAGATGTCCTTCGTGGACATGAAGGACATACAGGACACCATCGAGGGCCTGGTGGCCTTCGTCTGGAAGGGGCTGTACGGCGAGGAGCTGGAAACGCCCTTCATGAGGATACCCTACCCTGTGGCGATGGAGAGGTACGGCAGCGACAAGCCCGACCTGAGGTACGGACTGGAGCTGCACACCCTGACCGACGTGGTGAGGGAGGCCCCGTACAAGATCTTCCAGAATGTGATCTCATCCGGAGGCATCATCACCGGCATCAACATCAAGAAGGACATCGCCGGCGACAGGATCGGCAGGAACGAGGTGGACCGCTACATCGAGTACGTCAAGAAGATCGGTATGGGCGGCCTCACCTGGATGCGCGCCAAGGACGGCACCCTTGAGAGCAACATCGTGAAGTACTTCACCCCCGAGATAATCGCCGCCATCAAAGAGGAGATGGGAGCCGAGGACGGCGACCTGCTGTTCCTGCTGGCCGGTCCCAGGAAGGCCACGCTGGAGGGCGCCGGCACTCTGAGGAGGAAGCTTGCGGACGACCTGGGCCTCGTTCCCGACGGAGTGCACCAGTTCATGTGGCTGGTGGACTGCCCCATGTTCGAAGTGGACCCCGTCTCCGGCAAGAAGGACGCGTTCCACCACCCCTTCGTGCTGCCCGACGAGAACTACGAGGGCGGAGCATGCTTCGACCTGGTCCTGGACGGCAACGAGCTGGGCTCCGGATCGCTGAGGATACACAGGCCGGAGGTCCAGAGGGAGGTGTTCAGGATGCTGGGCATGTCCGAGGAGAAGATGGAGGCCGACTTCGGGTTCTTCCTTGAGGCACTGAGCCTGGGAGCGCCGCCCCACGGAGGCATCGCACTGGGCATCGACAGGTTCGTTGCCATCCTGCTTGGCAAGGACACCATCCGCGACACCATCGCATTCCCCAAGAACAAGATGGGCCAGTCCCTGCTGGACGGGTCCCCGGCCAAAGTGGACGACGACAAGCTGGAGGAGCTCCAGATCATGTCCGTCGCCATCGACGACCTGGATTTCGAGGACATGGAGTGAGCCGCGCTCACTCCTGTCCTCTTCTTCTCTACAAAACAGGGGATGCGTTTCAGAGCCTGGAGTCCAGGCACCTCTTCACGGCGGCGACCACCTCCGCGGAGGAGTACTTCCCGCCCGCCTTCTTCATGACCGCTCCGATGATGCGGTTGGCGGCCTTCTCGTTGGTGCGGTAGTCCTCCAGTACCGACGGGTTGGCATCCGCCGCTTCCGCCACCAGGGCGTCCAGGTCTCCTGCGGCCTGGGCCGCCTCGCCCGGATCCTGCCCGGTGATGAGCGCGCGGATCCTTATGCCGCACTCCGTGTCTGTGAGGTCCCCGGAAGCGAACTCCCTGACGATGCCCACGACGCCGTCCCTCATGGACGGGTCGTACTGCTTCCAGCAGGCGGAGACGGCCCCGGTGCACCAGGTCAGCGCGGTGTGGGGGTCGGTGGCGCCCGCAATCTCCTCGAACAGCTCCGCCAGTCCGACGGAGGTGGAGACGAGCTGCTTGGCCGCCTTCTCCCCGATGCCGTACTGCGAGGCGATCCTCGATGCCATGGCCGTCGGGGTCTCCCTCACCTTTATCGAAGCGGCAATCTCCGCGATGCGGTACGTTCCCAGGTCGGGCTCGCCTATGTATCCGTAGTCGGCCTCGAACTCCTTCTTCCTGGCGGACAGGGTGACCTTCCTCTCCTCGTCGTAGCGTCTAGTCTCCCTCTCCACCTTGCCTCCGGCCTTCAGGACCTTCAGCTGGCGGACCGCCTCGTACTTCAGGCAGTTCTCCACGTTCTTCAGGCCGGTGACGTTCTTGACCTCGCACCTCTCCTTGCCGACGGAGATGTTACAGTCGCAGCGGACGCTCCTATCCCCGTCTTCGGGCAGGTCTATGGTGTTGCGGATGGCGGCCAGCAGCTCCGACAGGAACTGCCTCGCCTCCGCGGGGGAGGACAGGTCCGGCTCGGTGACTATCTCCACCAGCGGTATTCCGCTCCTGTTGTAGTCCACCAGGGCGGTCCCGTCGCCGACCCTCTTGGTCTTGCCGGGGTCCTCCTCCAGGTGGACGCGGGTGATGCGGATGGTCTTGTCACCGACCTTGAAGGAGCCCTTCTCGCCGATGGGGGTGTCGTACTGAGTGATCTGGAAGTGCTTGCATAGGTCCGGGTAGAAGTAGGTCTTCCTGGAGAACCATGTGCGCTCGGGGATGGTGCATCCCAGCATCTTCGCCAATGTCAGGCCCAGCTCCAGCGCCTTCCTGTTGAGCACGGGCTTGGATCCCGGCATGCCCAGGCAGGTGGGGCAGACCCTGGAGTTGGGTGTGTCGTTCCCTTCGGTGGGGCAGGAGCAGAACATCTTGGACCTGGTCGGCAGCTGGACGTGGATCTCGAGTCCTATCTTCATGCCATCACCTCCGGCTTCCTCATGTCGAATCCCTTCTCCCATTCCAATGCGGTGCCCAGGAGCAGGTCCTCCCTCCAGTGGTCGGCGGTGAGCATCAGGCCCACGGGCATGCCGTCGGAGTATCCGCAGGGCACGGACAGATGCGGCATCCCGGTGAGGTTGGGCGGGATGGTCAGGAAGTCCGCCTTGTACACGTCCAGGGCGGACATCCCCGCGATCTCGTCGAATCTGGGGGAGACGAAGGGCATAGTAGGGGTCGCAACTGCGTCGAATCTGGAGTATACTTTCTTGTATTCCGATATGACGGAGGCCCTGACCCTCAGCGCCTTGCTGTAGTATCTGTCGGCATAGCCCACCATCCTGGTGAACGTACCCAGGAGGATCCTCCTCTTGGCCTCGTCACCGAAGTACTTGGAGCGGAAGGATGTGAAGTAGTCGTCGAAGCCCAGGGTGAGGTCGCCGTCCTGCTGGCCGTAGCGCATGCCGCAGAACCTGGCCAGGTTCGTGGACGCCTCCGAAGTGGCGAGGACGTAGTAAGCGGGCATGGCGTATCTCAGGACGGGCATGTCCACTGTCTCCACGTCGATGCCCATGGACCTGAGGGACTCCAGGGCTCTCTCGAAGCTCTCCATGACGCCTTTGCTCAGACCCTGGACCGCCTCGGAAGGGACGGCCACCGAGCCCACTTTCTTCGGGGTGCCGATCTCCCCCGGCTGGGCGCAGGACGTGGGATCCTTCGGATCCTTCCCCGATATCGCCGGCAGGTACTTCGCCAGGTCGCCGGCCTTCGCCGAGAGGATGCCAACCTTGTCGAGGGAGTTGGCGTAGTCGATAAGCCCGTATCTGGACACCCTGCCGTATGTGGGCGCTATGCCGTACACTCCGCAGAACGATGCGGGGCAGACGATGGACCCTCCGGTGGAGACGCCGAGGGCCACATGGTCCTCCAGAACCGCGGCCGCGCATGCCGCTCCTCCGGAGGATCCGCCGCAGGACCTCTCCCTGTCGTAGGGGTTGAGCGGGATCCCGAATGCGGAGTTGGCGGAGAACGTCCCGAACCCGAACTCGTCCATGTTGGTCTTGCCGGCGAGGAACCCTCCAGCCTCCCTCATCCTGGCGACGGGGGTGGCGTCGAAGGGAGGGCGGTAGCCCTCCAGGATCCTGGATCCGGCGGTGGACGGGAAGTCGCGGGTGGTGAGGTTGTCCTTGGCGGAGAATACGAACTCCCCGTCGCACTCCTCTGCGTCTGTGAAGGACACGAACATCCTGTAGCGGTCGTTCACCGCTTTGAGGTCGGGCAGGGATGTCATGACAGCTTAGGCCCCCTGACGTATCCGTCGTATGTCCTCATGTCCCTGAGGAGCTCCTCCGGCGGTATCTCCGACGACGGCACGTCGTCCCTGAGAACATCCTCCACCGGGACGGGGGTGAACCCCTCGGTGTCCTCTCCGGGGATCTCGTCCAGCATCTGGAAGTGGTCCAGGATCTCTGTCAGGTCCTTCTCGTACCGGTCCAGCTCGTCCGCGGTCAGGTCAAGGTGGGCTATGCGCGCTGCCCTCTCAACGATTTCCCTGTCCATCTGAATCGGGGCGGAGGATGGGCTGCGCGGTTATATTAATTGCCGGATGTGCGACCTAGGATCCAACTGCAGCCCATAGAATCCGTGTGGCTCATCGGGCAGGCTGATTCTATCGCGGTGAATCGGATTAGAGGCCTATGGAGGGATTTGACTCTTCAGAATCTCTTTGGCGAACGCAATGTCGCCAATGTTCTCATGCACATCGCCCAGGTCCAATGGTTCCGTCTTGGCCCGGTCGTATGCCTTTTCGAGGTTTGCGGCCGCTTCCGGGGTGTCGATTATGAGATCCTCGAAGAATGATTTCGTAGCCATATCCGACCTCCTTTTCTCGACTTGCAGTATCACTATATGAAGAATTCTGAGAATCTTATGTTTAATGCACAACCCGGATTGTATCAACTCCGGTCTATGGGTGAGCATCTTTCCGATAGGTTGACGAATCATGACTGTCTGATGCATAAACCGCCTTCTCCGGAACTGCAACATTTAAATCAAGCGAGAATCTAGCTCGCAGGCGATACCAATGGCTGACGATCTCGAGAAGAAGCTGAACGCCGGAATGAAGGCGATGGACGAGGGAGACTTCAAGAAGGCGTACTCCGCCTTCAAGAAGCTCTGCGCCGAGAACCCCGACAACCCCGACTGCTGGTACTACAAGGCCGAATGCGGAAGCATGGCATCCGGGATGTTCGGTGCCAAGGTCTCCAACGAGGAGATCCTGGAGGCGTACAACAAGGCCATCGAGCTGGATGCGGAGAACTGCGACTACTACCAGTCCTACGGTCTCTTCTGCATTTCGATCAACAAGTACGACGAGGCGGAGAAGGCCTACAACGAGGCCGCCCAGTGCGACGAGTCCAGGTCCTCCGCCCTCTACTCCGAGTTCGCCGTGGAGTTCTACGACAACGTCATGGCCTCCTACGGGGAGATCATGGAGGACCCGAAGGCCAGGGCGCCCTACGCCAAGAAGGCCCTGGAGTACATGCTGAAGGCCCTGGACATCAGCGCCGAAGAGGCCAAGCAGCTCCTCTGAGATTATAAAACAACAAAAACGGGGGCATCGCCCCCGTGGTTTCTCATCAGTTCTCCGCCCTGAGCTCGCCCAGGGTGGCATGCCTCTCCGCGTAGGCGTCGTGCTTGTGGATGGACTCCTCGGAGTTGCTCTCCACCTTGACCTCCACGTCGTCGGGGAGGCCGGTGTACTTCTCCACGATCCTGAGCAGCACCTGGCGGACCATGTCCTCCACGAACCTGGGGTTCCTGTGGGCGTTGATGACCACGGCGCCCTCGTCGTCCCTCTTCAGCAGCTCGAAGGTGGGGGAGGAGAAGGACGACTCTATCAGGTCGATGAGCCCGTTGGCCTCCACGTCGCAGCCCTCGTCCATGCTCATGGACACGGTGCAGACGTTCCTCTGGTTGTGGGACATGACCGGCCATCCCTCGGGGTACTCCAGCATCTCCGCCACGGTCTGCTGGGCGCAGGGGCAGGCGGTCATGCCGATGACCTTCACGCCGATGGTCTTGCGGATCCCGCCGTCCCTGATGCCGACGGCGGCTCCGCGGAGCTCGTAGTGCTCCATGGTGTCCCTTCCGTTGGGTGTCTTGGTGCTCTTGAAGTACTCGGCGGTGACGTCCACCTCCGCCCTGGTGGCGTACTCATGCTTCTTCAGCAGCAGCCTGCAGATGTCGGCGGCGAAGTTCTCGATGCCGGTGGTGGGTGCGGAGACGGTGGAGTCGACGACCTCCCTGATGGCCTCCGGGTTCCGGGAGAGGTGGGAGCCCTTCTGGGTGGCGGGCAGGTCGACGAACACGTCGATGGTGCAGAACATGGTGCCGTTGAGATCGGAACCGTCGATGTCCCTCCTGATGAGGACGGGCTTCCTGACGCCTCTGACGCCGACCCTGGTGAGCTTGAAGCTGATATCGCCGGCGCTGTACTGTACGTCGCATTTGGGGATCATCTGAACAACTCGCCGCGCAATCCTCGGAACCCGTATAATAATCTCCGTAAGAACTGAAATATTAGTAGCTGGATGGGAGGAGCATGGCTTCAGGGAACGTCTCCGTCGGCGTGGACGAGGCAGGCCGCGGACCTGTGCTGGGTCCTCTCGTGGTCTGCGCCGTGTACTCCTCGGACCCCTCGGTGTTCGCCGACATGGGCGCCAGGGACTCCAAGAAGCTCACCCCCAAGAGGAGGGAGGAGCTGGCGCCGATGATCGCGGATGCGGCGGATCACGTGGAGATCGTCATCGCATCGGCGGAGGACATCGATGCCATGAGGAAGACCCAGAGCCTCAACGAGGTGGAGCTGGGGATGTTCGCCGACGCGGTCTCCAGGCATACAGCGTCCGTCATCTACGCCGACTGCCCGGACGTGAACGAGTCCGCTTTCGGGAGGGCCCTCTCGGCCAGGGTCCCCGGGGCGGAGGTGGTGGCGAGGCACAAGGCCGACGACACGTACCCCGTGGTATCCGCCGCATCGGTGGTGGCGAAGGTCACCAGGGACCGCATGATGAGGGAGATCGGCGAGGAGTTCGGCTGCCCGGTGGGAAGCGGATATCCCAGCGACCCGGTCACCATCGGCTTCATAGAAAAGTGGATAAAAGAAAACGGACGTCCTCCGAAGCATACGCGCACCTCCTGGGAGACGGTCCGGCGCATGATGTCGGCCGCCTCGGTCAGGAGGATCACGGATTGGTGAACAGGAAATGAGCATGGAGCCCACCATCAGGAAGCTTATCGACAAGTTCGAGAGGAAGGTCGCGGCCGACGAAGGCGTCAGGGACAAGGTCAAGGACATCGTGAAGACCGTGAGCATCGACCTCGGCGAGGAGCACTACTCCTTCAGGCTCCAGGACGCCGCCGTCCACGATTTCAAGCCGGAGGCGGACCCCGCCGCGGACATGACGGTGATCTGCACCCCCGAGAACTTCCAGGCACTGGTGGACGGCACTCTGCGCCCCATGCGCGCCTATGTGACCAAGAAGCTGGTGGTCAAGGGCAAGATTGAGGACATAATGCACCTCAAGAGCCTGTTCTGAGCGAACGGGTGTGGGTACGACATCTATTAATACGATGTCACGTTAGGACAGTCCATAGCGAGGTAGGGTAGCCAGGATATCCCGTCGGGCTCATAACCCGGAGACCGGTCGTTCAAATCGACCCCTCGCTACCATGATTTCTCAAAAAACAAGGTGTCAGGCGGAGCCTCTGCTCCGCCTCTGTCTATGAAGAGGTTTGGAGGAGCGCCTACTGGCACTCCTCCGACTGCCTGATGCGGATGGACCTCTCCACCGGCAGCACGAATATGCGTCCGTCCCCGATGTGGCCGGTGTCCGACACCTTGATTATGGCGTCGACGCACCGGTCGAGGATGCCGTCCTCCACCACGATCTCGAACTTCACCTTGTCGATCTCGTCGATCACCGTGGTGCCCACCCTGGAGGTGAGCCTCACGCCTGACTGGAGCCCGCGTCCTTTCACCGGCGTGATGGTCATGCCGTGCTGCCCGATCTCATCCAGAGCGTCCTTCACGCACTGGGTCTTCTCGGGTCTCACTATCGCTATTATCATTTTCATCGGATCGCCTCATATGTTGTAGGCAGGCTCTCCGTGCTCGACGATGTCGGCACCGATGGCCTCCTCGTTCTCATCCATCCTTACACGCATGAACCTGGATATAATCCAGATGATTGCGTACGAGGCCGCGAAGCAGAACACCAGGGTGCCCGCCACGGCCGCCAGCTGGCCTATGAACAGGTCCGTTCCGCCGTACAGCAGACCGGGGACGCCGCTCATGGACTCCACCGCGAATATACCGGTGGCGATGGCGCCCCAGATCCCGCCGACCCCGTGGAGGCCGAACACGTCCAGGGCATCGTCCTGTCCGGACCTCTGCCTCATGAACCTGACGGAGAAGTAGCACACGGCTCCTCCGACCACGCCGATCGCCAGTGCGGCGCCGGGCCCCACGTATCCCGCCGCGGGGGTGATGGACACCAGGCCCGCCAGGCCGCCGGACACCATGCCTATGGCGCCTACCCTGCCCGCGTGCAGGTACTGGACCACCGCCCAGGAGGCCATGGCGGCCGCCATGGCGACCATGGTCACCAGTATGGCGTTGACCGCTATGCCGTCGGCGGCGAGGCCGGATCCACCGTTGAACCCCAGCCATCCGATCCACAGCAGGGCGAATCCGAGGAACACTATGGGTATGCTGTGAGGGCGGTCCTTGACGACCCTGTCGCTTCTCCTGCCCAGGAACACCGCCAGGGCGAGGCCGCTCGCCGCGGCGCAGATGTGGACAACGGTGCCTCCCGCGAAGTCCAGGACCGTGAGGTGCTGGTCGAACAGCCCCCCGCCCCAGACCCAGTGGGCCATGGGCGCGTACACGATGATGGACCATACGGCGATGAACGCGGTTATGGCCCCGAACCTGACCCTCTCGGCGCTGGCCCCCAGGACGATGGCTGCGGTTATCAGCGCGAAGGCGCACTGGAACATCACGAAGAGCATGGAGGGTATGGTGCCGTCCACATCGGTGTAGGTCATCCCGGACAGGAACGCCATGTCGAGGTTCCCGACGATCCCGCCCACATCGCCGCTGAAGGCGAGGCTGTATCCCACGATGAACCACGACAGGGTCATCACGGCGGTGACCACTGCGGTCTGTGCCAGCATTGATGTCATGCTCTGCTTCCTCAGCAGCCCTCCGTAGAACAGCGCCACTCCGGGCGTCATGATGAACACCAGGGCGGTGCAGATCATTATCCATGCGGTGTCCGCACCGTCCGCCGTCCCCGACGCCGCGAAGGAATCGGGGGAGAGCAGCACCGCGGCGACGGCCGCGGCGATAACAGGCAAAGCGAATCCGACGACTCTCATTGTTTCCACCAGATATTCAGATTAGTCTGATTGGACTAGACAAATGTCTAATCATATATGAAGATGATGTTAAAATGATGTACAAATACGTGGAATCGACACCAGAAACCGTGTTTCTGTCCAACTCGTCGCCGATGCATCCGTTTTGAATAGGCATAGTCCGATTCGGTGCGCATATGGCACGCATGGACGGCAGCGGTGAGGATGACGGGATCCCGGGAATCAGCAGGTACAACCGCCGCGCACACGCCCCCGTCGGGCAGGTGACGGTGTTCGACACCACCCTGAGGGACGGCGAGCAGGCGCCGGGGATCGCCCTGAGCACCGACGAGAAGCTCCGCATAGCCCAGGCGCTGGACGACCTGGGCGTCGACATCATGGAGGCGGGCTTCGCCGCATCGTCCGAGGCGGACAGGGAGACCCTTCGCCGCATCGCCGAATCGGGACCACGCTGCACGGTCTGCAGCCTCGCCCGCTCCAAGAAGGAGGACATAGACGCGGTCCTGGGGACCGGCGTGGGCTACGTCCACACCTTCATCGCCACATCGCCCCTCCACATGGAGAGGAAGCTGAGGATGACCCCCGATCAGGTGGTGGAGGCCGCCGCCGCCACGGTGGAGTACGCCAGGGACCACGGGCTGGAGGTGCAGTTCTCCTGCGAGGACGCCACCCGCTCGGACCCGGAGTTCCTGAAGAGGGTGTATAAGGCGGCGGAGGAGGCCGGGGCCTGCGCGCTGAACATACCGGACACCGTCGGCGTGATCCTGCCCAGCGGCATGACCTCCCTGATCTCCGAGCTGGAAGGTGTGCTGAAGGCCCCCTTGTCGGTCCACTGCCACAACGATCTGGGCATGGCCGTCGCCAACACGGTGGCGGCCGTCGAGGCGGGGGCGTCCATGTGCCACGTCACGGTGAACGGCATCGGCGAGCGGGCTGGCAACGCGGCTCTGGAGGAGGTCGCGCTGAACCTGTACGCCAATTTCGGCATCAGGACGGTGGATCTCTCGAAGGTGTCCCGGGTGTCCCGCCTGGTGGAGAGGGTCACGGGGTTCCCGCTGGCATTCAACAAGCCGATTGTAGGGAGGAACGCCTTCGCCCACGAGTCGGGGATACACGTGCACGGCGTCATGAGCGACGCCATGACCTACGAGCCCTTCCCGCCGGAGCTGGTGGGTGCAGACAGGCAGATC
>CALULN010000030.1 GCA_944321505.1 Candidatus Methanomethylophilaceae archaeon | reverse complement strand
CCTGCACGCCGGTGACCCAGGATCTGATAATGGCGGTGCTCTCCCGCACCCGCATCAAGGCGGAGGTGGTGGTGTCGGACGACCTGGCCAACATCCGCATGCTGAGGGAGGGCTCCGTCGGGATGATCATCCTGGACGACCCTCTGCACCTATTCGACCTGGAGGACTTCATGTGGACCGAGGTGGGTCACATGGACATGGTGCATGTGGACAACGGCCCCTCCTACATCCGCTACCGCTACGGCGCCCAGAGGATCGCCTACGAATACCTGGACTCCATCGGGGCGGAGTACACCGTGGATGCGGAGACGCACCTGCTCAGCGACCTGCTGGAATCCGGGAAGAGCTTCTTCGTGGACGAGTTCCTGCTGATGCGCATGGGCGCCGAGGCGAGGTCCTCCACCGACAAGTCCCTCCTCAGGCACACCATCAACGCGGTCTACCGCCGGGAATCGCCCTGCGTCCAGCGGGTGCTCAAGGCCATCCGCGCCCGCCACATGATAGACTGACCGTCCGGAGGTATTACCTCTGAAGGTAATTCGGATTCCCTAAAGACTTATGGCATTATATACGGTCATCTGAGTCCACGATACGGTACATATGGCAACGCCCAACCCCGAATTCTACAAGGAGATCGCCGAGAACGGCGGCGCAGGTGTGACGATGTGCTTCCAGTGCGGTACATGCACCGCGGGATGCCCGTCCAGCAAGGAGACCGCTTACAAGACCAGGAAGGCCATGAGGATGGCCCAGCTCGGACTGAAGGACGAGCTCCTGAACTCCGACGACATCTGGCAGTGCACCACCTGCTACACCTGCGAGGAGAGGTGCCCCCGCGGCGTCCCCATCGTGGACACCGTCGTCGCCATCAGGAACATCGCGGTGAAGAACGGCAAGATGTACGATGCCCACAAGAAGACCGCCACCAACCTGGTCAAGTACGGGCACACCGTCGCCATCAACGACGACGTCAAAGCGCAGAGGGCCAAGCTCGGGCTCCCCGAGGTCCCCCCGACCCTCCTGGCGGACGACGCCGCTCTGGCAGACTTCAAGAAGATCATCAGCAAGGTCGGCTTCGACAAACTGGTGGAGTGATATTCATGGCTAAGTACGCATTCTTCCTTGGTTGCATCGCGCCCCTGAGATACCCTGGAATCGAGAAGTCCACCAGGGTCGTCGCCGAGGCGCTCGGACTCGAGCTCGTCGACCTGGAGGGCGCAGGCTGCTGCCCCGCCCCCGGAGTCATCAGGTCCTTCGACAGGACCACCTGGATCGCCTCCGCCGCCAGGAACCTGGCGCTGGCGGAGAAGCAGGGCCTGGACATCGTCACCATCTGCAACGGATGCTACGGCTCCCTGTTCGACGCCGCCCACGAGCTCCACGAGGACCCCGAGCTCCTGAAGAGCGTCAACGAGATCCTGGCCGAGGTCGGTCTGGAGTACAAGGGCACCACCAAGGTCAGGCACTTCGCCGAGGTGCTGTACAACGAGGTGGGCATCGAGAACATCAAGGCGAAGATCACCAAGCCCCTGGAGTACCAGGTCGCGGCCTTCTACGGATGTCACTTCCTGAAGCCCTCCAAGATCAAGGAGATCGACGACCCCGAGAACCCCCACATCCTGGACGACCTGATCGAGGCCACCGGCGCCAAGTCCATGCCCAGGCAGAAGAAGACCCTCTGCTGCGGATCCGGAGGAGGCGTCAAGGCAGGGTTCCCCAACGTGGCGAAGGCCTTCACCAAGACGAACCTGGAGAACATCCAGGCCTCCGGCGCGCAGTACATCATCGATGTCTGCCCGTTCTGCCACCTGCAGTTCGACACCGCCCAGGCCGACCTCGGGTTCAGCATCCCCGTGCTCCACCTGTCCCAGCTCTACGGCATCGCCATGGGCATGGACGCTGCGGAGCTCGGTCTGTCCGCCCACAAGGTCCCTGTGACCCTCTGAAACCGACGGGGCGCAAGCCCCGTCTTCCATATACCATCATCCGTTCTGTCATACGTCCGCGCGTGCGCATGTTTATGTCCAGGTACACTATCATCCGTCTATGGATGGGGATGCGGCCTTTCCCGACATATCGGGATGCATAAGGGCACCGTGGAAGGAGGTGGACAGGATCGTCTGCGACGACGCCCTGTCCGTGCCGGAGGTAAATCTGTTCGTGGAGCTGCCGGAGGGCTCGGCGGTGGGATGCCCTGTGTGCGGGGCCGAGTGCACCAGCATCAACGGCAACGAGGAGGATATCTGGGTGGATCTGTCCCGGCGCCACGGGTGCCGCCTCGTGGTCCGCTCCAGAGTGGCCTTCGCCGGATGCCCCAACTGCGGCAACCACAAGGTGCAGTTCGTGTGGGAGGATCCGGAGTCGGACTTCACCGAGTGCTGATTCACGAAACATATAAGTACAAGTGGTTCAAGATAAAGAGGGAACTATTGTACGATCGTGATAACATGCAGATGCTGGCTGTTCATAAATCTGTGTTAATGCAGGTTCCAAACTTATAAATAGCATACGTGAATCAGAGTCTCTGCTCAGAATCAAGGAGGATTCCGATGGCACCCAAGAAGACTAAGAACGCGTCCCGCAAGATCAAGGACAAGTGGAAGGCAAAGGAATGGTACAAGCTGCATGCTCCCCGCATGTTCAACGAGGCCGAGATCGGAGAGACCCCCTCCGCCGATCCCGCGTACCTGTACGGCAGGACCGTGGAGGTCACTGTCCAGGACCTCACCGGCGACTATTCCAAGGCCAACATCAAGCTCAGATTCAAGGTGACCGAGGTCGACGGCTACGACGCCAAGACCGTGTTCATCGGCCACGACCTGACCAGCGAGTACGTCAGGAGGCTGACCAGGCGCAAGAAGACCAAGACCGACCACGTGGTCGACGTGACCACCAAGGACGGCTTCGTCCTGCGCGTCAAGCCCATGTCCATCGCCGAGAGGCGCATCCAGTCCTCCCAGGAGGACGCCATGAGGCGCATCATGGAGGAGACCCTGATCCAGATGGGCAAGGAGAGCACCCTCTCCGACATCGTCAAGGCCATCATCTCCGGCGACATGGCGAAGGACCTGGCCAAGGCCTGCCGCGTCATCATCCCCATCAAGCGCATCGAGGTCCGCAGGACCGAGGTGCTCTCCGCCGGTGAGGGCGAGCCCGAGTCCATCATGGATGTCGTCGCCCCCAAGGAGGATGAGCCCGCCGAGGCACCCGCCGAGGAGGCTGCCGAGCAGCCCGCGGAGGAGCCTGAGGCAGAGGAGCCTGAGGCGGAGGAACCCGCCGAGGAGACCGAAGAGTAGATACGCTGGTTCGGAATCCTCCCTACAACCTCTTACAAACATCTTGCACATGCCGAGGTGGCTCAGCCTGGTGGAGCGTCGGACTCATAGGGTTCAGGTCTACAGACCTCTTCCAGGGAAATCCGAAGGTCATGGGTTCGAACCCCATCCTCGGCACTCCCCTTATCTTCTGGCTCATTGATTTCCAAGTCGTTTTCCGTTTGGGTTTGTATCCACCACGTTTTACGAGCCGCCTCGATGGCCATGGAATTGCGCCTGCGGGCGTAGTACTGCTCGGTGGTGTTCGTGGTGGAATGGCCCATGAGGACGGACACCGATTCTATAGAATCGATGCCGGAATCCAGGTATCCCTGGCCGAAGCTCCTCCTGAGGGTCCGTGGATCCACGCGCACTCTGCAGTCGTCCATAGCGAAAGAGAGATTCTTCCTGACGGAATTGCCGCAGAGGTGATCGGAATCCCCCCTCGAAGGGGGGAACAGAGCGGGAGAGCCGGTCTCAGGTCTGATGCTCAGATACGCCGATATGATGCTGCGGTATTCGGGAGGGACCGGAACGGTTCTGGGGGAACCGTATCTGCCCTCTCCTTTGACATGGAGGATGTCGAGGGTCCACTCCTCCGTGTCCAGGTCCTTTAGGTCCATGAGCCGCAGCTCCTTGGTCCTGGGACCGCATCCCAGGAAGATGGCCAGCATGGCGTAGGACCTTATGAGTCTGAAGTCTCCGGAGGATACGGCGCCCGTCATGCCTTCGGATATCCTCTTCCTGTCGGAATCGGAGATCGTCGGAAGCCTGGAATGATCGCTGATCGGCTTAAGCATGGGATAGCGGCTGAGGCAGGTCCTCACCGCCATGTTGCCCACGTAGTCGAAGAGCAGGATGAATGCGTTCACTTCGTGAGCGTACTCCCTTGCAGAATGCCCCAGTCCCTTCTTATAGACGAAGCAGGCCTTCACATCCTCCGCAGTCATGGTCTTAGGGGATGTCGTGGAGATCCTCCCGTCGGCATGAAGGGTCCTGAGGTCCCTTCCGATCCTGCGGTACCTGCGTGCGAGGCCCTTGTGATGAGCATCGGAATAGATGCCCTTAACAGAGACCATGAACTCGTTGGAGAACTCCTCGAAAGGATAGCGGCTCATCCGGATCTCCTCCTGAGCCTGCCGAAGATGCGGACACCACCGGAGGCAGAACCCACCTCCTTTCCATCGACCTTATTTTTGTCCTTACCGACATAACGGCCCGTAACTACGATCTCGGTATCCTTACCTTCTAGAATAGTTCCAGACTCCGGACGGACCTCTTTATCCTTTCCAGGAAGAGATTTCCTGATATCTACTTCCACGTCACCTTTGGCACGAAGCCAATTCCCTCCATGGACCTTCGAACGAGGAAAATACTCAGGTCCCTTAATCGAATCTGCCTTCACTCTGATACTATCGGCCTCATGATCCGGCTTTCTGCCGGACTGGGTTCTCTTGACACGAGGGCCTGAAGACATCACTTATCCTCCTCAGGATCGTAATATCTTACATCAGACGGCAAAACCAGACGACCTTCTGAACAAAGCTTATCACAGATTTTGAATGCCTGAATGTCAGTGAGGCCAAAATAAATCAGATCACTCGGATAGAAATCCTCACCCGTAGCATGAGCAGCTGCATACGCGGCTATCTTCTCCGCCCATTCGTCGGAGGTGACCTGTCCGGGTTCCCAGAATCCTTCGTCATCAATGACGCACGGAACTTCCAGATCCGGATATCTGCAGCCTTCGTCCTGCTCACTGCGGAGCATTGAATAAAGGGTCTTCCAGTGGACCAATTCGATTATGAGCTCGTCCTTGGAGAGTTTCTCGAGCTCTTCCCATTCGCTTGCCATTCCTTTCTCACCTCCTTCTCCGTTGTGAACGGAGACAGGCGGTGCAACGGATATAACGGAATCGTCGGAATGAGGCATCAGTATCCCTCCTCCTCCAAAGGGCATTCGTCCATCTGAGAGAGGTAGTCGTC
>CALULN010000029.1 GCA_944321505.1 Candidatus Methanomethylophilaceae archaeon | reverse complement strand
CGGCTCTCCCTATCCTGGTGGTGCAGCAGCTGCCAAGGGTGGGGTTGTTCGCCCATTAAAAGGGATCGTGAGCTGGGTTTAAAACGTCGCGAGACAGTTTTGTTGCTTTTTGATGGAGGTGTTGGTGCCTGACGAGAAGGACCCTTTAGTACGAGAGGAACAGGGGTTCGTCGCCTCTAGTTGATCAGTTGTCTGGCAAGGCATTGCTGAGCAGCCACGCGGTAGTTGATAAGAGCTGAAAGCATCTAAGCTCGAAGCAATCTTGAAAAAGAGGCACCCATAGAACGCTCATAAATGATGAGTTTGATAGGAGCGGGATGTACGCATCGAGGTTCGCCGAGATGTTCAGTCCGCGCTTACTAAAGTTCTTTAGACGTCGCTGGGGTGTGGTCTAGCAGTCAAACAGGTTGCGTATGATGTGAGTCTCTCATCCGCTCACACTCTCTTTAACTTCTTGAAATCTCATCCTCTTGTTCGCATTTCGTCGATATTCTGGCTGTTTTCATACTGCCCAAATTGGTTAAATACAGCTTCGCGGTAGGGGCAGACCATGATATCGCAGTTGGAACCCGCCCTTCTGTTCGATTCGAACATGTTCGTCATCATCGGCAGCAAGGGCACTGCTCTCATCGATACGGGCACAGGGTTCCAGTCGGCCTCCACTATCGCTTCCGTCGAGAAGCGCCTGGAAGGGCGTCCGCTGGATCATCTGTTCCTGACTCACAGGCATTATGATCACGTCGGCGGAGCTTCCGCCGTCATCGAGCGCTTCCATCCCAGGGTTCACGCCGGCGCTGCCGATGCGGAACCCCTCAGGCAGGGGGATTCCGAGTCCACCCTCGGGACCAAGTTCGGAGGGTCCATCCCCAAGATGGATGTGGAGGACCTCTCCGAAGGGGACGAGTTCGACCTTGGAGGCCACGTCCTGCGTGTGATCGAGACCCCCGGCCACACCGTCGGCAGCATATGCCTGCTGGACGCCGCCACCGGCTCCCTGTTCTCCGGAGACACCTTCTTCTTCGACGGTGTCGGCAACTGGGAGCACCCCACCGGGTCCCTCGGGGATCTGAAGGGGTCGCTGGAGAGGCTGAGGGGGTTCGAGTTCGATGCGCTCTATCCCGGCCACGGCCCCGCCATAAAGACCGGTGGCCGGAAGTGCCTGGACAAGGCCATACAATTGACGGGGGGCAGAGTATGAGGGTTCTCAAGTGCAATCCCGGGCTCGACGCTGCGACGATGGAGGCCATCGAAGCCGCAGCAGAGGACATCCGCGCCGGCGAGCTCGTGGTCTATCCGACCGAGACGGTCTACGGAATAGGCGCGGACATCTACAACCAGAAGGCGATCAAGAACCTGTTCGTGGCCAAGAACCGTCCCTTCGACATGCCTCTGTCCGTCGCCGTGGCGGACAAGGACATGGTGGAGCAGATCGCGGTCATGACCCGTCCGGTGGAGAAGCTCATCGACGCATTCCTCCCCGGGCCGCTCACGATCATAACCAAGAAGAACCCCAATGTCCCGGACATCGTCACATCCACCTCCTTCAAGGTGGGCATACGCATCCCGGACGACCCTGTGGCGCTGGAGCTGGTGAAGCGCACCGGCCCCATAGTGGCCACCTCCGCCAACCTTCACTCCCACCCCGATGCGGTGACCGTGGAGGAGGCCGTCGCCGATTTCGGCGATTCCGTCAAGACCTATCTGGACCGCGGATCCACGCCTTCGGGCAGGCCGTCCACGATTGTCTGGATAATGGATGATGCCGTGGAGATCGTCCGCCAGGGCGACATCACCAAGGAGCAGATCGAGGCGGTGCTCAATGCTTGATCAGGAGCAGATGGAGAAGCTCCGCAAGGCGGGGCGCATCGCCGCCGAGGCGAGGGACCTCGGCATGTCGATGGTCGACAAGGGCGTGAAGCTCTTCGACGTGGCGGAGGAGGTGGAGTCCTACATACGCTCCCACGGGTGCGGGCTCGCCTTCCCCTGCAACATCAGCATCAACGAGATCGCCGCCCATTACACCCCTTCCCCCACCGACAAGAGCGTTTTCGAGGCGGGCGACGTGGTCAAGGTGGACTGCGGCGCCCACTGCGACGGGTTCGTCGGCGACACGGCGGGGACGGTGGAGGTCTCCACCGGGCGCTTCCACGACCTCATCGAGGCATCCAAGGCGGCCAGGGACTCCGTCATGGAGTTCATCGGCGAAGGCGTCGCGATAAACGAGATCGGCAAGGTGGTGGACATGACCATCCGCAGCCGCGGGTTCCGTCCCATCGAGAACCTCACCGGTCACGAGATCAAGCAGTACAACCTCCATGCGGGCCTGTCCATACCCAACGTGGACGACGGCAACACCGACCGCCTCGAAGCAGGTATGACCATCGCCTGCGAACCCTTCGCCACCAACGGGGAGGGGTTCATCAAGGCCGGCAAGCCCGGCAACATCTGCAGACTGGTCCGCCCGGACCGCAAGGTGGACGATCCCGCCCTCCAGGAGTTCCTGGACTACGTGAGGGGCGAGTTCAACGCCTTCCCCTTCTGTGCCAGGAGCTGCGATTGGCCGAAGGCGAGCATCATGCTCAGCAAGCTCCTCCGCCACGGCATCGCGTCGAGCTACGCCATACTGGTGGAGGTGAAGGGAGGCTGCGTGTCCCAGGCGGAGCACACCGTCTACATCGGAGGCCATCGCGGAGAGGTCATGACCCTCCCGTGAATACCTTTATCAAGAGCATAGGCTTACACGGGTTCGGGCCGGAGTTGCCAAGCCTGGTCAAAGGCGACAGACTCAAGATCTGTTCCCATAGGGGTTCACCGGTTCGAATCCGGTCTCCGGCACCATCCATCTCGGAGGATCCCCCTTGGCCGTGGAAGTAGTCCCGTATGACCGCAGGTACCGTGCCGCATTCATCGAGCTGAACCTGGCTTGGATCGAGAAGCACTTCCGGGTGGAGCCTCACGACGAGGAGGTCCTCTACGGCGTGGACGATCTCGTCTCCGCCGGTGCCGGAGTGTATCTGGCACTTGATGACGGCGTTCCGATTTCAACCTGCATGGTCATGGATCTCGGAGGCGGGGAGTGGGAGCTGTGCAAGCTGTGCACCGCTGAAGGCCACCGCCGCAGAGGGGCCGGCACGGCCGTGATTAGGGCTTGCATGGCATACGCCCGGGAGCACGGCGCCTCCCGCATCACCATCGCATCCAACCGCATCCTCCGCGATGCCCTGCGCATGTACGCCAGGGAGGGTTTCCGGGAGGTGCCCGTCACCGGACCCATGTACGACCGGGTGGACATCCAGCTCAGGCTGGACCTCTAGTCTTTCTTCCGCCCGGTGATGAGCCAGATCAGCACGAGGACGACGACGGGTATCACGGCGTCGTAGACGTTCCCCATGATCCAGTACGCCGCCACCAGCCCTATGACGCCGATCACGCCGTACTTCCTCAGCACGGCGCCGCCTCCCAGCAGCAGCATCGTCACAACCATCACCGCCAGCATGATCAGCGTGACGATGGTGGACGACGTCAGCACGGCGATCGACGTGTCTCCGACGAACTCCACGACTCTGGGCTCTATGAGCGCGGTTGTCACCACAGGCACCGCGACGACGAGTATGAGCGTGAACAGCAGACCGCCCAGGAAGCTGTGTATCACGCCGGGTCCATCCCTTCCCATGGTCACACGCACAGCGGGCGCGCATATCATGCTTTCGGAACGCGCGCGTAATGTAAGCGGTCCGATACGTTTAATAAGGGTGAACCAATCCGCCGACCTGCGTAAACTCAGGACCCGCCCTCCGGCAACGGATGGCGAAAACTGAGAGCGCCTACGCGTAGCGTACAGGGCGCTTGGGCACTTCCCCCCGCGGGGAGAACATTTACGGAGGAACGGAAATGGCAAAGAAAGACAACCAGCAGGCTGCACCGGCCGAGGATGAGGACTTCAACTTCATCGTCCGCATCGCCAACAGCGATATCGACGGACAGAAGAGGACCGTCATCGGCCTGCAGAGCATCAAGGGCGTCGGCAAGAGGGTGGCCGAGATCATCGCCAAGAGGGCGGATGTCGACCCGGCCGTCAGGATCGGATCCCTCTCCGACGAGAAGGTCAAGGAGATCGAGGGGCTCGTCCTCAACTTCGTCGAGTACGCCCCCGACTGGTGCATCAACAGGCAGAACGACTACGAGACCGGGAGCGACATGCACCTCCTGGGCAACAACCTGGACATCCTCCAGAAGGACGATATCAACAGGATGAAGATGATCCGCTGCTACCGCGGCATCAGGCATGAGACCCGCCACAAGGTCAGGGGCCAGAGGACCAGGTCCAACGGACGCCACGGACTCACCATGGGTGTCTCCAAGAAGAAGAACTGAGGTGGTCTGAATGGGAGATCCTAAGTTTTCACGCAGGTCCTACGACACCCCCTCCCACCCTTGGCAGGGCGAGAGGATCAAGGCAGAGGTCGTCCTGGTCAACCAGTACGGCCTGAAGAACAAGACCGAGGTCTGGAAGGCCCAGTCCGTCCTGAGGAACTTCAGGAAGCAGGCCAGGGAGCTCCAGGCCCGTCTGAGGGGAGGAGACCAGCAGGCCCAGAAGGAGGCCAACGACCTCATCGCCAAGTGCGGCCGCATGGGAGTCCTGCCCCTGGAGGGCGCGACCCTCAACGACATCCTCGCCCTCAACGAGGAGAACGTCCTTGGGCGCAGGCTGCAGACCCTGGTCTTCGAGAAGGGCATGGCCTCCACCGTCGGACAGGCCAGGCAGATGATCGTCCACGGCCACATCTTCATGAACGGCCACAAGGTCACCGTCCCCGGCTACATCGTCACCAGGAAGGAGGAGTCCTCCATCGAGTACAACCCCGCATCCCCGTTCACCGACGAGATGCACCCCATGAGGATCTCCGCCGAGCAGGCGGCGGCCAACATGGCGGCCAAGGCGGCAGCGGCACAGGCCGAGGAGCCCGAGACCAAGGAGGAGTGAAGATGGCCACACCTAAATGGGGAATCGCGAACATCTACGCCAGCTACAACAACATCATGATCACGCTGACCGACATCACCGGCGCCGAGACCATCACCAAGGCCACCGGCGGGATGGTGGTGAAGCAGGCCAAGGACGAGTCGTCCCCCTACGCCGCCCAGAGGGCCGCCGAGAAGGTGGCCGAGGTGGCCAAGGAGAAGGAGTTCGTCGGCATCCACGTCAGGGTCCGTGCCCCCGGAGGGAACAAGTCCACCTCTCCCGGCCCCGGAGCCCAGGCCGCGATCCGCGCCCTCACCAGGGCGGGCCTGAAGATCGGCCGCATCGAGGATGTCACCCCGGTGCCCCACGACGGCACCAAGAAGAAGGGCGGACGCAGGGGACGCAGGGTCTGAGGAGGTCCGGTCATGGACATAGAGATACTCGAGATGGCGGAGAGGAAGTGCAAGTTCATCCTCAAGAACTCCACTCCTGCCATGGCTAATGCGCTGAGGAGGACCATGCTTTCCGACATACCGAAGATGGCCATCGACAAGGTGGAGTTCCACCTTGGCCCCATCGACGTGAACGGGAAGGAGTTCGAGAGCATAACGCCCTTGTTCGACGAGATCATTGCCCACAGACTGGGTATGGTTCCCGTACCCACGGACCTCAACACCTTCACCTTCCAGGACAAGTGCGTCTGCGGAGGGGAGGGCTGCCCCAACTGCACGATCCTGTACAGCCTGAACAAGCACGGCCCCTGCACCGTCCTGTCCGGGGACCTGGAGCCCCTCGGCTCCCCCGACCTCCGCGTCAAGGACGAGGAGATCCCCATCGTGGAGCTGGCGGACGGACAGTCCGTCCTGATCTACGCCCACGCCGTCATGGGGACCGCCAGGCAGCATGTGAAGTGGCAGGTCGCCAACGGCGTCGGCTACAAGTACATGCCCACCCTGGAGATCGTCAAGGAGGTCTCCGAGCCCTCTCTGGTCATCGAGAAGTGCCCCAAGCACGTCTTCGCCATGGAGGACGGGAAGCTCGTGATCAGGAACCTGATCGACTGCATCACCTGCCGCAAGTGCGAGGAGGTCTCCAACGGCGAGATCAAGGTCGGTGCGGTCGATACGGACTTCGTGTTCAAGTTCGAGACCGACGGCTCCCTCACGGCGGAGCAGGTGCTGTCCAAGGCGGCAGAGGTCCTGTCCCAGAACGCGAAGGAGTTCGCGGAGAAGGTGGCTGCCTTCTGAAACCGGGCCGAAAGGCCCGTTCCTTTCATCTTATCCTCAGAAGAAGTCCGTGATCTTGCACTTGCGGACCTTGTCGTTGTTGAACAGGGAGTCCATCCCCATCTCCAGCGTCATGATCCTCTCCTTGGTGTACTCAGGCAGGTTGTACTTGTCGCTGATGTCCTTGGACACCTCAAGGTACTTCCTGACGCTCTTCTCGTGGACGGTGAGGTTGAGCTTGTTGCCGCATTTGGTGCAGCATCCCGTGAGGGGGATCCTCCTGTACTTCTCCCCGCACCTGGTGCATCTGAAGCTCTGGGCGGAGAAGCTCCTCAGGTTCCCCGCCATGTCCGGCATGAAGTGCTTGTCTATGACGCGGGTGGCCACGTCGATCTCGTCCACCGCGCGGATCTTCTTGCCCAGGAGGAGCTGGGCGTTCATCTTGTCCATCATGGTCTCCAGAGTGGTGTAGGCGGAGTGCTTGGGGCCTTCGGCGATGTCGCGGGTGTCGTGGGTGAACCCGATGCCTTCGTACTGCCTCTCCGTGCCGATCCTGGATGCGATGAGGTCCATGATCTTCTCCACGTCCTTGGTGTCCTTCAGCTCCATGGCCGCCCTGTAGAACTCCAGAGGGTACCTGCGGAGGCAGTCCACGTTGTGGGCCTCCTTGTCTATCTCGTTGGGGTCCAGCCTGGTGGTGAGCACAAGGGGCGCGTCCATGAGGCCGCCCCTCCTGTTGGGCAGGTAGGCGCGGGAGAAGTTCAGCAGGCCGTCCAGGAGCAGTATGATGCTGTCCTCGTCCCCGTCGCAGTTCCTCCTCTTGGATGCGTGGAAGAACGGATGGGCGAACCCTCCGCAGGCGGTGGTGTAGCCGATGATCCTGCAGAGGATCCCTCCGGACGTATGGGGCGCCAGGCCGATGCCCAGGTGCCCTATGAGCTGGTCCCTGGAGGTGACGTTGTAGAACCTCTCCATGCCGTAGAACCTCTCCAGCAGGTGGTCGATGAAGTTGGCCACCTGGACCAGGTAGTCCCCGCAGTCCACGTTGGGTATGAAGTCCTGGACCTTCAGCTCGCAGAGCTGCTCCGGGTCCGTCAGCGGGTTGCCGTCCATGTCGTGGGTGTACCCCAGCTCGATGGCTTTCTCCACCGAGAGGCCGATCTCCCTGGGTCTGAAGTGCGTGAGCGGGATGTCCGTCATGTCGAACCTGACGGTCCCGTCCTTGTAGGTGCCCAGGTCGTAGCGCTGCCTCAGCAGTCCCTTCTCAACCGCCTCCGGCACCCTGGCCTTGGTGATGAGCTTGTCCAGGACCTTGATCTCCGAGGGCCTGGGGACGGCCATGTCCTTTATGGCGTCGTCCAGTTCGGCTATGACGTCCACGCCGATGGTCCCGCGGACGTCCCCTCCGGCGGGGACGGTGTGTGTCCCGCAGTCCCTGCACCAGCAGCGGAAGGTCTCCGCTCCGCATTGCGGGCACCTGCGGGTCGCAAGGTCCAGCTGGACCTTCTTGGATCCTCCCGCCACCAGCGCGGAGCTCCTCTTGATCTCGGCGGCCGCCGCCACCAGGTCCTTCTTGTAGGCGGGGTTGTCGGATATGGGGAACAGCCCGTGGATGATGGGCGCCCCCTTCCTGTCCTTGGCCTTCTCCGGCCTGGCCATCCTGGTGCCTATGCGGGTCATGGCCCTGGCGCGGACCTCCATGCCGACGGCCTTGGACACGGCGTCCAGAGAGCTCTCCCCGTCAAGGTCCCTGACCGCGACCACCTTCCCGTCCTGCGAACCGAGGCCCAGGCACTCCATCATCGGCCTGCCGTACCTCTCGTCTATGATTATCTCCCCGTCCCTGAGCCTGTGCAGGGCCCCCAGGTCCTCGCAGATGCGTTTGATCTCGGGGGTGCTCCTGAACGACAGCGTGTCGCCGAAGGTCCCGTATGCTATGAGATGCATCCTCAGGTCCTTCAGCCTCTGGAGATCCACATCCGACCAGAACAGGTTGAAGTCGGGGTGCATGGGCACGCCGAGGGCCTTTGCCATCTCCTTGCACCTCTCCCAGGTGGGGTGCTCCCAATCCTCCGGCAGCGGCCCCTTCTCCTCCAGCTCCAGCCTGTGCCATTCTATGGGGTACCCGCAGGGCACCAGGAAGTGGTTGTTCTCGCAGAACTCCCCGAAGGGGACCAGTATCTCGCCGTCGTCGGTGATCTCCGCCACGTCCTTCCTGATGGCTTTGGCCTCATCACTGGTCTGGCACTGGACCAGGTCCCCGTTCTTCAGCAGGACTATGGGTCCGTCCAGCCTGTCGCAGGGGGTGACCACGCACGCCTTCCCGGGGCGCTCGATCTTCACCTGGGTGCCCAGGGCGGGGAACTCGTCCAGCATGTACATGCTGGCGGGGCTGAAGGCCAGGGAGGCCAGACCGCTGGTCCTCGCCCTGCCGTACCTGAGCCTGAACCCGCCGACGGCGCAGGGGTGCCCGAAGATGGGCCTCCCCGCCACGATGTCCTTGAGGTACTTGTCGGCCTTCTTGACCGTCCTGACCTCCTCCTCCTTGCTGGCCACGCCGGCGCCCTTCTCGGCCAGGTAGGTGTCCATGAACTCCCACCCCTCCAGTCCGAGCTTCTTGACGTGCTTCTGGAGCTTCGATGCCTTCTGGCACATGCCTTCGGCGATGACCAGGCATGCTCCTCCCCTCACCTGGTTGGTCTTGATGCGGGGGAGGTCCCTGAAGCCGGAGATCTCCATCCTCTCGGTGCCCTCCCCGTCTATGCACACGGGGCAGTTGCCGACTATGAGCTGTATCTCGTGGGCGGATGGGGTGTACTGGAGATGCTGGCACTGCTTGTACAGCGGGATCTCCTCGATGAACCTGTCCACCTCCGCCTCTGTGGGCACGTACTTGCCGATGCCCAGCTCCGTCCTCACCACGTCGGCGATCAGGACGCTCATGGCCTGCCCGGTGCCTCCCGCTGCGCGGATGGGCCCGGCGAATATCAGGTCCACGTACTCGGTCCCGTCGGCGTTGGTGCCTATCTTGGTGTCCGCCAGCCCCTCCAGCGGAGCCACCAGGATCCCCTCGGTCAGGACGGCCAATCCCACGCGGATGGCGGTGTCCAGGGCCTTCTCCCTGCCGCTGGACGACCTCCTGGCCATCTCCTTGGCGGCCATCAGGGAGACCAGCTCCCTGTTCCCCAGCTCGTCGGTGAGCCTCCTTATAGTCTCGGCGATCCCGGCGACGTCGTAGTCGCTGAGGAGCTTCTCCACTCTGGACGCCAGGTCCTCGGC
The DNA here is from genome assembly GCA_944321505.1 of Candidatus Methanomethylophilaceae archaeon. Taxonomy (GTDB): domain Archaea; phylum Thermoplasmatota; class Thermoplasmata; order Methanomassiliicoccales; family Methanomethylophilaceae; genus SIG5. The sequence goes on along the minus strand of CALULN010000029.1, from coordinate 21,122 downwards.
CTGGGGGATCTCCACTTTGGTCTCCGGGTCCTTCCCCTTGAGGCGTGCCTCTCTGGCTATCTCGTAGCATCTGTCGTTGGCGTCCGCCAGGGATCTGAAGTACCGCCCCATCTCCTCGCTGAAGACCAGCTGCGGCATGGATCACTCCTCTGCTTCGGTGACGACCTTCCTCAGCTCCGATACGACCGCGGACCTGAGGGCCTCCATGCCGTCCCCGGTCTTGGCGGAGAACGCCATGCGGTCGGGGTTGCCGGTCCTCAGCAGGTCGGTCTTGCTCTCGGCCACTATTATCGGTACGCCCTCGAACCCCCTCCTGACGGAGTCCAGCAGGGCGTTCTGCTTGTCCATGCCGTACCCGCAGGTCTCGGACGGGTCCAGCACGAACACCATCACGTGGGTGAGGTACTTCAGCGCCAGGATGGCCTGCTTCTCGATGTCGTTCCTCTCGGAGAGCTCTCTGTCAAGCAGGCCGGGGGTGTCGATCACCTGGTACTTCCTCCAGGTGTCCTCGATGTGGCCGATGACGATGCCCTTGGTGGTGAACGGGTAGGGGGCGATCTCAGGCTCCGCGGTGCTGAGCACCGACACCAGGCTGCTCTTCCCAACATTGGGGAACCCGGCGATGACCACGGTGGGCACGTCCGGCTCGATATGCGGGAGCTTCCTGAACTTGTTCTTGCACTCCTGCAGGAACAGGAGGTCCTTCGATATGCGCTTGAGCAGCGACGACGTGCGGCCGTAGAACTGGCCTTTGACGGAGTCTATGAGCGCCGGGTCCTTGCTCCACCTGATGCTGCGGACGGACTCGCTCCTGAGGACCTCCACCCTCTTGGCGGCCCAGTTCACCGCGCCGAGGGACTTCTTGTAGCCGTCGAGGCCGATGACGATGTCCACCAGCTCGGACAGGAAGTCCTCCTCCTTCTCGATGCGGGGGAACCTGTCCACGTACCCCTGCAGGGTGTCGTGTATGATGTCGCCGGACGCCGTTATCTTGGCCAGGGTCGTCTTCTTCTTGGCGTCCAGGAACGTGGCCCCGGAAACCGATATCTTGGATGCCCTGCGGAACGCCTTGTCCATGAGCTCTTCCGCGGAAAGCACGGTGGGTATCCTGTAAGTCGTCTCGGCCATGGTTGGGGGAGAACCGCCCCCATAAATATAGGTTGACCCCCCGCGGGCGGGGGGCCTCAGAGCTCGTAGAAGAGCATCCTGAAGAGCCAGAGGTCTGATTCCTTCTCCGGGTCGGCGTCCATGGCGGCCGATACCGCAGAGGCGGGGATGCCCTCCAGGAGGACCCCCGCCTCCACGTTCCATCTGCCCCTGTCCTCCCCCAGCAGCCTGGAGAACGCCGCCAGGTTGGTCCTGACGGAGATGCCCGCGTCGGTCTCCAGGTCCGCGGCGGCCTTCAGGAAGGACGGCACGGAGATCCCGCCGTGGAGGTAGAACCTCATGAACACGTTCTCGAAGATCACGGTCTCGGCGGTCATGCCGTCGGGGTTGGTGACGTACTCCCCCAGCAGCGGGATCTTCGAGAGCAGCAGCCTGAGGCCGTCCTCTATGATGCCGGAGTCCACTCCGAGCATGATGGTGATCCCGGTGTGCCCCGACCCGGTCAGGTCCGCCGCGGTCACCTTCAGGAAGACCACGGCCTCCACCACGGTGCCGGCTATCGCCTCGATCATCCTCTCCAGCACCCTGGACACCAGGAGCTGGATGTACTCCTCCAGCTCCCCCAGGTCGTCGATCCTCTTGCCCATCTCGTCGAACACGTCCAGGGCCGCCTCCTTGATGATGTCGTAGACGGTCAGCTTCACCAGCTCACCGCCGGGTATGTCGCCGCCGTTGGACGTGCCGGGGGTGCCCTTGAGGAAGCTCCAGTCGACGCATCCGTCGAAGGTCCTCTGCCATGTGTGGTCGGAGTTGGAGGAGTCGGCGCACCAGGGGGTCTCGTCCACTTTATTGCCATCAGGGTCGTAGAGCGTGAGCATGTCCCCGTCCCCCGCCTTCCCGGAGGAGTTGTTCAGGGTCTGCCTGTCGAACACGATCACCGTCTTCTCCCCGGGCGCCAGGAGCTGGGGCCCCAGGGTGACCGCCTTCGACTCGCCGCTGCCCGGCACCAATCTGTAGCCCTCCAGGTCCACCGGGAAGCGGGTGTTGTTGAACAGCTCCACCCACTCGTTGCCCGCATCGTCCCCCTCGGGATTCTGCTCGAACTCGTTGATCAGCAGCCCGGGCTTCACCGGCAGGTCGTACTTCAGGTTGACGCCCAGATCTATCTGGGTCTTGGTCCCGGGGATGATCCCGGGGAGGTTCTGGAGAACAGCGGACACGGCCGGGATGTCGGAGGCCGCGATGCCTATGCTGCGGTACTGCTCCAGCTCGGGCATGCTGCCGTAGAACCCGACCCCTCTCACCTCTCCGGCGATGGTCACGTACTTGTCGGTGGTCTTCTGCTGCGGATCCGCTTTGACATCCACAGACCAGTCCGATCCCGTCGCTCCCCCGGATATGAGCACGTACGTCCCCTTGGAGCTGCTGCTCCTGACGTCCACGGTGGCGCTGGCGTCCGCGTCGCCCACGGTCTTGGACAGGGTGACCTTGACCAGCTGCTTGCTGCTGTCGTCCAGGGACCCGAGGTTCAGCCCTATGGCGAGTGTCATGCCGAAGAAGTCCATGGTGACGGTCTGGCTCCTGGAGAGTATCTCAACCGATGCCAGGCCCACCGCGTCCATTATGCCGTCCAGGGCGTCGCGGACGGCCTCGAAGGGGACCGATATGACGGAGAACAGCCTCTCCACGACCTCCCCCAGATACGAAGCGTACTCCATCAGGGACGAGGTGACGGTGCGCACAACGTCCTGCAGCATGGCGAATGCCTGCTTCAGCGGCCCGATGATGGGGTCCAGGACCTTCAGCAGCAGGTCGATGATGTCCGAGTACAGGGATGCGGTGTTGGCGTAGTCCACTCCCGCCAGTTCCCACGAGGACGACACCGGCACGGTCAGGACGGTGTCCACCTCCACGGTGCCGGAGTAGACGGAGTCGCAGAGCCCCAGGGCCTCGTACACGGGGTTGGTCCCGGAGACCGTGTACTCTATGCAGGCGGTGACGGCCACCTCGAACACCGACACGTAGCTTGCCGGCCTCAGCTCCAGGGGCCGGTTGTTGTGGACGTTGCCGGAGGTGTGGCGAGGGTCGGTGACCGTCGCATCCATCTCGACGGCGTGGCTGACGGTCAGCGTCTCCGTGAACACCGTGCCATCCTCGTCGGCCAGGGAGAAGGATCCCGTCCCGGGGAGCTCGGCGGGCTCTCCGGAGGGGTTCATGCACCCGTAGGAGACCATCTCGTTCACCATGATGTCCAAGGCCGCTCTGGCGGGTGTGCCGGGGTCCAGTATGTCGAAGAGTTTGTCGGCGGCGGCCACCATGACCGCGGTCACGATGGACGAGTTGCTGGCGGCCGCATCCTCCATGAAGGACATGTCGGACACCCTGTCATCCACCATGTCCCTGTAGGCTCCGGAGCACCGGCCTGCGGCGGAGGCCACGGCTTCGGACACCGTTGCGGACAGGGCTTCGGGGTCGGTGACCCCGGCCTCGGCCGCCCTGGCGGAGACCGCCTCCCTTATGATGCGCTCGGCGTCGCCGGAGAAGGTGCCGGTGCCGAAGATGGCGTCGCGGTTGTCGCAGATGCGACGGTAGACCTCCAGCATCATGGGGTCGGAGATGGTGGAGGAATTGATCCCGGAGACGGTGGCGGACTCCCCGTCCCTCTCCGCCCGGTCGAGGGCGTCGTCGATGCAGGACCTGAGGAACGATGCGTAGTCGGTGCCGTCGAAGGCGTCGATGCCGTACTCGTAGACGCCCCCCTCGGCGATGGTGTCGGCTATCCTTACGATGATGCCCTTGACCGACTCCCTGAACTGGTTGCGGCCCTTGTCGTAGTCCTTGAAGAAGCCCTCCCACCCGGACCAGGACGTCACATGCACGTCAGGGTACGGGATCTCCACCGTGAACGGCTCCACGGTGCGGACTACGGTCTCCATGTCGGCCTCGAACTCCACGGTGAACCCCGGGACCTCGACGGTCATCGACCCTCCGTTCATGAAGGTGTCGTACTCGGACGGGCTCCTGCCGATGCCGGACATGGCGCCGGATATGTACCTGCCCACCTCGGCGGTGTCGCTGGTGTCCTTGCCGGTGAAGAAGGAGACGATCCCGCCCCACACGTTCCTGACCACGTCGTTGACGAAGTCGGTCACGGTGTCCAGGGTGTCCAGCAGGGTGTCCATGCCCAGGTAGTCCAGCCATTTCACCGCCAGCTCGTCCGCCTGTGAGAGGATGGACATGCGGTACAGCTCACCGACGTCGATCCTGAGCTTCCCGCCCTCGGCCACCAGCAGGGACGCCAGGTCCACCGAGCATGCCCCCACCAGGCTCCCGCCCTCGCCGTCGGTGCGGAAGAACATGGTCTGCAGCACCCTGACGGAGTTGCCGAACGCGGAGGCCACGTCCTCCGCCGTCAGTATGTCCTTGGTCCCGCGGCCCCCTCCCTCGGACTCCAGGCCGTATCCCTGGAGCACGCGGGTCTGGGCCAGGGAGGACAGCTGGTACTCCATCATCTGGGTGAGCATGGAGACGCTGCCTCCGGCGGCCAGCTCGAAGGAGGTGGCGGCGCCGATGGCCAGCGGCAGGCCGGATGCGGCGTCCGCGCTGATGTCCAAAGTCCTCTCCGCAGAAGCGCTCTGGGTGGTGAACCTGAGTGCCACCTGCCCCTCCGCTCTGAGGTACGATGCCATCGCGTCCCCGCCGGTGAAGACCTCGTCGCCGTCCCCCGGCCTCAGCGTCTCGAGGACGAGGTGCACATCCTCGGAGACCAGCTCCGTGGTGACGCCGCCTTTGTGCATGGGGTAGGCCTCCTCGAAGTACCTCTCGGCGGCGGGGCGGAACGCCGCCGCCCTGTCCGCCAGGTTGCCCTCGGCCTCGGAGCTGACGTCGGTCAGCAGCAGCCCCAGGGCGGTCTCGATCCCGAACTCGGCATCCTCCACGGCCTCATCCAGGGACGCCATCTCGTCCCCCATAGCCTCGGCGTTGTCCGCCGAGCGTCCGATGTCCGAGTAGATGATGCCGAAGAAGGAGCATCCCGCCAGCAGCAGGACGGCCACAAGCGCGAGGGGCATCTGCCCCCTCCTGTTTCTGCGCGCGTCGCGTGATATCATGCGTGCGTCTGGGCGGGAGGACGGTTATAAGCGGGGAGCTAACTGCAAGGGTTAGTCCAGCAAATAAATGTTGCATATACAACTTGCAATAGTATATTATATTCTAGAGCGTTCGGAGGTCAGATAGGAAAGGGATTCAAATGCCTAGCACAGCCAAAGAGAGCACTCTGAAAAGGGGGCTTCCGAGGAAGACGGAGTCCATCTGCCCCGAGTGCGGCAAGGTACTGGAGACCGAGCTGTACGACAAGAACGGCGCGGTCTACGCCAAGAAGGAATGCCCTGAGCACGGGGTCTTCGACAGCCTGATCTGGTCCGACACCGAGCTCTACCTGATGGCGGAGCAGTACGCTATGGACGGAATAGGCCTCGTCAACGAGGACGATCCCGATTCCGGAGAGGACAATGTGAGCATAATGATCGGGGACCGCGAGGTGGACCTGTACACGACCACGATCCTGTGCAACATCGACCTCACCAACAGATGCAACATGACCTGCCCCATCTGCTTCGCCGAGGCGAACTCCGCGGGCTACGTCTATGAGCCAGAGTACGAGACCATCGTGAAGATGCTCGAGATGCTCAGGGACGAGAAGCCCGTCAGGTGCACGGCGGTGCAGTTCTCCGGAGGGGAGCCCACCATCTATCCGCGCTTCCTCGACGTGATAAGGAAGGCCAAGGAGCTGGGCTTCGTCCAGATCCAGGTGGCGTCCAACGGCCTGAAGTTCAGGGACTTCGAGTTCTGCAAGGCCGCGGCCGAGGCGGGCATGAACACCATATACCTGTCTTTCGACGGCGTCTCCGACGACGTCTACATCCAGGCCAGGGCCAGGAAGATGTTCCACGTGAAGAAGGAGGTCCTGGACAACCTGAGGAAGCTGGAGCACCCGCCGTCCGTCGTCCTGGTGCCCACCGTGGTCAAGGGCGTGAACGACAACCAGCTGGGCAAGATCATGGAGTTCGCCTTCGAGAACAGCGACATCGTCCGCGGAGTCAACTTCCAGCCGGTGGCGTTCACCGGCAGGATAACCGCGTCCGAGCTGGAGAGGGGCAGGTTCACCATCCCCGACCTGGTGAAGGGCATCGGCGAGCAGACCGGCTGGACGGTCAAGTCCGACTGGTACCCCGTGCCCGTGGTGGCGCCCATATCCAACTTCGCGTCCATCCTCATGGGGGAGAACAAGGTCACGTTCACCGTGCACCCCCACTGCGGAATAGCCACGTACCTCTACAGGGCGGACGACGGCAAGGTCACGCCCATCACCAGGTTCATCGATGTGAGGAAGTTCATCACCGGCCTGGACGAGCTGTCCGCCAAGGCGGCCAAGTCCAGGTTCACCAAGCTGTACGTGTCCAAGGCGGTGAAGCTCCTGGAGGACTGCATCATCGAGGAGGGCCTGCCGGACGGCCTGGACCGCAAGACCGTGTCCGGCCTCATGAAGGCGCTGCTCAGCGACAAGTCCAAGGAGACCCTGTCGGCGTTCTCGTGGAAGATGATGTTCATCGGCAGCATGCACTTCCAGGACTCGTACAACTACGACATCGAGAGGGTGCAGCGCTGTGCCATCCACTACGCCACCCCCGATCTCAAGGTCATACCGTTCTGCGCCTACAACTCCGGTCCGGAGTACCGTGCGGACGTGGAGCGCAGATACTCCGTCCCCATCGACGAGTGGAAGAAGAAACATGTTGAGGAGGCCAAGGCGCTGGAGCAGGCACTGATAGTTCCGGACGACCAGAAGCCCGACCAATGAGGCGAGAGCATGATCGTGGACTATGACAAGTGCCTGCACTGCGGCGGGTGCGTGGGCTCCTGCCCGCAGAACGCCATCTACCTGAACGACTACATCCTCGAATTCGGAGAGGAGTGCAACGACTGCGGCAGATGCATCAAGCTCTGCCCCGTCTCCGCGCTTTCCAGGGGGGCATGAGATGAGGCGGTACGATTGCGACATCGTCGTCGTCGGCGCCGGTCCCGGCGGCTCCATGGCCGCCCGCTACTGCGCCGAGGGCGGTCTCAAGACCATCCTGCTGGAGAAGAAGGCGGAGATCGGCGCCCCCCTCAGGTGCGCCGAGGGCGTCTCCAAGAAGTGGCTGGAGGAGGTCGGCATCGAGCCGGAGCCCATGTGGATCCGCGGAGACATGAAGGGCGCCATCATCAAGTCCCCTCAGGGCACCACCTTCCAGCTGGACGAGTCCAAGGCCGGATCCGAGGTGGGCTACGTCCTGGAGAGGCACCTCTTCGACAAGGCCCTCGCAAGGGACGCCGCCGAGGCGGGAGCCCAGATCATGATGCGCACCGGCGTCACCGGCGTCATCCGCGACGGCAGCGGCAAGCTGGTGGGCGTCAAGGCCAGGTCCATGGGCGAGGAGGTCGAGATCTACGCCAAGTGCATCGTGGCCGCCGACGGCTACGAGAGCCAGGTGGGCAGGTGGGCCGGCATCGACACCACCCTGAAGCTCAACGACGTCGATTCCTGCATCCAGTACAGGATGTGCAACATCGACTGCGCTCCCGACTACTGCGAGTTCGTCATCGGCTCCGTCGCTCCCGGAGGGTACATCTGGATCTTCCCCAAGGGCGACGGCGTGGCCAACGTCGGCATCGGCGTCATGGGCAGGCTCTGCAAGGGCGAGGGGGATGCCAAGCGCTACCTGGACAAGTTCATCGCCGAGGACCCGAGGCTGTCCAAGGGCCAGATCCTGGAGATCATGGGCGGGTTCGTATCCACCTGCCCCGGTCTGGACTGCGCCGTGGACGACAACATCGTCCTGGTGGGCGATGCGGCCAGGATCATCGACCCCATCACCGGCGGAGGAATCTGCCACGCCTGCAGGACCGGCATGTACGCCGGCAAGGTGCTGACGGAGTGCGCCAAGAAGGGCGACTTCTCCAAGGCGGCCCTGATGCCCTACGAGAAGATGTGGCGCGACCGCATGGAGGACAAGCTCTACAGGAACTGGATGGCCAAGGAGAAGCTGGCCAGCCTCGACGACGAGACCATCGATGAGCTCATCAGGATGATCAAGGACTCGGACATCGGGGAGGTCAACGTGTACAACCTCCTGAAGGTCGTCAAGGAGAAGTTCCCCCAGGTCGTCGAAGGCTTCGAGGACCTGATCTGAAACATCAGCAACGGGGGCTCATGCCCCCTTCTATTCTCTCAATCCTGCTCGTCCTCTATGCGGACGCCGGGCTCGCCGGTGTGGACCACCATGGGGACGCCGCCCCTGACGGCTATGGCTTCGCAGACCTGCTCCGGCCGGTCGGTGAGGGCTATCATGCTCCCGCCTCCACCCGATCCGGTCAGCTTGGCGCCGTAGGAGTATGGCAGCGATGCGTTGACCAGCTTGTTCAGCTGGTCGCAGGAGACCCCCAGGATGGACAGGAGCTTGTGGTTCTGGGTCATGATTCTGCCCAGCTCCTCGGTGTCGTTGCGTGCCATGGCCTGGACCCCGTCCAGGGTCACGGCGCCGATCTCGTCTATGACGTCCGAGGCGAAGCGGTTCCTCTCCTTGTACTTCCGCACCCTCTCCACTATCGGCCCCGTCGGGGCGTGGATGCCGGTGTACCCCACCACGAAGGTCATCTTGGGCACCTCCACCTCGGTGACGTCCCAGCTGTTGCCTCCCCTGGAGAATGACCATATATGTCTCCCTATGGGGCAGTTCAGGGCCACGCCCCCTCCGTGGGTGCAGACCGACGTGTCCATGGGGCTGGCTCTCCCCTGGGCGGTGTACTCTGCGTTGAAGGCGTCCGCCGCCACGGACTCCTCGTCGGTCTCCCTGCCGAACAGCCTCCTGACCGCCAGCGAGAAGGACGCGGAGAGGGCCGCCGACGATCCGAGGCCCGAGCTGGCGGGTATGTCGGTGACGGCGTCCACCGAGACGTTGGCCGCGCCGTTGTCCCTCAGCACCGACTTTATGTGGGGATGCGCGATGGACCCTGATGCCCGGTGGCCGTTCACCAGCAGCTCCCTGCTGGGGCTGACGGTGCATGCGATCCTGCGGTCGATGGCCAGGGCCACCGCCGGCTTGCCGTAGACGACGGAGTGCTCCCCCAGGAGGATCATCTTCCCGGGGGCGGATGCGGTTACCTTCCTCATTCCTCGTTCAGCCCGTATTTGCTGAGGGCCTCGTAGATGGCGTCGTTCGGGCTCCTCATGCCGAGGGCCGGCTGACCCATGTCCCACCAGCGCTCCTCGAACTCCTGGAGCCCCTTGACGTACATCTCCTCCCCGTCGAAGTCGTCGGGGTTGACGGACTCCATGGCCTTCTTCGCCTCCGCCAGTATGTTGACGTCGTACTTCTTGTTGGCCAGGGCGAGGCCCAGCATGTTGTCGAAGCAGTAGGACACGTCCATCGCCGTGTCGGTGGGCAGGGAGTCCAGCAGCAGGTCCATGGTGCTGTTGACGGCCATCATGAAGGTCATCTCCCACTTCTTGTCGTCGGGGATGTTCTCGTCCTGCATGTGGGACATGAGCTCGTCGAAGAGTATGTCCCTGAGTGCGTGGGACCTTCCGGGGTTCTTGCCCCACAGCTGCTTCTCTGCGATCTGCTCGGGGCTGTCCTCGACCACGGTGGTGACCTCTCCGGTCACGGGGTCGATCTCTACGTGCGTCTTCTGCTCTTCCATGCTCTCACTCTCTTACCTTGCCGTATGTCTCCGCCAGTATGTCCATCCCGCGGGATATCTTGGCCTCGTCGGCGGCGTACGAGAACCTCAGGTGCCCCTCCCCGTAGGATCCGAAGGCGGATCCCGGGGTGCATATGAGCCCGGCTTCCGCGAGCCTCATCGCCAGGTCCGCGGAGGGGATGTCCGCGTCGTAGGACGGGAACGCGTAGAACGCTCCGTGGGGCGTGGCCACGTCCATCCCGTCGATCTCCATTATCCTGGAGACTATCAGGTCCCTCCTGCGCTTGAATATGGTGCGGGCGTCCTTCAGGTAGTCGTCGATGCCGGGCATCGCCGCCAGGGCGCCGTACATGGCGGGCATGTTGGGGCTGGCGCACAGGTGGTACTGCATCTTCACCAGGGCGTCCATCATCTCCTCTCCCGCCATCAGGAACCCGAGCCTCCAGCCGGTGACTGCCATCATCTTGGAGAACCCTCCCACAACGATGGCCCTGTCCAGGTAGGGCAGGAACGACAGGTGCCTGCCCTCGTAGACGAAGGAGTCGTAGACCTCGTCCGAGAGGATGGTTATGCCCTTGTCCGCGGCCAGGTCCGCCAGCGCTCCGTACGTGTCCTCGGCCAGCACCGAGCCGGTGGGGTTGGAGGGGTTGTTGACCACGATCATCCTGGTGTCCGGCCCGATCTTGGACTGTATGTCGTCGATGTCCGGCTGGAAGTCCGGCCCGGACATCCTGTACTCCGTGAACCTCCCGCCGGCCAGCATGGCCTGGGGGCCGTAGATCACGAACCCGGGGCTGGGCACCAGCACCTCGTCGCCGGGGTCGATGCAGGACATCATGATCTCCAGCAGAGCGGACGAGCCGCTGGGGGTGATCATGACCTGGGATGCCTCGAGCGGATGGTACATGGAGTACCTCTCCGCCACGGCCTTCCTCAGCTCCATGATCCCGGCGGTGGGGCCGTACTTGTTCAGGCCGTTCTCCGCCGCCGCGGTCATGCCGTCGATGGCTTTCGCCGGGGGCAGCAGGTCCGGCTCGCCCAGGCCGAGGTTGATGCTGGACGGGCTGGCGAGGTCGAACATCTTCCTGATGCCCGACATAGGCACCTTCTGCAGTCTCTGGGAGACCTTCATGCTCGGGGATAAGGTCGTCATCTGGTTATAGGGTTTGCATGCCACCGTGTGCCTCCGTGAAATCATTATAACGGCGGAGCGGAATCGGACGGCATCATGCTCATGGACATGGACCTCCTCTGCAAGCTCTTCGATGCGGCCAACATGCACAGGTGGAACGATCACATCCGCCCGCTGGACCTTACGGAGCTGGACAAGCAGGCCCACAAGGCCGCCATAGCCTGGGTACTGGGGAGGTCATGGGAGCAGGAGACCGGCAGCCGCCTGGACTGGAGGCTGCTCGTGGAGCACTCCCTCTTCTCGTTCATGGAGCGGGTGGTCATGACGGACATAAAGCCCCCTCTGTTCCACCGGATAAAGGCGGAGCGGGCCGACGAGGTGGCTGGCTTCGTGACATCGGAGGTGACCAGGGACGTCCCCCGCCTGGACCCCGGGTTCCTGGAGCGCATGGGGGCGTACCTGAGGTCCGGAGGAGGCTCCCAGGAGGACGGCGTGATCCGCGCCGCCCACTACCTGGCGACCCTGTGGGAGTTCGATCTCATCTACGACATGAACCGCAGGTCGGTGGGGATCGAGCAGACCCGCAGGGAGATCGAGGCGGAGATCGCCCATCACAGCAACATCATCGCGGTGATGCGCAGGCGCATGACCGGCAACGACTTCATCGATCTGATCGGCCAGCTGAGGTTCCAGCAGAGGTGGACCCGCACTCCCCGGGTGCCGGCCACCACCGTGCTGGGGCACTCCCTCCTGGTGGCCTATATGACCTACCTCCAGGACTGCGACGACGGGGTCGACGACCGCACCCTGTACAACGATTTCTACACCGCCCTGTTCCACGACCTGCCGGAGGTGCTGACCAAGGACGTCATAACCCCGGTGAAGGCCAACGTGGGCGGGCTGTCGGAGATGCTGGCCTCCTACGAGGAGGAGATGATGGAGTCGAAGATCGTCCCCATGCTCCCGGAGGACATGAGGGACGAGTTCAGGTTCCTGGTGTACGATCCGTTCTCGGAGCGCGGGGACGCCCGCTTCGGGACCGTGAGGGGTCCCGGGATAAAGGTGTGGGACACCATGGCCGCCTACATGGAGGCGAGGATGTCCCGCTACTACGGCGTCACTTCGAGGGTGCTCAGGGACGGCGAGGCGACCCTGGCGGAGAAACTCCGCGCCTACAGGACCTCCGCGGACACGGAGGCCCTGATGGCGGATCTGGAAAGGGTTTGCAGCCTCTAGTTCCCGATGACTTCCTGTCCCCTCATGTAGGGGCGGAGGACCTCGGGGATGGTGACGGTGCCGTCCTTGTTCTGGTAGTTCTCAAGGATGGCGACCATTGTCCTGGGGAGCGCCAGCCCGGACCCGTTGAGGGTGTGGACGAACTCGCTCTTCAGGTGCGGTGCGGGGCGGTATTTGATCCTGGCTCTGCGCGCCTGGAAGTCGGTGAAGCAGGAGCAGGAGGAGCACTCCAGCCACCTGTCCTCTCCGGGGGCGTACATCTCCAGGTCGTAGCACTTGGCGCAGGAGAAGCTCATGTCGCCGGTGCAAAGCAGGAGCACCCTGTAGGGGAGCTTCATCTCCCTGATGAGCTCCTCGGCATCCATCCTGAGCCTCTCCAGCACGTCGAAGGAGCCCTCAGGCTCCACGAACCTGACCATCTCCACCTTGTTGAACTCGTGGACGCGGATGATCCCGTGGGTGTCGGAGTGCTTCCCGGCCTCTCTCCTGAAGGAGGGGAGGTACGCGGTGTAGTTGATGGGGAGCTGGCTCTTCTCGAGGATCTCCCCCTGGAGCAGATTGGTGACCGGCACCTCCGCGGTGGGGTTCAGCCACATGTCGTCCCTCTCCAGGTGGTACATGTCGTCCTTGAGGTTGGGGTACTGCCCGGTCCCTATGACCGCAGCGCGGTTGACGACAACCGGCGGGAAGACCTCGGTGTAGCCCTGGTCCCTGTGCCTGTCCAGGAAGTAGCTGACCAGCGCCCTCTCCAGGCGCGCGCCGTCCCCCTTGAGGCAGTAGAATCCGCTGCCCGCGACCTTGGTGCCTCTGTCGAAGTCGATGATGCCCAGGTTGTCCGCTATCTCGGAGTGGGTCAGGGGCTTGAAGTCGAAGACCCTCTTCTCCCCCCACTCGTAGACCACGACGTTGTCGTTCTCGTCCTTGCCGATGGGCACGGACGGGTGGGGGATGTTGGGTATGTTGAGGATGGCGTCCTGCCTGGCCTCCTCGGTGGCGGCCATCTCCTGCTCGATCTCGCCGATGCGGGCGGAGACCTTCTTCATCTCCGCTATCAGCGCGGACTTCTCGTCCCCCTTCATCTTGGAGATCTTCAGGGACTCCTCGTTCCTGACCTTCCTGAGGCGGTTGCCCTCCTCGGTGAGGGCCCTCCACTTCTCGTCCGCGGCCAGGAACCTGTCCAGTACGGACTCGTCCTTGTTTCTGTCTCTCAGCATCTGGCGGATCCTCTCGGGATCCTCCCTGATCACGTTGACATCCAGCATCTCAATGCCTCAGAACTTCTTCTCGCAGAGGGACCTCCACGTCCTGGAGTCGGTCATGACGACGACCCCTCCGCGGACGTCCACGACGACGCCATTGGTCCTGGATGCCAGCTCCTCCGCGGTTCCCGCGGCGTCGTCCTCTGCGTTGGCCAGCACCCTGATCTTGATGAGCCTGTTCTTCTTGAGCTGGGCGGAGACCTCCTCGAAGACGGAATCCTTGAGACCGTCCTTCCCCACATGGACGGTGGGGGATATCTCCAGCGCTCTTCTCATGAGCTCCTTCCTCGCTTCCCTCTCGGTCATGCTCTCCTCTCCCTCTGATACGGCATGCGTGCCGCCCTCCCGCACCGCAGGCAGGTGCAGACCACCTTGCCGCCGGTCAGGCGGACCCTGGAGGTCACGCCCGGCAGCATCGGCACCCCGCACTCCTTGCAGAACCGGAAGTCGCGCGGCATCCGCGTCCTGGTCTTGCGGCAGATCCTCACGGCGATGTCGACGTACCTTCTGGCTCTGTCGTCATTGCCGGAGCGTGCGGCTTCGTGGGACAGCCGCTTCAGCACGGAGACCCTCTCCGCGCCGATCCTGGCCGCCTCGTCGCCGGATATCCGCCGCCTGGACATATGCCACTCTCTCGTGCGCGGTTACAGGCCCCTGCTATAAACAACTTTTCGTCTACTCCATCAGGGAGTTGAGGTACGCTGAGACCTCCGCCTCCTCTCCGGATTCGCCCGCAGGGTCCTTCCCGCCGTACTGCGTCCACAGGAAGACGAAGTAGTCGTGGAAGGTCTGGACCGCCGCGTCCCAGCTGTCCTTGGTGGAGGATATGCCCAGGTCGTCGTTCCTCAGGGTCCATATGCCGGAGGAGTACACCACGTCCGCCTGCACGGGGTTCTTGAGCAGGATGTCCCCGTCGCAGGAGATCATCCTGCGGAACCTGATGCTCGACACGGGGGTCACCCCGGCGGCGTCCCTGATCTCCAGGAGCTCTCCCGCCTTGGAGAATGCCATCCTGCCGCCGATGAGCACCGGCGACCCCACAAGGCCCCTGGCGCGGTTCTCGGAGGCGCGGTCGTAGAATGAGAGCCTGGCTCTGTCCTTCCCGCACTGCAGGTATATCATGTCGCCCTTTGATTTGGACGGCACCTTCACCAGCACCCCCAGGGTGGCGCCGTTGGCCGTGAGCCCCCTGTCCTTGACGAAGGAGCGGAGCTTGTCGGCATCCGCTCTGCCGAAGCGCTTCATGGCGCCTCTGGGTCCGAACATCAGGCTGTACCCGGGGCTCATGGCCATGTGCTCGGAGATAGCCAGCACGTCGGCTATGACGTTGTTGCGGTAGATCGGGTCGGTGAACCTATCCTCCATCCAGTATCCGCCGGTGCCGGATCCGAGGGCGGTCAGCACAGCATCCATGAGCTCGATGGCATCGTCAACGATGTTCCCGTGCCCCTTCACCTTGGAGTCCGTGACGGAGGCCCCGAAGGTCATGCCGCCGTCGCCGTCGAGGTACAGCACGAAGCGGTCGAGCAGGTCCGGATGCAGCGTGTTCTGTATCCTGAGCTCCTTGGCCACCAGATACTCCCCGATGTCCCCGAGGATCTGCTGGATATCGATCATGATCTGGCCTGCGAGACCCACCGGGACCTTCCCGTCCCCGCTGTCCGGGACGACGCTGACACTGAACCCCTCCATGAGTGCACCTCTGCGGCTCGTATCGTCGCCGCATTATAATACCTCTTTGAACGGTGGGGGTTTGAGCCGCATCGAGGGGCCGACGGCCGCGGACCCATGGTAATCTTTTAATAGAGTGTCCTGTTTGTCGAGTCGCAACGTAACCTAATTTAGGTGGTATTCATGGCAAGGAAGCCCGCAGTAATGTACAGACAGGTCAAGGGGATGGCCTACACCCGCAGGAAGTTCATGGGAGGTGTCCCCAACAGCAGAATCCAGCAGTTCGAGATGGGGAACCTCAAGGAGGACTTCCCCGTCGTCCTCACTCTCAGGGTCAAGAACCGCGTCCAGATCAGGCACACCTCGCTTGAGGCCGGACGTATCGCCGCCAACAGGCTCCTGTCCAAGGAGGCCGGTGTGGCCAACTACCACCTCAGGGTCAGGGTCTACCCCCACATCGTCCTGAGGGAGAACAAGCTCGCAACCGGCGCAGGAGCGGACCGTGTGTCCAGCGGGATGAGGGCCGCCTTCGGGAAGAACGTCGGCACCGCTGCGAGGCTGGAGCGCAACCAGGTCATCCTGTCCGTCTCCTGCACCCCTGCAGTCTTCGACAAGGCGAAGCTCGCCCTCTGGAAGGCCTCGATGAAGTACCCCACCCCCTGCTACATCGACGTCGAGAAGGGCAAAGAGCTCGTCATGTAAATGTTCGACCTGAAACTCGGACACGTTGCTGCGTGGATTAAAGACAGGGGCTTCGCCTCTGTCGCCATCCAGCTGCCCGAGGGCCTGAGGGTCCGGGCGGCTGAGATATCAGATGTCCTGTCCCGGGAGACCGGGACGGACATCATCATTCTCGGGGACCCGTGCTACGGGGCCTGCGACCTCTACACGGACTACCCTTCCGTAGCTGATGCGCTGGTGCATTTCGGGCACTCCCGCATACCCTCCATGGGGGACGACCCCAATGTGCTCTACATCCCCGCCGACATGGACCTGGACGTCCGTGAGGCGGTCCTCGGCGCGCTGCCGCGGCTGGGCCGGCGCATAGGGCTGCTGGCCACCGTCCAGTACCTCCGCTGTCTGGAGCAGGCGCGCTCCGTCATCGAGGAGAGCGGCCGCACCGCGCTGGTGGGCACCGGTGATTCCAGGGTTCAGCATCCGGGGCAGGTCCTGGGATGCAACTGCACGGCCGCGTTCGACGTGGTGGACGAGGCCGACTGCTTCCTCTACATCGGCGAAGGGGACTTCCATCCGCTCGCCGCGGCGTTCTCCATCGGCAAGCCGATAATGGTCCTGAACCCGGTGATCGGCGAGCTGAGGTCGGTGGACGAGGCCAGGGACAGGATACTCAGGCGCAGGTTCGCCGCCATAGTGTCGGCCAGGTCGGCGAAGAGCTTCCTGGTGATCGTCTGCACCAAGCCCGGCCAGAACCGCAGCGTCCTGGCGGACAGGCTGATCGCCAGGATCAGGGAGAAGGGGCTCACCGCATACAAGGCGGTGATGAACGAGCTGTCCCCCCAGAGCCTGATGGCGTACTCTGCGGAGGTGTTCGTCTGCACCGCATGTCCCAGGATAGCCATGGACGATGCCGCCAGGTACGACCGCCCCATCATCACCCCCACGGAGCTGGAGGTGGTTCTCGGGGACAGGGAATGGGACGACTACGTGTTCGACCAGATAACCGGCTGAGCCCGGACCAAAGGTTAATACCCATCCTTCCATGGAGGTCACATGGTCTGCCGCAGGGACATACTGTGCGGGGAGCTGCCCGATGTCAGGGTGGGCATAGGCGCAGGGACGGACCGCGACGCGGTCGCACGCAGCGCCTCGGCATTCGGCGAGAACGCAGCGGTCTACGACGACCCTGCCAGGCTGGCCGCCGACCTCGCCGACGGCACCATCGACGCGGCCGTCCGCGGAAGCATGTCATCGTCCGTCCTCCTTCCGAAGCTGAAGGCGGCATTGGGTCTCGACTGCATCGAGAGGGTGGTGCTGCTGGAGCCCCGGGACGGTCGCATGTTCTGCCTGGCCCCGGTGGGCATAGACGAGGGCTGGACTCTGGAGCAGAAGCACCGCCTGGTCACCGCCAGCCTGCCGCTGCTGAGGCGTCTCGGAATGGGCGCCAGGGTGGCGGTCATGTCCGGCGGGCGCAAGGACGACGGCGGCAGGAACGGCTTCGTGGACGACACTCTGGATCAGGCGGTCAGGCTGGTGGGGTTGCTCTCCGACGAGGGCATCGACGCCTACGATGCGCAGATCCTCATCGAGGACGCGGTCAGAGAGGCGGACCTCATAGTCGCGCCGGACGGGGTCTCCGGCAACCTGATCTTCAGGACACTTCATTTCATCGGAGGCGCCCACGCGCTGGGCGCACCCGTTGTCAACGCTGACAGGGTCTTCGTCGACACATCCCGTGCGAAGACCGACTACAGGGACTCCATAGCCCTTGCGATGAAACTGACGGAGCGTGTGATATGATACTCGAGATAGACGGAGGGCATTCAGGCATCAGGTTCTCTGCATGCCATTTCATCCCCAGGCACGAGAAGTGCTCCAGGCTGCACGGCCACTCGTACATCCTGCGCCTGAGGGTCACCGGCGACATAGGCGCCGACGGCATGGTCATAGACTTCGTGGTGCTGAAGAAGAAGCTGAAGGCGTTCGCGGAGATGTTCGACCACAAGACGATCCTGGCAGGCAACTCGCCGGACGTCAGGCTCACTGTGGACGGCGACAGCGTGGAGGCGGTGACCTGCGGGAAGAGGTACGTCTTCCCCATGATGGATGTGGTGATAATCGACACCGTGAACACCACCGCCGAGGAGATGACCCGCATGATGGCCGAGTCCATGAAGAGGGACGTGGAGTTCCCGGAGAACGTCAGATCCATCGCCGTCGGGCTGGACGAGGAGCGCGGTCAGACGGCGTGGTATGAGGTGGAGGTATGACCGGCGCAGTGGTGCTGCTGTCCGGCGGTCTGGATTCGACCACCTGCGTCGCCCAGGCCATCGCCGACGGGTGCAAGGTCACCGCCCTGAGCTTCAGGTACGGCCAGAGGCACAGCAGGGAGCTGGATTCCGCCAAGGCCGTCGCCGAGTTCTACAACATCGACCACATCATCGTGGACCTGGACCTGAGCTCCTTCAGGTCCGCCCTCACGAGGAAGGAGATCGACGTACCGGAGAACCGCGAGAACGTGGGCTCCGACATACCGGTCACTTACGTCCCGGCGAGGAACATAATCATGCTCTCCGTTGCGGCTGGACTGTGCGAATCCGTCGATGCGGACAGGATATACATAGGGGTCAACAGCGTGGACTACTCCGGCTACCCCGACTGCAGGCCGGAGTTCATCCAGGCGTTCCGCGACATGCTGGCGGTGGGCACCAAGGCGGGGGTGGAGGGCAATCCGATCCGGATCGTCACGCCGATACAGCACAGCTCCAAGGCGGACATCGTCCGTCTGGGGAAGAGGCTCGGCGCCCCCCTGCACCTCACGTGGTCATGCTACGAGGGCGGGGAGAAGGCCTGCGGCAAGTGCGACTCCTGCAGGCTGAGGCTGGAAGGCTTCAGGGAAGCCGGCTACGAGGATGAGATCGAGTACGAGTGACATGCTGATCAGCGAGATGTTCCGTTCCCTCCAGGGAGAGGGTAAGCTCATCGGCGTCCCCACGGTGTTCGTGAGGTCGGTGGGCTGCAACCTGGACTGCTCCTGGTGCGATACCAAGTACGCCTTCTCGGGCGGGGAGGAGAGGTCGGTTGACGAGATAGTATCCTTCATCGGCGGCTGCCGTGACGTGTGCCTCACCGGCGGTGAGCCCCTGCTCCGCGACGAGATGAAGGAACTGATCCGCAGGCTGCTGTCCGAAGGCCACAGGGTGTCCGTGGAGACCAACGGGTCCGTCAGCATCGCCGACCTGCCGGATCATCCGGATCTGCTGGTGAGCATGGACATCAAATGCCCGTCGTCGGGCATGACAGACAGGATGCACTGGGAGAACCTGAGCCTGCTGAAGCCCAAGGACCAGCTGAAGTTCGTGGTGGCCGACGAGGCGGACTACGGGTTCGCGAAAGGCGTCCTGGAGAGGCATTCCCCGGACACCGAGGTGGTGTTCAGCCCGGTTGGGGGCATGGACCTGCAGCCTCTGGCCGAGCGCGTGCTGGCGGACGGTCTGGATGCGAGGGTGCTCCCTCAGCTCCACAAGATAATCTGGGGCGACCGCAGGTCAGTCTGAGGGGGAGGCGAAGGACCTCCTGCGCTCCTCTCTGCGCCGGAAGGCCTCCATGCAGTCCTCCGCCGTGCCCTCCTCGTCGAAGGACACGGTGATCCCCGCTTTGGTGAGTATGTCGTAGCCGTGGCTGCCGATGCCGCCGGTTATGACGGCGCCGACGCCCAGGGATGCGATGGCCTCCGCCACCTTCATCCCCGCGCCCACGGCATCGGCGTACTCGTTCTCCACAACCTCGTAGTCCATGGTGTCGTAGTCCACCAGCAGGATGTACGGGGCGTGGCCGAAGTCCTCGCTGACCTCGGAGGAGAGGTCGTCTCCGTCGCAGACGATGGCGACCCTCATCATTCACCGACCGTCTTCACGACCTTGTCGACGATCTCCGAGAAGGCCTTGGCGGATGCGCTGGAGGGGTCCGTGATGATTATGGGCATGCCCTCGTCGCCGGACCGGGCCACCTTGGCCTCGATGGGGACGCTGCCGAGGAACTGGATGTTGAACTCCTCCGCGGTGCGCTTCCCGCCTCCGGACTTGAATATGTCGGTGACCTCCCCGCAGTGGGGGCAGACGAACCCGCTCATGTTCTCCACCAGGCCGATGATGGGCACCTCCGCCTGGGCGGCGAAAGCTATGGACTTCCTGGAGTCCAGCAGCGAGACGTCCTGGGGTGTGGTCACTATGATGACCCCGTCCGCCTTGGGTATGAGCTGCATTATGGAGATGGCCTCGTCGCCGGTGCCCGGCGGCATGTCCACCACGAGGTAGTCGAGCTTCCCCCACTCCACGTCCTCGATGAACTGGCGGATGGCGGACATCTTGACCGGCCCCCTCCAGATGACGGGGGAGTCCTTGCTGGGCAGGAGGAATGCCATGGACATGACCTTCAGAGAGGGCGGTACGATGACGGGGATCAGCCTCTCGTTCCTGACCTCCAGCTGCTCGTCCTCAATGCCGAACATCTTGGGGATGTTGGGTCCGGTGATGTCGATGTCCATCAGTCCCGTCTCGAAGCCCTTCTGGTTGAGCTCCACGGCGATGTTGGATGACACGGTGCTCTTGCCCACGCCTCCCTTGCCGCTCATCACGATGATGACATGCTTGATCTTCCCCAGGCTGTCGCTCAGCTTGAAATCGTCCTCGCTAATCATGGGTTTGCTCATTCGCTGCACTTCCTGCCGACGCATCTCCAAACGGCGTTATAGGGTTATCGGAATCGGTTTAACCGCCTACTGGATACCTTGGTGCATGCCATTGGGTGACCCGTGCGGAGGAGAGTTCAGGTACACCGATGAAGGGCTCCCCTCATGCGTGTCGGCTGTGTCCGTCCGCTGTAGGGACGTCCGCGAATCGGAGGGCTTCTACTGCGACCTCCTCGGCTTCGAGACCGTCGCGGAGGAAGGCGGGGCGGTGTTCATGAGGCGGGGGGACGCGGTGCTGATCCTGGTGCGCGGAGACGTCCCCTACGATACGGGGCTGTACCTGGGGGTCGACAACCCCTACGACCTCCACCGCAGGCTGATCGACGAGGGCGTGGTCTTCGTCCGCGACCCCATGAACAGCCCCATCGGAGTGTACACTTCCTTCAGGGACCCGTCCGGCAACACCGTCCATGCGGTGGACAGCCGGGGCAGGCTGTGATCAGCTGCCCAGGTTGGCCTTCTCGATGGTCTCGTTGATCTCCCGCTCCAGGTTCTCCGGGAGGCCCTTTATGCCTCCCACCAGGAACCCGCGGACGATCATGCTGAC
>CALULN010000028.1 GCA_944321505.1 Candidatus Methanomethylophilaceae archaeon | reverse complement strand
GGGCATACACTCGGACAACGTCGCCCCCTGCATCCTCGGCGGATTCACCATGATACGCTCCTACGATCCGTTCGAGGTCCTGACCGTCACGCCGCCGGAGGACCTGGGCGTCGTGGTGGGGATGCCGGACGTGATGGTGCCCACCTCGGAATCGAGGAAGGTGCTGCCCTCGCAGGTGTCCGTGAAGGACCTTGTGTTCCATGTGGGCAACGCCACCTCCATGGTCCACGCCATGCACACCGGCGACTACGGCCTCATCTGCCGCTCGGTGAGGGATGCGGTGTTCGAGCCGGCGAGGAGGTGCCTCGTCCCGCATCTGGCCGAAGCGGAGGCCGCCGCATTGGATGCGGGCGCCGGCGCGTCGTTCCTCGGCGGATCCGGCCCCTGCGTGATATCGTTCTTCAAGGTCTCGGACGGCAACGGCGACGACATCGCCGCCGCCGTAAGAGACGTCTACTCCAAACACGGAATGCGCTGCGACACCTGGGTGACAGCCTGGGGCTCCGGCTGCAGGAGGATTTGAAATGGCAAGCCACAAGGTTGTGTGCTGGGACTGCGGGTGCGACGTCGACGATCCCTTCGTCAACACCTGTCCCAGATGCGGCGGTCTGCTGACCGTCAGGATGGATCTCGAGCCGGTCAAGGAGATGAAGCCAGAGGACCTCCGCAAGGAGCCCATCGGAGTCTGGAGGTACGCTCCCTTCCTGCCGGTGGACTACGCCAAGCGCGTCTCCATCAAGGAGGGCGGGACCCCGCTGTACAGGACCGACGCCCTGGCGGCGGAGTGCGGCATCGGCGAGATGCACGTCAAGTACGAGGGTGCCAACCCCACCGGGTCCTTCAAGGACCGCGGGATGACCGTCGGCGTCTCCCACGCAGTGGAGCTGGGCGCCAAGGTGGTGGGCTGCGCCTCCACCGGAAACACCTCCGCCAGCCTGGCGGCCTACGCCTCGAAGGCCGGCATCAAATGCGCGGTGTTCCTGCCCTCCGGGAAGGTGGCCGCGGGCAAGCTCGCCCAGGCCATGTTCTTCGGAGCCAAGGTGATATCTGTGGACGGCAACTTCGACGACGCCCTCAGGCTGGCCAGGGAGATGGCTGAGGAGAGGAACCTCTACCTGCTGAACTCCATCAACCCCTACCGTCCGGAGGGTCAGAAATCGGTCCTCTTCGAGATAATGGACCAGCTGGCGTACGACGTCCCCGACCGCATCATCCTGCCGGTCGGCAACGCCGCCAACATCTGGGCGGTGTACAAGGCCGTCAAGGAGCTGGAGGAGGTCGGATGGATCGACAAGGTCCCGATGCTCACCGGCATACAGGCCGAGGGAGCATCACCCGTCGCCAAGGCCTTCGGCGCTAAGGAGAAGGACTTCGTGCCCGAGGAGCACCCCGAGACGGTGGCCACCGCCATCCGCATCGGCAATCCGGTCAGCGGCAGGAAGGCCCTTCACGCCATCTACGACACCGGAGGGTACTCCACCACCGTCACCGACGACGAGATCCTCGCCGCCCAGAAGCTGCTGGGCAGGAAGGAGGGCGTCGGGGTCGAACCCGCATCCGCCGCGTCCGTCGCGGGGGCGAAGAAGCTCAGGGAGATGGGCATCATCGACAGGGATGAGAGGGTCGTGTGCATCTGCACCGGCAACGCCCTCAAGGACCCTGACACCATCATCGCCCACAGCGACCCCGTGTGCAAGTGCCCCAACGACATCGAGGCGGTCAAGAGGATCCTCCTCGGGTGATCAGAAATCGAACAGGCTGGACTGCTTCGGCCCTGCCGGAGCGTCCGCCTTCTTATCCTCTTCCTTCTCCTCGGCGATCATCGGCGGCATCCGCTCTTCCACACGGGCGCCGCACTGCTCTTTGATGCTCGCGGCCAGGGCGTAGCCGATGCGGGGCATCGACGCCAGGTCGCTGATGTCCGCCGAGACGATGTCCTCCCTGCCGCGGATCCCGCGGTCGAACAGCGTGCGGGCCCTCGCCCTGCCGACGCCTCTCAGCGACACCAGCTCCAGCAGCTCGGAGCCCACCCCGTACCTCACACGGGTGAGCATCGGGCGGAGGCGCCTGACGACGTCCTTCCTCAGCAGGACGGCCATCTCGGTCATGGCGTACAGCAGCCACTCCATGGAGTCCATCCTGGAGCGTATGTCCCCGGGGCCGATGCCCATGGATTCCGTGAGGGTCTCCTCGTCCACTTCGTCGATCCAGCGCTGTGCCAGCATCGCTGTCTTCAGGTCTCCGAAGAAGTATTCGGACGCATAGACGTCGTCGGGGTCCGGTACGTCGGTCAGGAATCTGCCCTCGTACTTCTCGGTGACGGCGAGGAGCTCGTCCCTGTCCTTCTTCTTCGGGAACAGCCCCATGACGTCGGGGGTGGAGGCGACGGCGTGCAGTATGAGGAAGTCCTCGGTGTCCGCATCCATGCGCTCTATGGCGCCCTTGAGTATCATAGCGGATTCCGGGTCTATGTACAGGTCGGAGACGCGCTTCCCCAGCGGCGTGGGGGCGAGGATGCCGTCCCCGTCCTCGGTGACCATCCCGTTCTCCACTAGGAACTCCGTCACGTTCTCCACGGCGCCCTCGACCCCGTAGAGCTCCGACTGGCAGCCGTAGAAGCTGTCCCTGAGGAACCCTATGACGGAATCCACCGAGTCGGCATCGCCGGTGGCCACAAGACCCAGTATGTGCGTCCTCAGGGTCTTCTCGTTCCCCAGTTTGGAAGTCACCCTCTCGGTCTCGTGCTCCAGGTAGTCCTGCATCAGGTGCTCGGCGTCGCTCTCGCTCCTGGCGATGAGCACCGCTTCGCCGTAGGGATCGTATCCAGGCCTCCCCGCCCTTCCGCACATCTGCTTGATCTCCATCACCGGTATGGGGGAGTTGGCGGAGCCGGCCTCGAACCTGGTGGTGTCCCTGACGACGACCCTCCTGGCAGGCAGGTTGATCCCCGCCGCCAGGGTGGGGGTGGCCACTATGCATTTGATGCGTCCGGCGCGGAACCCGTCCTCGACGAATCTCCGCTGAGAGGCGGAGAGGCCGGCGTGATGGAACGCTATGCCGCAGGACACGCAGGCCGCGAGCTTGCGTCCCAGGGAAGTGGATTCGGCATCGCCCTCCAGGATGCTCTTCTCCTCTTCGGTCAGGACCATGCCGGATGCCTCCTTCAGGTCCTTCCCGTACCTGGAGGCTAGGGCCTCGGTGGACCTCCTGGCGTTGACGAACACCAGGCACTGCCCGCCGGACAGCACCATGTCGTGTACCAGCGAGAGCACCTCCTCCTTCCTCCTGGGTATCTCGGTCCTGCTGCCGTCGGTGAATGTTATCGCATCGTCGTAGAACACGCCCTCCCTCAGCTCCACAGGGCGCCAGTCGCTGCGGACCAGGTCGGCATCCAGCCACATGGCCATCTCCTCCGGGTTGGAGACCGTGGCGGAGAGAGCGATAACCTGGAGGTCCGGATTCCTGCGCATCATCTTGGTGAGGGCCACCTCGAGAGTCGGTCCCCTCCCCGGGTCGTGCAGCATGTGGATCTCGTCGGCGATGACCAGACCCACGTCGTCGATCCATCTGCTGCCGTGGCGCATGAGAGAATCCGCCTTCTCCGAGGTGGCGACTACTATGTCAGCATCCCTCAGGAGCCTGTCGTCGGAATCCAGGTCGCCGATGCTGATGGCTGTCCTGAATCCGAGACGGGCGAAACGGTCCATGTCGTCCTTCTTCTCCGCTGCCAGCGCCTTCAGAGGGACGATGTAGAGCACCTTCTTCCCCAGTTCGAGCATGGTCTTCAGTGCCGCTATGTATCCGATGAGGGATTTCCCGCTGGCGGTGGGAACAGCCACGACGAGGTTGCCGCCGGACAGCGCCTTGGGCACAGCCTCCGCCTGGGGAGGATGGAGCTCAATGAAGCCCTGCTCCTTCAGGGCGTCCCTGATGTCCTCGGAAATATCCAGGCTGTCGACGAGCACGCCCGTCCAAAGGGGACAGGATATAAATAACAGTGCATGATTGACTATGCAACTAAAGCCTGCCGGGTGGTATGTGCGCGCGCACAGGCTCACGATTATATACGACCCCTGGCTTAGGCTCAGGGGGACAGAAATCACATGAGCGACGATATCAAGTCAAAGAAGGCCGCGGAGGCAGCCCCGCTCGACGAGTGGATCGCCCGCCAGACCTTCGGGTCCACGGAGGAGGTGGAGATCCCGGAGCGCATGTCAGACCGCGTCATCGGTCAGGACAGGGCGGTCGAGGTCATAAAGAAGGCAGCCGAGCAGAAGAGGCATGTCATGCTCATCGGAGAGCCCGGCACCGGGAAGTCCATGCTTGCCAATTCCATGGTGGAGTACCTCCCCAAGGAGGAGCTGGAGGACGTGGTGGCGTACCACAACCCGGAGGACTTCAACGA
>CALULN010000027.1 GCA_944321505.1 Candidatus Methanomethylophilaceae archaeon | reverse complement strand
AGCTTGTCTGCCAGCAGGAACTCCATGACCCTCTGTGCGGATGCGCAGATGTAGGGGCCGATGCCGTCTCCTCCGCAGACCCCGATGATGAGCTTGTCCAGCTTGGAGAAGTCGATGGGCTCGCCCTGCTCCTTCAGAGCGTCGACCCTCTCCAGCTGCTTCCTGACGAGTGCGCCGAACTTCTCCTGCGCTACCTGGATTGCTTTCTCGTCGACCATTTGTATCGGATGGCGGATGGAATCCAGCTATATTAACGCTATATCACCCGCGCGGAAGGTGCGGTCTTCAGTCCCTGAGGCATCCCAGCGGGACAACGTGGACGCCGTCCTTCCGGGTGTAGGCGTATTCGGTCCCGGTGACGACAGCCAGAAATGAAGGAGGATCCTGGGTCTTCTCGCACTGCATAGGGACTTTATGATCTAGCCCTGAATGCTTCCAGTTTCCCAACGTGTTGCTTGTTTTAGGAATGGATCCATCTGCCATGTCTAAATGTCATTAGTGATCATGCTGGCTCAGTATTCCGTTGGTGCGATTGTGACGATTCCGTTGGTGTGAATGCGACCGCATCGAGAAAACCAAGGTGTGCGGAGAAGATGTCAGATGCGGACCGGGATATCCCAGTCTATGGCCAGCGGCCTGCCGAACCTCTCCTGCCTGAACTCGCCCATGATGCGGTCGGTGAGGTCGCGGACGCCGTAGGTCGGTATGTTCAGCATGGTCATCACCAGCAGCACGTAGGTGGAGATGTCCTCCTCCAGGCTCCCGTCCCCGGTGAAGTGCTGGCGGTCGATCATCCTCCCGACGGTTCCGCTGATCAGCAGGAGTTTGCGGTAGAGTCCCTCGAGGGGTATGCGGACGTTGCTGCGCTCGGACACGGAGGAGAACCAGTCCGCCTGCCTGGACACCATCCTGTTGACGATGGGCCAGGAGCTGTACGCCTCATGGAACAGCTCTGCGAGCCTGGGGTCGCGGTAGGTTGCGAAGATCTCCAGGGAGACGGGGAGCACCGCAGCGTGGAGGAAGTCGTCGCCCTCGTCGATGATGCCGCTGTACACGCGTCCCATGGTGGCGGAGATCTTGGAGATGATGTAGTCGAAGACGTCCTCCTTGCTGGCGAATGCGTTGTAGAGGGATCCGTTGAGGATGCCCGCTTTGGTGGCGATCTGCCTCATGGTGGTCTTCTCGTAGCCCTTCTCCATGAAGACCTCCGCCGCAGCCTTCGCTATCCTCTGCCTCAGCTCCTCCTTGCGGGAGGCGGAGGGCTTCAGCTTCGAGACGGCAATGTCCCTGAGCTTGGTCAGCTGGTTCTCGGGCGGCATGTTGTCTCCGATTATGCGTGGGTACTATTTGAACGTGTTCAAAGGAAACGGCTCCCGTGATGCTCCTGTGACGGTCCGCAGCCGTCCGCCGGGGTCTGACGAGTGTCATGTTTTGAACACGTTCAATTAAATACACCCTGTTGTATGTGATAGTATGGGTAACGCTTACGCGAAGCTTGCGGACTTCATCGAGAAGTACCCCAAGCAGATCATCATCGTGTGGATCGTCGCCCTTCTGGTAACCCTCCCCATAGGGATCCACACATTCACCGACGACGACGTCCTGTCGTACGACATGACCAACATGGTCGACGACAACTACGAGTCGGTGCAGGGCCTCCAGATCATCGGCGATCCCAACTACTTCCAGTCCGGAACGGGGATGGACGTCATCGTCGTCCTCGATGTCCCCGCCTCGGAGCAGTCCAAGATAGCATCGTTCGTCCAGTCCTTCAACGCGCAGCTGGCGGAGAGGTACGGGACCACGGACACGGGGGCCCCAAAGGTCACCGCCCAGTTCCTCCAGTACATGACCGCCTCCGGCGAGGAGGACGGAATCGGACTGGTCTCCGTGATGTTCCCGTCGGATTGGGACACCGCTCTCTCCAACGAGATTGAGACCGTCAGGTCCGCGGTCTCCGCCGCCAATACCGAGGGCCTGACTACATACGTCACCGGCTCATCCGCCATCTCCCACGACACTGAGGTCGGCGCCATGACCGACATCGAGAGGATCGACCCCTTCACCATCCTGCTGATCCTCATCCTCATCGGTTTGTTCTTCAGGTCCTTCATCTCCGCGGCCACGCCGCCGGTGGTCATCGGCTTCGCGTACGGCCTGGTGCTGACGGTCATCTACGGCATCGCCCATGTCCTTGACGTCTACTACATCAGCAGCACTATAGTGCTGGTGGCGATGCTGGGTGCCGGCTGCGACTACTGCATATTCATCCTCGCCAGGTACAGGGAGGAGAGGAAGAGGGGGCTGGACCACAGCGCCGCCATAAAGGAATCAGTCACCTGGGCGGGCGAGTCCATCACCACCTCCGGCATCTCCGTCATCATCGGATTCGGTGCCATGTCCATCTGCTCCTTCAGCATGATCAGCACCATGGGCATCATCCTGGCGAGCGGAGTGGTGCTGGCGCTGCTGGCCGCGCTCACATTCATCCCGTCCGTCATCGCCCTGTTCGGCGACAGGATATTCTACCCCACCACCGTGGAGCGCCTGAATCCCGACGGGAAGATCATGCAGGGCTGGTACGGCAAGGTCTCCAGGCTCGGGGAGCGCTATTTCAAGAGCTCCGCGGAGCATGCCACCAAGTACGCCGTACCCATCGTCCTCGCCGCGATACTGGTCACGGTGCCACTGGCGTATGTGGCCACCTCCAACGAAGGGTCCTACGACATGATAGGCACCATGCCCGCCGGCGAGGCCAAGGACGGAGTCGAGGCGATCACCGATACAGGCAACGGAGGGCTCATCATGCCCACCTACGTGCTGCTGGAGCTCGAGCAGGGTTCCGAGCCCCTCTATGAAGAGGAGACCCTGATGCAGGTGATCATGGGAGGTGAGGTTTCTGGGGATCTGTTAACGTTGCTGCAGAGTTTGGGCCTCCAGCAGATGGATGTCGGTTTCCTGGTATGGACCGATACCGGTATGAGGTACGTCGAGGCGACCACCGGGCTGGCCAACAGCATCCAGTCGTCGGACGACAACATCGCCAGCGTCACCCCGCTGTACAGCTTCGCCTACATGGCGCAGGTCACGGCTCAGAGCAGCGGCACCGACGCTGCCCATGCGGCCATCGCCGTGATACAGAACGAGTCCATGTTCGACTACCTCGGCGACGAGATGAAGGGGCTCCTCATCAACCTCATCCAGGCCGGAATCGACGCAGGACTCGGAGACGAGATGGTTGACTTCGTCGGCATGATCATCGACTACGAGGCCAATACCATGCTCGGCACCACCTCCAGCGTGTATGACGGCAAGCAGTACATCCGCATGACCGTCACCACCGTGGACGAGCCCATGTCCAACAAGTCCATGGACAGCATCACCGGCATCATCGGCATCGTCGATGAGTTCGATGCCTCCGAGGCCGGCAAGGCGCTGTTCACCGCCAGCTTCGTCACCGGCTCCGTCGCCGCAACCCACGACATCGCTCAGATCGTCAACAACGAGTTCACCATGATTGAGCTGCTTGTGGTCGTTCTGATCTTCCTGCTGCTGTTCTTCGTGATGAAGTCGTACATCACCCCGATCCGCGCCATCGTCACCATCGCCATGAGCATCGTGTGGACCCTCGGCCTCACGTTCATCGTCTTCGAGGGGCTGCTGGGCGTGCCGGTGTCCTTCATCATGCCGATCATCCTGTTCGTGATCTGCCTCGGGCTGGGCATGGACTACGATATCCTGCTGACCACCCGCATCAAGGAGAACGTCTCCAGGGGCATGGACAACGACACCGCCATCAAGGAGGCCATCCACAAGTCCGGATCGGTCATCACCATCTGTGGCCTGATCATGGCGGGAGCCTTCGGCACCATGATGCTGTCCACCTCCCCCATGCTGCAGGAGATCGGATTCGCCCTGTGCTTCGCCATCGCGGTCGATGCGCTGATCGTGCGCACGTACATCGTGCCCGCCGTCATGCATCTGCTGGGCAGGTGGAACTGGGTCGGACCCAAGAGCCTGCAGGAGGGGACCTTCAGGTTCACCCGCCACAACACCGGCTACATCGGCATGTTCGCCGTCGCCCTGTTCGCAGTCTGCATCGCCGTCGCAGCCGTCCTGGGAGGCGTCGGTCTGCAGGACCTGGGCATGCACGGGATGCTGGAGCTCACCGGCACCGCCAACACCCTGATGGGCGTGGGCACTCTGGGCACCGCCGTCCTGCTGCTGCTCCTCGGATACGCGTACAGCAGGTCCAGGGAGGACGCCTACGGCACCGCCACCGGCGCACTGATCGTCCTGACCGGTGTGATGATGGCCCTCAGCACCATCCTGAACGTGGGCTCCCTGCCGGAGAACCTGTTCTGGGCGGCGACCTTCGGCATCGGCATCCTGGCGGTGATCGTCCAGGCTGTCAGGTACGCGAAGGAAGGGAGCAGCTTCACCGCAGGGCTCCTCGCCATGGTGATCATCGCCTGCGCTGCGGCCGCGCTCTCCGGGGCGCTGTTCGTAAGCACAGCCATGATGGTGGCCTGCATGGCCGGTATCCTGGTGGTCTCGCTGCACAGGTGACCAAACAGGAGGGGGTCCGCCCCCTCCGTCTGATTTTTCCACCGACATCCAGAAAAGGCAGGGAGGCGCTTCCGCGTCCATGAAGCGTCCTGCATTCCTGAAGAAGGGCGACACCCTGGGGGTCACCGCACCGTCCGCAGGGGTTTCGGAGTTCGCGGACACGGTCAGGTTCGGGAACGCGGCGCGCCGCATGTCCGGAAGGGGATACGGGGTCAGGTTCACCCCGGACGTGTTCACAGATACCGATGGACGCAGCGCGCCAGCGGAACAGCGGGCGGCGGAGCTGGAGTCCCTGTTCCTGGACGACAGCGTCACCGCTGTCTTCTCCGCCAAGGGCGGGGATTTCCTGAACGAGATCCTCCCGTACGTCGACAGGGATGTCCTGCGGGACCACCCCAAATGGTTCCAGGGGTACTCGGACAACACCGACATCTGTCTGATGCTGACGTTGGAATGCGGCATAGTATCATCTTACGCCGGCCAGTTCGGGGACTTCGGCATGAGCCCCTGGCATCAGAGCGTCACGGAGAACATCGAGATCCTGGAGGGGACCCGCTGCGAGCAGTCTTCGTACGACATGTACGAGAGCGCCTACGGGGAGCGCCTCACCGGCACCGAGACCACCGTGGGCGACACCCCCGTGAGGTGGGTCTCCGATGGCGATGTGACCATGGAAGGCACCCTCATCGGAGGATGCAGCGACAAGCTGGCCATGATCCCGGGGACGGACAGGGACTGCGTCAGCGGGTTCTGCGGGGAATGCGACGGAGTGATATGGTACATGGAGACCTACGAGTCCGGCAGGGCGGACCTCGTCGGTTCCCTCAGGAGGATGGAATCGGCGGGATGGTTCTCCGGCGCAGCGGGCTTCCTCTTCGGTAGGCCGCTGTTCTATGAGGGCGGTGCCGATGCGTACATCGCCGATGTCCGTAAGGCGCTGGGTCATCTGGAGGTGTCTTTGGTCTTCGATGCGGATGTGGGTCACCGTGCGCCGAGGATGACGATGCTCAACGGTGCCGAGGCAAGGATAGAGTGCCATGACGGGAAGGGGACGCTCAGGTACGTCTGACGGATCCGAGGGGAAGGATGCCGCATCCGGTGAGGGGCCGCTCAGGCTGAACAAGTACATCGCTGACTGCGGGGTCTGCTCCCGCCGTCAAGCCGACACCCTCATAGAGGAGGGCAGGGTCTCCGTCGACGGCGTGACGGCGGTGACCGGGCAGAAGGTGCTCCCGGGGCAGACAGTCACCGTGGACGGCCGCAGGATCTCCGACGATGGCGAGACGGTGCTCTTGATCTTCAACAAACCCGTGGGGATTGAGTGCACCACCGCCGCGGATTCGAAGGACAACGTGGTGCGGTACATCGGCTACAGCCGCCGCATCTATCCGATCGGCAGGCTCGATAAGGATTCCGAGGGCCTACTGCTGATGACGAACCGCGGCGACCTGGTGAACGGCATAATGAGGTCACGCTACCGTCACGAGAAGGAGTACATAGTGAAGGTCGACAAGCCGGTGACCGATGCGTTCCTCAGGGGCATGTCATCCGGAGTCCCG
Source organism: Candidatus Methanomethylophilaceae archaeon (assembly GCA_944321505.1). Lineage (GTDB taxonomy): Archaea > Thermoplasmatota > Thermoplasmata > Methanomassiliicoccales > Methanomethylophilaceae > SIG5. Next base: position 70,749 of record CALULN010000027.1, on the reverse strand, counting down.
ATACTGGACACCGTCACCCGCCCCTGCAGGACGGAGAGGATCGGCCGCTCCACACTCAGGATAATCATAACCCAGGGGCTCAACCGTCAGATACGCAGGATGTGCCAGCACTTCGGATACGAGGTGAAGTCGCTGAAACGCGTGAGGGTGCTGGACATCGAACTGGGGGACCTTCCGGTGGGGCGGTACCGCCATGCCACCGCCGAGGAGCTGGAGAGCGTGATGAGGTACGCGGGGATGAGATGATGCTGCCGAGATTCTACCTGAAGAACACGAGGAAGCCCAGGGGGGTCCTGGGGGAGATGATGCTGAGGCGCATGAACAGGAACCACAGCCCGCTGTCGGAATGGGCCATCGGGCTGATGGACCTGCCGGAGGGAGGCCGCATCCTGGATGCCGGGTGCGGAGGCGGAGCCAATCTGAAGAGGATGCTGGACCGGGACCCGCGGGCGGTGGTCCAGGGGCTGGACTACTCCGAGCGCAGCGTGGCCGCCAGCAGGAGGCTCTGCAAAGGATACGGCGGCAGGTGCCAGGTGGACCTGGGCAATGTGAGGGAGATGCCATACAGGAACGACACCTTCGACATGGTGACCGCCTTCGAGACGGTGTTCTTCTGGAAGCATCCGGAGAAAGCGTTCGCCGAGGCGGCCAGGGTTCTGAAGGACGGGGGCCGTTTCGCCGTGGTCTGCGAGATGAGCGACCCTGAGGACCGCACCTACCAGGATGCGATCGAAGGGCTGCACATCCTGTCCGCCGAGGATATCTCGGAGCTCATGGGGGGCCGGATTCAGAGGGATAGAGATCCACAGGGGCCCCGGGGAATGGATCTGCGTGGTGGGCAGGAAATGACCGGCGACCCAACTGCCGAAGCATCCGACCTGCTGTCCGGTTCTCTGCAGGATGCGGCGGAGGGCCTCAGGAAGCTGAGGAAAGCCGCTTCCGAAGGGGACTGCTCAGCCTGCCTGATGCTCGGAAGGGAGTACATGGGCGGCGGGGCCGTGGATGCCGACGAAGAGGAGGCCGAGAGATGGTTCCGTCTCGGAGCCGATAGGGGCGACGCTCCATGCATGGTGAGTCTGGGTGCCCTGCTCAGGCAGAAGGGAGATACAGAAGGTGCCGTGAGGTTCCTGACCAAGGCCTCCGATGCGGGAAGCTCCGAGGCGGAAGGGATACTGGCTCTCATGTACCTGGAGGGAGAGGGCGTCGACCGCGATCCTCTCAGAGCGGAGGAGCTCCTCCGTTCCGCATCGGGCAAGGGGAACACGGATGCCAAATGCGACCTCGCCCGCTGCATATGCGCAGGCACCGTCCACGGGAAACCGGACGAGGCTTTCTCCCTCTTCTGCGATTCCGCCGAGGCGGGGAACCCGGAGGCCATGTACAGGATAGGGCTGATGTACGAGACGGGTCAGGCCGTCCGTACCGACCGTCGTAAGGCGTTCGAATGGTACCGCTCGGCGGCTTCCGCCGGATCCGCTGATGCGAAGTACCGTCTCGGCATCATGTACGAGCTCGGCGATCCGGTGGAGGCGGATGCCGGGAAGGCATTCGAGATGTACCTGTCGGCAGCGGTGTCGGGAAGCGCGGAAGGGGTGTACAGCACCGGACTGGCGTATCTCGACGGCATCGGTATCGGGAAGGATCCGGACGAGGCCGCCAAATGGTTCTCGCTGGGGTCGTCCATGGGCGACACCCTGTGCATGTCCGCCCTCGGGTACATGTTGCTCAACGGCACCGGCATACCCAGGGACGAGGCCGCCGCCTTCGACGTCTTCTCCAAGGGACGCGACGCAGGGTCACGCGAATGCACACTCAACCTGGCCGCCATGTACGATGCGGGCATATGGGTCAGACACGATTCGGAACGCGCCGCCTCACTGAGGAGAGAGGCGGCGGAGATGGAGGCGGAGTACCGATGAGATACAGGCTCGGCAAGGCAGGAGATGCGGAATACGAGGGCTCGAGGTTCTTCGGCGACCCCGTTGTCCCGGAGTCCTGGGCGGACGAGGAGCCATGGCCGGAGGACTGCTGGTTCATGTGCCAGCTCAACCTCGGGGAGCTGGATTCGGAAGGTCTCCTCCCGGCATCCGGGTACCTGTACCTCTTCGTGGACGCATCCTTCGACATCCCGGAGATCAGGGCCTATTACTCCGCAGAGGAGCCCGATACGATCTACGAGGATTGCAACAGGGGATTCGACGAGGTGGAATGGGACATACACACGGACTACCCCATCGAGTTCGGAGACGGCCCGGAGGGATGCTTCGCCGCCGAGGGTAGAGGGGACGACGTCATCATCATGTCGCTGGATCCGCAGGCCGCCGGCATCCGCCTGTTCGAGGGCTACCGGTCCGTGAGGGCGGTGATAGCCAGGAGCGCACTGTCGCGCATGGATCTGCGTGCGGTACGCACAGAGCTCTCCTGAAGGTCAGAACGGATACCTTTAATATCGGGGCGCTATAGGCCGTCCTCATACCATCACTTTATAAGGTGAACCAAATGGCTGACAACGTGAAGAAGGGCGACATCGTCCGCATGAACTACAACGCTTACATCGCCGACACAGGCAGGCTCTACGACACCACCGACGCTGAGAAGGCCAAGGAGGCCGGAATCTTCGACGAGAAGTACTCCTACGCCCCCATGCCCTTCATCGTGGGCTCCGGCAAGCTCTTCAAGCCCATCGAGGAGGCCATCTCCGCCGCCAAGGTCGGCGAGGACAACTCCGTGGAGATCGCCTCCGACGACGCAGTCGGCCCCAGGGACCCCAAGCTGGTCGAGCTCCACACCATGAACGAGTTTGCCAAGCAGGGCATCAGGCCCTTCCCCGGACTGAGCGTCAGGCTGGGCGACCGCACCGGCATCGTGGAGTCCGTCTCCGCCGGACGCGTCAGGGTCGACTTCAACAACCCCCTGGCCGGCAAGGACCTGAGGTACGAGTTCACCATCACCGAGGTCGTCTCCGACGCCGAGGCGAAGGCCTCCTCCGTCGTCCAGATGGACTTCGGCACCTCCGAGGACTTCTCCTTCGAGATCTCCAAGGACAAGGTCACCGTCAAGGTCTCCGACCTGGTGAAGTTCAACTCCAACTGGCTCATGGCCAAGTTCAGGATCGTCAGCGACCTCAGGGACGTCCTGGGAGTCGACACCGTCGAGTTCCTCGAGGTCTGGGAGAAGCCCAAGGAGAAGGCTGACGACAAGGCCGCTGAGTAATCCGGCCAAATCACAAACCTTTTAAACCAAACATCATTACGCAGTCTCACGGACGGGTGGCCTAGTCTGGATATGGCAGCAGCCTCCTAAGCTGCAGGCCGGGGGTTCGAATCCCTCCCCGTTCGCCATACCGTATTCTCCTGTTCACGATGCGTGCGTTCCGTACCGTCTCATGTGTGCGGATGCATGGTCTCATCCGCTAATGCTCCCGAGTCGATGCGTCATAGGCCTGTGCGTAATCACTGAATCTCCAGAGGAGGCACAGAGGGAGCATCATCCATCTGCTTCCTTCGGGGGACCTTACGTTCCTGCGCGATGCCACCACGGTGAGTCCCGGAGAGTATCTGCCGCAGTAGGTCTCCAACCCCATTATCCTGCCGAAATCGCCTGATTTCACCTCGATAGGTATGTTGGAGCTCCCGATATCTGCTATGAAGTCCACTTCGGCTCTGCCTTTTCCGTTCTTCCAGAAGCACAGCTCATGCCCGTCGCGGTCCAAGGCGTAGTCCAGCTCCTGAAGTGCGAAGTTCTCTGTGAGGGCCCCTATGAGCTTCGAGGTCCTGGCGTCATTGGTCCTGACGGCATCCCATGACATGCCCGTCTTCGACCTGAGCAGCCCTACGTCGTTGAAGTAGAGCTTGTAGTAGATGCCGCCTCTCGGGTTAGGAGGGCTCCTGTCGTCGTTGACCTCCCAGACACGGCGTATCAGGTCCGCGCCTATCAACCAGCTGATTGCGCCAGAAAGTGTGGATGTGTTCCCGCCGGCCTCCTTCAGTCTGAACCTGTCACCGTCTTCAGCCACCTGCTCCGCCACCGAGGCCCATACTCTGCTGATCTTCCCGAAGCTCTCGCCGGAGTGTTTGGCCAGGTCGTTCTCGTATGACGCCAGTATGTTCCTGTGGATCCTGTCCACGGCTTCCATGCTGCCTGTGGATATCCATGCATGCACGGCTTCCGGCATGCCCCCTACGCAGATGAATTCCGTCAGCAATGTGTCAAGGCGCATCATCGCCGATTCGGGGAGCGGTTCGTACGGAAGCGTGTCCGCAAGCACCCTGAACATCGCCTCTCCGTCCCTGGCCAGAACGTATTCGCCGAAGCACATGGGCCTGAGTTTCAGGAAGTCGACCTTCCCCACCGGGAACGAGAGGATGTCGTCACCCCTTCTGGTCCTTGAGAGCTTCAGCCCTAGCAGGGACCCGGCACAGGCGATGTGGTATTGAGGGGCGTTCTCGCAGAAGTACTTCAGCGAGGTCAGTGCGGCATAGCAGAACTGCACCTCGTCGAAAATCACCAGGGTGTCGGGAGTGATGGTGCGTCCGTGGATGGCGGACAGTTCGGAGACTATTCTGTCGGTGTCCAGATCGGGTTCGAAGACCGCTGCCAATCTCTTGTTTCCTTCGAAGTTGAAGTATGCGGTGTCATTGAAATGCCTGCTTCCGAATTCTCTGAGCAGGTACGTCTTGCCGCATTGTCGCAGTCCCTTGAGGATCAGGGGTTTCCTTCCGGGATCGTCCTTCCATCTGACCAGATCGTCCTCCAGGAACCTCTTCATGCGTTCGGGGAGCGTGTGCCGGTTGAAATAATTAGCCCCCTGAAAAAATCATTATCGACAATCTTTTTGGGGGGTAAAAAAGTGGTTCTGATGCACTTTTTCATGGGGCTGAGCCTGCTTTATGGTAGCTGGGCTGCGGCTTCAGAGGGTTCCCCGGGATGATTCCGATGTGTCTGCGGGAGTCGTCAGGCACCCCTGACGCTGTTGCCCCGCATAGCCCGATGGAACTTCCCGGTGACCTCCGTCGGGACGATGCGGTAGACGCAGGTGGGCGGGACCTTCCTCATGTCCATGGGCTCTTTGCTCGGAGCCATTTTGTCCACCATCGCCTGCAGCACCTTTGCCTTCTCGTCGTCATCCTCGATGAACTCCGCTTCGCCCTTGACGATGACGGATTCGAACACGGTGGTGGTGTCGCATCCCGCGGGTCCGGTGTCCTCGAAACCTATCTCCCTCCAGGCGGCGAAGCAGGCCCTGGGGTCCTTCCTGAGGTTGTCCACCTTCTCCCCGAGCCTCCTGCCGTGGATGTAGACCATCCCGTCGATCACAGCGAAGTTCACGGGTGCCGCATATGGGAATCCGTCCTCTCCGTTCGAGCACAGGGCGCCGGAGGACATGCCCTCCAGAGCCTTCACGGCCTCTTCGGCCGTCATATGGTTGTTCTTCATGTTCGGCTGCATGGGCACCTCGATCATATGTGGAAAAGGCAGTTGGTCTGGTAGTCGGGTTCGCAGGTCTGGTTCATCCCGAGTTTGCGGAACATGTCCTCGTCCACCTTCGAGATGATGACGGAGCAGTGGACCTCGCATCCCTTCAGCTCGGGGATCTTGGAGAACGCCGCCTCTGCCACGGGGTCGGTGTTGGCCGCTATGGAGAGGGCGACCAGCATCTCGTCCACGTGCAGGCTGGGCTTTCTGTTGCCAAGGAACTCCACCTTGAGGCGCTGCATGGATTTGATGACCTCGGGAGAGATCAGCAGCACGCTGTCGTCGATGCCCGCCAGGGTCTTGAGGGCATTCAGCAGCATGGCCGAGGATGCCCTCAGCAGAGGCGATGATTTGCCGGTGACTATGGTCCCGTCGGCGAGCTCCGCGGCGACGATGGGGACGTCCACGTCCTTCATCTTCTCGCGGATGACGGTGACGACCTTCCTGAAGTCCACGTCCACGCCGGCACGCTGCATGATGAGCTCCTGGCGGAACACCTGGGCGTCGTCGCACTTGCCCTCCCTTCTGTCCCTGGCGGAGGAGAAGTACCTCCTGACGATCTCGTTCAGCGCGGCATGGCGGACCACATCGTCATCCACGATGCACTTCCCCGCCATGTTGACGCCCATGTCCGTAGGGGAGCGGTAGGGGCATCCGCCGGAGATGCTGTCCAGGATCGCCTTCAGGACCGGGTAGATCTCCACGTCGCGGTTGTAGTTGACCGTGGTCTCCCCGTAGGCCTCCAGGTGGAAGGGGTCGATCATATTGCTGTCGGCCAGGTCCGCCGTGGCTGCCTCGTAGGCGATGTTCACGGGGTGGGTGAGGGGCAGGTTCCATATGGGGAACGTCTCGAACTTGGCGTATCCGGCGTTCACGCCGTGCTTGTGCTCGTGATACAGTTGCGACAGGCAGACCGCCATCTTGCCGCTGCCGGGCCCGGGGGCGGTGACGACCACCAGCGGACGGGTCGTCTCCACGAATTCGTTCCTGCCGTAGCCCTCGTCGCTGACTATGAGGGGGATGTTGGACGGGTACCCTGCTATGGGGTAGTGGCGGTAGACCCTGAGGCCCAGGTTCTCAACCTTCATCTGGAAGAGGTCCACGGACCTCTGGCCGGTGTAGTGGGTGATGACGACGCCGGCGACCGGTATCCCGCGGTCCCTGAAGGAGTCGACGAGCCTCAGGACCTCCATGTCGTAGGTGATCCCCAGGTCCTCGCGCTTCTTGTTCTTCTCTATATCGTCGGCGTTGACGACGACGAGGGCCTCGGCCTGGTCGCCGAACTCCATCAGCATGCGGATCTTGCTGTCCGGTCTGAATCCGGGGAGCACCCTGGAGGCGTGATAGTCATCGAAGATCTTCCCGCCGAACTCCAGATACAATTTGCCACCGAACTGCTCTATCCTCTCGCGGATGTGCTCGGACTGCATCTTGAGATAAAGGTCGTTATCGAACCCCGCTTGCATGACGCGGATACGACGAGGTTGTAGATAACGTAATCGCAGACGCCGCCGGAAGCCGATTCCCTACTCGGAACATAGTTTTTAGGACCGACTAAATTAAATACGATTAGGTACTCCTAAAGAACATGGAAGCAAGCATGCTATGCACCCAGCGCTGTGTGTCCTGCAGCTCGTGCGGGTGCGGTACGCCGGATTCGGCGCCCAAGTCCGGAGGGATCCCTCTCTCCACGGCAAGGGTGGGATCCAGAGGGACGATCGTGAGGATCTCCGGCAAGGACGAGGTGAGACGTCACCTCTTCTGCCTGGGGTTCACAGTCGGCGAGGAGGTCTGCGTCCACTCCGTCGTGGGAGGGAACATGATCCTCGCCGTGAGGGGCTCGAAGATAGCCATGGACCGTACCCTTGTTTCCAAGATAATGTACGACCCGGAGTGAGACTCATGGCTACGTTGAAGGATGCGGCCTTCGGAAAGGAGGTCAAGGTGAAGAGGATCGTCGGGGAAGGCCCCGTCAGAAGAAGACTCATGGATATGGGCATCACCAAGGGGTGCACCATAGTCGTGAACAAAACCGCACCCCTCGGGGACCCGTTGGAGGTCACCGTGAGAGGATACGAGCTGTCGCTCAGGAAGAGCGAGGCATCGCTCATCGAGATCGAGTGAGGGGATTCTGAAGCTAATTCGAATTTGCATCCTTCAGCGGATGCTATGGACGGAGGATTGAAAATGAGAACGATAGCATTGGCCGGGAACCCCAACAGCGGGAAGACCACGGTGTTCAACAAGCTCACCGGGTCCTCCCAGCGCGTGGGGAACTGGCCGGGAGTGACTATCGATCGGAAGGAGGGGCGCATAAAGGGCGTCGAGGACACGGTCCTGGTGGACCTGCCCGGCATCTACTCCCTGTCACCCTACTCTCCCGAGGAGATAGTCTCCAGAGACTACATCGTGAACGAGAAGCCGGATCTGATCCTCAACGTGGTGGACGCCTCCAATCTGGAGAGGAACCTGTACCTGACGGTGCAGCTCCTGGAGATGGGCACCCCCGTGGTGATGATCCTGAACATGATGGACCTGGCGGCAGCCAAGGGCATTTCCATCAGCGCTGCCAACCTGGGCAGGATGCTCGGGTGCACCGTGGTCGAGACCACCGCCTCCAAAGGGACGGGAATCGACGACGTCAAGAAGGCGCTGGCCACGGCTTCCAAGGTGGAGCCGATCCCCCAGAGGTTCGAGCCGTCGGTGGAGGATGCCATCGCCAAGGCGGAGGAGGGGATCAGGTCCGACCTGAGGCCCGAGCTGAGGAGATGGGCCGCCATCAAGGTCATCGAGAGGGACGAGAAGGCCTCAGAGTACGTCAGAGAAGGATTCGACGCGGAGCCGATCATAAAGGCGCTGGAGGACGAGTACGACGACTCCTCCGAGAGCATCATCACCGACCAGAGGTACAACTCCATCTGCGACACGGTGTCCGGATGCCTGAACGCCCCCGTCGACCGCAACAGGGAGACATTCTCCGACAAAGTCGACAGGTACGTCACCAACAAGTGGCTGGGTCTGCCCATCTTCGTTGCCGTTATGTACGGCGTGTACTACCTCGCCGTGCAGACCATCGGAACCATGGGGACGGACTGGGTCAACGATGTGTTCTTCGGCGAGTGGGTCCTTCCCGCTGCACGCGATTGGCTGGCCAATGCCGGCGTCAACGAGGCTCTGTCCGGATTCGTCGTCGAAGGCCTGATAGGAGGAGTCGGCGCCGTGCTGGGATTCCTGCCGCAGATGCTGGTCATGTTCCTGCTGCTGGCCATCCTCGAGGAGATCGGGTACATGTCCCGTATCGCCTTCGTCATGGACCGCATATTCAGGAGGTTCGGCCTCTCCGGCAAGTCCTTCATCCCCGTCATGGTGGGCATGGGCTGCGGAGTCCCCGGCGTCATGGCCTCCAGGACCATCGAGAGCGACAGGGACCGCCGCATCACGGCGATGACCACCACCTTCATCCCCTGCAGCGCCAAGCTGCCCATCATCGCCCTCATCGCAGGAGCGCTGTTCGGCGGATCCGCCGCGATAGCGCTCTCTTCCTACCTGATAGGCATCCTGTGCATACTGATGTCCGGAATCATCCTGAAGAAGTGGAAGTCCTTCGTGGGCGAGCCCTCCCCGTTCATCATGGAGCTGCCCCCCTACCATCTGCCCTCGGTCATGAACATGGTCATGTCCGTGCTGCAGAGGGGCTGGGCTTTCGTGAAGAAGGCAGGTACCTTCATCCTGGTTGCCTGCGCACTGGTCTGGGTCCTGTCCAGCTTCAACTGGTCCCTGGAGATGGTGGATGCCGACGCATCCATGCTGGCATCCATCGGCAACGCCATCGGATTCATATTCGCGCCTCTGGGATTCGGAGACTGGCAGTTCACAGTGGCCACCGTCACCGGCCTCCTGGCGAAGGAGAACGTGGTGGGCACACTGGGAGTGCTGTTCGGCTTCGCGGAGGTGTCTGAGGCCGGAGAGGAGTTCTGGACGCTCCTGGCGGGCATGATCACGCCTCTGGCGGGATTCTCCTTCCTGCTGTTCAACCTGATCTGCGCGCCCTGCTTCGCAGCCATCGGAGCCATGCACCGTGAGCTCGGCACATGGAAGGCGACCGCCTTCGGCGTCGGATACCAGTGCCTGCTGGCATATGCCGTCTCGGTCATCGTCTACCAGTTTGGGCTGGTGGCGCTGTACGGAACCGTCGAGCCCGTGGGCATCATCATGGCGGTCATCGCCCTGGCGGCCTTGGTGTTCCTGCTGATTGCCAAAGACCCCTTCGGAACGATCAAATCCAAGGTGGAGGCGGTCACCGCATGAACGGCGCCACCCTTCTGGTCGCTGCGGTCGTCGTCCTGGTGCTGGCACTGGCGTGCTACGGCATCTACAGGACGCTGTCCACCAAGGGCGGATGCGCGAGCTGCGGAGGCGCCTGCCACCGCATCTCCGACGACAGCTGCCATTGCAAGGACAGGAAGGGATGAAAACGGCCCCGCAAGGGGCCTCCCAAACCTATTCTCATTTTCATACAGGCTTCAGCACCGCTTTCTGGATTCCGCATAGACGTGCAGCAGGAACTCGTGCACGTCGCCCATGGTAGGGTGCGGGAGACCGGCCTCCATCAGCATCATGCGGAGGCCCCTGCAGTCATCCATGAACCCCAGGTAGCCGGTGAACGTATCCGCACCGCAGCTGAGGCCCAGCTCATCCATGGCGGAAAGGGTGAACACATCGGCGGGGACGGATCCGTCCGGATCCTTCAGCGATGCGATCTCGGTCTTGATGCCGACGTCTGCTCCTGGCAGCGGTGTCTCGAACTTCGCCCTGGTAATGGGGCCGCCGTCGATGAGGCCCAGGATCATGTTGGAGATGCGGTCGGAGGGATTCAGGGCGATGACGGACTCGGCAGGGTCGTCGTCCAACCCGGTCTGGTCCACGAAGTATGACGAAGGGCACAGAGCTAGCACCGACCTGATGGTCTCCGGGCTGAGGCGATAGGACCAGCGGGAGACCAGCTTCGTGAAGGCTCTCGCGGACGATCTCCTGAACGCGATGTACTCGTTGTCGGCGAGGCGTCCCGAGCGGCGCGACTCAACGAACTCCCTGGCGATCTCCTCCGGATCCATATCCATCCCCCTCCGTGATGCGGTCTATGATAAGTCTTGCGGCGACGGCGCAGAGCACCCCCAGCATTGCCCCGCCGAACACGTCCGATGGGTAGTGGACGCACAGGTACAGCCTGGAGAATCCCACTACGGCCGCGTACGCGAGCATAGCATATCCGATTTTCTTGCTGTGCATGAGGGCGACGGTCGCGGCTGCGAAGGAGCCGGCGGTGTGTCCAGACGGGAACGACCAGTCGGACGGTTCGGTGACGATCAGCTCGAAGGGATACGCATCGAAGGGACGGGGCCTCTCGAAGACGTTCTTCAGGATCACATTCCCGAGGATGATGCAGAGCACCTCCGCCAGGAACAGGACCGCTCCGATATGGCGGGTGTCCTTCCTGACCATGAGCAGGAGCGATGCCGCGAACCAGATGATGTCCGCGGTGACCGATAGGGACACCGCGGGCATGGCGGAGTCCAGGAATCCGCAGGACATGTTGTCCCGAATCCAGATCAGTGCGTCGATCTCACTCATAGAGGGTGTCATGCCGCACGGATATTTGATTGATGCAATCTGCGATGTAAACCAATAAGTACGCACAAAAAATGCATGCATTCATGCAGCCGGTCCAGTGGTTCTTCAAAGCGATACTGGCGGGTATGATGATCAGCATCGGCGGTGTGGTGCTCCTGGAGACCACCGCCCAGTGCGGACAGGAGTTCAAATGGGTCGGAGCGATCCTCTTCTCGGTGGGTCTGTACGCCGTGGTCCTCTACGGCCTCAACCTGTACACCGGCAAGGTCGGCTACATCCTGGAGAACGACCGCACATACCTCCTCGAGGTCGTGATCACCATCATAGGGAACTTCGTGGGCTGCATGATAGTGGGGTACGCATTCCCCATAGACTCCGCAGTGGCCATGTGCCAGACCAAGTTGGGGCTGGACATCCTCCCGGCCCTGATGAAGGGAGTCATGTGCGGTCTGCTGATGTACATCGCCGTCGACACCTACAGGACCAAGAACACACCTCTGGCGGTGTTCATAGCGGTCCCCGTGTTCATCATGGCGGGATTCGAGCACAGCATCGCGGACATGTTCTACTTCTTCTCCGCAGGCATGATGTGGTCGCCGGAGTCGCTGACGTTCATCGGCGTGATCCTGGTGGGCAATCTGATCGGATGCTGCCTCCTCCCGGCGTACAAGCTCTACATCGATCCCATCGGGAAGAAGGCGGATCAGTAGCGGGAGAGCAGCGCCTCCACCAGTTCCGTGTCCCTGTCGGTCCATGGCGGAGTGATGCCTCTGCGGATGTATCTGTTGTACCAGGTCACGGCCTCGTCCATCATGGCCCTCATGAGGTAGGCGCTGACGATGCGGACCGCCGTGTTCTCCGGACAGGGCTCCCAGGACTCCGGGTCCTCGTAGTCGGATGCCTCCGGGAACCCTGCGGCGAACACTATCCTGCCCAGGCCCGACAGTTCGCAGTACAGGGATGCCTGGAGCACGTAGCCGAAGGGGACCTCAGGCGACCCGTCGGTGCCGAACCATCCGTCCTTCCTGCTGGCGGTCTTGATCTCCAGAACGGCGGCCCTCCTCCCGTCGACGGTGACGTAGCCGTCCACCATCCCTCCGAACGGTTCTTTCCCGGGGAAGTGCTCGAACCCGCATTCCCGGGCGGGAACGGGGTCCTCCACACCGATCACTCCGTCGCCGAGGGCCTCTCCGATGAGCTCCTCCGCATGGTCGCGCACATATCCGCGGATCTTCGGCTCCATCACGTTGCCCGCTTCGGTGAACTTGGACGGAGGCTCCTTCCACAGGCCCACCATCTCGCAGGCGGCCTTGAACGGGGTGGTGTACTCGTTCATGCCGAGGATGGCCGCGATCCTGGATCCGGTGATCTTGCGCGGGCGGCCGATGTCGAACTCGATGACCTTCCTGTCCTCGACGAAAGAGAGGATGTCGGCGTTGTACTTCCCCATGGGGCATCCAATGTCGGGGCGGTATAATTCGCTTGCCTGCCGGTTAAATACGCCCGCGGTCATGGAGGTGCATGCGGGTCCTGGTAGTGGTTGATTTCCAGAAGGATTTCGTCGACGGCGCCCTGGGGTTCCCGGAGGCCGCCGCATTGGAAGGCCCCATCGAGGCCAAGGTCAGGGAGTACGTCTCCAACGGGGATATGGTGGTGTTCACCAAGGACATGCATGATGCCGACCGCTACCCGTGCACTCAGGAGGGGAGGAGGCTCCCCGTTCCCCACTGCGTGGACGAGGAGGGCTCCGCCATATACGGCTCGGTGGCCAGGTACTGCAACGAGGGGAACACGGTGGTCAAGGACCGCTTCGGCTCGGAGGACCTGGCGGCGAGGCTGTCGTTCTATCAGGGGCGGTTCGACCAGATCGAGCTCTGCGGGCTGGTGGGCAGCATGTGCGTGCTGTCCAACGCCGTGATACTGAAGGCGGCGTTCCCGGAGGCGAGGATCGTGGTGGATGCGGCATGCACCGCATCCCCTGACCCGGAGATGAACTCGAAGGCGCTGGATGTCATGGAGAACATCCACATAGACGTGGTGAACCGTCAGAACTGAGAGCCGATGGTGCGGTTCACCTTGCCGCCGATCATGTCGGTCAGGGTGGGCTTCATCCTGGACCTGCCGTCCATCACCAGGCGCACGGTGGTGGGGATCCCCTGGTAGACGATGTTGTCGCAGATGCCGGTGTTCCTGACCATGGACGGGCGCAGCTCCGAGTAGGCGCTCTGTATCTCACCCACCACGGTGCGTACGGCATCCGATATCGTGTAGATGTTGGACGTGACGAAGTTCCGGGCGCCGTTGAACTCCGAGGCCCCTGCCAGGAACGGGTTGTACTGCCCCTTCTCATGGTCCTCGTCCAGGTCGTCGATGGCGTCCATTATGTAGACCCAGGCGCCGAGGTTGAGGAACAGCCTCTCCAGGACCGGCGTCCATTCCTCCCCGTTCATGAGCCTCATGACACCGACCATGCTGGCGGCGGAGGCGTACCCCATCTCCACCGGGTCCGAGCATCCGGCGGCCTCCTTCTCCCGCAGTCCGGCGTATCCGTCCATTATGAGGCGGTCGTACTCGGGGAAGTCGCGTCTGGCTCTCTCGATGGAGTGGTTCATCCACAGGAGGCCGAGGTTGGTCTTCACGGTGGCGCCGTCCAGTCTGTCGTCTATGAGGTCGTTGTTGGTCACCAGGACGGAGTATGCGGCGAGCTTCCTGAGGAGCCCTGTCCTGCGGGAGGCGTGGCGGAGCACGCAGAGCGGTCCGGCCCTCGGCTCCTGGACGTCCACACCGTCGGAGGACACCGAGTTCAGGAGGATGGATGCGAAGGTCATCTCGTAGCTGACTATGATCGCGGACATCACGCCGTAGCAGTCCCTGAGCTGATGGCAGGTCTCGCAGTAGTATCCGCGGTACGCCGCGGCGTCCGCACCGGAGAGCGTCATGTCCACAGGCACCGCATACCCGAACATGCTGGCTGGATGACCCCATCACTTTAAAATATGTCCATGGGCATCCCGTGACATTCAATCGGGCGTTTGAGGCCCGATATTGGTGAGCGTATGAGCAACGAAGAGAAATCCACCCAGGAGCTGACCGAGGACTACATCGCCCAGGCTATGCCTGCGAGCTCGCAGATCGTCTACAACCCCCCCACCGGACACGAGGTTGAGGACGATCCTCACTACGGCACTCCCGGATGCTACCCCTGTTGCGGAGCCCACTGCGCCGTTGAGCTCCTGGCACTCATCGTGGTCGTGCTCGTGTGCTGCGCCTACGGCACCGACGGGACCTGCTGCGACTACTGCTACTGGCCCTTCTGAGCGCCATTGGCTGCCCATCCGCAGCTGACTGTCAGGCGAGGCTATGAAGCCGTTCCTGTTGGTTGTTATGAAGCCGACGCTGTCCTGCAACGCTCACTGCAGGCACTGCTACAGCCATGACGACGGCAGCGGCGTCATGGACATGTCCGTCGTGGAGAAGACCGTCGGCATGGTCCGCGCCGAGTATGATTCCGCCAGGTACCTCTGGACGGGAGGCGAGCCCCTTCTCGCCGGCGAGCGCTTCTTCAAGAGGGCCAGGGCCTGCCAGAAGGAAGCCTACGGGAAGGCCATCGGCAGGTGCGGCAACACCATACAGACCAACGGGCTCCTGCTCACGCCCAGGTTCCTCGAGTTCTGCAGGGACGCCCGGATCAACGTCGGTGTGTCCTTCGAAGGCGGCTGCGATGCCGGCCTGCGCCCCGGCATAGACCGGGCGAAGGTGGAGTCGGTCCTCTCCATGATGTCGAAGAAGGGGCACATGTTCTCCGTGATCTCCAGCATACATTCCGGCAACATCGGCAGGATGCACGAGATGTACCGCTTCTTCCGGGACCGCGGGATAGCGTTCTACTGCAGCCCCGCCCTCCGCATGATCGGATGTCCGGAGAGCGACCTGTGGATGTCCCCGCAGGAGTACGCAGAGGCGTGCATCGCCCTCTTCGACGAGTGGCTCACCGACGCGTCCGCACCCATACCCGTGCTGCCGTTCTACCAGTACCTCAGGGCCTCCCTGTCCGAGCCCAACATCTCCGACTGCGCCCACGCGTCGTGTCTGACCAGGTGGATCTCCGTGGAGCCCAACGGCGACGTCTATCCCTGCTCCAAGCCCTGTCCGCCGGAGTACAGGATGGGCAACATCATGGATGTCGATTCGATCTCCGAGCTGTTCTCCTCCGACGGTTTCAGGAAGGTGCTGGTGGGATCCATCGAGCGCAGGGAGAGATGCCGCAGCTGCCCCATATTCACGCAGTGCGCCGGCGGATGCAGCATCGATGCCGCCGCCGAGGGCGGGATCGGCGAGTCAGGGTTCTTCTCCTGCGAGTCCTACAGGATCATCTTCCCGCACATCCGGGATTCTGTGGCGGACATAATCGACGGCAGGAAGGACCTGTCGTCGTACAACAGGTTCGTGAGGGATGCGGTCGTAGGAAAATTGACAAATCCTAACGTTGTTACGCCCTATTGATCCATATGGCAGACGCTACAGTGAACGTTGATGCTGGAGTGTGCAGATTCAAGACCGTCATCACCGCTTCCATGGACGAGAACATGGACATCTCGTTCAAGGTCAAGAGCGAGTGCCCCGCCGTCAGGGCGGTATGCAAGGAGATCGGCCCGGTGCCGGTGTTCGATGCCATCGCCAAGCCCTTCACGGAGAACGCGGTGTACTCCGCCTGTGCGGAGCTGGAGCACGTGTCCTGCCCCGTGCCGTGCGCTATGATAAAGGCGGCGGAGGCCGCGGGCGAGCTCGCACTGAAGAAGGATGTGTCCTTCTCTTTCGAGTGAATCAGGACGCCTTCTCGGCGTCCTTCTTCCTTATATCCACTCTTTTGATCTTCCCGCTCATGGACTTGGGCAGCTCCTTCACGAACTCCACCGCTCTGGGGTACTTGTAGGGGGCGGTGTTTTGCTTCGTGTACCTCTGGAGCTCCTTCTTGAGGGCGTCGGAGGGCTCGAATCCAGGTCTGAGGACAACGGTGGCTTTCACCAGCTGCCCCCTGATGGGGTCGGGGACGCCGGTGACGGCGCACTCCAGGACGCCGGGGTGCTCCAGGAGCACGCTCTCGATCTCGAAGGGGCTGATCCTGTAGCCGGATGATTTGATGATGTCGTCGTTGCGGCCGGAGTACCAGTAGTAGCCGTCCGCATCCTTCCAGGCCATGTCGCCGGTGTGGTGCCAGCCGTCATACAGCGTCGCCGCGGTCTTCTCCGGGTCGCGGTAGTACTCCTTGAATATGCCCGGGATGCGCGGGTCTATGCTGACGCAGATCTCGCCCTCGGCTCCCAGGGGGACCCTCTTGCCCTCGCCGTCCAGCAGCTCGACCCTGAACTGGGGGGACGGCCTGCCCATGGACCCGGGCTTGGGGGTCATGCCTTTGATGGTGCCCACGATGACCGTGGACTCGGACTGCCCGAACGCCTCCATGAGCCTGAGGCCGGTGGCCTTGTACCAGGTCTCGTAGGTGTCGGGGTTCAGGGCCTCTCCGGCGATGCAGCAGTTCTTCAGGGTCGACAGGTCGTGTCCCTCGATGCCTGCCTGCAGGTAGAGGCGGAACATGGTGGGAGGGCAGCAGAACGTGGTTATCTTGTGCTTCTCGATCATGTCGAGGATGTCGGAGGGCTCGAACTTGTCGTACTCGTACACGAACACCGCAGCCTCCATGATCCACTGGCCGTAGAGCTTGCCCCAGGCGTTCTTCGCCCATCCGGTGTCCGCCACCGACCAGTGCAGCCCCTCGGGGTCCACCTGGTGCCAGTACTTGGCCAGGAGTATGTGCCCGAGAGGGTATGTGTAGTCGTGCATGGCCATCTTGGGGTTGCCGGATGTGCCTGACGTGAAGTACATGAGGAAGTAGTCCTCCTTCCTGGTTGGGACCCTCTCCCATTCCTCCGAGGCCTCCTCCATCTCCGCGTCGAAGTCCAGCCATCCCTCCCTGCTGCCTCCGACCATGAACTTGAGGTCGAGGCCGGGGGTGCTGGCCGCATCCACCTGGTCGGCGATGTCCGTCTCGTGGGTAACCATGACGGCTTTGATGTCGGCGGCCTTCACGCGGTACTCGATGTCGTGGGGCTTGAGCATGTACGTCGCCGGGACCACCACTGCGCCCATCTTGTGCAATGCCACCGATATGTACCAGAACTGGTAGCTGTGCTTCAGGATCAGCATGACGAAGTCGCCCTTCTTTATCCCCTTGGATGTGAGGTAGTTGGCGGTCTTGTTGCTGAGCCTCTTGATGTCGGCGAAGGTGAAGGTCCTCTCCTCGCCGTTCTCGTGCTGCCACACCAGCGCGCGGCGGGTGGGGTCGTTGACGGCGATGTCGTCGACGATGTCGTATCCGAAGTTGAAGTCGTCGGGGCATACGATCCTGAGGTTCTCCAGGATCCCGTCGCTGTCGAAGGCCTCCCGTATGTACCTCTGGTTGATGTTCCGCATGATATGCCCCTTCAGGATGGACGGGTGATTTGTTCCCTATTAATAAATATAGCGACATTTTCCGTCGATTTCTACGAATTTCGTATCAACCGACGGTGATGCGCTGCTGTTTTCGTAAAATTGATTTAAATAGTTTCTACGATAAACGCACAGCATTCAGTTGCCGCGGTTTTTCGCATCCTCGATGTCCCTGTTGCGGATCTCCACCCTGCGGACCTTGCCGCTGATGGACTTGGGCAGCTCCTTAACGAACTCCACCGCCCGGGGGTACTTGTACGGGGCGGTCTCCTTCTTGGTGAAATCCTGTATCTCCTTCTTGAGGGCGTCGGAGGGCTCCCAGCCTTCCCTGAGGACGATGGTCGCTTTGATGATCTGCCCGCGCACGGGGTCGGGGACGCCGGTGACGGCGCACTCCAGGACAGAGGGGTGCAGCATGAGGGCGCTCTCGATCTCGAAGGGGCTGATCCTGTAGCCGGAGGACTTGATGATGTCGTCGTTCCTGCCGACGTACCAGAAGTAGCCGTCCTCGTCCCTCCATGCCACGTCGCCGGTGTGGTGCCATCCATCCCTCAGGGTGGCGGCGGTCTTCTCCGGGTCGCGGTAGTAGCCCATCATGATCCCGGGGACCTTGGGCTCGATGGACACGACGATCTCGCCGGGGACTCCGGCGGGGCAGTGCCTGCCGTTCTCGTCCACGATGTCCACCTTGAACTGCGGGGAGGGTTTGCCCATGGACCCGGGCTTGGCCTCCATCCCGTCGATGGTGGCCACGGTCAGCGTAGTCTCGGTCTGTCCGAACCCCTCCATGAGGGTCAGGCCGGTGGCCTTCCTCCAGGTCTCGAAGGTGTCGGGGTTCAGCGCCTCGCCTGCGATATTGCAGTGCTTCAGGGACGACAGGTCGTGGCCCTCCAGCCCGGCGTTGATGTAGAGCCTGAACATGGTCGGGGGACAGCAGAGGGATGTGATCCTGTGCTTCTCGATCATGTCGAGGATGTCGGACGGGTTGAACTTGTCGTACTCGTACACGAACACCGCCGATTCCATGATCCACTGGCCGTAGAGCTTGCCCCAGACGGCCTTGCCCCATCCGGTGTCGCTGACGGTGAAGTGCAGACCCTCCGGATCCACCCTGTGCCAGTGCTTGGCGGTGAGGATGTGCCCCAGGGAGTACGTGTGGTCATGGAGCACCATCTTGGGGTTGTCGGAGGTGCCGGATGTGAAGTACATGAGGAACGGCTCCGTTGCCTTGGTGTCCCTGCGCTCCAGCTCCTCGGACGCGGCCTCGACACCGGCGTCGAAGTCCAGCCATCCCTCGCGGGGTTCGCCCACCAGGATCCTGATCTTCACCTCGGGTATGTCCGACGCCTCCACCGCCTTGGACACGGGTGTCTGGTCGGTGCAGATGATCGCCTTGATCCCGGCGGCCCTGACGCGGTACTCGATGTCGTGCTTCGTCAGCATGTACGTCGCGGGGATCGCCACGGCGCCCAGCTTGTGGAGGGCGACGATGGTGTACCAGAACTGGTACCTCTGCTTCATGATCATCAGGACCATGTCGCCTTTGCCGATGCCCAGGGACGCCAGGTAGTTGGCGGTCTTGTCGCTGAGCCTCTTGATGTCTGCGAAGGTGAATCTGCGTTCGGCCTCGTGGCAGCTGTCCCAGACCAGGGCCGTCCTGTCGGGGTCGTTGATTGCGATGTCGTCGACGATGTCGTAGCCGAAGTTGTAGTTCTCCGGGTAGTGTATCTTCATCTCGCGGAGGATCCCGTCGTCCCCGTAGGTCTCCTCCACGTACCTCTCGTTGATGCCCCTCATTGCCTGGCACCGCCCTTCATGACCACGGCTATGAACGTGCAGCCGCCCTTCGACGTGGCGATCATCCCATGGGGCATGCCGGAGTTGTAGTAGACGCAGTCCCCCTCGCGGAGCTCCACCTCGCGTCCGTCGTGCACGAACCTGAGGGTGCCCTCCAGTATGAAGTCCATCTCCTGGCCCTCGTGGGTGGATGTCGCAACGGGAGCGTTCTGCTCCCCCTCGATGTAGGGGGCGGTGACAACGAAGGGCTCCGCGATCTTGTCCTTGAATGTGGGGGCGATGTGGTTGTAGGTGAACCCTTTGCGCCTCTTCATGGGCAGGCCGTGCCCTTTCCTGACAACCGAGCACTCCGAGAGGTGGGGGTTGTCGCCGGTGAGGAGCTCGATCATGTCGATGCCGAACTTCTCGGCGCACTTGTACAGGAACGTGAAGGAGAAGTCCCTCGTTCCGGATTCGTAGGTGAGGTACTCCTCGGGGGTGATGTCCAGCTCCGCCGCCATGTCCTCTGCGGTGAAGTCGCACAGCTCACGCATGGCCGAGATGCGCTCGGCGATCTCGGAGATCTTGGGCTCTATCGTCATCACGCGATTCATCGCGCCATAGTATTTAGCCACTATGCCTACGATACCGCTTCCGTGGGGATTGTGGTTATATACCCCACATCCCTGGGAGACCCCATGGGCATGCTGGAGAAGAGGGTCAACGTGGTCTGCGGGCACTACGGCGTCGGCAAGACCAACCTGTCCATCAACCTGGCCGTCGACTGCGCCAGGGACGGGGAGGACGTGACGCTGATAGACATGGACGTGGTCAATCCGTACTTCCGCTCGGCGGACTACGCCGAGGAGCTGGAGGCGATGGGTGTCAGAGTGATCGGGCCGAACTATGCCAGCACCAATCTCGACACGCCGTCTCTGCCGGCTTCCGTCCCGGCCGCCATCGAGGACGGCGGGCGCGTCATCATAGACGTGGGCGGAGACGATGCCGGGGCGACGGCTCTGGGCGTGTATGCCAGGGTGATAAAGGCCGCCGACCCGGAGGTCCTGTACGTGGTGAACCGCTACCGCTCCCTCACCACCGAGCCTGAGGAGGCCGTCTCGGTGATGGAGGAGGTCCAGCGGGCGTCCGGGCTCAGGGCGACCTGCATCGTCAACAACTCCCATCTGAAGGGCGAGACCACCGCCGGCACGGTGGAGGCATCGGTCCCGTTCGCCGAGGAGGTCTGCAGGATCACGGGTCTCCCGCTGAGGTTCACGGCGGTGCCCAGAGGGGTCCGCCTGTTAAATAAAAGGCTCACAATATACCCGGTCGACGCCTACGTCAGGGCGCCGTGGGAACAGCAGGTGTGAGACATGCCCAAGGTAATCGTGGAGAATGATGTTTGCAAGGGCTGCGAGATGTGCGTCGCGGCCTGTCCCAAGAGCATCCTCGCTCTTGACAAGAAGACCACCAACGGCAAGGGGTACCATCCGGTGCACGTCACCGACCCCGATGCCTGCATAGGCTGCGGGTCCTGCGCCATAATGTGCCCGGACATGGCCATCAGGGTGGAGGTGTGAAGATGGGCGAGAAGGTGCTGATGAAAGGCAACGAAGCCATCGCCGAGGCGGCCATCGCCGCCGGATGCAGGCACTTCTTCGGATACCCGATCACGCCCCAGACCGAGGTGGCCGCCTACATGTCCAAGAGGATGCCCAAGGTCGGCGGGGTGTATCTGCAGGGCGAATCCGAGGTGGCATCCATCAACATGGTCCTCGGCGCCGGAGCCGCCGGCGTAAGGGCGATGACATCCACGTCATCCCCGGGCATCAGCCTGATGTCCGAGGGCATCTCGTACATGGCGGGGTCCGACGTCCCCGCGCTCATCGTGAACGTCCAGAGAGGCGGACCCGGGCTGGGAGGCATCCAGCCGTCCCAGGCCGACTACTTCCAGGCCACCAGGTCCACCGGTCACGGCGACTTCCACCTGCTGGTGTTCGCCCCGTCCACCGTCCAGGAGACCGTCGACATGATCTCCGACGCCTTCGACCTGGCCGACAAGTACCGCATGCCCGCCATGATCCTGTCCGACGGCATGCTGGGGCAGATGATGGAGCCCGTGGTGCTCCCCGACCCCAAGCCCGTCGAGCAGGACAAGCCCTGGGCGGCCAAGGGGCACAACAACGAGCGTCCCCACAACGTGATCAACTCCCTGTACATCCAGCCCCAGGAGCTGGAGGACCTGGTCAGGAAGAGGTTCGAGAAGTACAGGACCATAATGCAGAACGAGCAGCGTGCCGAGGAGTACCTCACCGAGGACGCCGACATCATAGTCGTGGCCTACGGCGCCTCCTCCCGTGTCTCCCGCTCGGCGGTGGACAAAGCCAGGGCCGAGGGCATCAAGGCCGGCATGATAAGGCCGATCAGCCTGTGGCCCTTCCCGGTCAAGGCCGTATCGAAGGCCGCGGACACCGCCAAGGCGTTCCTGACCGTCGAGATGTCCATGGGGCAGATGGTCGACGATGTGAGGCTGGTGGTCGCCGGCAGAAAGCCCGTGGAGTTCTACGGGCGCACCGGCGGCATGATCCCCACGCCGAAAGAGGTGTATGAGCAGATCGTCAGGATCAACGGAGGTGTTTGCTGATGACCGAGATCAAAGGAGGGAGGCCTCACGCGCTCACGGATGCGCCGTTCCACTACTGCCCCGGATGCACCCACGGCATCGTCCACAGGCTGGTCGCAGAGGCGATCGACGAGCTGGGCGTCGAGGGCAGGACCGTCGGCGTGGCTTCGGTGGGCTGCTCCGTGTTCACTTACAACTACTTCAACTGCGACATGGTCCAGGCGCCCCACGGGCGTGCTCCCGCCGTCGCCACCGGCATCAAGAGGGCCAGGCCCGAGGCCGTGGTGTTCACGTACCAGGGTGACGGGGACCTGGCCGCCATCGGCACCGCGGAGACCGTCCATGCGGCTACCCGCGGCGAGAACATAGTCGCGATATTCATCGACACCGCCATCTACGGCATGACCGGAGGGCAGATGGCCCCCACCACCCTCCCCGGGCAGGTCACCCAGACCACGCCCTACGGCAGGGACGTCAAGACTGCAGGCAACCCCATCAGGGTCTGCGAGATGCTGTCCACCCTGGACGGCGTCGCCCTGGCCCAGAGGGTCACCGTCGACTGCGTCAAGAACGTGAAGGCTGCCAAGAAGGCGATCAAGAAGGCCTTCCAGTACCAGATGGAGGGGAAGGGCTACTGCATCGTGGAGGTGGTCTCCACCTGCCCCACCAACTGGGGCATGGCTCCGACGGACGCGCTGCAGTGGCTGAGGGACAACATGCTCCCGTACTATCCGCTCGGCGTCTACAAGGATGTGGGGGAGGGATCCCAGTGACACTGAACATCCTGCTGGCAGGCTTCGGCGGGCAGGGCATCCTGTTCGCCGGCAAGGTGATGGCGTACGCAGGCATGATGGAGGGCAAGGAGATCTCCTGGCTCCCGTCCTACGGACCGGAGATGAGGGGAGGCACCGCCAACTGCAGCGTCTGCATCTCCGACGAGAAGATAGGGTCCCCTCTGGTCACTAATCCGGACATCCTGATCGCCATGAACCTCCCGTCCCTGGAGAAGTTCGAGAACGATGTGGTCCCCGGCGGGACCATCATCGTCGACAGCTCCATCATCCACAAGAAGGTGGAGAGGGACGATGTGAAGACCATCTACCTGGACGCCTCCTCCATGGCGGAGGAGAACGGCCTCAAGGGCGCCGCCAACATGGTGATACTCGGCAGGATGTTCGCCGAGACCTCGTTCTGCAGCTACGAGAACCTGGAGAAGGGCCTCAGGAAGAGCGTCCCCGCACGCAAGGCGGACCTGGTCGACAGCAACCTCAAGGCCATCGGCCTCGGAATGAAGAGCTGATACCGACGGAGGCGTCGGTATGGGCTACACCACCCGTGAGAAGAGGCTCGTACTGGCGGCCTCCTGTCTGGCCATCTTCGTCAACCCGCTGATAGGCACGATGCTGAACCTGGCCCTGCCCTCCATAGGGGAGGAGCTGGGGGCATCGGCTCACCAGCAGGGTTGGATCACAAGCGTTTACTTCATCGTATCCGTTATGTTCCTCATGCCGGCCGCCAGGCTGGCGGACATATACGGCAAGAAGCGCGTCTTCATGATCGGCGCGTCCGTCGCCATAGTGTCGCTGCTGCTCTGCGCCGCCGCGCCCAATCTCGTCAGCCTGTACATCCTCAGAGGCCTGTCGGGCATCAGCATCGCATGCATCTCCAGCACCAGCGTCTCCATGATCTCCGATGTCTACGAGCTCAGGGAGAGGGGTGCGGCGCTCGGCATCAACACCATGTGCGTCTACCTGGGCACCTCTCTGGGGCCTACCCTCGGAGGGTTCGTCACGGACACCCTGACCTGGAGGGCCATCTTCCTGTTCATCGTGCCCTTCATGGCAGGGGCGCTGGTCTGCATGAGCAGGTTCGGCTGCAACATCCGCAGCACCCCCGACGAGCCCTTCGCCCTTCCGAGCGCGGTCATCTACGGCATCGCCATTGCTCTGACGATGTTCGGTCTGATCTCCCTTCCCGAGATCTACGGATTCGTGATGATGGCCGCCGGATTCGTCGCCATCGTCCTCTTCATCTGCAGAGAGCGCGGGGTCCAGCGTCCGATCATAGATGTGAACATGTTCCGCAACAGCAGGTTCTCCAGGTCCATGCTGGCGCTGTTCCTGAACTATGCGGCGGTGTACTGCATCACCTTCTTCCTGAGCCTCTACCTTCAGAGCATCGGCGCCATGACCGCCACCCAGGCGGGCATAGTGCTGATGGCCCAGCCGGTGGTGCAGGTCATCGTCACGCCCATCGCCGGGAGGATGTCCGACCGCATGACGGACCTGAGGATACTCCCGACCGTCGGGATGATCATGTCATCCGTGGGGATACTGCTGCTGATGGGCACCGGTCTGGAGATGAGCCTGCCGCTCATCGTCATAGGTCAGATGTTCTGCGGCCTCGGGTACGGTCTGTTCTCGGCACCGAACACCTACGCCGTGATGTCATATGTGGACAAGGGCGAGTACAACAAGGCCTCCGGTCTCATCGCCACCTGCAGGCAGGTGGGCACCATGACATCCATGGGCGTGGCCACCTGTCTGATATCCGTGTACCTGGGCTCCACCGCCCAGATCGCCCCAGGGAACTACCCGCTCTTCGTGCAGGCCATGTCCGCAGCCCTGATCATCAGCCTGGCCTTCTGCATCGTCGGAGCCTTCTTCTCCTGGTTCAGGGGGAAGCCGTCAGAGCAGCGATGACATCCTCCGGATCGAGGCATCTGCAGAGGGTCTCGATAGCAGCATCCAGCGACGGGTCCCCCGAGATCACGCAACCCTTCAGCAGGTACGGTGAGAACCCGGCCTCGAAGGCACCGAAGTAGGTGGCGGCGATGCAGAGGTGGGACAGGGTGCCGCAGACCACCGCGGTCTTGGCGCCTGCATCCGCAAGGATCTGCTTCAGGCGTGTTCCGCTGAACGAGTTCATGGATGCCTTATCGACAACGGCGTCCCCTTCGCGGACCTCCAGGCCATCGGCGAACAGGTCGTCATCCGGTCCGCGGTAGGGATGCTCCGGGACCTTCCCGACCACCCTCATGAACACAACCGGCCTTCCCGCTAGTCTGAATGCGTCGGCGACACCGTTGATGACGGAGACGGTCCCTTTCCAGGAGCCGTCATCGGAGAGGAACCTCCTCTGCATGTCCACGACGAGGAGGGCTGACGGCGCATCGGGCACTGAGCGGTCCATGTATATGTGATGCTCTGCCGGCGGATAACCGTTGACACGGGTTGGTTCGCTATGTGTAAATAGGGCAAGGAGATGGCGCATCACATGAGCTGCGATGCGGATGCGGAGAACCTCCGGTTCCAGGAGGTGGTGGCTGTCCTCGGCGTCACCCTGATGGCCATCAAGTTCGCCGCCTGGTGGCTGACGTCATCCGCAGCGATATTCACTGATGCCGTGGAGAGCATAGTGAACGTCGTCGCAGCCTTCGTGGGCCTTTACGCTCTGCACCTGTGCACCCGCCCCAGGGACCGCGACCATCCCTTCGGTCACGGGAGGGCGGAGCTGATATCGTCCTCCGTCGAGGGGGTCATGATCGTCCTGGCCGGTGCCATGATCATCCTGGAGGCGCTGTCGTCACTGGCCGATCCGCACGAGGTTACGTCTTTGGACGTAGGTCTGATCCTGGTGGCGGCGGCAGCGGCGGCCAACTACGCCGTCGGGAGGATCGCCATCGCCAAGGGCCGCAGGAACAGGTCCATGGCCCTGGTGGCCAGCGGGAAGCATCTCTGCTCCGACACGTACTCGTCCATAGGGATCATGCTCGGACTCGGGGTCATGCTGGCCCTCGACAGGATGGGATACCACCTCGAATGGCTGGACGGAACCATCGCCATGCTGTTCGGTCTGGTGATACTGCTCACCGGTGCGAAGGTCGTCAAGGACTCCATGGACGGCGTCATGGACAAGGCCGACACCCGCACCGTCGAGGAGGTCATCTCGCTGATCAACACCCGCAGGCACGAGCACTGGGTGGATGTGCACAACCTCCGCGTCTCCAAGTACGGATCGCTGCTGCATATAGACGTCCATCTGGTCTTCCCCAGGGACATGACGGTGGAGGAGCAGTACCGCGAGATCCAGGAGCTGAAGGAAGCCGTCTCCCAGAGGTTCGGCAGCATCGACCTGACCGTCATGGGCGAGCCCTGCAACGACAGGCTGTGCAGGGTATGCGGAATGGAGGGCTGCGTCAACAGAGCGTCCCCGCTCGCCGGAAGGGTGGAATGGACCTGCGAGACCGCCATGGACGAGAACTCCAGCCATAGGACCGGATAAATACCGAACCGTGCATTCCGCTGACATGGCAGACGTTCCCCAGAAGGTCGCTGAAGCAGGCGTGCAGGATTGGTATGCGGGCCTCTCCGATACGGACCGCGTGAAGCTCAACCGCTATCTCGACAAGGCGGACGCTTCCTCCGTCTTCGATTTCTTCATGTCCCTCATCAAGGCCGCAGAGGCGGACGAGAACTACAGGTTCGGAGTGACCCTCTGCATCGCCACCAGCTCGCTGCCCTTCGACGCATACCAGCGCTTCCTGGTCAACGAGGAGTTCATCGACGTGCTCACCGAGAGGTCGCTGTACGACGATGCCAAGAACGTCTGCGAGATCAACCTCTCCCTCTTCCCGCAGATCAGAGCGGACCTGGAGAGGGACAACGGCGGCAGGCTCCCCGAGAGGCTTGCCTTCCGCAACAGGTACATAGACATCATCGTGGGAGTGGAGTCCCAGTACGAGAAGGCCTACGAGATGTTGGACAGGTACCACGAGATGGGGCTGATCGACGATGACGACCTGCAGTACCGCAGGAACAGCCTCAAGGTCCACAGGATGCAGCGGGCATTCGACGGGATATACACCTACCGTCCCAAGGGTGAGACCGAGTCCTTCGGGAACCGCTACACCCGGTAACCCGCGTCTTCCGCAGGGTCGGCGGACCGGGGGTGTGCTCAGCGTCACCGGATGAGTGCGCGCCAGTCCTCGATGCGGTACACATCCACCGCAGGCTCCTCGTACGGATGTGTCTCAGCAACCGCCTTCAATGCGACGGCCAGATGCTCGTCGTCAACCGCGAAGTGCACCATGTCCTCCGGCTCCACGGATATCTCGCCTTCAGAGCCGATGAAGGGGGAGGAGCCCTCCTGAGGGATCCAGGTGCCCGTCGATTCCACAACGGAGAACACGCGCCTGTACTTCCCGGAGGGCGATCCGATGGCGGCATCCACCGCATCCATCAGGCGCTGCGTGTGCTCTCTGGGGACGGAGACGACGACCTTGTACATGTCAGTAGTCGTACGTCCTCCTGAGCAGACGGCGCAGGTCGGTGGCCTTCTTCTTGAGCCAGTTGGTGCTCAGCCAGGTGGCGATGAACGGGACTGGCGGGCAGCAGTAGACGAACCCTCCCACCAGCGCCAGCGCCTTGGATGAGCGCGTGAGGTTCTTGGTCTTCACGACAAGGGGGTTCTCAGGGTCGTCCTTGAGTCTGCCGAATATGGAGTCCCATATCATCTTCTGGCCGCCCTGCACGACTTCGATGCTCCACTGGGTCTGTGTGAAGACCGGTGACGGGTGGCCGCAGGCGACGGTGGTCTTCTCCAGGATCGCCTTGCGCAGGTCGTCCTCCCCCTGTCCGCTGAACTCGGTCCAGGTGAAGCCCGCGGTCCTGGTGCTGTGGGCGTCGCTGGCTCCGATCTGGGCCCATCTCTTCGCGTTGGATTTGTAGCATCCCATGGCGTAGTTGTTGGTCCAGGGGTCCACATGCCCTCCGTTGATGACCTCGATGCCGTCGATGTCCAGATTGAAGATCCTGTGCTTGAGGCAGTTGACGTAGAAGCTGAAGGGATGGGGCGCGATAACGATCCCGCCCTGGGACCTTATCTCGTCGATTGTCTCCTCGGCGGTCATACCGGGCTCTATCTGCT
Organism: Candidatus Methanomethylophilaceae archaeon; assembly: GCA_944321505.1. Classification (GTDB taxonomy): domain Archaea; phylum Thermoplasmatota; class Thermoplasmata; order Methanomassiliicoccales; family Methanomethylophilaceae; genus SIG5. The sequence continues at coordinate 42,827 of CALULN010000027.1, read as the reverse complement.
CATTGAGCCAGAGTCCGATGACCTCTCCGTCGGAGGTCATGATCTCCTCGCCCACGACGACATCGATGTCGTCGAAGCGCCTGCCGTACTCCAGGGCCTTGAACCCGCCCATGGTGGAGTCGTGATCGGTTATGCAGACGACGCTCATGCCGTTCCTGCGGGCGGCATCCACCTGCTCCTCGGGGGATGTGACGGATTCAGGGAACCTGAGGGCCTTGTAATGGGTGGTGCCCGAGTAGTACGTGTGGACATGAGTGTCCGCCTTGGACAGCATCGCTACCGCATCCTTCGCCCCTCTATATTAAAGTTGCCTGTAAAACCATTCTTGCCAGGCGTCTGCAGGGAGGCATAGCCAGATGCATCATGCGACATCCGTGCCGTAGTAGTACTCGCCCGCCGCCTTCTGCTCCCTGTCCAATCTGGAGTCCGGTTTGTTGATCCTGGGGCGGTGGGATTCCGCATCCCTGCGGAAGGTGATGTCGACTGCTTTGAGGAACCTGTTCATCCCCTCCCTCATGTCGAAGGGGCCGTCGCCGAGACCGTGGTGTCCGGGCTCCCCTCCGAAGACCATCAGGGAATCGGACACCATGTCCAGGAAGTAGATGTCGTGGTCGACGATCATGCCGCTCTTCCCGCTCTTCTCCATCATCCTGCGGATGGTGCGGGCCGCGTTCATCCTCTGGTTGGAATCCAGGTAGGCCGACGGCTCGTCCAAGAGGTATATGTCCGCCTCCTGGGCCAGGCAGACGGTGATGGCCACCCTCTGGAGCTCCCCTCCCGACAGGTTGGCGACCTTCTTCTCCATGAGGTGGTTGATCCCCAGGGGCTCGATGACCTCTCCCTGGAAGAATCCGGACTGCACGGTCTCGAAGGCGGTGGTGAACAGCAGCTCCTTCACGGTGCCGTCGAAGTCCGCCGAGATGTACTGGGGCTTGTACGACACCTTCAGCTCGGTGTCCACCTTCCCGGAGTCGGCGGCGATCTCCCCCGCCAGCATCTTGACGAAGGTGGTCTTCCCGGTGGCGTTGGGCCCGACGATGCCCACGGACTCGCCGATGCGCACCATGCCCGGTGACACGTCCAGCTTGAACTCCCCGAAGTCCTTGCTGAGGGCGGTGAACTCCACCAGGGACCCGGTGTTCCACTCCCCTCTGGGAGGGGAGGCGGTGAACTCTATGGGGCGGTCCCTGAACCTTATGTTCTCCTCGGGGAGGTATCCGTCCAGGTAGACGTTGATGGCGGTCCTCACCTGCCTCGGCAGGGTGAACACACCGTACGCCCCCTCGGAACCGTAGACCAGGTTGACGTTGTCCGCCAGGAAGTCCAGCAGGGCGATGTCGTGCTCGATGACTATGACCTGCTTGTCGGTGCTGAGCTCCTTGATGAGGCGGGCCACTTTCACCCTCTGGTATATGTCCAGATACGAGGAGGGCTCGTCGAAGAAGTAGACGTCGGCGTCCTTCATGAGGGTGGCCGCCACGGCCAGCCTCTGAAGCTCCCCTCCGGAGAGCTTGTCCAGCTGCCTGTCCAGGACCTCGGTGAGGTCCAGCTTCTCGGCCGCCTCCTCGGTGGTCATCCTCTCCTGCACCTTGTCGAGCAGGTCCCTGACAACGCCCTTGACGGATTTGGGCAGCAGGTCGACGTACTGGGGCTTCATGGCGGTCTTCACGTTCCCGTCGTAGACCGATTTGAGGTAGGTGTGCATCTCGGTGCCGGCGTAGTACTCCAGCACCTTCTCCTTGGACGGCGGGTTCTGGTAGTCCCCCAGGTTGGGGATCTCGATGCCGGACAGCATCTTGATGGCGGTGGTCTTACCGATGCCGTTGGGACCGAGGATGCCGGTGACGATGCCCTTCTTGGGTACGGGCAGGCGGTAGAGGCGGAACATGTTCTCCCCGTACTGGTGCACCATCTCGGACTTCAGCTCGTCCGCGAGGCCTATGATCTTGATGGCATCGAACTGGCACTTGTTGACGCAGATGCCGCAGCCCTGGCAGAGGGTCTCGGAGATGATGGGCTTGCCGCGTTCCCCGAGTGTGATGCATTCGGTCACGCCCGATCTGATGAGGGGGCAGAATTTTATGCACTCCTTGTTGCACTTCCTGTTCTGGCATCTGTCGTAGAGCACCGCCGCTATCCGCATGGCCCCGCCTATAATAGGGTCGGATATAAAGATGGCCCTGTCGGGGGGCGGTGGCAGGGGGAACAGATATAGCTGGGGTGGGTTTAGCGGATGGCATGACGGAGGAAGGCGTCCGCAGGGAGAGCTTCACCGGGAAGATCGGATTCATCCTCGCTGCCGCGGGTTCCGCAGTCGGCCTGGGGAACCTGTGGAGGTTTCCGTATCTCGCGGAGCAGTACGGTGGCGGCGCGTTCCTCATAACGTATGTGGTTCTGGTGGTCACCTTCGGATTCACCCTGATGATCACCGAGATAACCCTCGGCAGGAGGACCGGCAGGTCATGTCTGTCCCTCTTCGAGTCCGTCTCCAAGAAGTACAGGATCATCGGCTGGCTGTCGGCGATAGTGCCGATGATCATCGTGCCCTACTACTGCGTCATCGGCGGCTGGGTGCTGAAGTACTTCTTCGAGATGGCCACCAACGGCACGTCCTCGTTCACCGACAACACCGCGTCGGGCGAGTTCTTCAACTCCTTCATCTCAGCCGATTTCGCCCACATCCTGGACGGACCGTTCATCTGGTTCCTGTTGTTCGCCGGCGTGACTCTGGTGATTGTGTCCTTCGGCGTCAAGCGCGGTGTGGAGCTGGTGAGCAAGGTGCTCATGCCTGCGCTGCTGGTGCTCCTGGTGGGCATAACCGTCTACTGTTTGATCCAGCCCGGGTCCGGGCCCGGGATAGCCCATTATCTGATCCCCAACATGTCCGACTTCACGCCGGAGACCATCCTCGGGGCCATGGCCCAGCTGTTCTACTCCATGTCCCTGGCCATGGGCATCATGATCACATACGGCTCGTACATGCGCAAGGACACCGACATCGAGCGCTCCGCCAGGCACATCAGCATGATCGACACGGGCGTTGCGCTGCTGGCGGGACTGATGATCGTACCCGCGGTGGTCACCTTCGCCGGAGGGGGAGATTTCCAGCAGGGCCCCGGTCTGATGTTCAACGTGCTGCCGGTGGTGTTCAACTCCATGGGCGCCGCCGGAGGCGTCGTCGGAGCGGCGTTCTTCCTGCTGGTGTTCTTCGCCGCCCTGACATCATCCATCTCCCTGGCGGAGGCGGTGATATCCATGGTGATGGAGCGCAAGACGTCCAGGATGCTGGCGGTGATCCTGACCGCCGTGCTCATAGTCGGCCTTGGCCTCCTCTCGTGCTTCGGCTACGGCCCGCTGGAGGCGTCCTGGATACCCAGAGGCTCGTTCCTGGACTTCTTCGACTTCATAGCCAACTACATGGTCATGCCGGTGGTGGCCATCCTCACCTGCCTGTTCGTGGGTTACGTGGTGAAGCCGAGATTCATCATCGAGGAGGTGGAATCCTCCGGGGAGTTCCGCTTCAAGAAGCCCTACGTCTACATGGTGAAGTACGTTGCCCCGATAATGCTGGCACTGGTGCTGTTCTCCGGCCTGTTCATGACCATCTGAGCATGAGGCCCTCAGGCCTCTTCCTCAGGGGTCTCCTCATGCTCGGTATACCTGTCCATCTGCTTCCTTCCGACTATCATGGCGGACACCGCATGGTCATTGGCTGAGCGGTATTTAGTTTTAGTCATTCCTAAATTAGTTCCGAGACTCGTATGCGCGGGCGTGCCCGCGTTTCCTTTATTAAGGAGGGGTGGGATGCACGGGCGATAGCATGGCGAAGGTAATGATAGGCGTGGCATGGCCCTACGCCAACGGAACGATACATCTGGGCCATATGGCGGGGTCCCTGCTGCCGCCGGACATATTCAGCAGGTACAACAGGCTTCTGGGCAACGAGGTGCTGATGGTCGGCGGCTCTGATCAGCACGGCACGCCGATCACCGTCACAGCGGAGAAGGAAGGCATCACCCCCGAGGAGGTCGCCGACCGCTACCATCTCATCAACAAAAAATCCATCGAGGACATGGGCATAGAGTACTCCCTCTACACCAAGACCCATACCCAGAACCACTTCGAAGTGGTCCAGGACGTCTTCAGGAGATTGCTGGACAACGGGTACCTGGTCACCAAGGAGAGCAACCAGTACTACTGCCCCAAGTGCGCCCGCTTCCTCCCCGACCGCTATGTGGAGGGGATCTGCCCGGAATGCGGTGCGGAGAAGGTCCGCGGGGACCAGTGCGACTCCTGCGGCAAGACCTTCGAGCCCGGGGACCTGAAGGAATCCTACTGCATCCACTGCGGCACCCATCCCGAGATCCGCGAGACGGAGCACTTCTTCCTGAGGCTGAGCGCCTTCAACGACCGTCTCCTCGACTACCTCGGGGACAAGTCCTGGTGGAGGCCCAACGTCCGCAGCTTCACCACCAACTGGCTGAAGGACGGCCTGCACGACCGCGCCATCACCAGGGACATGGACTGGGGGGTCCCGATACCTCTCGAGGGGTGGGATTCCAAGGTAATCTACGTATGGTTCGATGCGGTCATCGGATACCTGAGCGCATCCAAGGAGTACTCCAAGATCATCGGCAAGCCCGACTACTGGAAGGAGTTCTGGACGGACCCCGAGGTGAAGCACTACTACTTCCTGGGCAAGGACAACATCCCCTTCCACTCCATCATCTGGCCCTCCATACTCATGGGCTACGGCGGACTCAACCTGCCCTACGACATCCCGGCCAACGAGTACCTGATGTTCAAGGGCGGCAAGCTGTCCAAGAGCAGAGGAGGGGCCATCGACATCCCGTCGGTGCTGGAGAGGTACGACGCGGACGTTATGAGGTTCTACCTGTCGATGGTCATGCCCGACACTCACGACTCAGAGTTCTCGTGGGACGACTTCAAGACCAAGGTCAACACGGAGCTGGTGGCGAACCTGGGCAACTACTGCCACAGGTGCCTGAGCTTCACCAGGAAGAACTACGGGTCGGTGCCGGACTGCGGCGACATCCCGGAGGAGGTCACCGCCGCGATCAGGACGGCCTTCGACGACTACATGGGGCACATGGCATCCTGCGACTTCAAGAAGGCCATGCGTGCCATACTGGACCTGTCCCATGCGGGCAACAGGCTGTTCGATGCGGCCAAGCCCTGGGCGCTGGTCAAGACCGACAGGGAGGCCTGCGGCAGGGAGCTCTACGGCAACCTGGCCGTCGTCAAGGCCCTCTCGATAATGATGTGGCCGTTCATGCCTAAGGCCGCCCAGCGCATTTGGGGCTACCTGGGGCTCGACGGCACCCCGGAGGATGTCGGCTACGGCGCTGTGGGCACCGCTCCGGAGAAGGGCGCGGAGCTCCCGGACCCCGTGCCGGTGTTCTCGAAGGTGGAGATCCCCGAGCCCGATGAGGAGCCTGCGCCGAAGGAGGAGGAGAAGATGGCTGTTGCAGATGGTCCCTTTGCGGACTACAGGAGATTGGACATCAGAGCGGGGACGATCACGTCCGTTGAGGACCATCCGGATGCGGAGAAGCTCTACCTGCTCAAGGTCAATGTGGGCGAGGAGCGTCAGATCGTCGCCGGGCTGAAGGCGTACTACACCAAGGAGCAGATGCAGGGCCGCAGGGTGCTGTGCCTCTGCAACCTCAAGCCCGCCAAGCTCAGGGGCCAGCGCTCCGAGGGCATGCTGCTGGCGGCCGACGATGAGGAGATCGGCGGCAGCACCGTGCTGCTGCTGAAGCCCTCATCGGACGTCCCGGACGGCACCCGCTTCGGTTCCGGTCTGGACGGCTCCTCATCCAGGATCGAGTACAAGGACTTCCAGAAGGCGGTGCTCAAGGTCGGCTCCTTCAAAGACGGCAAGGTCAACGTGGACGGAGGTCTGGAAGTCGAAGGCGAGGGTATCCCCGAGAGGGTTGCCGTCGCCGTAGAGGATGGGAAGGCCATCGCCGTCTCGGACGGGAACGGATGCTACGCCACCGTGGAGTCCCCCATCACCGACGGTGCCGGAGTGAGATGAAGGCGGACCTCCATATCCACTCCGTCTACTCCAAGGACGGGAAGTCCACTCCGGAGCAGATCGTCGAGGCGGCCCTTGCGGCGGGCCTCGGCTGCATCGCCGTGACGGACCACAACGAGTTCAGAGCGCACCTGGACCTCGCGGGAGAGCAGAGGCTGATCGTCATCCCCGGCGAGGAGGTGTCATCCTCCGAAGGGCACATCGTAGCCCTCGGAATCGACAGGCACATCCCCCGCGACATGGGCGTGCTGGAGACCATCGAGGCCATCCACGAGGCGGGGGGCATCGCGATTGCGGCCCACCCGTACCGCTGGTGGTCGGGCCTGGGGGAGGAGAACGTCGTCCCGGAGTTCGACGGCGTGGAGGCCAGGAACGGACGCTCCGTCAGGAGGGACAACGTCCGCTCCGAAAGGCTCGCCAGGTCCTTCGGTCCGGTCATGACGGCCGGCAGCGATGCCCATGTCCCCGAGCATGTAGGCACGGGATACATCGAGGTATCCGACGCCTGCCGCACATGGCAGGATGTCCTGGAAGAGGTGCGTGCCGGCAGGGTCGAGGTCTTCAGCGACAGCAGGAAGCCCTCCGAGACCATACATTACGGCGTCAAGAGCATCGTGGAGTGGATATTCCGCGGGTTCAAGAGGATGTGATGCCCCGCTACAGAGCGGTCGGATTCGATCTGGACGGCACACTGGTGAACACCAGCGTCAGCATGGCGAGATTGGAGGACATCAATCGCTCGGTGCTGGAGCCCCTGGGGATCCCGGCGGACGAGATGTGGCGCGGGAAACGCTGGTCCGACCGGGAGCCTCTCCGTCTGTGGTTGGAGGAGAACGGCAGGTCCGAAGAAGGGGACTGCCTCAACATCATGCTGGATTCCGCCTGCGCCGAAGCGGAGTCGGATGGGCGCAGGGGTGCGACGGTGTGCCCGGGGATAAGGGAGGCATTGCGGACCATGAAGAGCATGGGCATCCGTATCGGCGTGGTCACCCGCAGCAGTCATCGCCATGCGGTGCGCCTGCTGACGGAGTACGGGATGATGGAGCATATCGATGCTGTCCACGGCCGCGACAACTTCCCGCCGGAGGACGGGAAGCCGTCCCCCATGGCCATGGTGCACCTGTCCGAGGCTCTGGACGTACCTCTCGACGGAATGATGTTCGTGGGGGACAGCCTGTCCGATTACATCTCCGCTAAGAGCGCCGGGGTTGATTTCGCCGGCGTGCTGACGGGGAGCGGGTCCGAAGGGCTTTGGCGGTCTGTGGATCCGCAGATCCGCGTCATCCCCACTGCGGCCTATGCGGTCCGCCTAGTCGGTTGACACCTTCTTCAGTCCGCCGGTGACGATGTCGATGATGTAGCCGGCGATGTGCACGTCCTTCGGCATCAGCGGGTGGTTCCTGAGGATCCTCACGCTGTTCTTGACGGACTGCTCGGGGGAATCGAATCCGGAGAGCCATTTGTCGATGTCGATCTCGCAGAAGCGCACCATATCTATGCACTCCTTGCTGATGCCTCTCTCCAGCATCCTGTCCACGATCTTCGGGGCGGATATGTCGGTGACACCGCATTCGGTATGGCCGATGACCATGATCTCGTCGACGCCCAGCTCGTAGACGGAGATGAGCGCCGACCTCACGGTGGAGTCGAAAGGCGTGAGGACCATGCCTCCCGCGTTCTTGATTATCTTGACATCGCCGTTCTTGAATCCGAGGGCCTTGGGAAGCAGCTCGATGAGCCTGGTGTCCATGCAGGTGATGACCGCGATGCCAAGGTTGGGGTACTTGGACGTCTTGTACTTCTCGTATTCCTTGTTCTTGACGAAGTCCATGTTGTGTGCGAGCATCTCCTCCATTATCATTTCGGGCACCTCATCGCAGTATCGGGATTGAGAGTATTAAAGCATACAGTGTCTGGCATGAAATGTCTGAAAAGAGACATCAGCGGAGCATGCCCGCCTCGAGGTCCAGCAGCCTCTTCTTGAGGGCGGATCCTCCGGCGTAGCTGCCGATGCCGCCGGACGACGGCACCACGCGATGGCAGGGGATGACGATCGGCACAGGGTTCTTCCCGCAGGCGGTGCCGACGGCGCGGTAAGCTCCCGGATGGCCGATCGCCTCGGCTATCTCCGAATAGGTGGCCGTCTCTCCGTATGGTATGTCGGACACGGCATCCAGAACCTCCACCGTGAACTCCGATAGCCCTTCCAGCGAAACCTCCAGGTCGAACGCCCGCCTGTGGCCGGACAGGTACTCGGATATCTGCGATTCCGCCTCCCGGAGGGCGGGCGTCTCGCGCTCGTCCATGCAGGGGAGGTTGGATGATGGTAGATAGACCCCCGTGATGCGTCCTTCGCCGTCCTCGGATACGCTCACCGTCCCGATCAGAGTCAGGAATGAAGAGATGGTCGGTTCCATTGGGTGGCGGATGGTGTTGCGCGGATATACACATTCTCAGGCAGCCGCATCCATGCCGCATTCCTCGACGATGGATTTCAGGATATACACGATCCCCGGGCGCATGCCGATCTCCTCGGTGTAGTGCACCCTGGAACCCGGCCTGACGGACCTGGAGCCGGGACACCCCTCGATGCCCAGCTGCTGCGGCACTGAGCAGCGGGAGCATATCTCCGGGGTGGACATCATGGGGATCATGGCGATGCAGTCGCAGCACCCCCTCGACATGTTCTTAAGCACGGTTCCTGCGGTCTGCCTTCCGCGGCCGAGGCGGCAGAGGCGGACGCCGTATCCCATCTCCTGCAGGTATCCCGCGCACATGTTGGCGATGCTGTCCCCTGAGGAATCGGCCGGGCAGCGGTTGATGAGCACGGCCTCGGACATCCTGGGATGGGCACGGCATTCGTTCATGATGTTGCGGAAGATGTCTTTCATGAGCGGATGGACGATGAACGGCTCGGATATCACGATCTCCGCCGACGACCCGCCGACGCTGTAAACTCCGGGAGACCCCCTGCGGATGCCGATGGCGTCGAGGATCGCGTTGCGGCATTCGTCCTCTGACGCTATCATCAGCGGCAGCAGGACGATCCTGTCTGAGCCGGACAGGATGCACTCCCTCAGGGCGTCCCTGATGTTCGGTGCCTGACGGCTCAGGTATGCATACCTGACAGGCATGTCGAGCATGGACGACAGCCTGTCGGCGTGTATCTCCGCGGCTCCGGGAACGCCGTTCAGGTCGGAACCCGAATCAACCAGCAGCACGGATTGCATGCGTGTGTATTTAGGAACTCCTAATTAAAACCTTACACGAACGGTAGGGATGTCATCGGGCAAATATGATAACGCTGTTAGCCGATGGGCGTTCATGAAGGTCGTCATCATCGGAGGGGTAGCCGCAGGCGCATCGGCAGCGGCGAGGATCAGGAGGCTGGACGAGGATGCGGAGATCGTCGTCCTGGAACGCACCGGCTACGTGTCATATGCCAACTGCGGACTCCCCTACTACGTCGGAGGGATTATCGAGGACAGGAGCGCCCTGACGCTTCAGACCCCCGGGTCCTTCGCTTCCAGGTTCGCAGTGGATGTCCGTGTGCGCTCCGAAGCCGTGAGGATCGACCGCGCGTCCAAGACCGTCAGGGTCCGCTCTCTCACATCCGGAGAGGAGTACGACGAGAGCTACGATTACCTGATCATCTGCACCGGGGCGAAGGCCCTCATGCCCGAGATGGGCGGTGCCGACGACCCAAGGGTGCTGACGCTGCGCACGGTGGAGGACTGCCTCGCCATGCACGATCTCGCCCGCAGGTCCGGGGTCCGCAGAGCGGTTGTTGCGGGCGGAGGCTACATAGGGCTGGAGGCTGCGGAGAACCTCAGACATCTGGGTCTGGAGGTGACGATCCTGCAGAGGTCCTCCCAGATACTGCCGCCGGCGGATATTGAGATCGCCGCAGAGGCCGCCTCCGAGATGCGCAGGAACGGTGTGGCGATCCGCTACGGTGCATCCGTGGCGGGGTTCCGCGGCGGAGACGCATTGGAGGTCCTCCTGGCGGACGGCACGTCCATGGAGGCGGACATGGCGGTCATAGCCCTCGGCGTGGTCCCCGACACCCAACTTGCCAGGGACTGCGGCCTGGAGCTCGGCGTCAAGGGCGCCATCAGGGTGGACGGGCGCATGAGGACATCCGACCCCTGCATCTTCGCCGCCGGGGATGCCGTATCCGTGACCGACCCTCTCACCGGACGGGAGTCCCATATCGCGCTTGCCGGCCCTGCGAACAAGCAGGGCAGGATAGCAGCCGACTGCATCTGCGGCAGGGATTCCGAATACCATGGCACAGTTGGCACGTCCGTGATCAAGGTCTTCGACATGACGATCGCTTTCACAGGTCTCAGCGAGAAGTCCGCCAAGGCGGCCGGCATCGTCTGCGACAAGGCGTTCACGTATTCCTCATCCCATGCATCCTACTACCCCGGGGCAAGGAGCATGTCCGTCAAGACGGTCTTCGATCCGGACACCGGCAGGATCCTCGGGGCGCAGATCGCCGGCTATGAAGGGGTGGACAAGAGGATCGACATCCTCTCCGTAGCTGTCCGGGCGGGCATGACCGCCAAGGACCTGGAGGGGCTCGAGCTTTCATACGCCCCGCCGTACTCGTCCGCAAAGGACCCGGTGAACATGGCGGGGTTCGTGATCTCCAACCTAGTGGACGGGCTGGTGCGCCAGGTGCACTGGGAAGACATCCCCGCGGTGCGCGAGGCGCCGGAGGTGGTGATGCTGGATATCCGCACCGAGGGGGAGTTCGCGGAGTACAGCATCCCGGGCAGCATCAACATCCCGTTGGATTCGCTTAGGGAGCGCCTGTCGGAACTGGACGTCAGCAGGCGCTACTGCCTGATATGCCGCACCGGTCTGAGGAGCTACATAGGGTGCAGGATGATGGTCCAGCACGGATACGATTGCTTCCATCTCGCCGGAGGCGTGAGGCTCTACAGGGCGGTGGTGGAGGGAATCCGCTCCGGAGGGGAGTCGCTTCCCTGCGGGGCGGAGAGGCGCCCGGGGCTCTGAAGACCCCGGGAGCCTTGGTAAGACCGTCGGGCGGTGTGCGGTCCGCCTTCCTGTTTCTACTAGACATGTTGTGGAGCTATGAACAATCGCTTTCTTCTCTCTCTCGGTCTCGCCTTCCTCTGCTTTCCCTCCCCGGGCTGATGACCCGTTCCTCCGGACAGGTGCGGATTCGATCGGCATATGGCATCGCTCCTTCGGACGTCGCGCCCTGTCTCATAGGACGATATTTAGGAGTTCCTAAATCATATAAAAACATTCACATGAGCGCCGATTTTGCAGCTCAGCACGGGAAGCCGGCGGTGACGGTCATATACTATGCCTGCATCGGCTGGACGTGGAGCTGCTGGCCGTCTTCCTCATAGCCGTCGGACTGGCGATGGACGCGTTCGCCGTGTCCCTGTGCAAAGGCCTCGCCATGGGGAAGCCGGATATCAGGCAGATGCTGATCGTCGGGGTGTGGTTCGGCGGATTCCAGGCCCTCATGCCCGTCATCGGCTACTACCTGGGCATTTCGTTCTATTCCTACATCACGGATTTCGACCACTGGATCGCAGCCGGACTCCTCTGGCTGATCGGTCTGAACATGATCCGCGAATCCATGTCCTCAGAAGAGGAGCAGATGGATGCATCCCTTGGATTCCGCACGATGCTCGTACTCGCGGTGGCCACAAGCATAGACGCGCTGGCCGTCGGCATATCCCTGGCGATGGAGGGCGGCGGCATAGCCGCTTCCGCCGTCATGATCGGTGTGGTGACCTTCGCCATATCCGCTGCCGGGGTCAGGCTCGGCGGGATGTTCGGCGACAGGTACGGCAGAAGGGCCGAGCTTGTGGGCGGCCTGATCCTCGTGGTGATAGGCGTCAAGATCCTGGCGGAGCACATGGGCTGGTTCTGATCATTTCCTCAGGATCCTGCCCAGGAAACCCCTCTTCCTGCGAGGTTCTTCCGATGTGCCTTCTCCCTCTTCATACGCATCGATCCGCGGAGGTTCGAAGTAGTCCTCAGGGAGTCCGTGGATGTCAACATCCAAGCGGATGTCCGCCATCATCCTCAGCGCCTCCGGGTCCCCTTTGGCCGCCGCGCATTTCACCGCCGCGATGCCCTTGTACATGTCGCGGTAGGGCGTCCCCTCCTCCATCCTCAGGATCCCCACCATACGCATGGCGTCCGGGTAGTCGCGGCAGCATCTGCTGAACCAGTACAGAGCCTGCTGGTCGTCTCTGTCGGTGCCGCTGCCGAGATGCAGCATCCATCCGGCGAGGTACATGCCCTGGTGCTCCCCCTTTCTGGCCGCGGCGAGGGACAGCCTGAACGCCTCAGGCAGATCCGACGGTGCGCCCTTCCCGAAGTACTCCATCCTGCCAAGGTTGGCCATGGACAGCGGATCCCCGGATTCGGTACCGCGGCGGTAGTGCTCCCTGGCTTTGGGCAGGTCGTCGTAGCAGGTCTCGTAGAGCAGACCCAGATGTGCATAGGCCTCTGCGTATCCGAGCTTCAGTGCATTGTTGAAAAGCTCCGCGGCCTTCTTCAGGGAGCGGTCCGCGCCCCCGAAGCCGGTCTGATGCAGCGCGCCCAGGATGCACATGGCCTCCGGCGATCCGAGATCCGCAGCCTCCTGCAGGAGCGAGAGCCTCTCCTCATCCGTCCCTTCTCCGATATGGAACCTTCCGAGCAGTTCGGATTGCCTCCGTGAGGCCTCCTGATCGTTCATGGATGCGGAAGGTGCCTGCTCCGATTAAACGGTGATGCAGGGCGAGGGTTAAGGGGATGCACCATCATACGGAGGCGATGAGGCTCTGGATCGTCCACAACGGCTTCATACATACGGACAAGCACTTCGCTCCCGTCCGGATGCTGGAGGCGGCATCGGAGCGCCTGGGGGTGACGGCGGAGGCAGTGCCGAGCGATATGGTGCACGTGCTGCTGGGATGCGGGAGGGTGGATGCCGGGGACGGGCCGGATGCCGTGGTGTTCTGGGATAAGGATGCAGCTCTGGCACGTTCCCTGGAGGCGGCAGGGCTCCAGGTGTTCAATCCCTCCGGAGCCATCGCTGCGTGCGACGACAAGGCCATGACATGCATACTGCTCTCCGAAGCGGGGATCCCGGTGCCGGAGACCGTGGTGGCGCCCGTCCCGTCAGGATTCTGCGGCTATGGTGACGCAGGATTCATCGACCGTGCCGCCGACGTCCTTGGGGAGCCCTTCGTCCTCAAGGAGAGGCACGGCTCCTACGGCAGGCAGGTCCATCTGTTCGACAGAGGAGAGGCCAAGCGCTTCGCCAGGAGCATAGGCAACCGCCCGTTCCTGATGCAGAGGTTCGTGGCGGAGAGCGGCTGCTCGGATATCAGGGTGCATGTGGTCGGCGGCAGGGCCGTGGCATCCATGAAGCGCGCCGCTCCTCCGGGTGATTTCAGGTCCAACGTCACCGGAGGAGGGAGCATGGAGCCGTATGAACCAACGGAGAAGGAGGCCGCTCTCGCCGTGCATGCGGCAGAGGTGCTGGATCTCGACTTTGCGGGCGTCGACATCCTTCATGGCAGCGATGGTCCGCTGGTGTGCGAAGTTAACGCCAACGCCCACACGGAGAACATCGAGCTCTGCACGGGCATCGACGTCTCACGTCTGGTGATCGAGCACATCATCATGCGGGTCGGAAGAGCATAGCCAGCGCCCTTTGACCGTATCGCTTTGAAATAGCTGAGCCAGGATGCGCCGGTCGCAGGGCCTGGGAGGGTGAGGAGCGACAGACCCCTCCGGGAGATGTCCCTTATGGTTTCAGAATAGCTTGCCACAACCGCCATCGTCTGCGCCATGGCGAGGACGACGACATGCGAATGGCGGTGGCGAGGTTCGAACCCACGTTCTTAATATCGATCTTAGCGAAGATGGGTGTCGGCGCCGTTAATGCTGTGGAGAAAGGGTCGAACACCAGCTATGTGCACCGCTCGGTATGCCGGGTATAGATAACGGTTCAGGTCAGCCAATCCGGATGCCGGACGATCCCCGGTGCCTCGCTGAAAAATACAAATGAATGGAAAATGGGGCCGAAGCCCCGTTGGGCTCATCTGCGCAGCCTGATGGCCACGAATGCAATCGCCACGAATGCGGCGATGAGGCACACAGTGATGAGCAAAGTCTGCCCGGTGGGTCCCGCGGGATCCTCGGGCGTCTCCTGGGGGATCACCTCCGCATTGTATCCGGCTTCCTGCCACTTGGCGAGAACCGATGGGTCAGCGGAGATGGCTATGGCCGAGGCATTGTCGAATGCCGCATCCATCCCTTCCGGGGGCTCGCAGTACACGGTCATCGACACCAGATTGGAGCACTCTCTGAATGCTCCGGCGCCAAGGGATTCGAGATCCGCTCCCATGGTGACGGAGTCGATGGTGCTGCAGAGCGCGAAAGCATCTCTGCCTATCGTTTTCACCCTGTTCAGGTCGATCGATGACAGCTCATAGCATTTCAGGAACCCTTCGTTGCCGATTGAGACGATGTTGTCGGGCAGGGTGACGCTCTCCAGCAGTGTGCAGTATGCGAAGCATCTGTCGGGGATTCCGTCGATCCCGGTGCCGATGACAACGGATCCGAGATTCTCGCAGACGTAGAATGCACCGTCCCCGATCGCTTTCACACTGTCCGGGATAGCCACGGATCTCAGCTGGGAGCAGCTTCTGAAGGATTCGAATCCCAGGAAGCGGATGCCGTCGGTGAGCTCCATTGTGGTGAGCAGAGTGCATCCTCTGAATGCCTCGTTCCAGATGTATACGAGGGAGTTGTCCGAGGGGAAGTTGATCCTCGAGAGGCTGTCCGCTCCGTAGAACGCCCTCGTCAGTATGTCGGTGATGCCTGCCGGCAGATTGATGGTCCTGATCTCGCTGTCCCTGAATGCGGAGTCGCCGATGATCGTCAGCGGATACTCGGTGCCGCCGGTGGTGACGGTGGCGGGCAGAGCGGCGTCAGTGCCTGTCAGGAATCTATGGAGTACGGCGTTCCCGTCCACCACGTAGTATTCGAACGACATGCCTTTGATTGAGTATGTGCCGATCTCCAGCGTCACTGCGTCGTATCCGCCCCATCCCTCCGTATCGGAAGCCCGGTGAATCGTGATGCCGTCTGGCAGGGTGCCCGTGAATTCGGGCTTGTCGCCCAGGAAGTACACGTCGGAGACGGAGGATCCCAGCAGCGAAGACAGGGAGAACGATACGACGGTGTCCGGGATGACGAGGTGGTGCACTCCCTTGAGGTCGGTGAACGCCTGGTCGGCTATGCTCGTGACGGGGTGTCCCTCCAATGCGGAAGGGACCCACATCACGGATCTGTGGGAGTCCAGAGTCATCCTCTCCAAGGTGGAACGGTACGGATCGTCCTCGGTTCCGGAGCCTCCTTTGGAATAGCCGACATCTCCGTAGGGGACATCAGGGAGCTGCTCATCGGTTTCGGCTGCTGACTCGGTCCAGCCGAAGGCCAGGAAAAGCGGAGCATCCGTCTCGCAGTAGGTCATCCCTCCCGCATTCCAGGCCTTGAGGGATGTGACCGCTCCGCGGGTGCTTATGCTCCATGCGGCGGCATCGTCGGATGTCTGTCCTTCACCAAGGGACGCTCTGATGCCGACCACCACCAGGATCCCTTCGGATGCCAGGTCCACCGATTCGGTGCCGGCAAGGACCTCGGCTTTGATCCTGTCTGTGTAGTTCAACCCGTTCAGGGCATTGTTCGTTGCGGCATTGTTGGACGGGTTCATCAGCCTGAATGTCAGGTTCGCGCCGTCGTTGGATTCGCAGAGCTGAAGCATGTCCCCTGCCTTCATGGCGACGAGTCCCTTGCTGGTGAGGATCCCCACGAGTGCATACTCTCCCAATGCGCTATCCAGTGCTCTAACGGTCTCTGCGGAGAATACGGCGTATCTCGAGGGGAGCTGGGAGAGATCGGCGGCAATGATTATGCCATCCACTTCGGGAAGCTTGGAGGCAGAGGCCGCATCATGGACAATCGTCACATTGTTGCCCGTCATATTCCCTCCGCTGTCCGTGTTCACGCTATATTCTCCCGGTATCTTCTCGGCATAGAGCGTTCTGTCTCCGTAGATCCCCCTGGTCGAGGGGAAAGGTGTCTTCAGATCCTCGTCGGAATACAGTTTGGCGAAGCCGTCGTCGAACAGGGTGGTGTAGCACGCGTCTCCGAGTCCTCTGCCGTAGGGGGTGGAGATCTCTTTGAGGACCGAACCCTCGTAGTACACCGTCACGGTGTATTGCCTGACAGACTTCTCATAGTATGCGTAGACGACCGTGCTCCCTTCGATCGTGTCGAGGTCCACAGGGGCGTATCCCGCAAGGGTGCTGCTCCACCCCTTGAAGGTGTAGACGCTGTCCACGTCGGGACTGCGTTCCGGTGCCGTCGGCACAGATCCGACTCCTGAGCCGTAGTCGACCATCACCTCGTCGATGACGGTTCCGTCGTATCCGATGAATGTGACAGGGTATCTGTGCGGGGATTCCCCGAACACAGCGTGGACCCCGATGTCCTGCGTGACCGAAGACAGGTCCGCGCTCCACCCTGTGAAGGTGTACTCGCTCTCTCTGGTAGACATCATGTACGGTTCGGCGGAATAGGCGGCTTTGCCGCCGCTCTCGACGAGCTCTCTGTGCAGCAGGATCGTGTGGGCTTCGTTCAGATAGTAGCTCACGGTGTGCTTGCCACTGCCTGTCTGCACGTATGTCGCGTTGAACACGGTGTCCTCGGTTATCTGAATGGACACGTCGCCATTCCCGGATGCCCATCCGGCGAATTCCATGCCCTCTTTCACGGGTGGGTCGGGAATCGAGGAAGCGTCCACCTGAGCGCCGTATTGGACTTCGACGGTGCCCAGGACGCCGCCATCGGCATCTCTGAACGTGACATCCGGGGTGCTCTCCAGTATCTCGATGTTCCTCACATCGGGAAGCGGCCCTCCGGTATCAATCCCCATATCTACCGAGATGATGTACACCACGGCGATGTACTTGTAGACGCCGGGGTCGTAGTATCCCAGGGTGAAATCGTTGTAGCCCCATTCGTTGTTCACGTACGCATACTGCGACCAGTACGCCCAGGCGTTATCGCCGACGCTGGTGTCCCCTTCGATGCCGAACAGCGACGTGATCCAGAATTTGAGATCGTTGCCACCTGACTCTCCCGATATCGTCTGCACCTCGAACCCGTTGGATTCCATCGCATCGACCAGGACCTCTCCCATGTTGGTCCCGGTTCCCTTGAGCCAGAATCCGTTCTTCCTGATCTCCGGGGTGAATGCCTTGGACACCTCCGGGTTGCCTGGGTCGTCGTATCCGTAGACGAATCTTATGTACACGTACCCGTCGGATTCGGGTTTGAACTCGGGGCTCTCATACAGGTTGCTGCCGCTCTCCACCAATCTGGAGGACGTGTGCAGGCAGTATGTGGTGCCGGAGATCAGCATGGAGTCGTATCTGGATTCGAATCCCACGGTGGCCCAGCCGGGGTTGCCCAACGGCATGTACTGATGGATGTTCCACGTTTCTCCGTTGGAAGTGCGGACCCCGTTTACCGATTCTATCCTTCCCGAGCTGTCGTAGGCGATGCTCATGCCCAGATTCTCCAGGCCGCGGTCGATAACATCCTTGACGCTGCCTGCCGAATCGACGACGGTCTCCGCATATGTTCCGTCCGCGTTCTCCACGAAGAGCCTTATCTCTGTCCCAGAAGCGCCGTCGCTTTCTTCGGAGATGGCCACGAAGCCCAATGCGACGGAAGCGAACACTGCCGCGAGAACGACCGCCGCTGCAATCCTCTTCATAACGTTGCCTCCTTCACGCTCCTCTTCGGGAGCACATACACCTCCCCGTCGGCATCCAGTCCGATGCGGGACTCCACACCGTACACTCTGCGGACGAGGTCCTCGTCAATCACCTCCGCCGGACGGCCGGTGGCGATGACCTCTCCTTGCTTCATGATGATGCAGCTGTCGCAGTACCTCGCCATCAGCGATATGTCGTGCTCGGCTACCATGACGGTCATGCCGGTACCGGCCATTGAGCGGAGGTACTCCATGACCTCCAGCTTGTAACGCATGTCCAGATGCGATGTGGGCTCGTCGACCAGCATGAGCTTCGGCTTCTGGACATACGCTTTAGCGATGAGCACCCTCTGCCTCTCTCCGGATGAGAGGAGCGAGACCCTGCTTCTGCGGAGAGCGGAGAGGCCGAAGGTCTCCAGAGCGTTCAGGACGGCCCTCTCATCCTCCGGCTTCTCCCACCAGAGAGTGTCCACATAGGGGTATCTTCCCAGCATGACCATCTCGGCGACAGTCATTCCGAATGTCTGCCCGGCTTCTGCGGGAACGGTGGCCACGGTGCGGGCCATCTCGGAGGGCCTGAGGGTGCGGGTGTCAGTGCCGTCGATGCTGATGTCACCGGTCCAGTTCTTGTGGATCCCGGAGATGCACTTCATCATGGTGGACTTCCCGCATCCGTTGGGACCGATCAGCCCCACCATCGAGCCGTGCCTGACGGATACGCTGACGCCCTTCAGGGCCTGCCTGTCCCCGAAGGTAATGCATAGGTCCCTGACATCCAGCAGATTCCCGGAGGGGCAGTCAGGCGTCATATCCGCGACCCCTCCTCATCAGCATGTAGGCGAACACCGGTGTGCCGATCAGAGCGGTGATGGCTCCCACGGGAAGCTCCGTCGGCGAGAAGACAAGATGGGCCAGCAGATCGGACAGCATCATCAGGCACGCCCCCAGGACAAGGGATGCGGGCATGATGAGGCGATGGTCCCCTCCGAGCATCATCCTGCATGCATGCGGTATGACGAGGCCGACGAATCCGATGACCCCCACGAATGCGACGCAGATGGCGGTCAGCACGGACGCGACAACCATCATGAACCTCTTGAACCTCCTGACGTTGAGACCCAGCTGCTCGGCCTGCTCCTCTCCGGCCATGAACAGGTTGAACTCCCTGGCCCAGACCATAGACACAGCGGATATGCCCAGAGCGGGCACCAGAACCAGGAACGTGGTCTCCCAGTCTATGCCGTAGAACGATCCGTACAGCCATCCCATTGCGTCGGTCAGGTTGTCTTTCGAAAGCGAGAGGAAGATGGTCTGGAACGCGGTGAAGGCGAATCCGACGATGACTCCCGCCAGGATGTAATTGGTGGCGGACCCTCCGGCGCCTTCGGCGACGGCAACGGTGATGCCGAAGGCGGCGAGACCGCCGAGGATTGCGGCTAGGGGGACGATAAACATGCTGTTGGCGTCCAGGAAGGGTATGGTGGCGCCCAATGCCATGACTCCGATGGCGGCGCATCCGGCTCCTGAGGACACTCCGGTGATGTACGGGTCCACCATCGGGTTCCTGATGAGCGCCTGGAAGATGCATCCGGCAACCGCCAGCCCGGCACCCACCCCCACGGCGGCTATCGTCCGGGGCAGGCTTCCGATATATACTCTGCTCTCGATTTCCGTGAGGTTCACCCCGCCCTTCTCGATGGCGGATACCAGCGCCCTCAGAGCATCGTCCACTCCCAGCAGCCCGCTGGGCGTCGCCGCTATCGAGATGAGGAACATCACGACGCAGAGGAACAGCCCCACGGACATGACTATGCGGAACCTCCGCTTCTTCAGCGGGATGTCCCCGCCGGTGTCCTCCATGTCTTTGCGCATCCCTCTGAAACCTTTCCTCAGAGCCTCTGCCGTCTTCCCCGTATCAAACACCTCTGTAGAATCTCGCCGCCATCAGAATGACGCATGCCGTGGCGGCCATCAGCATGATCCATGACCAGTCGAAGATGCCCGTGATCTCGTAGCGGATGTCCCCTGTGACCTCCCTGATCACTCCGGGGGTGTCCGAGATGCAGTATACGGCACCGTAGTCGTTGGCTACCAGCACCATGCCGTCGACCACCGTCGGCGACACCATGGAGTACGAGCTCCTGGAGTACGGCTCCAGCTGGACCCTCCATACCTGGTTGCCGGTATCGGCGTCCAGGCAGGTGACTCCGCCTCCATAGGGCCACTGCATGCCGGAGGAGTAATCGGTGGAGTACAGCCTGCCGTCGGCGAAGGTGATGCCCGCGCTCCCGCTCACCGTTGCGGAGCTGGCATGATACCAGATCACCTCACCGGAGTCGGCCCAGAGGGCGTAGTATCCGTAGTCCAGCTCCATCTCGGAGCCGTCCTCCGCCGTTATCTTCCCGCTCCCTGCCGACGACGGGGACAGGTACACGTAGACGATCCCTTCGATGCAGGTCGGTGCTGTGGATATGGCGTCAATGCTCCATATCCTGCTCCCATCCTTCAGATCTATCAGCGAGAGCGTTCCCGTGAAAGGCGACATCTCCCCGTCTTTGCATGTCACCAGGGCGGTTTCGTTTCCGACAGGAACCACAGATGACACGGATCCGGGGTACCTGCCCCCCTCGGGAGTCAGGTCTATCGCAGGAACGGACCATATCAGGGAGCCGTCCACGGCATCCACGCAGTGCAGCATCCCCGCATAGCTTCCCATCAGGACCACGGTGCGGTCCCCCACCTTGGTCACTGCGGGTGGGTGGAAGTACATGGTCCCCTTCTCCTCGGGACAGAACCTCCATACCTCATCGAATCCTGCGTAAGGGTCTACGGTGTAGCATCTCAGGGTGCCGTCGTCGGTCCCGAAGAACAGCGCACCGGAATAGACGGCGATGTTGGTGATTCCTCCTCTCACCACCTGGCCGCCCATGCCTTCGAGGCCGTCGAGCTCGTAGGTGTCTGTGAGGCTTATGTCCGCAAGGAAAGGCTCGTCGCCGTCGGGCACGAGTTCTCTTAGCACGTCTCCGCTGAAACGGTCGAACAGGTACACATGCCCCGTGCATGAACCGATGATCAGCCAGTCGCCCATGATGACGGGAGATGCCAGCGTCACCGCTTCCGGATCCGAATCAAGCCTCTGGCTCCATACGATGGATCCGTTCTCGGAGCTTATGCAGTATAAGTGAGGGAACGAATCGTTCCCGTAGGAGGATGTGTTGCCGGTTGTCGTGTGATATACGAATCCGTCGGAGTACAGGAGAGAGGAGTCCACATTGCCCGTGGTGTATGTGGCGTACCATTCCACGGGAAGCGCCGCTTCCCCGGGTCCGTGGGAGCCTGATATGCCGGGGGAGGTCTGCGATCCCCTGTATGAGGTCCAAGTGTCGGGGTACAGCGGAGTGGCGGAGGTTTTGATGGTGCCGGAGGCGGTCAGCATCACGGCGATGCTCCCTCCGGTGTACCTTTCGGACATGTCCGTCCTGCCCGCATCCCATGAGTCCCCGGACCATCCGTATGCGTACCATGCGGATTGGGAGGTTCCGAATGCCGTGCCCGAGAGCCCGTCGATGGAGACGACAGTGTCTCCGGAGGTCTCGACGGTATGTCCCGATTTCTCCAGGGAAGCGACAACCGTCTCCAGCAGAGTTGATCCCGGGACGATGTCATACCACGCATCCCATCCGTCGCCGGTATCCAGGAGGATCGACGGTTCCTCAGCTTCTCCATCTTCGGCAGCGGAGAATCCGGGGATGGCGATGATTAGCAGCAGCGCCGCCACTGCCATGACGGCTGCCTTCATAGGAACGTGCCCTCCCTCTGATATGTGAGGCGGTCGCGGTAATCGTCCGAATAGTAGGGTAAGACCCGGTCCCAAGGGTCCTTCTCGATGAACGACTCACTGTCCATCACCTTGGCCAGGAGCTCCATCGCCGACGACATCCTCGGACCGGGACGGGAGAGCAGATCGGCGGCGTCCTCCGAGAAGACGTACACGGCGCTGTTCTCGTACGCAGGTGTCCTCTTCCACAGGTCGTCGATGCCGCTCACAACCTGCTGGTATTTGGATCTGGAATCGACAGGCGTCTCCGAATCCAGGATGATTATGATGATGTCCGGCTGCCTTGTGTACACCTGCTCCCTGTCTACCATGAACCAGTCGTAGCTGTCCCCGAAGATGTTGTCCGCTCCGAGGATCTCCAGCATGCTGTCCATGTAGGTCCCGCTCCCTGTTGTGTAGGGCGTGGACCCGGTGCCCAGACTCACGAAGACTTTCTTCCCGCTGAGATCCGCGATCCCGGCGACGGTGGAAATGGTCTCCCTGGTTCCTTCTATGGCATCGCATCCTCTCTCGGAGAAGCCCATAGCCGAGGCAGCTATCCAGATGTTCCAGAGCACGTCGTACACGTTCTCTATGTCGTAGAGGACGACGCAGTCGATCCCGGCTTTGCGGAGCTTCTTCGCCACCGTCAGGTGATCGCCAACCCCTCCATCAAGAAAAACGATGTCCGGAGCAGCGGATATGATGAGATCGAAGCTGGGGTCGGTGTATCCGCCGACCAGTTGGATGCTTCCGTCTGTCTGGCCTTCGACGATGCTCTCCGGATAGTCGGAGTACATATCGGTGGCGATTATGTACTCGGCGCATCCCACCGCAGCCAGCGTCTCCGTCACCGACGGCGACAGCGTTGCGATGCGCAGCCTCTCGCCATTGCGGTTGAGTCCTTCGGATCCGTAGGAGTAGTACATGTTGCCGGTGGCGTCGGTGCCGGGCATGATGCCGTCCTCGGAGGACACTCTGGCCCAGGAGATGATGGTCTCGTTCTCCAGAGTGAAAGAGGAAGGATTGTCGACCGCAGTCCACACGGAATCCCGGAGGACGTACATCCCCCAGGTCATACCGATAAGGTTCGCCTTTCCGTTGACGGAGACGATGTTCCCGGCGGAGTCCTTCTCCAACCCGTAGCCCTCTATGCCGCAGGCTGCTTCCAGAGCCTCGACGCCTGTCATACCGTCATCGAAGGAGGTCTCCACCCAGTCGACGCTGTAGGAGCCGTAGTCTATCATCACACCCTCTTTCTGTTGAACAGGAGGGGCGGAGAACGACAGGAACGGCAGCGAAGCCGTGACAAGCACCAGGACAACGGCTGATACCGTGAGTTTCACCGACACGGCGTTCATGGATGATATGTCCAACTAGAGTTTCTGATAAAAGACTAAGTAGTGTTGGATGCTTGTTTACCTATCTTACGATAATAGATGAAAATGCCTTGTTCTCGGTAAGGAAGGGCACATGTTCGGGTACTCGAGGATTCTGAAACCGCTGATGTCCGCATTTAAGACAGGTGAAGTTCTTCGGCGGCCCGTTTCAATATCGGGTGCTGCATTTCGGGCATCTCAAGGGCACGCCTTCCCTGCTCATCCAGGCTTTGCCGCACCTGAGGCATTCGCACCTTTCCCCGGCCACAGAAGACGCATCCGCAAGCTCGTCGTCCGATACGTCAACCCCTGGCGAAAGCGGTACTGATCTGGCGATCATAGCCATCTTCTGCGGTGCCGGTGTGGCTGCGGGCATCATGCTGGCATACTTCGGCATGCTGCTGTTCCGTACCAAAACCGATTGAATCTAAGGGGGATTCCCCCCCCCCATTTCTTTTTCCACCCGCCGATCCAATTGCGACCCGCGGATCGGAAGCCGAACGTTTGAATCGCCGGACGATCTGCAGCAATGCGGAATGTGATGTTCTTTCCCACATGGTCGATGCACATCGTGAAGCGTTGGCATATTACCGGCGCATCGAATCGGTGGGAAGAACGGACGTCTCGGAATGCTGATGTAGGTTGCAGGGGATGATTCCGTTCTACTGTCGCATCCGGCACATCATGTGCTGCGGACTTCTCAGATTATTGAATCAGCGGATCGAATGCCTAATTGCAGTATGATGATGCAGGCTGCCGGGTTTTCCTGTGGCAGCTCACCGGCATATGCATTGTCTCCACGTGCGGACTCAGGTCTGCGAATCTCATTCAGAACCTTGCCGGCGATTCCACTTTGAAGGCGATTATCGATCAGACCGCGATTGAAAAGCAACGGACGTGGATGAGCGGCTCCGTCCGGATCCAGCGCAGCGTGCGACGACGGCCATGACCACGCCCCTCTTTCGGGCCTCACTCACATGCCAGCGGGTGTGGCAATGGCCTGTTTGTTTGCGAGATGAACTCCAATGCCCACAGGGAGAACACTCTGGCCTGCACAGGAGTGGATGCATCCGAATCGATCATCCGTCATGTCATCGATTCGATGGAGAAGATGGGTTAAGGTGTTTGGAGGGCTTCGCCCTCGATCATTCGGCGGATTCGTCCGGGGGAGCGCGGTGGTCCACGACCCTGCACTCCTTCACACGGTGCCCGTCCACGGAGGTTACGCGGAACACGACGCCGTCGGTGTCAACCTCGTCCCCTGCGAGGGGAGGCCTCCCGATGCGGTACATGATGTACCCGGTGACGGAGTGCTCGTCGTACCCTCCGAGGTTGAAGTCCCTTCCCAGGGCCTCCATGACGTCGAAGACGCTGGCGGATCCCTTCACGGTGAGGGACCCGTCGGTGTTGGACATGATGTCCTCCTGGATCTCGTCGCTCTCGTCCCATATCTCTCCGACCAGGGCCTCCAGCACATCCTCCAGCGTGATGATGCCGATGGTCCCGCCGTAGGAGTCGAGGATGACCGCCATGTGGACCTTGGTCCTCTGGAAGTCGCTCAGGAGCTCCGAGGCCCTCATGGACTCGGGGACGTACTTGACCGGCTTCATGATATCCTGGATGCCGCAGGGCTCTCCCTTGTGCTCCTTGGCGTAGTACTCCTTGGCATAGACGACGCCGATGATGTCGTCGATGGTGCCGTTGTACACAGGGATCCTGGAGAACCCTGTGGCGGAGATGATATCGGCCAGCTCCTGCTCGGTGGCGACCTGGGGGACTGCGGTGACGTCCATCCTTGGAACGCACAGCTCCCTGACCTGGACGTCGTCGAACCTGATGGCCGACTTGATGAGCTCGCTCTCGGTGTCCTTGAGGATGCCGTCGTCCTCGCACTCGTCGATGAGGACCTCCAGCTCCTCGTCGCTCATGGACACGTTCTCGTCCTCGCCGATGGCCTTGGTCAGCTTGGTGAACAGCCAGGATACGGGGGAGAGGATCTTCAGCAGGACAGCGAAGACGCCGCAGGTCTTCACGCACCATTTCTCGGGGCTCTTCTTGGCCACGGACTTGGGGATAATCTCGCAGAAGGTCAGAGACACCAGGGTCATGACCACGATGTTCACGATGCTTCCCAGGTCGCCGAAGAGCGCCAGGAACATGACGGATGCCACGGTGGTCGACGCGATGTTGACCACGTTGACGCCGATCAGGTTGGTGGTGAGGAACTTGTCGTAATCCTCCAGCATGGCCAGGGCGCGGTCGGCTCTCTTGTCGCCGTCGTTGGCCATCTTCTTGAGTCTGACGCGGTTGGCGCCGGTGAAGGCGGTCTCCGTTAGGGAGAAGAACGCGGAGCAGACAGTCAGCACTACAATGATGCATGCGTACAGGATGGTGATGCTAGCGCCGTCCATCTTTACGCACCGTTACCTTCAGAAATTCCATCTGACATATAACCGGCGATTCTATTCTGGTTCCGATATTTAATGCAGATGGTGCCGCATCGGGGCTGGATCCCCGGGGATGCCGGTCCGAGGCATGGTGCGCAGTGTGGGCACATGAAATTCCGGTGTGGATTCGGAGTCGGAGACGGGCATCGTCTGTCCGAATACGATGCGGGGACGATATGCATCGGAAAGACCGATTGCGATGCGGGTATGCTGTGTCTTTGGTAAGCATCTATCCAATCTGGGTTTTGTTTATAATGAGTTGGATGCATCATCCAACATGGAAGAGGGGGAGACGTGTTTCCTCTGCTGCAGCAGATGCGGGCACGCATGGGTGCCTAGCGGGGATGGGATGCCGAAGCGGTGTCCCAGTTGTCATACGGCCCGGTGGGCCGAAGGGGCCGGCAAGGTAGTCTGCAGGATCTGCGGCACCGAGTATCATATGTCCCCTTCTTCCATCTGTCCGGTTTGCGGCGCTTCTCCCGTCCGTACGGAGTTATGCTGTCGCCGCTGTGGATACAGCTGGGTCCCACGCAGCGATAGGACGCCGATAAGATGTCCTTCATGTCATTCGGACTCGTGGTTCAAGGATCCGGAATCCGCAGTCTGCAGGATCTGCGGCCATCATTGGATCAAACAGGTGGCGCAGCCGAAGAGATGCCCCTCCTGTCAGAGTCTCAGATGGGACTCTGAGGGCGGCTTCAACAAGTGTCAGAAATGCGGGCACAGCTGGTTCTCCAAGAACGGGGATTCCGCGCGCCGGTGCCCTTCATGCAAGACCGTCCGTTGGAAGGTCAGATCCTGATGCTGATTCTGCAGTCTTTCTGATTTCTCCTAAGCACACCCATCACTCTGTCGATGCTGAATCCGGTCTTTATTGATATGGATACGAGTCCTTGACCGTTCTGGTACAAATCCAGCACCTCGTCTTCGTCTATAACGTCGCGTTGAACTGCGAACTCGGTCGACGGCCGGTCCCATCTGTGGCTTTTGCAGCATGGGCAGATGTTCGGATAATCCATGATCCGTGCTTTCCATGAATGCCCGCATCTTCTGCATGAGAATTCTTTGACCGGTGTGTTCCAGTACTTGGTTCCGCATTTCGGGCACCTTGTCGGAACCTTCTTTTTGCTTTTCCACACCTTGCCGCATCTTAAACACTCGCAATGATCATTGATGCGGGCGGCCGGAACGTTTGCTTCGGTGCGGGGGGTAGTTTGCATTGGATGATACATCCAACACGTTTTGCAATAACAACATTCGTAAAGAAGAAACATGTGTGTCATGACACTACGATGCGACCGTTCAGATCGCAAATGGGCGGGTCGATGTTTCAAGCGGCTGGGCCCGGCAGCCGCATAATCTGATTTTCGGTACACATCTGGTTTGAACCCCGGATCAATCATCAGAGGCTGCTTCCCGGGTCACCATCGGCCGATCTGCACGTGTATGTTGTCTCGCAATATCTGCCGCGTCATTCATGCCGCAGGAGTCCGATGAGTGGGCTCCAATGAGGCAGACAGGAACGTCAAAAACTCCAACCCGATGACGTCGGGCTCATACCCGAGTTCATAGGGTCAGAATGGATAATCGCCTTCTTGATATGGCGATTCCGGATTCTTCCGCATCCCTGTGCGGGACAGTGCACATCCGTGCACTCGTCCACGCAGACGGTGCATCAGCCTCTCTTGCAGAATCCCTTGGCGCGGACCTGTGCGGAAGCAAGTCCAGCCTCTGGCAGCCGCCGGCCCCTTCCATGATCGCCGTCTCATGGAAATTCCGCGGCGGTATGCGCCGTCGCCGGCCATCCTCCTGAGTTCCGGCCCTTCGATACGTTCCGGAAGGAGGATACCGACCGGATGCCGTTCGGAATACGTCCGTACGGAGTGGGACGAACATGTAATCGGGATTATATGCGGTAACACCCCCCGGCTCCGGATCGGTCGGATCGCGCCAGAGCAGCATCGCCATGGTGCCTGCGACCAGGAGGGCCAGGCCTGCCCGCGACCTGCGCGACATGCGCTCCTTCAGCACGATGACCGCGAAGATGACGGTGAACAGTATGCTCAGCTTGTCTATGGGGGCGACCATAGATGCCGGGCCCTCCTGCAGCGCGCGGTAGAAGCACAGCCACGAGGCGCCGGTGGCCATGCCGGACAGGATTAGGAAGGCCAGCGTGCGGTCGGATATGTCGTCGATGGTATCGTACGAGCCGACGACAAGCACCATCAGCCATGCCATTGCCAGAACCACGACGGTGCGGAGAGCGGTGGCCAGGTCGGACTCTACATCCTTGATGCCGATCTTCGCGAAAACGGATGTCAGTGCCGCGAAGATCGCCGACAGGAAGGCGAAGACCAGCCTCATGCGTCTCCGAGAGTGCATGTGACGGTTCATAGGGAAAGTGGCTTCCGGCCGATGACGTTCGTGGATGTGTGAGTGTTAAGTGGTTTCAGCCGCCCGTAGGCGTCGATGGGTTTCAGGCTCTCCGGTCGGCGATCATGACGATGAGGAGCACGATGACCACGATCACGGCGATGACCGCGACGAAGGTCATGGTGTCGTTCTTCGGCTCGTCGGCAGGGGCTTCGGGTGTCGGCGTCGGTGACCGCGTCGCCATCGACGGGGGTCCCGATGACATTGCCGTCGATGGAGTTGACCGTGCCGTGGTTCTCCAGGCCTATCGCAACCGCGGTGGCTCCCTCGGCGACGTTGACGGTCATGTACTCCGGGACGTAGCCGGACAGAGTGGCGACTCCCGACTCCAGGTTGTAGTCGAGGGTGGTCTCCTTTGTCTCATAGTCGTAGGCACCGTCCACGGAGAACTCCGCACCGGCGTTCAGCTCCACGTTCATGTCCTGGAGAGGGGAGTTGTTCCCCTTGCCTCCGAGCTCGGTGCATGACACGACCTTGGTGGCTGTCTCCGCGACGATGGTGGCGGGGAACGCTTTGGTGAACGTCCTCTCGTCGCCCGCTTTCGGCCAGCTTCCCAGCCTCACGTCGGCGGGGGATTTGGACTGGGTGAAGTCGTTGCCTGCGATGTACGCGCCCTTGATGGATGTATCCACATCGAATCCCCACCAGTCTCCGGGGTTGTCGTCGGTGCTGCTGTTGGGGTTGCGCTGCTGGATCTGTATGCAGGTGTTCTGCCCGGACATGCCGACGAAGGTGTTGCCGACTATCCTGATCTCCGCGTTCTCCATACCGCCGATGCACAGGTCGATGGCGTGGTCGCCGTAGTTGATGGTCTCCTGGGAGCCTCTGACATTGTTGAAGGTGCACCCCTCCACGGTCACCTTCTGTCCGTTGGTGATGTACATCCCCTTGCCCTCGAAGTTCTGCACGGTGCAGTCCTTGACTGTGAGGTCGAGCTGGCGCACGGAGGTCTCCACCCCATTCTTTCCATGGTTCTGGGAGTGGATGCCTATGCAAGGGTGCTGATTCGCGACGGTGTATCCTTTACCGTCGAGGATGATGCCCTCGATGCTGACGGTCAGTGTCTCCGAGTCGCCGTCGTCGAGGATGGCGTCCATCACCAGGCGGGCATGCAGATAGTTGCTTCCGTTGCCTTTGATGGTCAGGTTCTGCCTTATATTGACTATCCCGCTGGGATCGGTTATCGAGTAGTTCTGGTCCCCGAGGTCGATGACCCCGTTGTCCTCAAGGGCGAGGAAATCGGTTGCGGATATCTCCGTGTAAGAAACGGTCGCCTCCTCGGCATCGGAGAGGTCTGCAAGCGCGAGAGGGCAGACGATCATGATTGCGGCGACAGCCAGCGCCGCGAGCGTCCCCCCCTTCAGGTGGGATTTCTGCTTCTTTCCGTCCATGTCACTCATTTCCAGGGGGCGCAGTTCCGACGCCCTGATATACAGA
Organism: Candidatus Methanomethylophilaceae archaeon; assembly: GCA_944321505.1. Classification (GTDB taxonomy): domain Archaea; phylum Thermoplasmatota; class Thermoplasmata; order Methanomassiliicoccales; family Methanomethylophilaceae; genus SIG5. The sequence continues at coordinate 13,417 of CALULN010000027.1, read as the reverse complement.
GATGTGAACGATAACGGCCTATCGGATTAAGCCGGTAGCCCCGATTGGCGGTGCTGGCTGCACGTATCAGTCCGGCGATTCCAGGTTCTTGCGCATCGCAATATGAGGGCAGTGCTCGTCCATGTACTCGTCGCCGTATGCGGCGTATCCGCATCTCTCGTAGAAGCCCTTGGCGCGTACCTGCGCGGAGACCTCCGCTGCAATCCATCCTCTGGCGACCGCCTGCCTCTCCGCCTCCTCCATCATAGCCGCCCCCATGGATGCTCCGCGGCAGTCGGCAGACACCGCCACCCTGCCTATCCTGCAGGACCTGCCGTCGTCTCCGGGGATGATACGGCAGACGGCAATCGGCGCATCGTCGTCGTACATGACGATGTGCACAGACTTCTCGTCGTCATCATCGAACTCCTCCCGGAACCCCTGCTCCTCCATGAACACCTCTCTGCGCAGGCGGGCGGCGTCATCGCTCAGACGTTCGGACGCTTCGAAATGGAGCATGCGGGGGACATTGGATATGGAGGATATACCTCTGAGGGCGCGTCTTGATCCGGTTGGTGAACACCGCGGTACGTTTGCGATAGGCAGGTTCGCGCTAACTCATCCGGCCTGTACGATTCCATGTACGAGAAGTATGATCCGAGGTTCAATCGGGCCGACACGGACGGTGTGTATTCGCGGGCGAAGGGGTTGATCGGGGATAATACTGGATGAGTGGGCCCGCCCGACTTCACTCCCCTTCTTGCCAGCAAGGCCCTTGGGAATCGAATGCGGGGCCTGGTTTCCCGGCATACCGGTTCAGCAGAACCCATCCAGGAACGGTGGCTCCGCAGGTGTGGTTCCGATTTAAAACCCAATTGAACGAAAGACTACCGGACCGTGGTAGCTCCGCGTCATAGCCGGAAGCCGATGCCTGCCTTTGTCAGGCTGACAGACAAGGAGCATACGATGGTAGATGAGATCGTAGCGAGAGCGATGGAGCTGCTCGGACAGGCGGAGCCTGTGTCGAGGCAACCGAGGAAGGAGACCCTGATGTCCTTCAGGGAGGGCCACCTGTTCAAGGCCCTGAAGCTTGTGACCCCCTTCGACAAGGGGTCGCAGACCTATCTGGACCCGATTCCGAAGATTGTCTTCATGGTGGACGGGGACCTCATAGGAAGTTTCGGCAGATTCCTGTGCAGGATGTCCGAGGCCCTGGAAGGTGTCGAGGTCCCGAAGAAGGAAATCGACATGGACAAGGTACTCAGGAGGATGAGGGGGTATCGGCGATGCGGTTGGAACAGATTAGAGTCCAAGGTCCTGTATCACGTCGATATCTGAACATCCTCGAATAACAAAATATAGCTCTGAAGCCATTCTCAAAGAGAGTAAAATGAATGGAACCGACTTCAGGATCGACAATGCTGTGGCTTCTGTTGAGATGGAGGGACTTCATGTCACAGAGGAGGACAGGATGCTCCTGCGCAGATGCATGCGCGGAGAGCTGTCATATGATGATGCAGTGAAGTCTATCATAATGCAGCACAAAACAATCCATGAGTGACAACGATTATTTCTATGAGGATGACGGGATATACTGTTATTCTGGGTCTGATGTTCTGAAAAACAAACTCGGTATCAGAGATTCCGAAGAGTTTTCACGCGCAGAAGCCACAATCACGATACTCCGCATGGTCGAACTTGACTCCAACCCGGTAAATGGGAATTTCGATTTCGATCACCTGAGGGAGATACACCGCAGGATATTCGGAGACATCTTCGAATGGGCGGGTGAGATCCGTACGGTCCAGATAGCCAAAGGGAAAACCGAGTTCTGTAGATGCGAGTATATCCTGGAAAATGCAGACAGGCTGTTCTCAGAACTCGCTCGTGACAATATGCTTCGTGACATGGATGAGGATACGATCATACCAAAACTGGCGTATTATCTCGGAGAGATCAATGCGATACATCCGTTTAGGGAAGGCAATGGCCGCACACAAAGAAAGTTCATCGAACAGCTGGCCAAACAGGCAGGCCATCCACTGAATTTCCGTGACATCAGCAAAGATGAGATGACTTACGCCAGTGTGTATTCGATGCTCATTGATGATTCGAGAATGTGCGATGTGATTCGCAAATGTATTGTAGAATACGACAGAAGCATGCCTGAGTCGATGTCACCGTTCGCCATTGGTCTTGAACCAGTATTCCAATCAGATGATGTTTGCATCCACATCAATCGTCGGCACAATGTCATTGTTGTGTCCCATTCCGTTTTCTCAAATCCCATCTTCGGAGGGACATCTTCGATAGAGACGAATGTCGACGAACTAATGCAAAAAGCTAAAGAAGTCGCTACTGGGGAAACAGGGGATAATTTCAGAAATGAGAATCATCTCAAGCCAGAAGCCAGCTGTTATGTCCAACTGATGTTGGATCTGGAAACATACATTAATCAGAGTTCAGAACACTATTCGCAGATTCTGTCCGGGTACGACTTCAAGGAATTCGGAGTCACGGCTTTTGTGATGTTCGAAAGTCCTGCAGGGTTGGGTGACATAACATACGGGGGTACGGAGATTTATTTCCAGGAATCTAACGTCATAGATAAGACTCTGTTTTATGATGATGTCACATTCATAGGGCCTGAAAACGAGTGAGTGCCGTTGGACACGCGAGTGATGGAACATTCGAGGGTGCGAATCGGAGATATGATCATAACAAATGGGATGAGTGGGCCCCCCCGGATTTGAACCGGAGTCAATGGCTCCCGAAGCCACAAGGATACCAAGCTACCCCAAGGGCCCACTGACGTGGCCCATCCCGTAATCTGTTATAAATCTTTGTTCCCGTCGCGAACGGAGCCCGGAAACGCCTGCGTCCGGCTGTCTGGCTTATCTACAACCACCCCCATACGGGGTCCCATGGCGGAGATCCTGTCCGACGAGGAGGTCAGGGAGCTTTCCCTGACGCAGCACCGCATCTACGAGAAGGGGATACCCCTGCTGATAATATTCGAAGGCAACAGCGGCGCGGTCAACGGGCGCGTGATATCCGATTTCATCAACGTCCTGGAGCCGAGAGGTGTTAGGTACAGGCACTTCGACCCCAAGTACCACGACGACGCGTACACCCGTTTCCAGCTCCTGTACAGAGGCCCCGCCAGGGGGAGCATCGCCATCTACGACCGCTCCTGGTACGCCAGGGAGGCGGAGATGTGCCGCTCCGGCAGGTCCGAGCCCCATTTGTCCGCCAGGCGCATCAATCGGATGGAGAGGTACCTCGTCGACAACGGGGCCCGCATCATCAAGGTGTTCCTCAGGTCCGAGGACCTGACCTCTGTCCGCAAGGAGTTCGACCGTGCCGGGAAGAAGAAGCAGTCATTCCTGGACAACGATGACATCGAGCCTGACGGACCCTACGGCGCCGCCATGGACGAGATCGTCTCCATGACGGACACCGACCACGCCCACTGGGTGAGCTTCAAGGCGGAGGATGCGGAGGAGACCGCGTCCCTCGTCATACGCAACGTCAAGGCGGCCATGGACGCCGTCATCGACTACAGGCACACCTGCCACTGCGCCCAGGACGTGCCGTCCTACCCCAATCCAAGGAAGCAGGCCGACCTGACCCTGAAGGCAGAAGGCTACAAGAAGAGGCTGGCGGAGCTGCAGGAGGAGGTTGCCCGGCTGCAGAGGAAGCTGGCCGCCAGCGACCGCTCCATGGCGCTGGTGTTCGAGGGGTGGGATGCCGCAGGCAAGGGGGGCAGCATCAAGAGGCTGGTGCACGGCCTGAACCCGAGGGGATACAAGGTGGTATCCGCCGGCAAGCCCACCGAGGAGGAGTACTCCCACACCTACCTCTGGAGGTTCTTCCACAGCCTCCCGAGGACCGGCAAGATCACGATCTACGACCGCTCCTGGTACGGGAGGATGATGGTGGAGCCCATAGAGGGCTTCTGCACCGAGGAGGAGTACGCCCGTTCCGCATCGGAGATCAACGCCTTCGAGTCCGGAATACGCAGCACCGGCTGCATGGTGCTGAAGTTCTGGCTGGAGATATCCAACGAGGAGCAGCTCCGCAGGTTCAATGCCAGGGTCGAGGACCCCCTGAAGAACTGGAAGATCACCGACGAGGACTGGAGGAACCGGGAGAAGTGGGACGAGTACGAGAGGTACGTGGACCTCATGATGGAGAGGACCAACACCCCGGAGTCCCCATGGATCGTCATCGAGGCCGAGGATAAGAAGCACGCCCGCATCCGCGTCCTGGAGGAGGTGGTGCGGGCGCTTGAGAAGGCTGTCTAGAGGGACAGCATGTTCCTCAAGACGGTCTGGAGTATCCCGCCGTTCTCGATGTAGTCCATCTCGGCGGGCACGTCCACCCTGCACAGGGTGCCGAACTCCAGCTTCTTCCCGTCCTTGTAGGCGGTGACCCTGACGATGCACTTTGGCTCCAGACCATCCAGCTCTATGTCGTAGATCTCGGAGCCGTCCAGGCCGAGGGTCGAGGGGTTCTGCCCGTCGAGGAACTGCAGCGGGACGATGCCCATCCCCACCAGGTTGGACCTGTGGATCCTCTCGAAGGACTCTGCGATCACAGCCTTGACCCCCAGGAGGTACGGGCCCTTGGCCGCCCAGTCCCTGGAGCTGCCGGTTCCGTACTCCTTGCCGGCGATGACGATCAGCGGTGACCTGTCTTCCAGGTACCTGCGTGAGGTCTCGAAGATGGTGTCCCTTATCATCTCGGGGCGATAGAGCGAGCTGCTGCCCTCCACTCCCGGTGTCAGGAGGTTCCTGATCCTGATGTTGGCGAAGGTGCCCCTCACCATGACCTCGTGGTTGGCCCTTCTGGATCCGTAGGAGTTGAAGTCCTTGGGCTCCACGCCCTTGGACACCAGGTACTTCCCTGCATCGCTGGTCTCCTTGAAGGATCCCGCGGGGGAGATGTGGTCGGTGGTTATGGAGTCGCCCAGCATCGCCAGGACGTACGCCCTGTCGATGTTCCTGACGGCGGGCTCATCGCAGATGTCGTCGAAGAACGGAGGGTTCCTGATGTAGGTGCTGCCCTCGTCCCACTCGAAGAGGGCGCCCTCGGGAGCGGCGATGTCCTTCCACCTCTGGGATCCCTCGAAGACGTTGCTGTACTCCTTCCTGAAGGTCTCGGAGGTGACGTATCTCTCCTTGATCTCCGAGATCTCGGCGTCGGTGGGCCAGATGTCCCTGAGGTACACGTCCTTCCCGTCCACGGTGGCCAGGGGCTCCTTCTCCACGTCGATGTCTATGCGTCCGGCTATGGACAGCGCCACGACCAGCGGGGGCGAGGCCAGGTAGTTGGCCTTGACGTTGGGGTGTATGCGTCCCTCGAAGTTCCTGTTGCTCGACGCCACTGCGGCCGCCACCAGGTCGCCGCCCTCGATGGCGGAGACGACCGAAGGCGCGATGGGGCCGCTGTTGCCGATGCAGGTCATGCATCCGTACCCGGTCACATGGAATCCCAGCTTCTCCAGGTACGGGAGCAGGCCGGATTCTCTGAGGTAGTCGGTGACCACCCTGGATCCCGGGGAGAGGGAGGTCTTCACCCAGTCCCTCTTGGTCAGGCCCAGCTCGGCGGCCTTCTTGGCCACCAGCCCTGCCGCGATCATGACGGAAGGGTTGGCGGTGTTGGTGCAAGATGTTATGGAAGCTATGGCGAGGAAGCCGTCGGCCAGGCCGCCGGATTCGCGCCTGCCCTCGACACCGAGCTCCTTAAGCGTGTCCGCGAAGCTCTCCCTGAGTCCGGAGAGGGGGATTCTGTCCTGGGGCCTCTTGTGTCCCGCCAGACAGGGCTCCACGGTGGAGAGGTCGAGCTCCAGCATGTCGCTGTACTCCGCCTCTCCGTCGTACCAGAGGCCCTGCTCCTTCGCGTACTTCTCCACGGCGTCGATGTGGTCGGGGCTGCGTCCGCTGAGCCTGAGGTAGTCGATGGTCTTCCCGTCGATGGGGAAGTACCCCATGGTGGCGCCGTACTCGGGCCCCATGTTGGCGATGGTGGCCCTGTCGGCCAGCTCCAGCTCCTGGTAGCCGGGTCCGCAGAACTCCACGAACTTCCCGACGACGCCCTTCTTCCTGAGCATCTCGACCACGGTGAGCACCAGGTCGGTGGCGGTGACGCCGTCCCTGAGCTTCCCGGTGAGCCTGAACCCGACAACATCCGGGAGCTTCATGTAGCAGGGCTGCCCGAGCATGACGGCTTCCGCCTCGATGCCTCCTACGCCCCAGCCGACGACGCCGAGCCCGTCGATCTGAGTGGTGTGGGAGTCGGTGCCGAAGCAGGAGTCGGGGTATGCGATGAGGGCGTCTCCGTCCCTGACCACATGGACCAGAGGGGACAGGTACTCCAGGTTGATCTGATGGCAGATCCCCTTGCCCGGCGGGACGACCCTGAAGTTGTCGAACGTGCCCTGGGCCCACTTGAAGAGGGCGTACCTCTCCCTGTTCCTCTGGAACTCGATCCTCTCGTTCTCCTCCTGGGCCTCCGGGCATCCGGCGACGTCGGTTATGATGGAATGATCGATCACCAGGTCCACGGGGACCAGGGGGTTGATGAGCTCGGGATCCCTTCCGAGGTCGGCCACGGCCGCTCTCATGGATGCGAGGTCTACGACCGCGGCGCCTCCGGTCAGATCCTGCAGCAGCACCCTGGCGGGGATGAACGGGATCTCCCTGTCCCCGTTCCCGGAGGCGCTCCAGGACGCGACGGTCCTGACATCGTCGTCGGTGATCAGCCTGCCGTCCCTCTGCCTCAGGAGGGATTCCGTCAGCACGCGGACGGAGTACGGCATCTTGGAGAGGTCTCCGATGACACCTGTCTTCTCAAGCTCCCTCAGGCTGTAGAAGGCGATCCTTCCCTCCGCCGTCTCCATGGTCTTCCTGCAGTCTGCGATTGGGTCCATTGGCTCACGCTCGTCCGGACCATGGGGATACCGTATTTCAAACTATGGCGTGCGCGTGTGCGTGCGCGTAGTCCGATTCATTTCGTCATTTGACGGATTCAAAGTTCGACATGATTAAATATTCAGCCACGGTTGGGGAGTCGGGATGACGGATGAGCTCATGGAGAAGATCGCTGGGGAGATAACCCTCTCTTCGGAGCCGGGCCTCACGATCAGGAAATGGAGGGAGGAGTTCGGGCTCTCGCAGCATCAGCTTGCGGAGGCCATGGGCGTATCCCACTCCGTCATCAGCGACTACGAGTCCGGGAGGCGCAGGTCACCTGGGGCCGGGGTCGTGAGGAAGCTCGTGGAGGCGCTGATAAGGCTGGACAAGGAGGCGGGTTCGCCCACCATTTCCAAGTACTTGCCGGGCGCCATGAACGAATGCATACTCGCCATGGGCGAGTTCAGGAGCGGCGTCCCGATGGACGTGTTCATATCCGCCATTTGCGGGACGAACCTCAATCCGGACAAGCTCCCGTCCAAGATGGTGTACGGCTACACCGTGGTGGATTCCCTGAAGACCATCATGCTGCTCGGTTCCAACGACTATATGAAGATATACGGCTGGAGCACCGAGCGGGCGCTGATCTTCACGGATGTGCATTTCGGACGTTCGCCCATGATCGCCATAAGGGCCCATCCCCTCACGCCGGCCCTGGTCGTGTACCAGAAGCCGGAGCAGGTGGATCCCCTGGCGGTCAAGCTCTCCAGGCTGGAGGGCATCCCGCTGGTGACCACCGACCTGGAGGTCCCGGCGATAGTTGAGAAGCTGGACAGGTTCAAGGAAGGGATCTGATGGAAGTTGGAATTGTCAGTTACGGAGCCTACGTGCCCAGGTACCGCATCACCCCGGAGGAGATCGGCAGGGTATGGGGCGTGAACGGCAAGGCGATGGGCAAGGGGCTGTTCATAAACCAGAAGTCCGTGCCGTCGCCGGATGAGGACGTGGTCACCATAGCCACTGAGGCCGCCAGGGGCATGATGGCCAGGGTCCCCGAGGTGAATCCCGAGGACATCGGATGCGTGTACGTGGGCTCCGAATCCCACCCGTATGCGGTGAAGCCCACTTCGACGATCGTCGCCGAGGCCATCGGCGCCACACCCGCCATGACCGCTGCGGACCTGGAGTTCGCATGCAAGGCAGGGACCGCAGGCATACAGATGTGCATGGGCCTCGTCGGTTCCGGCATGGTGAAGTACGGTGTCGCCATCGGTGCGGACACCTCCCAGGGCGCCCCCGGGGATGCTCTCGAGTACTCCGCATCCGCAGGAGGCGCGGCCTACCTGATCGGGTCCGAGGATCTCATCGCGGTGATCAACAAGACCCTCTCGTTCACAACCGACACCCCCGACTTCTGGAGGAGGGAGGGGCAGGAGTACCCAAGCCACGGAGGCAGGTTCACCGGGGAGCCGGCGTACTTCAGACACATAACCTCCGCCGCCAGGATGATGATGGAGGCGCAGGGGACCACGCCGGACGACTACGACTACGCCGTCTTCCACCAGCCCAACGGGAAGTTCCCCACCAGGGTGGCGGCCCAGCTCGGGTTCACCAACGAGCAGATCACCCAGGGCCTCCTCACACCGGAGATCGGAAACACATACAGCGGCGCCGTGCCTCTGGGTCTGGCCTCCGTGCTGGACGTGGCGAAGCCCGGCGACAGGATCTTCGTCACCTCCTACGGGTCCGGTGCGGGCAGCGATGCCTTTGACATCACCGTCACCGACAGGATATCCTCATACAAGAGGGAGAAGGCGAAGACGCTGGCACAGGTGATGGAGAACACCGTCCAGCTGGACTACGCCAAATACGCGCTCTACAAGAACAAGATACTGATGCCGGAGTGATCACATGAGGGACGTAGCAATCATAGGGGTCGGAGTGACCAGATTCGGCGAGATCTGGAACAAGTCTTTCAGGGCCATCGGCATAGAGGCGGGCCTCAAGGCCATCGCCGATGCGGGATTGGCCGGGGACGAGATCGACGGGCTGTTCATAGGGAACATGTCCGCAGGCAGGTTCGTCAACCAGCAGCACATAGACGCTCTCATCGCCGACTACTCGGGTATGGCATCCAACCACGTCCCGGCGGTCAGGGTCGAAGCGGGAGACGCATCCGGAGGCGTGGCATTCAGGCAGGCCGTCATGGCCGTCGCATCCGGCATGCACGACACCGTCCTCGTCGGAGGAGCGGAGAAGATGACCGACCTGGACGACGCAAGCGTCAACTCCATCGTCGACGCCACCGCGGATGCGGAGTGGGAGGCCGCCATGGGCCTCACTTTCCCGTCTCTGCATGCGATGATCGCCAGGAGGATCATCCACGACGGCATCGCCACCAGGGAGGAGATCGCATCCGTGTCCGTCAACAGCCACGCACACGGCGCGCTGAACCCGGACGCGCAGTTCAGGAAGGCGATAACATTGGACACCGTCCTCAAGTCCGGACCGGTCGCGGAGCCCCTCGGCATGTTCGACTGCGCACCCATCTCCGACGGTGCGGCCGCCGTGGTGCTCTGCCCGCTGGAGAAGGCGAAGGAGTTCACCGACTCCTACGTCAAGGTTGCCGCCGTCGCTCAGGCGAGCGACACGCTGGCTCTCTTCCAGAGGGAGGACATCACCACCTACGGCGCCACCGTTGCGGCCGCCAACCGCGCCTACGAGGCCGCGGGGATAACCGCCGCGGACATTCAGGTTGCGGAGGTCCATGACAACTACACCGTCGGCGGCATCCTGGCCGTCCAGGACCTCGGGTTCGCCAAGCGCGGGGAGGCCGGCAAGACCTTCCTGGAGGGCGGATACCAGGTGGGAGCCGGGAAGCTGGCTGTCAACACGTCCGGAGGGCTCAAGGCCCGCGGGCACCCCATCGGAGCGACCGGCGTCGCGCAGATAGTCGAGATCGCCCAGCAGATGCGCGGAGCCGCGGACAAGAGGCAGGTGGCTAACCCCAGGTACGGTCTGGCTCAGAGCGTCGGAGGAACCGGCTCCGCTGTGACCGTCAGCATACTGGAGGCGATCTGATGGCATCGATAGCGAAGGAGTGGAGGGAGATCCCCGGCAGGTACAACCTGGAGGGCTCGAAGTGCCCGGTCTGCGGGAAGGTGTACTTCCCCAAGCGCGGCATCTGCCCCGAGTGCCGCAGGGAGAGCCTGGGCAAGATGGAGGACTACAGCGTCAGCAGGGAGGGAGAGGTCTATTCCTTCTCCATCGTCCACGAGGCGCCCGCCTTCACCAGCAAGCTCAAGCCCTACGCGGTCGTCATGGTCAGGACCACCGACGGGATCATGATCTCCGGCCAGCTGGTCGACGTGAACCTGGAGGACGTCCGCATCGGCATGCCGGTCAGGGCGGTGCTCAGGCGCATCAGCGACGACGGGCCCAGCGGAGTCATCCACTACGGGTACAAGTTCGTCCCCAACTGAAACCGACGGGGCACACGCCCCGCTCTTCTCATATGACGCTCCGGCAACTGCCGGAGCTGTCGATCTTTCCCGGTAGGACGCAGGGATGCACGGTTCACTGCTTCTCGATGTCCAGCATCGCCACCTTCTCGAGGGCCAGCTGCTCGTAGGAGACCGATGTGCCGCAGGGGTCCAGCCCCATCTCCGCGGCCTTCTCGGGAGTGCCTTCGATGAGGCTGTCGTCCCTGGACATCCCCAGTGCCTGAAGGTCGGGGATACCGGAGCTCAGGATGATCGCCACCATCTCCGGGGAATCGGGCTTCATGGCCCTGATCGCTCTGGAGGCCTGACGCTCCCCGGACATGTACATCATGATCTCGGCCGGGAGGTCGCGGGCCCGGTTGGTGCCGTTGGAGAACGCGCGTTCCGCATGGTCCACCGCGGACAGGCACTGCCTCCTGCCGTACACCTTCCGGGGGTTCAGTAGCACTGCGTCGAAGCCTGCGGAGGCGAAACGGTCGATGATATCGTCCAGCGGCGCGTCGCACACGATCCCGACGACCTCGGCGTTCCCGTCCATGGCCTGTGGAATGGCGTCTCGGATTTAATTCAATGCCAGGGAGTCCTTGTACCTCACCGGCGGGTCGAACACGGTGATGTCCCTGAAGAACCCGTCATCGCCGTAGAACCTGACCGCCGAGCAGTCGGTGCATCCTCCGCCGATGGGCACCGCGCAGGATATGGAGAAGTCGTATCCGTTGAGGCTGCCCGCATCGGAGGACACCGTGGCCCTCAGACAGGCGTCGCCCCTCCACCTGCGGACGGTCAGGAGCCTGTCCCCCTGGCTGCTGCGGATGTGGAACACCATCTCCTCCTGGATCCTCGGACCGTCGCCCGATGCGGGCCTGTCCAGCATCCCCAGCAGGTCCAGCATGTCGCTGCGCAGGATGTACGTGTCCGGGGCCGAGTACTGTGTGTCCATGACCCTGCGGGCCCCATCCGCCAGGACCGCCACCATCCCCGGGACCTTTATGCCCGGTCTGAGCAGCGTGAAGGCCAGGAACAGGAACAGGAGCGTCCTCGGGAGGTTGTATATGAGCAGGTAGAACACGAACTCGAAGAGGGACATCTGCCACGTCTCGGGGATGTACGTGATGATGTCCACCGCGATGATTATGAAGGACATGTAGGACACCGTGGTGGCGTCCCTGGTGAGGCCGAAGTACAGCAGCACGCCGAACACCATCATCGTTATGGAGACGATGGCGAACACCGTGGACTCCATGTAGTCGAGGAGGGGCATTGTGAAATCAGGCCCGAAGCTCAGATAGTACAGCCCGATGCAGATGGCCGTCAGTCCGGCGGCCTTCCTGAGGATGATGCTCCTCCGGAGCACCATCAGCGCGATGCCCACCACGAAGTACAGCGCCGTCGCCAGGGTGTAGCAGGTCATCTGGTAGCCGTCGAACAGGTAGTCCCGGTACGCGTCCCACAGGATGTAGGCCTCCGCGATGCCGGTTATGATCAGCAGGACGGAGAGGATGGTTACGCAGGTGCTGTCAGAGAGCTTCCCGTCGGCTATCATCAGGCATCGCCTCCCAAGGGGAATCTCAGCAGATGCCCTTCTGCGCCGTAGAGCAGCGCCTCGCCGTCGGAGATCTCCATCTCATCGGCTCTGAACCTGAACGCCTGCAGGAGCGTCCCTCCGCGCTTCTCGGAGAGGGTTATGAACACCCCGTCCATGCCGGACACCCTCTGGGCGGTGACGTGCTGCATGTTCCTGCCGTCGGAGATGGAGAACAGGTGCTCGAACTCCGCCGGCCCGTCGTCCTCGACCTTCGTCCAGCCGGCGCAGTCGGAGAATCCTGCGGACAGGGTCCTGGCGTCGGAAGGGGATATCATCATCCCGGAAGGGATGTTCACCATGAGCCCCAGGTCGCTGAGGCTCCTCCCGACCTTCTCGTAGTACCCGTTGCTGCGGACCATCTCCGAGTTCAGCACCACCGCCAGCAGCCCGTATAGGATGCCCATGAGGACGTTGCCGCTGCTGAGTATGATGCTGGTGACGAACTGGGACGGGATGTACGCCTCGTCCCAGACGAGGGTGCCGGCCAGGATGAGCACCGTGGCAACGAAGATCAGGCTGGATGTGTAGATCATCCTCCTGTATGCCCTGGAGTACCCTTTGAAGAACATCACGCCGGTGTACAGCAGGCTGGATCCGATGGCTAGTATGGCCAGTCCGTAAATCATCCCGATGGGGAACCCTTCGATGATGAACTCCATCCCGTAGGGGGTGAAGACGAACGGCAGGGACGTCAGCACCCTGCTGCACCCCATGCCGAGAGCGAAGAAACCGACGTTGGTCAGAGGGGTCTTGCCGGGGTTGATGAGCATGACGAGCCCGAAGACTATTAGCAGGCAGTTCCCCAGGTACTTGCACTGGGTCATGGAGTCCCCGGGATGCATGATCGTGTAGCTGCCCAGAGCTATCATGGGCAGCGCCAGGAGCAGCGTCCAGTTGTCCTTGAACCAGGCAACGGGGGATTCCATGAGTCCAGGAAGCCGTGGCCGTTAAAAAGCCATCGCACTGCGTAAACTTCAATAGTAGTCCGACGATAGACCGGACAGGAGTCAGAAGCATGAGCGATTGGGTTACCATCGAGGCCCCGGCGACGATCTCGAACATCGGTGCCGGTTTCGACATATTCGGTATGGCGCTGCGCACGCCCTGCGACGTGATCGAGGGCAGGCGGATCGATTCCGGCATGGTGATCTCCGAGATATCCGGCCCGGGCAGCGAGGGCATCCCGAAGGACCCGTCGGAGAACTCCGTCACCATCGCGGCGGCGGAGGTCCTCAGGATGGCGGGAGCCGATTTCGGTCTGGAGGTCAGGATAAGGAAGGGCATCCGCCCCTGCAGCGGCATAGGGTCCTCTGGCGCATCCGCCGCCGGAGGCGCATACCTGGCGCATGTGCTGACCGGCGAGAAGCTGTCCCCTCAGGATGTTGTCCTCTGCGCCGCCAAGGCAGAGGGGCACACCTCCGGGGGCATACACG
>CALULN010000026.1 GCA_944321505.1 Candidatus Methanomethylophilaceae archaeon | reverse complement strand
CTCATGGCCCTGGTGACGTCTCCGCCGAAGTCCACGTGACCGGGGGTGTCGATCAGGTTGATCAGGTACTCCTGGCCCTTGTAGTGGTGGACCATGGAGGCGGATGCGGCGTTGATGGTGATTCCGCGGGCGGCCTCCTGCTCGTCATAGTCCAGGACGCGCTGCTCGCCGGCCAGCTCAGAGGACATCATGCCGGCTCCGGCGATCAGGTTGTCGGAGAAGGTGGTCTTCCCGTGGTCGATGTGCGCGGCGGTACCGATGTTCCTGATGAACTGAGGGGTCGCCATCAGCTGGGTCGCCCTCTTGATGTTGTCTTCCTTTCTTCCCATAGACACCACCTATCTTCAGCGGGCCGACTGAGCGACCCTCTCGATCTCCTCCTTCTTCGCGACGGAGTAGGAGGTCATGTCGCCCTTGGACGCCAGGATCATCTCGTCTGCGAGGCAGGCGGCGATGGGCTTCTTGTTCTTGGACGAGGCGTTGACGACGCCGGTGCACAGATTCCTCAGGGCGATGTCCAGCCTCCTCTGGGGGGAGATGTCCACTGCCTTGGGGACGGAGATGCCTCCGAACTGCAGCCTGGTGACCTCCTCGCGGGGAGCGGCGTTCTCCAGGCCCTGGACCAGGATCTGCACGGGGTTCTGCTTGGTCCTGGAGGCGACGATGTCGAATGCCTCGGACACGGCCTTGTAGGCCTTGAGCTTCTTGCCGGTGTACTTCTCGGTCCTCATGATGTTGTTGATCAGCCTCTCGACGATGCTGAGCTTGGACTTGCCGAACCACCTGTTGGCGTGCTTGCCGCCGGAGTGGGGGACGCTGGTGGGGGTCAGGTCGATGTACTTGGCCAGACCGCCGTCGGCGACGACGACCTCGGACAGGTCGTACTTGCCGAATATGAGTGCTTTGGTTCCCTCCATGCGATTCACCTCACAGGCTTGTCGATGCGGCCCCTGACCATCTCGTCCAGGGACACGTTGTTGACCTTGATGACCTTGTAACGGACTCCGGGAATGTCTCCGTAGGACCTTCCCATCCTTCCGCCGATACCCTCGACCATGACCTCGTCGTGCTCGTCGATGAAGTTGATGGCGCCGTCGCCCACGGCGAAGGCGGTGATCTGACGGCCGTTCTTGATGAGCTGGATCTTGACGCACTTACGGATGGCGGAGTTGGGCTGCTTGGCTTCGACACCCACCTTCTCCAGCACGATGCCGCGTGCCTGGGCGGACCCCTCCAGGGGGTCGGACTTCTCCCTCAGTTTGAGGACCCTCTTCTTGTAGGACCTGTCCAGCCACCTGTGGCGCTGGTGGTCGGTCCTGAGCTTCCTTGCTGTGTACAGACCTCTTCCCAAATTGACACCTCTTACGGTTCTTGTGAAGTGGAGGTGCCTATATTCTCATTATATTTAAACTGGGGTGGCAATACCACCCTTATCGGGTTTCAGAAGATCTCCCTGCAGACCTTGCAGAGGATGCCCATGCCCTTCTCGATCTCCTCGTCGCTGGCGGTGGCGAAGTTCAGGCGGACGGTGTTGGCCCCGCCGCGGATGTGGAAGGGCTTACCGGGCATCACCACGAGGCCGCGCTCCATGCAGGTCCTGAACACAGGGTCGGCATCGGTGCCCTCGGGGGACCTCAGCAGCACGAACATCCCTCCGTCCGGTACGGTCCAGGACATGGTGTCCGGCATGCCGTCCGCCAGCAGGTCGGTGAACAGCCTGCACTTCCTGGCGTACTCGGCGCGGATCGGCCTGAGGTAGGCGTCCAGGTCGTGGTCCTCCAGGAAGGCGTCCAGCACCCTCTGGACGAAGGAGCCCGCATGCAGGCAGGCCGCCTCCAGCGAGGTGGACACCGCCTCCCGCATCCACTCCGGAACCACCATCCACCCGACCCTCATGCCGGGGGAGATGATCTTCGAGACGGAGCCGGTGAGCACCGCGTTGCCGGTCATGGAGGCAATGGTCCTCCCGACCCTGCCGTGATAACCCAGCTCGCCGTATGCGTCGTCCTCCACCACCAGGGTGCTCCCCCGGTCTGCCAGCTCCGCCACCGCCCTGCGGGCGTCCTCGGAGTAGCTGGTCCCGGATGGGTTCTGGTGGTTGGGGATGCAGTAGAACAGCTTGGGCGCCTTCGCGAACACCGTCTCCAGCTGGCTCATGTCCGGCCCGCCCTGCTCCATGTCCACCGGCATGAACTCCGGGGCGTAGACCGAGAAGGACTGCAGCGCCCCCAGGTAGCCGGGGTTCTCCACGGCGATCCCGTCCCCCCTGTCGAGGAACAGCTTCCCCAGATGGTCGAAGCACTCCTGGGACCCGTTGGTGATGAAGACGTCCTCCGCCGTGACGCTCATGCCCATGACCCTGTTGCACCTGTCGGCTATCTTCTCCCTCAGGGGCATGTACCCGGCGGTGGCGCCGTACTGCAGCGCGTCGGCGGCCTCCCCGGACTCCAGCACCTTCTCGGCGGCGGCCTCGATGCCCGCGGGGTCGAACAGCCTCCTATCGGGGAGGCCGGTGGCGAAGGAGATCATCCCCGGACGCCTGGCGACCTCTATCAGGCTCATGATGTACGACTGCATCACATCGTCCCTGCGGCTGGCGAAACTGGGTCTCATGCGCCGAGTGAGAGCCGACACCGCCTTAAGCCTTTCCCGCACGCACGTGTGGTAGCTTTTATAACCGAGGGCGGTATAGGCGGTCCCCGAGGCTTTGAAATGACTGCAGACGACGACTATTTCGCATTGCTCGACAGGGCCAAGGAGCAGCTCCCAGAGGTCATGGAGAACCACGAGAGGTTCGTGATCCCCGAGGCCGATGTCATCCAGGAGGGCAAGACCACCTACATCAGGAACTTCATCGACATAGCCGAGACCCTGCGCAGGGAGCCTCAGAACATCCTGCAGTTCATGCTCAGGGAGCTGGGGACCCCTGGCATCATCGAGGGCCGCAGGGCGGTCCTCAAGGCCAAGGTCGGGACCCCCCAGATCAACGACAAGATCAGGGTCTACGCCGACACCTTCGTCATCTGCTCCGAGTGCGGCCGTCCCGACACCAAGCTGGTGAAGGACGACAGGACCCTCATCCTCGAGTGCGAGGCCTGCGGCGCCCACCGCCCGGTCAACGTCAGGAAGGGCTCCAGGTCAGACAACGTCAACCAGCTCAGGGAGGGGGACGTCATCGAGATCACCATCAGCGACGTGGGCAAGAAGGGAGACGGCATCGGCAAGATGATGGATTACCTGATCATCGTTCCCGGCACCGTCAAGGGAGCCACCGTCCACGCGAAGATCACCAAGATCTCCGCCAAGACCGCCTTCGCCGCGGTCACCACCGAGCCGGCGACCCGCTGATGAGGCACTTCGTCGAATCATACGGCTGCACCATGAACAGAGGGGAGGGGGACAGGCTGTCCCGCATCCTCTCCTCCATGGGGCATGCCGAGGCGCCCTCCGCCGAGGACGCCGAGCTCATCGTTCTCAACACCTGCACCGTGGTGGACACCACCGAGAAGCGCATGGTGAAGCGCATGGCAGAGCTGCGCAGGGCGGGCAAGCAGGTCGTGGTCACGGGATGCATGGCCAAGGCCCAGCCCAATCGCGTGGCGGTCAGGCTGCCCGGGTCGGAGATCATAGCCCCGGAGGACTACGGATCCTTCCGCTGCAGGATGGCGGAGAGGTACGGCGACTGCGGCTCCGCCGCGGCACCGTCCTTCGGGCCGACGGAGACCATACCCATAGCCAGCGGCTGTCTGGGGGCCTGTACATACTGCATCACCAGGCTGGCCCGCGGAAGGCTCAGGAGCAGGGACCCCGAGGACATCGCATCGGTGTTCCTGGAGATGGTGGGATCCGGGACGGAGGAGATAATGCTCGCCGGCCAGGACACCGCATGCTACGGCCTTGACATCGGGACCGACCTGCCGTCGCTGGTGAGGCGGCTGCTGGAGGCCCCGGGGGACTACCGCATCCGCATAGGCATGATGAACCCGGACCGTCTGGAGCCGGTGCTGGACGGGATGATCGATGTCCTGAGGGACCCCCGCGTCTACACGTTCCTGCACATCCCGGTGCAGAGCGGCAGCGACCGGGTGCTGGAGAGGATGGGGAGGAGGTACACCGCCGACTCTTTCCTGGATATGGTCCGCAGGCTCAGGGAGGAGCTGCCGGACATCAGCCTCGCCACCGATGTGATATCCGGGTTCCCCGGCGAGACGGAGGAGGACCACCGCATGACGCTGGCCCTCCTTGAGGAGCTGCAGGCCGACACCGTCAACATCACCAGGTTCTCCGTCCGTCCGGGCACCCCCGCCGCCTCCTTCGGAGACCGGGTGCCCGGGAACGTGTCCAAGGACCGCTCCGCCGAGCTCACTGAGATGAAATCAGCCATCTGCCTCCGCCGCAACGAGGCGATGGTCGGGCATTGCGGATCGGTGCTGGTGACCGAGCACGGGACCCCGGGGACCGTCATAGCCAGAACGGACAGCTACCGCCCCGTAGGCATCGAGGGCGACCACCCCATCGGCACCCGCCTCCGCGTCACCGTGGACGGGGCCAGACCGACCCATCTGACCGGCCGCCCGGTCATGTAATAAATAATCGGACCTTCTTCCTCGCAGCACAGTCCTGTGGTGTAGCGGTCAATCATGCCGGCCTTTGGAGCCGGCGTCCCCGGTTCGAATCCGGGCAGGACTACCATTCACAGATCCTTGATCTTCCTGGCGGGGACGCCTGCCATCAGGCATCCCGGAGGCACGTCCTCGGTCACCACGGCGCCGGCTGCTATGACGGAGCCGTTCCCGATGGTCACCCCCGGCAGGATGGTGGCATTGCCGCCGATCCACACATCGTCGCCGATGGTCACCGGCCTGCGCTCCGCCAGCCCCTTCCCCCTCTTGTCCGGCGGGAGCGGATGACCGGCAGTGGTGATCAATGCCCCCGGACCGATGAGCACCCTGTCGCCGATGCGCACCGGCGCGGTGTCCAGTATGGTGACGTTGCAGTTGGCCAGGAAGTCGTCGCCCACATGAATGTTGAATCCGAAATCACAGTTGAAGTTGGGCATCACGGCGGGATTCCTGCCGACGGATCCGAACAGAGCCCTGACCGCCTCCGCGTGCGGCTCCCCGTCGGTGGCCAGGGTGAAGTTGAGCCTGCGGCATCCCTTCAGCGCCGCATCCTTGCAGGCCACGATCTCCGGGTCCATGAAGTCGTACTCTCCGCTGCCTTCCCTGTCGAACGCCATGACTGGGGGAAGGCATGCTCGCATATGAGCATTGACCGTCAGACGAACCTGCCTGTGCGGCTCTCAGGGCAGGCGCGGATGTCGTCGATGGTGCCGGCTGCCACTATGCGTCCGCCTCCGTCCCCTCCGTCGGGACCCATGTCTATGATATGGTGGGCGCTGCGGATCACGTCCGGGTCGTGCTCTATCACCACCACCGTCGCCCCCTGATCCAGCAGCGTTCCGAAGACGCTCAGCAGCGTGCGCACATCCAGCGGATGCAGGCCGATGGTGGGCTCGTCGAAGACGAAAAGCGAACCCTCCTGAGGACGGCCCATCTCGTTGGCCAGTTTGAGGCGCTGAGCCTCCCCTCCGGACAGCCCGGGGGTGGCCTCGCCCAATGTCAGGTAGCCGAGACCCAGATCATCGAGGGTCTGCAGCCTCTGGCGGACAGCCCTCATGTCACGGCAGACCCCGACGGCGGTGCGGACATCCAGACCCATGATGTCCGGCATGGACATCCCGTCGGCTGAGCCGCCGGAGAGGCGGATATCATGGGCGGCCTTCGAGTAGCGGGTGCCGTGGCATTCCGGGCAGGGGATGTCCACATCCGGGAGGAACTGGACATCCAGACTGATGCTGCCGGTGCCGTCGCACACCGGGCACCGCAGGCTGCCAGTGTTGTAGGAGAAGTCACCCGCCTTCAGCCCGGCCTCCTTGGCGGCGGGGCTGCGGGCGAACACCTTCCTCAGCTCGTCGTGCACATCCGCATAGGTGGCGACTGTGGAGCGGACGTTGATGCCTATGGGCGTGGCATCGATCAGCTTGACCTGGGTCATCCCGTCGCCGTCGAATGACTCCACATGCTCGGGGAGCTTCCGGCCCGCTACGGCCGCCGCCGCGGCCGGCACCAGGCACTCCAGGACCATAGTGGTCTTCCCGGAGCCGGACACCCCGGTGACCGCGGTGAGGCGCCCCTTCGGTACCGCAACGTCCAGCGGGCCGACTGTGTGCAGCCTCCCGGTGCGCATGCGGATCCATCCGGACCCGTGGGACGGCAGCTCGGCGACTGCGGCCTCCTCTCCGGACAGGAAGGGGCCTATGACCGAGGACGGGTCATGAACCAGATCGCCGACGGTCCCCTGGGCTATCACCCTGCCTCCCGAGGATCCCGCGCCCGGCCCCATCTCCACGATCCAGTCGGAGACCTCCAGCACCCGCAGGTCGTGGTCCACCAGGACGACGGAGTTCCCGTCGGCGACCAGATCGCGCATGACCCCTATCAGACCCTCCAGGTTCTGCGGGTGCAGGCCGATCGACGGCTCGTCCAGGACGTACAGCACTCCGGTTGTGCGGTTGCGGACCGAACGAGCCAGCTGCATGCGCTGGCGCTCTCCGGTGGAGAGTGTGGATGCCGCCCTGTCCAGGGACAGATACCCCAGGCCCAGGTCCATGAGGCGGCGGGCGGCGTCCGTGAAGGATTCGCATATCGATGCGGCCATTGGGCGCATATCCTCCGGCAGCGACGCCGGCACTCCGTCCACCCATGCGCAGAGGTCCTTCAGCTGCATCCTGCATGCCTCGTCCAACCCGATGCCTCTCAGCTTCGGGGCCCTGGCGGCCTCGGACAGCCTGGTCCCTCCGCAGTCCGGGCAGGCGTCCTCCCTCAGGAAGCGCTCCACCCGCTTCATGCCCTTCTCGTCCTTGACCTTGGACAGGGCGTTCTCCACCGTGCGGACGGCGCTGTAGAAGGTGAAATCCAGTTCGGTGGCGTGGTCGGAGCCCTTGGCGCGGTAGAGTATGTGCTTCTTCTCCGCCGGGCCGTCGTAGACGATGCTCTTCTCGGCATCGGTGAGGTCCCTGAAGGGGACGTCTGTGCGGACCCCCATCTCCCTGCAGACGTCGTTCATGAGGGACCACATCAGGGAGTTCCAGGGCGCCACGGCCCCCTGGTCGATGGTCAGGGAATCGTCCGGCACCAGGGTGCTGCGGTCCACCGTGCGGACCACGCCGGTGCCCCCGCAGGTGCGGCAGGCACCCTGGCTGTTGAAGGACAGCCCTTCGGCGGAAGGGGCATGGAACGGGACGCCGCACTCCCGGCAGACGATCGGCCTCTCGGCGGCGACGTCCAATGTCGGAGGGTTGGGATGGCCGTTGGGGCACACATGCTCCGCCAGGCGGGAGTACATCAGGCGCAGTGAGTTCAGCAGCTCGGTGCCGGTTCCGAAGGTGCTGCGCATACCGGGGACCCCGGGGCGCTGGTGCATGGCCAGCGAAGCAGGCACGTACAGCACCTCGTCCACCTGCGCCCTGGGCGCCTGGGTCATGCGCCTGCGGGTGTAGGTCGACAGGGACTCCAGATACCTGCGGGAGCCTTCCGCATAGAGGACGCCGAGGGCCAGGGAAGACTTCCCGGATCCGGACACGCCGGCTATGCCAACTATCCTGTTGAGGGGGATGTCCACATCCACATCCCTGAGATTGTGGACCCTGGCACCCCTGACGATGATGCTCTCCGCCGGCCTGCCTTCCATGCACAGCCGAATGACTGCGGAACGATAACTGTTGCTATAGGCTGATAGACGTTTGTCTAATATTTCCATACAGATAAGCGTAATGATTAATAATAATGGACGGGATGATAGACCCCCGTTGATTCGATATGAAACTCATCTTCGTCAGCGGGGGAGTGATCTCGGGACTTGGGAAGGGGATCACCGCATCGTCCATCGGCCGTCTGCTCGCATCGCGCGGGATAAGGGTGTCCGCCATCAAGATCGACCCGTACATCAACGTGGACGCGGGCACCATGAACCCCTACGAGCACGGGGAGGTCTACGTACTGGATGACGGCAGCGAGACCGACCTCGACCTGGGGAACTACGAGCGCTTCATGGACCTCCGGCTCACTGGGGAGCATAACATCACCACCGGCAAGGTCTACCGCACGGTCATAGAGAACGAGAGGAGAGGGGACTACCTCGGAAAGACCGTCCAGATCATCCCGCACATCACCGACGAGATCAAGAGGAGGATAACCACCGTCGCCAGGGCTTCCGGGGCGGACGCCGTCATAGTGGAGCTGGGCGGGACCGTGGGGGACATGGAGTCCATGCCGTTCCTCGAAGCGGCCAGGCAGCTGTCCGCAGAGCTGGGCAGGGAGGATGTCATGTTCGTCCACACCACCCTGGTGCCGATCATGGGGTCGGTGGGCGAGGAGAAGACCAAACCCACGCAGCACTCGGTGAAGGAGCTCATGTCCATGGGCATCCGCCCGGACATCATAGTGGGCCGGTGCTCCAGGGAGATAGACCAACAGGCGAGAGCGAAGATCGCCATGTTCTGCGACCTGCCCGAAGAGGCCGTCGTATCGTCCACGGATGCGGCCACCATCTACGAGGTGCCTCTCCTGCTGGAAAGGCAGGGTGTGGCGGACCTCATCATCGACCGCCTGCGGCTGCGCCCGATGACATCCCGCAGGGACATGTCGGAGTGGGAGTCCTTCGTGGACGGGGTGATGCATCCGAGTTCGGAGGTCATGATAGCCGTCGTCGGGAAGTACACCTCGCTGGCGGACTCCTACCTCTCCCACCTGGAGGCGCTGGTGCATGCGGGGGCGGCGCTGTCGTGCAGGGCGAAGGCTTTCTTCGTCGACAGCGACCTTCTGACCAGCGACAACGCAGCCGAGACGCTTAGGGATGCGGACGGCATCCTGGTCCCCGGAGGGTTCGGACACAGAGGCGTCGACGGGATGATCGCCGCAGCCGGATACGCAAGGGAGAACGGCGTTCCGTTCCTTGGGGTCTGCCTGGGGTTCCAGATCGCCACCATCGAGATATGCAGGGATGTGCTGGGTCTTGCGTCTGCGGACAGCACCGAATCCGATCCGGGCACCCCCGACCCGGTGGTGTGCCTGATGGATGAGCAGCGGGGCGTCGGGGGCAAAGGTGCGTCCATGCGCCTGGGTGCCCAGGAGGTGGAACTCTCCGAGGGATCCGTCGCCCGCAGCCTGTACGGCTCTGCGGTCGTGTCGGAGAGGCACAGGCACAGGTACGAGGTGAACACCGCCTACGCAGAGAGGCTGGAAGCGGCCGGATGGCGCTTCACCGGCAGGTCCGACGACGGCAGGAGGATGGAGGTCGGGGAGCTGCAGGGGCACCCGTACTTCGTCGCGTGCCAGTTCCACCCTGAGTTCGGATCGAGGCCGCTGAGGCCATCCCCGCTGCATCTGGGTCTTGTGAGAGCGGCGATGAATCGCGTTAGAGAATGAAAGGGGCGGCGCAATGGCCGCCCCCCCCCGGAGCATCACAATCAGGGACTGCCGAGATGCTTCACGATGCTGATGTTGTAGGTCACATTGCCGGAGGACTCGAACCAGATCACTGGTACTTTAGCACCTTCGACAACCGGTATACCATAAGTGACGGTGGTGACCCCTTCCAGCGTTATGCTCAGGACATAGGTATCCCCGTTGGCGTTGACGGCGGTGTACGTGTTGTTGGATTCATCCAAGGTCCAAGTCCACTTCCCGGATTCGGAGTAGACGAATATGTACGGACTGGTATCAGGAATCTGAACATTGTTGCTCAGATATGTGGCCTGGCTGCCAGTACCACCAATGGCACACACTATGTCGTTGAAGACAGGATCCAGAGGTCCGGCCGTATAGTACTCTCCGGTCTTCATAACATAAGCCCACTTCGCATACAGCGTGATGGGCTTCCCGGGGGTTGCGGTCACCTTGTCGTATGTTCTGTACACGTCGCCGGTACCATCGGCGTTGGTGGTCCAATAGATAAGAACATAGTCCCCGTTCTTGAATCCAGGATCCATGACCTCGGATACCGAAGCATAGATCTTCGAAAGACCATCGTAAGTGCCTCCGTTGCCGTCGAAGGTGATGACGACTTTGTCATCCTCCTTGTTGAGCGAATGTAGTACACCCGCGATGACGACGATGCTATCACGGCCACAGCCGCTATTGCTATCTTCTTGTCCAAAGGCAAACCTCCTGAGAACAGGAAGAACAGACAATAGATAATGATTCTCAGAAGATCAGATGGGCGTATGACGTTCGATGCTACGTTTAGTGCATGGTAAGCTGCCAAGGAATTGCGGGAAGGCTCGTTTTCGAGACTTCCTTGCAAATACGCATGATTTTTTAAGGGGGGCCGAAGCCCCCCTGCGTAGGAGGTGATCCATCTGCAGGTTCCCCTACAGATACCTTGTTACGACTTAACCCTCCTTGCTAAATCTCAGTTCGAATACCCCAATCAGAGGTAACCTCACTGAAACCCAACTCGGGTGGTTTGACGGGCGGTGTGTGCAAGGAGCAGGGGCATATTCACCGCGAGTTGTTGATTCGCGATTACTACGGAATCCAGCTTCATGAGGGTGAGTTACAACCCTCAATCCGAACTACGGACGGGTTTCGAGATTGCCTTCACCTTTCGGTGTCGGAGCCCATTGTCCCGCCCTTTGTAGCGCGCGTGTAGCCCAGCAGATTCGGGGCATACTGACCTACCGTTGACCTCTCCTTCCTCTGACTTAGCGCCAGCGGTCCCAATAGTGTGCTCGTACCCCGGAGGATACGATAGCAACTATTGGTGAGGGTCTCGTTCGTTATCTCACTTAAGAGAACGCCTTACGGTACGAACTGACGACGGCCATGCACCACCTCTCTGAAAATCTAGTAAGGTCATC
>CALULN010000025.1 GCA_944321505.1 Candidatus Methanomethylophilaceae archaeon | reverse complement strand
CTGGTTGCGCTCGTCGGCGCTCATCTCCCGGATCTCGGCTGCCTTCAGTGCCATCACTGCACCTCCTCGACAGCCTCCGCCTCCGGGGCGGGCGCCTCGTCGACGACGGGCTCGGCAGGCTCGGCGGCGAACAGCTCAGGGAACTGCGCGGCCGCGTCGGTCTTGCCCATGACCTCGATGTCGGCGGGGAGCTTGGACTCCTTGTCCATGATCTCCACGGTGACGCCGATGACGCCCATCTTCAGCTTGGCGACGGCGTAGCCCTTCTGCATGAAGTTGTTCTTGGACTCGCCGCAGAACTTGATGTAGCCGTCCTTGAACTTCTCCGTCCTGTGCCTCTGGCCGGTGAGCTTGCCCGCAATGATGATGTGGCAGCCCCTTGCGCCGGAGTCCATGATGCGGCGGACGGCGGAGTGGCCCGCCCTCCTGAAGTGCCAGCCCCTCTCGAGGGAGAAGGCCAGCTTCTCGGCCATGATCTGCGCGTTCAGGTTGGGGTCCTTGACCTCCTCCACCTCGATCTGGGGGTTCTCGAAGCCGAACTGCTCCTCGATGGCGGTGGTCAGGTTCTTGATGGTCTGACCCTTCCTTCCGATGACCAGTCCGGGGCGCTCGGTCGTCAGGACGACGCGGGTGCCCATGGGGGTCCTCTTGATGTCGAGTCCGCCGAATCCGGCGCGGCTGACCTCCTTCATGAGGTATTCCTTGAGGAGGACCCTGCGGATGTTCTCGGCAACGAATCTTCTCTCTGATGCCATGTTCACTCAACCTCCTCAATGATGACCTCGATGTTGACGGTCTCCTGGTTCCACTGAGTGGCTCTGCCGTGCGCCCTGGGCATGTGGCCGGGGATGGTCCTGCCGCGGGACGCGGTGACGGTGGTGAGGACCATGCCGTCCACGTCGAGTCCCTTGTACTCGGCGTTGGACATGGCGGACCTTATCACCTTCAGTATCTCGCCGGCGGCCTTCTGGGGGTACCTTCCGGGACCCACTCCGGGCTTGTGGGAGACACGCTTGTTGTATCTCTTCAGCGGCACGGCCCTCTTGAGGTCGATGACCTCCTCCAGGGCCTTGACCGCCTGCTCCACCTTCATTCCGCGGATCATGCCGCATATCTCGCGGGACATCTTGGGGGAGATGGGGATCTCCCTGCCGAGAGCCTTCGCGGAGGTGTCCGGATCTGCTGTTGCTGTGTAACCGTGCATTCCTCAACACCTCACTTCAGCGGCATGAACTTCGAGGATCTGGTAGCACCGACTCCGGGTCCGGAGTGCTGAGGGGCCTTCCTGGTGAGAACGAACTCACCGATGAAGCAGCCGATCATCTCGGGCTTGATCTCGAATTCCTTGAATTCCTTACCGTTGTAGACGCTGACCGTCTTCCCGACGAACTCGGGGATGATGGGGAGGTCCCTGCGGTGGGTCCTGACGACCTCTCCGGGCTGGGCGGCCCTGAGGTTGTCGAACAGCACCTGCTGCTCGTAGTTCAGGCCGCGGAGGTAGGTCCTCCTGCTCCTGGAGGGGATGAGTCCCAGGATCTCGTCGAAGGGCATGGCGAGGAGCTCCTCCATGGTGAAACCGCGGTAGAGGAACTCCTTCTTCCTCCTTGCCTGGATCTCGGACGCCTTCTTCCTGGATCTTCTCCTAGAGGCCTTCGCTGAACCCGCAATAATCTTCGATTTTGCCATGTAGTTCACTTCCTCTTCTTAACAGTCTTCTTCTGGGGGGACAGGCGTCCGACCTTCTGGCCGGGCCAGGCGTTCCTGCTGATGGTGCTGGGTCCTCCCACGTGCCTGTGGCTTCCTCCTCCGTGGGGGTGGTCCACGGGGTTCATGGACACACCGCTGACGTGGAAGTAGGCCTTCGACCTGGAGCTCAGGGTGTGGAACTTCTTCCCGGACTTGGCCATGGGCTTGTCGTTCCTTCCGCCTCCGGCGATCACGCCGATGGCGGCGCGGCACTCGGGGTTGAACTCCTTGATCACGCCGGAGGGCATGCTCAGCATGACCTTGGCGCCCCTGCTCACGACGGTGGCGGAGCTCCCGGCGGTCTTCACGTACTTGCCTCCGTCTCCCGGGACGCCCTCGATGTTGTGGACGGGGGTTCCCTCGGGGATCTCGGAGAGCTTCATTATGTTGCCTGCGGCGACCCTGCCGGAGGACACCTCGACCTTCTGGCCGACCTTCATGCCCTCGGCTGCCAGCTGGTAGTCGGTCTCGCCGCCGAAGTCGATGACGGCGAGGGGGCAGGTCCTTCCGGGCGCGTGGATCAGGTCGGTGACGGTCCCCTCGGTCATGCTGCTGACCGGGAGCCTGACATCGTCCACGTGCCTGTGGCTGGGCGAGCGGTACTGGGAGCCTCCGCGGGCCCTCCTCTGGGTTCTCAATCTCTTTCCCATTTTCACTCACCTTCAGAATATGCCGACCCTCATGCCGACGTCCTCCGCGGAGTAGCCGTCAGCGAGCTTGACGATCGCGTGCTTTCCGTCCTTCTGGATCCTGGTCCAGACCTTCTCCACCTTGACCTCGAAGCGGTCCTCGACGGCGGCCTTGATCTGCTCCTTGTCCGCGTTCCTGTGGACGATGAACTGAATCTTGTTGCCGTCGGTGTACTTCTGGGTGGGGGTGCCGGAGATGTGGTTCATGGCCTTCTCCGAGACGAAGGGCCTGATGAGTATGTCGCTCTGCTTCATCTTCACCACTCTCCTATCTTCTGGATGGCGGACTCGGTGTACACGGTCAGCCTGCCTGCGTCCCCTCCGGGCGCCAGGATGGCTGCGGAGAGGTTGGACACTGCCTCGATCTCGACGCCGGGCAGGTTGGCGGCCGACTTGAATATGGGGAGCTCCCTGTCGGAGACGACGATCAGGACGGACACGGGGGTCCTGTACTTCCTGTTCCTCATCTTCCCCCTTCCTGCGCGGATCTTGCGTCCGGACTTGGCGCGGTCCAGGTCGTATCCCAGGCCGATCCTCTCGAGGAGCTCGTAGACCTTGGCGGTCGAGGTGAGCTCCTGGGCCTCGTCGGAGACAACGACGGGGAACGAGACCGCATCGTCGAACTGGTGGCCGCGGGTCCTGACGCAGTCGGCGCAGCCGGTGGCTGCCAGTGCGGACTTGCGGGCCAGGGCCAGCTCCTTCCTGTTGACCTTGAGGTCCCACTTCCTCTCGGGCACGGGCGGGTGGGCCCTGCGTCCGGTGACGTTGTTGGGCGACTCGGTGGCCATCCTCCCTGCGGCGATGCGCTGGACACGTGCGACTCCACGGCCCTTGCCCCAGGTGCTGACGGAGTGCCTCATGCCCGCTCCGGGAGCGGGGCCGTAGGGCTGCCTGCTGTTGGCGGCCGCGGCCAGGACGGCCTTCTTGATCACGTCGGGCCTGTACGGGGTGGAGAATGCCTCGGGGACGTCGACCTTGCCGGCGACGTCGCCATTGACTGAATAGACGTTGGTCTGTGCCATTTTCATGCCCCCTGCTTCGACTCGGTCGATATGTAGGTGATGTTGGCGGCCTCGGTGTCGGCTCCCTTGGCGAGCCTGATGGGGTCCCTGAACCTGACCAGCCTCTTGGCGGGTCCGGGGACGGAGCCGTGGACGAGGACGTAGGCGCCGGTGACCTCACCGTAGTTGAGGAAACCGCCCTTGGGGGTGATCTCCGCGCCCTCCGCGCCGATCTTCATGAGCTGCTTGTTGAACTCGGTCCTCTGGTGGTACCCGAGCTGTCCGGATCCGGGGACGGTTCCCCTGACGTACCCGGGCCTCTTGGGGCCCAGGTTGCCGATGCCGCGGCGGTGCTTGCTGTTCTTGTGCGACAGCAGCTTGACGCCGAACCTCTTGGTGACTCCCTGGAATCCCTTCCCCTTGGTCACCGCGATGACGTCAACGAAGCCGCCCTCGGCCGCGAAGTCGTTGATGCCGACCTCGGTGCCCAGGATGGACTTGGCGTACTCGACCCTCTCGTCGATGCTGCCTCCGCCGATCCTCAGCTCCATCAGGTCGGGGACCTTCTTGGGCACGCCCTTCACCAGCTTGGGCTGGGTGTAGGCGAGGACGCGGACATCCTCCACGTCGACGCCGTCGTACTTGGCGAAGGAGGCCTCGTCGTGGTTCTTGGGCACGGACAGGCGCTTGGCCAGCAGGGGGTCCAGGTCGTTGGCCCAGACCTCGCCGGCGGTCTTCAGCCCGTACACGGTGTTCTCGTAGAATCTCACTGCCGCGACCTTCATGGGCGGGACCTCCAGCACCGTCACCGGCACCTGGAGCTCCATCCCGGAGGTCGTGCTCTTCGCGCGCTTATCGACTATGAAAGCGTGCGTCATACCGGCCTTGTAGCCGGCGAATCCCTGGATCTTGGGTGCCCCGGCTATCTCAGGCCAAGAATCCAGCCTGGGGGTCTGCGACTGCGCCCTCTTGCGCGGGCCGTACGCGCGGGATCCCCTTTTCGGACGTCTCCTCTGTGACATAGTTCACATCCTGCGAGAGTGTCTTCGCTAATCTCGCTTAGTCGATTGTCAACGTCTGAACGGACGACCGTGACGCCGCATCCATCTCGATAAGCATCGACATGAGCATGAACATGGGTTGCCTTGCGCATTGCCCGATGCGTCTGGTCGTTCATCATGCGTTTTAATCTTAAAGGGGCGTACACCTAACTCATATTTAAAAGATTGCTTGCGCCTCTTTAATATAGGGCGCGTGGGTTTCGGGGAGCCTCAGATCTTGCCTTCCTTGGCCTTCTTCTGCTCGCGCTTCATGCGGGCCTTGGCGTCGAAGCCGGTGGCGGCCTCCATGAACCTGTTGAGGGCGCGCTTGCTCTCAAGGATCGTGGCGTCGTCGAAGGACCCCTCCGCATTGGCGGTGTCCACGGCGAGCTGGGTCTTCGATACGACCCTGACCTCTATGCGGGAGAGCACCCCGTAGGAGGACACGTATGCGCCGTCCTCCTCGGATACGTTCCCGAAGACATCCCGCATCATCGCCGGCAGGAGGTCCCCCTCGATCTTGCCGTACCATCCCTTCTTGATGTCGAACTCCTTCATCTCATCACCTGACGGCCAGGTCAGCATCCAGCGCACGGTCCAGGTCCGCCGGTGTGCCCAGCATCGTCTCCGCGGCGCAGTATGCCTTCCACTTCTTAAAGCAGTCGCACGTCACGTCCAGGTCCCGGACGTCCTGGCTGAAGGAGAACCTCTCCACGGCGTCCAGCGCCCTGCGGTCGCAGGAGCCGCAGTTGTGGACCCCTCTCTGGCTGCCGCCGCCCGAAGGCGACGACATGATCCTGGGTCCGCATCCCGCGCAGGTGCGCAGCACCTCGATGAGCGACCATATCCACGGGGAGCGGTACTCCCCCCGCTTCCACAGGCGCTCCACGGCGGTTCCGTTCTGCACGTTCACCGGGTTCACGGACACCTCGTCGGAGAACGGGGCGGCGAACCTGACCGACGCGACGGCGTCCTCGACGGCCGCCCGCTCGGTGAGGTACGGGGGCTTCAGGAGGACGTAGGTCCTCACGGACAGGCCGGCCTCCTTGGCCATGGCCCCGGCCCGGGCGGTGTCGTCCTGATCGAACCCCTTGTTGACGGATACCCTCAGCACCTCCGGATCGCAGCTCTCCATGCCAAGTGCCAGCGTCACATTCTTCGGCAGTCCGGACAGAATGTCCTCGGTTATGTACTCGGGGCGGCTCTCGAAGAGGATGCGCTCGCATCCGGCGAACTCCCTCAGCACCCTCTCCCTCACCGGGACGGGTATCTCGCGGGGGTCCAGGAAGCTCCCCGACGTGTACAGCTTGACGAACGGCTCGCCCTTGTAGGACTCCATCACCCTGTCGATCTGGCTCATCAGCTCCTCCTCGCCGATCTCCGACATGGACGCCGAGCGGTATCCGCACATGGTGCAGCCCCCGGTCTTCGCCCAGGAGCAGCCGGAGGTGCGCAGGATGACCACCATGGCGTCGACCTTCCGGCCGCCGGACATGTCCTTCTCCTTCCAGACCGCCTCGGGCTCCGAGGGCGACCTCTCCTTTCTCATGGGGCAGGCGATGCGGCGGGGTTCTAAAAAACCTTCCCGCACGCCCGCACCCGCAACTATATACGGACCCGCCCGGTACGGTCCGGCGGTAAACATGTCTGGGAGGAGGATAGTCGTCATCGGATCCGGCGCCGCCGGCATGAGCGCCGCATCCGAGGCCAAGAGGGCGGACCCGGAGGCCGCCGTCACTGTGATCACCGAGGACTCCGACATAGCGTACTCGCCCTGCGCCATACCCTGGGTGTTCGAAGGGAGGACGACCTGGGACGCGCTTGTCATGCACGATGCGGCCTTCTACGGGAAGGAGAGGGGCATCGAGGTCGTCACAGAGACCTCGGTCAGCGCAGTCGACGGGGAGAAGCGCTCCGTCACCGCCGGAGACAGGGAGTACGCGTACGACGCCCTGGTCATCGCCACCGGCAGCACGGTGTTCGTCCCGCCCATCGAGGGGAAGGACCTGGAGAACGTCTACACGATCAAGACCGTCAGGGACGGGAAGAGGCTGGAGCAGGCGCTGAAGGATGCGAGGCACGTCGTCATCGGCGGAGCCGGAGTCATCGGGCTCGAAGCGGCCGTCGCTCTGAGGAACGCGGGGAAGGAGGTCACCGTCATCGAGATGATGGACCAGGCGATCCCGAGGATCGCCGACCCCGACATGGCAGCCATGGTCCAGGAGCACCTGGAGTCCGCGGGCATCAGGTTCGTCATGAAGGCGCCGATCCAGAAGGTCAACGGCACCGGGAAGGCCGAGAGCGTCACAGCCGCCGGCACCGACTACCCTGCGGACGTGGTCATCTTCGCCACCGGCGTCAGGGCGGACCTGCGCATCCCGAGGATGCTGGAGCTGGACATCGGGCAGCTGAACGCGGTGGTCACCGCCCCCAACATGCAGGTCTACAGGCGCGGGAGGCTGGTCCCCGGCGTGTTCGCAGCCGGCGACGTGGTCCAGTGCCAGTCCTCGGTGGTCTCCGGGCCCACCATGAGCCAGCTGGGATCCACCGCCGTCAAGCAGGGCCTGGTGGCCGGCAGATGCGCCGCTGGGAAACCGGCTTCTTTCGGAGCCACCGCCAGCCCGTGGGTGTGCTCGCTGGAGGGCATCGAGATCGGAGGCACCGGCATGTCCGCCGGCCTCGCCTCCTGGTACGGCATGACCCCGGTCAGCGGGAAGACGACGGGGCTCACCCGCGCAAGGTACTACCCGGGAGGGACCCCCATGACCGTCAAGCTCCTGGCCGACCCCGCCTCCCACCGCATAGTGGGTGCGCAGATCGTGGCCGGGGAGGACGTCACCGGCAGGATCAACTGGCTCACATCCGTCATCAACGAAGGCGTCACCGCCGAGGACTTCGCCGTCAGGGCGGAGAACGCCTACTGCCCGCCCACCAACATGGTGAGGGACACCGTCCTCGCCGCTGCGGACGACCTCCTGAAGAACATCGAAGGGTGAACCATGGAGTACGAGGAATACAGGTCCCTGTACAACCGCCTCAACACGGTGGACGACATCCGCAAGCTGGAGGAGGAGGGCTACGACAGCCGCCTGGTCATGACGCTGTTCACGCAGAAGACCGGCAGGGACGTGAAGAAGAGGTTCTACGTGGTGAAGCAGAACACCGCCCGCATGCTCAAGGAGTGGAGGAAGGGGGCATCCATGATGTCCATCGCCAGGAAATGGAGGTTCCCGCCGATACTCACCGCCATGTTCATCTTCCAGGAGGACGGGGCGGGCAAGAAGGAGTTCTGGTCCTACGTCCAGGACCCGGACAGGCTCAGGCCGGATGTGGCCGCCGAGCTGAGGGAGGTCATAGCGAACGATCCGGTCTACTCCCCAGAGGGCAACGAGGCCCAGAGGCAGAGGGGCATCTGGGGAGAGACCCTCCTCCAGAACTGGCTCAACGAGCAGGGCATAGGCTACAGGACTGAGAAGGACATACGCGGAGAGTACGAGAAGACTCCCGACGCCCTGCTGGACGAGCCCATGATGTTCGAGGGCAAGAAGATCTACTGGATCGAGAGCAAGGCATCCTTCGGCGACAACACCGAGTTCAAGTTCAACTCCCGCAAGCAGCTCATCCCCTACACAGACATCTTCGGCCCGGGAGTCGTTGTGTACTGGGTGGGGAAACTGGACGACCTGGAGTGCCCTCCGGACGTCTACGTACAGGACATATCGATCCTGGAGAAGAAGCTGGACAGCATCACCGACGAGTGAGCACCAGCTCTCCCATCCTCTTCCCCGCCGCGGCGGTGGACAGGGTTCCCCCCAGATCCGGTGTGACGGAGCCCTCCGAAAGGCATGCCCTCACCGCGGAACCCACGGCCTCAGCCTCCTCCGCGAAACCCAGGTTCTCCAGAAGCATGGACAGAGCCAGCACCGCACCTATAGGATTGGCGATGCCCTTCCCTGCGATATCGGGGGCGGATCCGTGTATGGGCTCGAACATGCTGACCCCGCCGGGGCATATGTTCCCGCTGGCACCCAGCCCCAGACCGCCCTGGAGCTGCGCCCCCAGGTCTGTGAGCACGTCTCCGAAGAGATTGGGCACCGCCACGGTGCCGAACGTCTCCGGGCGGGACACCATCGCCATGGCCATAGCGTCGGCGTACATGAAATTCAAACGCATGCCGTACTCCTCTGACTTCTCGGCGAAGACCTCCCGCTGCATCCCGTACATCTCGATGACGTTCGCCTTGTCCACAAGGGTGATCCCCTCCTCCCCTCTGGAGGCTGCGTAGCGGAAGGCGAAGTCGGCGAACCGCTCCACGCCTTTCCTCGAGAGGAGTCCGATTTCGTAGGCGAATTCGTCTTCGCAGCCCTCGGCGCGGAGCTCCATCCTCAATGAGTACAGGCTCCTGTCCACAGACAGAGACGACATCCCTCCCCGGGATCCGCCGAACCTGCCCCCTGCCCCCATGTAGAAGTCCTCGGTGTTCTCCCTCAGGAACCTGATGTCGAAATCAGTCTCCCGCTTCAGCGGCACGTAAGGGTGCCAGGACCTCACAGGGCGCAGGTTGACGTACTGGTCCATGGAGGTGCGCATCCTCAGGAGGATCCCTTTCTCCAGGATCCCGGGAGCGACCCTGGGGTCACCGATGGCTCCGAACAGCACCGCGTCGGAGCGCCTCATGTCGTCCAGGTCCCCGTCGGTCAGCAGCTCTCCGGTGCGAAGGTACCTCTCCGCCCCGATATCCGAGTAGGCTAAATCGAAATCGCGGCCGTACCTGAGGGTCACGGCGTCCATAACCCCCACGGCAGCGGCGATGACCTCTCTCCCTATGCCATCGCCCGGCACGATGGTGATGCGGGGGTTCAGAACCTCCCCTCCCTGACCAGGTTCATCAGGCCTCCCGCCTCCACGAGCTCGGCTATGAATCCCGTGTATCCGTCGAAGGAATACTCCCGTCCGCCGACACTCACGCGGCCGGCCTCCGTATCCGCCTCCGCGGTCTCGCCGTCCGCCGCATCGAGACGGCACTCAATCACCGGCAGGCCGATGTTCAGGGAATTGCGGTAGAATATCCTCGCGAAGGACTCGGCGATCACGCAGGAGAACCCGGCCTGCATCAGCGCCATGGGTGCATGCTCCCTGGATGATCCGCAGCCGAAGTTGCGGCCGGCCACGAGGATGTCCCCTTTCCCCACGGTATCCGCGAAGCCGGGACGGCACTTCTCGAACACGAAGTCCCCCAGATGGCCCAGGTTCTCCGCCAGCAGCCTCTCCGCAGGGATGATCATGTCCGTATCCACGTCATCGCCGAAACGGCGGACCGTGCCCCTGTACACCGTCATGCGACCCCCTCCGGCGGGACTATCCTTCCCGCCACGGCTGATGCCGCCACCACAGCCGGACCCGCCAGGTAGACTTTGGAATCACGATGGCCCATGCGGCCCAGGAAGTTGCGGTTGGTGGACGACACCGCCGCCTCCCCGGACGCCAGCACGCCCATGTGGCCTCCGAGGCATGCCCCGCAGGTGGGGCCTGACACATACGCGCCTGCATCCAGGAACACCCTGATGAGGCCTTCATCGGCCATCATGCCGTACACCTCCTTCGAAGCGGGAGCCACGATCATCCTCACATCCGGGTGGACCCTCCTGCCCTTTAGGATGGATGCCGCCTCCCTCATGTCCTCTATCCTGCCGTTGGTGCAGGACCCCAGGTACGCCTGGTCTATCGCCGCGCCGCACTCCGCGGCCGGCATGCAGTTGGCCGGGGAGGACGGGCATGCCACATACGGGACCAGGTCGCTGAGGCTGTACTCCAGTTCGTCGGCGTATGACGCATCGGGGTCCGGAGACACCGGCCTCCAGTCCCCTCTGGCTCTTCCTTTCATGTACGATTCCGTCAGGCTGTCGCAGGGGAAAACCGCGGCCTTCGCCCCGGCCTCCACGGCCATGTTGCAGACCGACAGGCGGTCCGATACGGACAGGGACGCCGCATCCCCGCAGAACTCCATCGATCTGTAGGAGGCGCCTTCGGTGCCGATGTCGCCGATGATCCTCAGTATCAGGTCCTTGCCGCCGACATGCTCCTTCAGCCTCCCGCTCAGTGCTATCCTGATGGACTCCGGCACCCTGAACCACATCCTGCCGGTGGCGAACACCGCGGCCGCCTCCGTGGACCCGATGCCGGTGGAGAATGCGTTCAGCCCGCCGTAGGTGCAGCTGTGGGAGTCGGCGCCGACGATCAGCCTGCCGGGAGCGGCGAACCCCTCCTCCACCATGAGCTGATGGCAGACCCCGCTGCGGCCCACTTCGTAATAGTTGGCGATATCATATCTGCGAGCGAACTCCCGCATCTCCCTGGCCTGCTCCGCAGACGCCACGTCCTTGGCCGGCACGTAGTGGTCGGGGACCAGCACTATGCGGTCCCGCATGATGCGGTCCGTCCCCAGCTTCGAGAACTCCCTGAATGCGATGGGGCCGGTGACGTCGTTCACCATGACGTAGTCCACTTCCGCCTTGACTATGTCGCCCGCCCGGGCGTCGCTGCCCGACCGGTCTGAGAGCACCTTCTCGGCGATGGTCCTGCCCATGGGATCACTCCCTGTTCTTGGCGAAGTCGCGGTTTATGGCGATGATCATCGCCTCCACGTAGGTGCGGACCACGTCCAGCCCCACCGCCGTCCCGGCGGACAGCTCCCCGTCGTCCTGGACGTTGCGTACCATCACCGTCACCTCGCACATGGAATCGCTGCGGCCGGTCATGGCCGACAGACGGTACTCCTCCAATGTCATCCGGGGGTTCACCGCGGCGGCTATGGCGTTGGTGGCCGCATCCACGGGACCGACGCCGATGCCGGATACGGTCTTCCTCTCCCCCAGCACGGTCATGGTGACCGTGGCGGTGGGCTCCACCCCGGCACCGGTGAACACCGCGAAACCGTCCAGCGTCACCGCCTTCTCTTTGCCTGTGTCGCCGGAGAGCACGTTCTCGGCGATGGCCAGGAGCTCCATGTCGTCTATCTCCTTGCCTCCCACGGCGAAGGACTTGATCGCCGCCATGAGCTCGGGCATCCGCTCCTCGGGGAAGCGGACCTTCATGGCGTCCAGCCTCCCTCTGACCGAATGCTCGCCGGAGTGCTTGCCCAGGACGATCTGCCTGTC
>CALULN010000024.1 GCA_944321505.1 Candidatus Methanomethylophilaceae archaeon | reverse complement strand
CATGGTCCTGCTGATGTGGATGGGCCGTCTCGAGATCATAACCGCCATAGCCATCCTGTCCCCGGGGACCTGGAAGGAGCAGATAAAGGACCTGCGCCACCGCCGCAGGGTGGCGGCGCAGTGAGGGAGAGGTCAGAAGGGGTTCTCGCAGTATTTGGCCACCTGTCTGCCGAAGTCGAAGGCGCCCACGTCCCCGCCCAGGTCTTTGGGCATGTACCCTCTCTTGTAGGCGGCGGTGACGCCCTCCGCCAGGGTGTCAGCCTCCTCTTTGAGGCCGAGGTAGCGGAGCATCATGGATCCGGACATGAGGGAGCCGGTGGGGTTGGCGCAGTTCAGGTCGGCCAGCTCCGGCGCGTGGCCGTGGGAGGGCTTGAAGAGGGCGCATCCGTTCCCGGGAGCCATCTCGCCCGAGAGATACGTGCCTCCGGTGGCTGCGGCCAGGCCGTCGCCCAGGATGGAATAGTACACCTCCGGCACCACGGCGATGTCGAAGTCCACCCGCCCCTCGGATGCCCAGCGGGATGCCATGGCCATGGTCCCGTCCGAGAGCTCCATGCCCTGCGGGTCCAGGGTCTCGCGGAACAGCTCGGAGAACTTCCGGTCGGTCATGGCGAACATGCTGCCGCCGGTTATGCAGCGGATCCTCCGGCGGCCGGTGCGTTCGGCGATGACGGAAGCGGTCTCGAAGGCCCGCCTGCAGAGATGGTACTGCATCCTGGCCTGCCTGGTGATGCCGTCCACGTCCTCCATCTCGGACACGGTGGCGGCATCGTAGCGGTTGGTCACGATGTAGCAGTCGATCTCCGCCCTGCCGACGCTGGGGGCGAGCTTCTTTATCCTGCGCACCTCCGCCTTGGCGTCGATGCGCCGGAGGATCTCGTCCTCGGGGTCGCGGTAGTCCCTGATGTCCGGGGCGGGGGCGAAGGCCCCCATGAGCACCGCGTCGCATTCGGTGATGGCGTCCATGGCCTCCGGGGCCATGGACCTCCTGGTGCTTTCGTAGCACTTCCTCCCCGCATCGGCGGTGACGAACTCCACCTGGTCGGTGAGGGCTTCGATGGCCTGCACGGTGGCGGAGACGACCTCCGGGCCGATGCCGTCCCCTGGAAGCAGCAGGACCTTGTGCATCAGAGCCTTTCCTTGAGGGCGGCGTATATCACCGGGAGGGATATGGTGGCGTCGCCTTCGACGGTGATCTTCTTGGCGTCGGGCTTGACCTTCCCCCAGGACACCGCCTCCCTGATCTGGGCGCCGGAGAGGGATCCGTCGAACTCCTGGGCGGTGGTCATGTAGACGCAGTAGTCCAGGCCGCCGCGGAACTGGTTCCACCAGATGACGTGGTGCTTGGAGATGCCTCCGCCGATGAGGATCCCGCCGGTGTACTTGGCGTGGTCGGTCATCTCGGACAGCATCTGCTCGTCGGCGAACAGGTCGATCCTGAACTTCCTGTGGAACTGGTAGTACATCCACAGCTGGCAGCCGAAGGATCCGTCGGTGATCCCGGGGACCACCACGGGCACGTTGTGCTTGTGGCACTGGTACAGCAGGGAGTCCTCGTTGTCCAGCCTGGCGCCCACGGCGTCGATGATCTCGTGGGTGCTCATGGAGTCCTTGCCTTCGAAGATCTCGTCGAACATGGGGAGCAGGTTGTCCTCCAGGACCTCTCCGTAGCACTTGTCGGGGACGAGGATGTTGCCCAGCCTGCTGGTCTCGTACTTCTCCCTCAGCATCTCGTCGTCCATGTCGAAGGAGCCCTTGTAGTACTCCGCCCAGGTCCTGGATAGGTCGTGGTCCAGGGTGCCGCAGGTGGTGATGATGAGGTCGATGAGCCCGTTCTTGACCATGTCCACGATGACCCCCCTGGTCCCGGTGGACATGATGCATGCGGGGAAGGAGAGGGTCCTCAGGCAGTCCTTCTGCTTGACCATCCTCTCGATGATGTCGACGGAGTCCGCCAGCTTCTGGGCGGTGAATCCGCCGGATTCGCCCATCATCCTGATGAGCTCGTTGACAGTAACGGTTCCGTTCACTTTGATGTCTTTGACAGGTATCAGATCCATCTGAATCGCTTCCGGGGGCAGGCTAGACCTATCCCGTATATGACGGTTATGAGCAGGTCACGGGAAGCCCGGAGGTCGCTTGGGACGGCACATGCGGAGGAAGGACCTGAGGGCGGAGACCTTCCCCCTGCCCCGTCCGAAGAAGGCCTCGTTCAGGCCCCTCATGGCTTCGGCGCCGCCTCCGCGGTAGGGCATCCACCACGCATCCCTTTTGAAGCGCCCTCCGTCCACGTGGACGTGGTGCGGATGCATCATCTGCCTGAAGCCCTCCTCGGCATGGGTGGTGCCGATGCCGCTGAGGTGCCTCCCGCCCCAGGGCGTGGCGGGGAGTCCGAAGGTGTAGGTGGCGTTGTTGACGTCCACCGTCCCCGGATGCAGCCTGGATGCCAGGCGTCTCCCTCTGGCTATGTCCTCCGTCCATACGGATCCGCCCAGGGCGAAGCAGCAATCGTTGACCAGGTCGGCGGCCTCTTCGTCGCTCCCGAAGGTGTAGAGTGAGACGATGGGTCCGAACATCTCGGTGTCCGTCAGCGGGCTGTCCTCGGGGAGGTCGGCGACAACGGTCGGCAGGAAGTAGTAGCCGGGGAGGCTGTCATTGCGCCTCCCGCCGGTCAGGAACCTGCCGCCCTCCTCCTCGATCATGGAGCAGAGCTCCTCCATGCGCTTCAGCTCGGTCCCGTTGATCATGGGGCCCACGGAGACCTCCTCATCAATCCATCCGTTCCCTTGCTTCAGCGCCTCGACCCTGGAGACGAACATCTCCGTGAAGCGCTCGGCTATCCCTTCCTGCAGGTAGATGCGCTTGGTGCTGACGCAGACCTGCCCGGAGTTGACGAAGGAGGACCAGACCGCGCAGTTCGCCGCTCTCTCCAGGTCCGCATCGTCGAGCACGACGAAGGCGTCCTTGCCGCCCAGCTCCAGGATGACCGGCGTGACGGTGGCCGACGCGGAGGCCATGACCGCTGACCCTGTCTCGGTGCCGCCGGTGAAGACGATCTTATCGGCTCCAGCTCCGGCAAGGGCGGAACCCACGCCCCTGCCGTTCACCGTCCTGACCAGGCCCTCGGGGAACCCCGCCTGCCGGAACAGCTCCTCGATGAGGGCGCCGGTGAGGGGGGTGTCGGATGACGGCTTGATGATCGCGGCGTTGCCTGCGGACACCGCCATGAGGGCCTCGGTCATGGGGATGGCCAGTGGGAAGTTGTACGACGAGATGACCGCTATGACGCCGTATGGCACGTGCTCGATGTACGACCTCCTCCCCAGCATCATGCACATGAGGGACATGGGCCCCTGGTCGACCTTCTCCGTGAACCTGAATCTCCTGAGCAGGGACTCGCAGTACTTCGCCATGGCTGTGCAGCTGAGGATCTCGGTGCTGTAGCACTCGCATCTCGGCTTCCCGGTGTCCCTGTGGATGGTGAGGGCGATGTCGTCCGCCCTGTCGGAGAGGAGCATCCTGAGCCTGCGGACGCAGGCGGCCCTCTCCTTGGGAGAGGTGGATGCCCATGCCTTCTGGGTCTCGCGCATGCTCCGCACGGTCTCCGCCAACGTCCCGGGGTCGGTGGCCTCCGGTCCCGCGGTCTCGGAGAGGTCGGCGGGATTCACTGACACCATCCTGTCCATGGCCGGGTATCGCACCGACAGTATTTCAACGGGGGAGGGCATCATGCGGGCATGATGGTCATGCGCCGCTCCTGCGGATACCCCGAGCTGCTGGATTCCCTGAAGGGCAAGAGGGTGCTGGTATGGACGTGCAACACCTGTGCCAGGCTGTGCAACGGCATCGGGGGCGCCGAATCCGCCGGGAGGCTGGCCGCCAGGCTGGCGGAGGACGGCGTGGATGTCGTAGGCACGCTGTCCGTGGGGGCGTCGTGCATGGAGTCGAAGATCGTCCCCCATGCGGAATCCCTCGGAGAAGAGGCGGACGTCATCCTGGCGCTGACCTGCGACGTGGGCTCGGAGCTCGCCTCGGAGGTCTTCGGCCTGGAGGCGGTGAACCCTGTTGAGACGGTCGGACCCGGCTACCTGGACCGCAACGGCGTCCCCGTCCTCAGGGACGGGTCCGTGGTCATGATGGGCGCGGATCCCTTCGTTTGAACCCCAAGATATTAAAAACGCGTGCTCACGCTTATATAGAAGGGGGCGCTACCCTGGGGCCAGCAACAATAGGGGTGTAACTCGCTATGCTGGACATTATGAACACTGATAACCTGCTGTTCATGATCGTCGTCGCGTCTGTTATTGCTCTCGGAGTTGCCTACTACTTCTTCAGGGACATCTGGTCCAAGGACAAGGGAACCCCTGAGATGCAGGCGATCTCCGACAAGATCGAGGAGGGCGCAATGGCCTACCTCAGGCAGCAGTACAAGACCATCGGCATCATCGCAGTGGTCATCGCCGTCATCATCGCTCTGCTGGGCTTTGCTGACGCATTCTCCGACTATCTCAACTACAAGGTCGCTCTGGCCTTCCTGATCGGCGCCGGATGCTCCATCCTCTCCGGATACATCGGCATGAAGGTGTCCGTCAACTCCAACATCAGGACCGCTTCCGCTGCCCGCAACTCCCTGGGCGATGCATTCAAGTGCTCGTTCCGCGGAGGAGCCGTCTCCGGAATCGCCGTGTCCCTTCTGTCCCTCGCGGGACTGTTCCTCGTCTTCTTCGCCTACTACTCCTGGTGCGGCGAGGACATGACCGCTACCCTCCACTCCGTCGTCGGATACGCCTTCGGTGCGTCCATGGCGGCCCTGTTCGCCCAGCTGGGCGGCGGTATCTACACCAAGGCCGCCGACGTCGGCGCGGACCTGGTGGGCAAGGTCGAGGCCGGGATTCCCGAGGACGACCCCAGGAACCCCGCCGTCATTGCCGACCTGGTTGGTGACAACGTGGGCGACTGCGCCGGACGCGGTGCGGACATCTTCGAGTCCACCGCCGCCGAGATCATCGGCGCCATGGTCATCGGACTGGCCGTCATCAACTTCGGTACTATGCTGCTTGGCATACCTGTTTCCGGTATACTCGGCAACAACTGGGTGTTCCTGCCCCTGGTCATCATGGCCTTCGGCCTCATCGCGTCCCTGGTGGGCATCTTCACCGTCCGCCTCAAGGACGAGAACAGCGATGTGATCAAGTCCCTGAACATGGGCTACTACATCACCCTGGTGCTGGTCATCATCACCATGATCTTCAGCTGCTACTACCTGCTGAAGGACGAGTGCTCCCTGTGGTACTACTTCGCCATCGCCGGCATCGTGGGCATAGCTCTGGGTCTGGCTGTGGTCTACATCACCCAGTACTACACCGGCGACCACAAGCCCGTAAAGACCATCGCGGAGCAGTCCGAGTCCGGACCCGCCACCAACGTCATCATGGGCCTGTCCGTGGGCCTGGAGTCCACCGTGCTGCCGGTCATCTGCATCGGCATCGCCATCATCGCCACCTTCCTGCTGGGATACTTCGCGGCCGACGGTATCGAGATCTTTGGGTTCACCACCGAGCCCATGATCTTCGGCCTGTACGGCACCGCCATCGCCACCGTCTCCATGCTGGCCTCCTCCGCGTTCATCCTCGCCGAGGACACCTTCGGCCCCATCACCGACAACGCCGGCGGAATCGCGGAGATGTCCAACCAGCCCGAGGAGGTCAGGAACAGGACCGACAAGCTGGACGCCGTCGGCAACACCACCAAGGCCCTGACCAAGGGATACGCCATGTCCTCCGCCGCTCTGGCGGCCTTCCTGCTGTTCGCAGCCTTCTTCGAGATCGTCGCAGAGGCCTCCGGCAGCTCCATCATCGCAGAGATGCAGAATGTCGTCCTGGGCAACCCGATCATGTTCGTCGGCGGCCTCATCGGCGCCGCACTGGTGTTCTT
This sequence comes from Candidatus Methanomethylophilaceae archaeon, assembly GCA_944321505.1. Lineage (GTDB taxonomy): Archaea > Thermoplasmatota > Thermoplasmata > Methanomassiliicoccales > Methanomethylophilaceae > SIG5. The sequence goes on along the minus strand of CALULN010000024.1, from coordinate 16,129 downwards.
CTTCGCCTCCCTGGCTATCCGCGCAGTCGGAACCGCGGCCGGAGAGATGGTGCAGGAGGTCCGCAACCAGTTCGCCGACGGCAAGATCATGGCCGGCGAGAAGGAGCCCGAGTACGGCAAGTGCGTCACCATCGCCACCCAGTCCGCTCTGAGGACCATGGTGGCACCCGCCCTGCTGCCGATCCTGACCCCCATCGTCTTCGGCCTGCTCTGCAAGTACCTCATCCCCGAGGATGTGTACGCCGGAGCCCCCTACGCCGTGGGCGCCCTGATCATGGTCGCCACCATCGTGGGTATCCTCATGGCCAACTTCCTCAACAACGGAGGAGGCGCCTGGGACAACGCCAAGAAGTACATCGAGGAGGGTCACCACGGTGGCAAGAAGTCCCCCGCCCACGCCGCGGCTGTGGTGGGAGACACCATCGGAGACCCCTTCAAGGACACCGCCGGGCCTTCCATCCACGTGCTGGTGAAGCTGCTCTCCACCATCTGCCTGGTGACGGCGGTCCTGTACATCTGAAACCGAGGGGGGCATCCCCCTCTTCCCTTTCTATTTTATATTAGACGCGTCGCGCATCCTTATATACGAGATGGCCATAGTCCCGTCCAATTCAGAGGGTCCGCCATGTACATGCGCACACAGGCTGAAAGGGTCGTCCGCATCCCCCCGTCCGAACTGGGCGAGGACATCGACAAGATCATCGACAAGCTCACTTGGGAATCGTTCGAAGGGAAGCTGGGACCCGACAAGGCCGTGACCGTTCTGGTCGAGAACGTGGAGCCGGTAGGCCAGGGACGCATCGTCCACGGCGACGGCGCCGTGTACCAGACCGTCAGGTTCGACCAGATCGTCTTCAAGCCCAAGGAGAACGAGCTCGTGGAGGGCGAGGTGGTGGAGGTGCTGAAGTTCGGCGCCTTCGTCAGGTTCGGCCCCCTGGACGGGCTGCTCCACATCAGCCAGGTCATGCAGGACCGCGTGGACATCGACACCGAGAATCAGAGGCTCGTCGGGAAGGACACCCACCGCACCCTCGCCGTGGGCGACCGCGTGAAGGCGAGGATCGTCAGCATGGACCTCAACGAGAAGAACCCTCAGGACAGCAAGATCGGCCTCACCATGCGCCAGTCCGGACTGGGAAGGCCCGAGTGGATAGCCGAGGAAGCGGAGAAGGGTGAGGAGTGATGGCAGGACCTGTGCTGAAAGCATGCAAGAGCTGCAGCCGCATAACCGAGGAGGATGTCTGCCCCAAGTGCGGGGACCAGACCTCCAGGGAGTGGCAGGGCTACGTCATAATCACGGACTACACCAAGTCCGAGATCGCCAAGCGGATGAACATCACCGAGAACGGCAAGTACGCTCTCAGGGTCCGCTGATCCGATGCGGGGCTGGAGGATACCGGAGGGGAAGAGAAGCCTCTTCAAGGAGCCCTTGGGAAGCCCCGTGGATATCGGAGACATAAGAAACGCTAACATGACCGTCACCGTGGGCGACGTGGTGTCGCTCACAGTGAGGGAGGCAGGCATCGTCCCTCTGCTGGCCGTCTACGACGGCCTGACGGAGAGGAGGGAGATGACCGGCTTCGCCGCCCTGGTCGAGAGGCTGGGGCTGGAGAGGACGGACGTGTCCAACCCCGCAGGCATGATAACCTGCGAGCTGGAGGATGCCGTGAGAAACGCATTCCGCCAAGGCAGCGGTCTGATCCGCGTCGAAGGGGAGGAGGACCTGGCTCTGATGCCGGTGATCCGCCACGCACCCGACGGCGCGATGATCGTGTACGGCTGGCCGGGCAAGGGGATGATGGCCGTGAGGAACGATGAGGCCGTCAGAACCAGGATCGAAACGCTCTGGAAAGAGATGGAGGAGATCGAATGAAGATGGAGATAACCCAGAAGAAGGTCAACCCCCTGCTGAAGAGGACCGAGGTCCGCTTCACCATCGACCATGCAGGTGCGGCCACCCCCACCAAGGGCGCCGTGGTTGAGGAGATCGCGAAGCAGATGAGCGCGTCCAAGGACACCATCGTCCTGGACAGCATGGAGTCCGTGTTCGGCAACGGCGTCACCAAGGGCTACGTCAAGGTCTACGAGTCCAAGGAGGCGGCGCTGGAGATCGAGCGCGACCACATCCTCAAGAGGAACGGCATCGAGAAGCCCCAGTACGTCCCCGCTGAGGAGACCAAGGAGGAGTGAGCATGGCTAAGAAGGCAAGCTCCGAGCCCAAGAAGGCCCCCGCCAAGTCCGCCGCATACAAGGTCAGTGGCGACAGCGTCACCAGGGAGAAGCCGGTCTGCCCCAAGTGCGGCCCCGGCGTGTTCATGGCGACCCACAAGGACCGCGTGTCCTGCGGCAAGTGCGGGTACACCGAGTTCAAGAAGTAAGACAGGAAGGTCATCTCCACTTCGGCCCCTCCCTCTCAACCGGGGCCGTCAGGATCGCCGGTTCATCGACGGCTAAACCACTTCCCTTCCGAAACCATACACCAATCACGGGCCTGTGGTATAGCATGGATATTATCGGGGCCTCCGGAGCCTCTGACCCGGGTTCGAATCCCGGCGGGCCCGCCTTGATCGTTCTCGTAGGGCCGTTTTTTCCGTTAATCTGGAGGTACCCCACACGTCCGGCATCTTCTTTCATCCTTTGATTCCGTCGGGTGCCCGGTTATCTGCAGCATTGAAAGCCTGGGCCTTTGAATGTCCCCACGATAGGATGCTGTCAGAGGTGGAGCGCGTCCTCTCGAACAGGACGGCGACCATGATCGCTTTGCGTTAGTCCCCGTATACCTTCACCGCGTCCTTCCGGATGATGGACAGGAACCTCGGATCGGCTTTCTCCGTGACCAGGCTGATGTCCTTCCCGAGGGCGTCCCTGAAGGCGAGATAGAGTCCGCCGATCCTGATGCCTTGCACCTTCTCCGCGGACACAAGGATGTCTACGTCGCTGTCCGGACGCGCCGTGCCCTTGGCATACTAGCCGAAGATGTAGACAGCTTCGAGCTCGAACTCCTTGGCGACCGGGCGGATGCGCTCGGCTATCTCCTTCATGGAGTCGACTTTCCTGACGGAGCGTATCCCTAAGACCATGGTTCTGAATCGATATGGACGTTATCCAAGCGCAGGAGAACAGAGCTGTGCGGATCTCAATCTTCGATCGACAAGAGAAACAGGAGCGACTCGGAGAAGGCCCCTTCCGTATCAGTTCACGGAGCCGATTGAAAAAAAGTCGGGCGGGGCGGTGCCCCGCGTCATTCCTTCTTCTCGTCGGCGGCCGCTGCCGCTTGGCGGTTGGCCTCGCGCTCGTCCCTGTGAGCCTGCCTGTACTCCTCCATCTCCTTCTCCAGATCCTCGATCTTCTTCAGGTTGTCCGAGATGGCCTTGCATGCCACGTCCATTTCGGATTTGAACTCGGGGTAGGGGTCCTTGTGGTTCTGGAAGTACTTCTTCCCCATCTCCGCGTAGCGGCGCTCGTTGTCGTCCCTCAGGTTGGAGATGGAGTTCCTGAGCTTCATGGTGCCCATCTCCTCCTCCGTCCTGTTGATGGCGTTCTTGGTGCCGGATTTAATGCTGTCCAATAATCCCATGCATCACGGACCGCGTTATGCACGATAAAGGGTTGCGCATCCTTTCACGATGGGTTGAAATCGGAGCCCTGCGATTCCGCGTCTATGTGCGGAATCAACGAGAACTGCCCATGTCAGAACAGCGCATGCCCCCGCCACGGGAACTGCAAGGAATGCGTGGCGTTCCATGTGGAGCGCAAGAACAAGCCCCCGTTCTGCCTGCGCGGCATCAAGTGGTCAGAGTACGAGGGCTGATTCCCTTCCGGCTATCGCCGCCGCGAGGCATACCCCGACATTCAGGAGCATATTGGCAGCGAATGCTCTGTATCTCCCGTCGAACAGCATGGCCGTCGATTCGGTGGTGAAGGTGGACATGGTCGTCAGCGCCCCCATGAATCCGACGATCAGGAACAGGCGGGCCTCCTGCGGCATACCTGCGTACCTGGCGGTTATGAACGCCGCCAGGAAGCATCCCGCGATGTTCACCGCGAAGGTCGCCCAGGGGAACGACGACCCGTCGAAGAGGCGGACGGTGGTGTAGCGCAGAACGGCTCCCGTCGCGCCTCCGGCGGCGACGCATAGCAGAGCGGTCAGCGTCGGGTTCATCGGCCCGGATAAGGGGACCGCCTATAAGAGCGGTATCACAGCTCGGCGATCTCGGACGCGACGTAAGGCCTCTTGCCGTCGAAAGCGATGCCGTAGAGCACGGTCGTCCCCTCCAGCCCGTGGGCGTAGTCCCTGTCCCTGATCTGCTCCAGGGCGGATTCCGCCAGCCTCTGCGGGTCCGGGTCGCCTTTGCGGCGGCGCTTGAGCTCTATGACGATGTTCGGACCTGCGCCCTTCTTCCTCCTGAGCATTATGTCGTGGAACCCTCTCCCGGACTCCGTCTCGGCGGTGAGGGCGTAGTTGCCATGGAGGTGCATCAGCAGTCCGGAGACGAACGCCTGATATGAGTGCTCGTCGTTGAAGACCTTGGATCCCAGGTCCTCGGCCAGCGACCCCAGGGACTCAACGATGCCTCCGGTGTCGTTGGAGAGGATCGCCTCCGACAGCCTGTATATCCTGTTGCCGAAGCCCGTGTCCCCGCTCCTCTCGACTATCTTGGATGCGAACACGTCGAACATCTCCCGGTTGGGGATGGAGAATGTCCCGTATCTGCCGTCGGAGACCACTCTGAGGTATCCCGACATGGCCATGATGCTGTACATCTTCTCGGATCCGCCGCTGATCTCGGTGAATGTTACCTCGGCGTCCATGCGCGACGATATGCTCTCGCCCTCTCCGAGCGAGCGGAGGGCACTGTAGGTCTCCGGGTCGGTTCCGGATATGAATGTGTCTATGATGGAATTCCCGCTGGTTCCGGCCCAGTAGGTATTGGGACGGAAACCGGAATCCACGTAGTTCAGTATGCTCCAGGGGTTGTATATCTCGGCGTTTCCGAAGCGGTATCCGTCATACCAGTCCTTGGCTTCGTCGAATCTCTCCGGGTGCCCGTAATCTGAGCACAGCTTCTCTACCTCTGCCGGCGTGAAACCGAACATTTCCCCCATATCCGTGTTGGTTATGTTGTTGACCTTGATGTTGTTCAGACCGGAGAATATGCTCTCTTTGGCTATCTGCAGCACCCCTGTGATCACTGCCAGTTCCAGGGACGGATTGCCCTTCAGTGCTGACGACATCATGCTTCTGATGAAATCCAGGATCTCGCGCTGATGCCTTTTCCCATATGCGTTGTTCACGGGGTCATCGTATTCATCGATGAGGACGACGCATCTGGTGCCGTAGTGCTTTTCGAGCATTTGCGACAGGTCTCTGACGGATGTGCTGAGTTTTGCAGGACTCGCTTCCATCATCATGATGGTTTCGAGGCGTTTCTTCTCCGATGGCATCAGTTTCGATGACCCGAGCAGCTCTGGATATCCTTCGTACAGAGTCGCCATCTTGTACTGGACGCCTTCCACGAAGTTATCGAAGGTGTCGTAAAGCAGATCCTTGAGGTCGATGTAGATCACCGGACGTGAGTTCTTCTCCGGGTCGTCAGGTCTCAGTTTGGATACTCTCAGTCCGTCGAACCAGTGGTTTCCAGAGTATCTGATGTTGAAGTACGCGTCCAGCATGCTGAGGTTGACGGATTTGCCGAATCTGCGCGGGCGCGTGAAGAGGAATGCGGCGGTACTCCGGTTCCTGAGTATGTGATCGATGAGAGGGCTCTTGTCTATGTAGTACGCTTCACTGTCGCGTATCCGTTTGAAATCCTGGATGCCTATGGGAACGTCCCTCATCACGTTGCCATATGTTGGTCGGATAAAAACAATTTATCGGGATACGGGCATCCGCCCCCATGCATCTCACCGACGCTGAGCAGGCCGTCCTGGACGGCGAATCCGGCGAAGGCGCGCAGAAGGCCATGGAGCTGGTTGTGGCTCTGGGCAAGGTCTACGGCGCCGAGGGCCTCGTCGACATAACATCCGCGCATCTGTCCGGAGCATCCTACAAGACCATTGGGGACGGGGGTCTGAAGTACCTGAGCGACCTGGCCGCCGGCGGCGCGAAGGTCTCTGTCCCGTCCACGCTGAACCCCATCGGGATGGACAGGGAGAGATGGGCGGAGATGCACATCGGCTCCGACTTCGCGGAGAAGCAGAACGAGATCGTCCGCCTCTACGGGGCGATGGGGGTGAAGACCACCTGCTCGTGCACCCCGTACACCGGCGCCAACGTTCCGAAGACCGGAGACCACATCGCTTGGGCGGAATCGTCCGCGCTTTCCTTCGCCAACGCCATGATAGGCGCGAGGACCAACCGCGAAGGGGGGCCCGGCGCACTGGCCGCCGCCATCGTCGGCAAGACCGCGAACTACGGCCTGCACCTGGACGCGAACAGGAGGCCCACCGTGGTCATCGAGGCGGACATCGGGGACTCCCTCTTCGAGCACTCCCTGCTGGGACAGGCCGTCGGCATGAGGATCGGCGGAGGCATCCCGTACTTCAGGGGCATACGTCCCGGATTGGAAGAGGGGAAGACCATGGCCGCCGCCATGGCGGCCGCGGGGGCAGTGGCCATGTGGCACGTCGAGGGCGTCACCCCGGAGGCCGCCGGATGCGACCTGGAGGGCCTGGAGACCATACACATCGGGAAGGCGGAGCTGGAGGATGCCTTCGAAAGGATCAACACCGCCGACGACGTGCAGCTCATCGCCCTGGGATGCCCTCATCTCACGGAGAGGGAGATGCACGAGATCGCCTCGCTGCTGAAGGGCAGGAAGAAGCGCGGAGACGCGGAGATCTGGTTCTGCACATCCGCCGCGGTGAGGGAGCGCTGCGCTGAGGACGTCAGGGTGCTGGAGGAGTTCGGGCCGGTGCTGGCCGACACCTGCATGGTGGTGGCCCCCATCGAGGGCTCGTTCTCCCGCACGGGCACCAACTCATGCAAGGCCGGCAACTACCTGCCGACGCTGTGCTCGCAGAAGGTCATGTGCCGCGACATCGCGGAGCTGCTGAAGGTGGTATCATGATGCTCGAAGGGAGGAGCATATCCAAGGGCCGTGCCGAGGGCACGGTGCTGAAGCTGGAGGATGCGCTCAGCTTCCTGGGGGGCGTGGACGCCTCCACCGGGGAGCTGAGGGTCCAAAGGGAGGGGAACGTGGCCGGAAAGGTGCTGGTGTTCCCCCGCGGGAAGGGCAGCACGGTGGGGTCCTTCGTGATGTACGACCTCATGGTGCACGGCTGCGCACCCGCAGCCGTGGTGAACTCCTCGGCGGAGACCATAGTGGCCACCGGGGCGGTGATATCCTCCATACCCATGGTGGACTCCGTGGACGTGGGCCTGATCCTCGACGGCGACAGGGCGGTGGTGGACGGCTCCGAGGGGACCGTCGAGCTGCCGGACGTGAAGGTGGTGGAGAGCTCCTCGTCCGCAGTGGTCATCGGCGGGAAGGTGCTGATGCTGCACCGCCCGGACGGGGCGCGCTCCTACCCCGGGCGCTGGTCGTTGGTGGCCGGCAAGAGGGAGGAGGGGGAGACCCCGTTGGAGACCGCGGTGCGGGAGATCCGGGAGGAGACCGGGCTGGCGGTCGGTGAGCCGGATGCATCCGAGGGGCCCCTGTACGTGAGGGAGGGGGACATCATCTGGAAGGTCAGCATGTTCCTGTTCCGTCTCCCCGACGGGGCGGAGCCCCGTCTCAACCGGGAGAACACCGAGTACAGGCTCTGCGCCCCCGATGAGCTGGGGTCCATGGAGCTGGTGCCCAAGACGCTGGAGTCCGTCGGCAGGATGCTAAGGCTATGAGGACGTCCGACGCCCATCTCCACGACCTCTCGTGCGGAGAGCCGGAGCTGTACGTGGCATGCGGCACCCGCCCGGAGGACTGGGACGGCCTTCCCCGCGGACCGGGGTCCGTAAGATGCTACGGCGTGCACCCCTGGCACTCCGATCTCTGGGTGGATTCCGTCAGGGAGGCGCTCCTCTCCAGGCTGGATTCCGATCCCGGGGCGGGCGTGGGGGAGATAGGCATGGATTCGTCGAGGGAGGTCGACGGGATGTCGGCCGCATTCGAGAGCCAGCTGTCCATAGCGTCGGAGCGCGGGACGTTCGCTGCTATACACAACGTGGGCTGCGACCCCTCGGTAGCGGATGCGGTGCGCAGGCTGGGCAAGGGGTGCAGGAGCATCATACTCCATTCATTCTCATCGGATTCCATGCCCGTGGCGGACATGGCCGCCAGGGGATGCTATTTCTCATTGTCGCCGAGGCTGCTGTCCCGCCGGCCGGAGAGGGTGAGGGCGCTGGTGCAGAAGGTCCCGAGGGACAGGCTGCTGCTGGAGACCGACAGCCCGTTCGGAGGCGGCATGGACGGGCTGTTGTCGGCATTGGCGCCGATGATGGGGATGGAGTGTGAGGATCTGGCTCTCCTCGCCTACGACAACCTCAGGGAGGCGGTGCTGTGACCATGACCGACCGCACAGGCCTGCTGATCGGCGCCCAGGGCGTGGAGAGGCTGGCATCATCCTTCGTGGTGGTGGCCGGCCTCGGAGCCGTGGGGGGATACGTTCTGGAGGGGCTGGTCAGAGCCGGAGTCGGACGCATACGCGTGGTGGACGGGGACGCGTTCGACGAGACCAATCTGAACCGCCAGCTCCTGGCCACCCGCGGCACCCTGGGCCGCCGCAAGGCGGAGGTGGCGGTGGAGAGGGCGCTGTCGATAAACCCCGATCTCGACATCGAGGCCGTGGATTCCCTGGTGTCCGCCGACATGGTAGACAGAATCCTCTCCGGAGGGCCGGACGCGCTGGCCGACGCCATCGATACTGTGGAGCACAAGACCGCTCTGCTCAGAGCGGCGATGGAGCGCGGGATACCGTGCTTCTCATCGATGGGGGCCGCTCTGCATCTGGAGACCCAGAGCATAAGGGTGGCTCCGCTGAAGCGCACCAGGGTGTGCCCGCTTGCGGCCACCGTGCGCTCCAGGCTCAGGGACATGGACACCGGTTCGGTGATATGTGTCTACTCCGAGGAGCCGCCGCTGGCGAAGCCCGGGTCCAGGGATGCCCATGGGAAGAGCGTCCTCGGGTCGCTGCCGACGGTGCCGGCGGTGTTCGGGATGACCCTGGCGAACGAGGTGATAAAGCATCTCCTCGGGGACTGACGCCCCCGAGGCTTGTGGTTTTCAGAGGGGCGTCACGCCGATGACGACCTCTTTCCCGGTGATGTCCCAGCTCTTGACCTCCTTCCCCTGGGGGGAGGCGGTCATGTCCAGGGACTTCGCCCTGACCTCCTTGGAGATGAACTCCTTCCAGGAGGCGAACAGCTTCGAGAGGTAGTCGTCGGCGGACACCTGGATGCCGATGAACTGCTCCACGTCCAGCTTCATGTCCTTGCGCATCTGCTGGATCCTGCGGATGAGCTCTCTGGCGTACCCCTCAGCCTCGATCTCCGGGGTGACGTCGAAGTCTATGACGATCTGCCCGCCGGAGAACTGGCAGGGCTCCTTGTCCCTGGGCATCCTGTCGGCGGTGATGTAGGCCACATCCTTCACGTTGCCCTGCTGCTTCAGCACGTCCTCCAGCATCCTGACGGATTCGCCGCCGCAGAGCATGACCTGCTTGAGGGGCCACCTGAGCTTGCTGCCCATCTTGGCCCTCTCGGTGGCGATGATCTCCGTCAGCTCCTGGACCTGGGCCATGGCCTCCTCTATATCGTCCCTGACCAGTGCGGGGTCCGCCTCCGGCCAGTCCTCCATGTGGACGGTCATCAGCCTTCCGCCCATGTGCCTGTACACCTCCTCGGATATGTGGGGGGTGAAGGGGGCCATGGCGACGGCGGTCTGCATGATGGCGTAGTGCAGGGTGCAGTAGGACGCCAGCTTGTCGTCGGTACCGTCCTCGGACCAGCTGCGGTCCCTGATGAGCTTGACGTACCATTTGGAGAGGTCCTCCATGATGTAGTTCTCCAGGGCCCTGGCGGCCTTGTGGAGCTCCCTGGACTCGATGCCCTCCTTGACGGCGGCCTTCATCTTCTCGGTCCTGGAGAGCATCCAGCGGTCCTCCGCCCTGAGGGAGGCGTCCACCGCGGACAGGGGGTACGCGTCGGGGTCGAAGCCGTCGATCTCCATGTACATGGTGGCGAACTTCACAACGTTCCAGTAGGTGTTCAGTACCTTCCAGGCGTTCTTGGGGCCCTCCTTCAGCGGCGGGTTCTTCTTGGTGTCCCACTGGAAGCAGGTGTCCTCCCAGGGCGCGTTGGCCCTCACGGAGTACAGCCTCAGGGCGTCGGCTCCGAACTCGGAGATGACCTCCTTGGGCTCCACAGCGTTGCCCTGCGACTTGGACATCTTCTGGCCCTTGGGGTCCAGCATCCAGGCGTGCATCATGACCTCGTCGTAGGGGGCGCGGTCCATGGACATGACCCCGGCTCCCAGCTGGGAGTAGAACCATCCGCGGGTCTGGTCGTGTGCCTCCACGATGAACCTCGGGGGCCACCACATGTCGTACTCGTCCTTCCTGGCGGGGTACCCCAGGGACGCCCAGGCGGCCACGCCGGAGTCGAACCACACGTCCAGGATGTCGGGGACCCTGTGCATGGTGCCCCCGCAATCGGGGCAGGTGAAGGTGACCCTGTCGATCCAGGGGCGGTGGATGTCCATGCCCTCGGTGTACCCTTGGCCCTCCTTCAGCTCGCTGACCTGGCCGATGACCTTGCGCTTTCCGCAGGCGCACTCCCACACGGGGATGGGTATCCCCCAGTACCTCTGCCTGGAGATGCACCAGTCCCTGGCGCCCTCCACCCAGTTCCTCTCCCTGGTCGAGCCGGCCCAGTCGGGGACCCACTTCACCCTGTCGATCTCCGAGAGCATCCTCTCCTTGATCCTCGGGACGGAGACGAACCACTGGCGGGTGTTCCTGTAGATGATGGGGGTCTTGCACCTCCAGCAGTGGCCGTACCTGTGCTTGATCTTCTCGGAGTTGAGGAGGATCCCCTTCTCCTTCAGGTACTTGATGACATCGTCGTTGACGGTCCTGACCTTGCGGCCCTCCATCATGGGGAAGGCCTCGGTGAACCTGCCGGCCTCTCCCACGGGGCAGAAGGCCTCCATGCCGTACCTCTTGCCGGTTTCGTAGTCGTCCGGGCCGAACCCGGGTGCGGTGTGCACGAGTCCGGTGTTGTCCTTCTCCACGTAGTCGGCGTTGACCACTTTGTAAACGTATTCGGAGCGCTTCAGGTACCTGGGGTCGATGTCGAAGGGCGGGACGTATTCCATGCCCACCATGTCCTTCCCCTTGTACCTCTCCAGGACCTCGAAGGAGGTGAACCCTCCCTTCTTCATCACGTACTCCGCCTGGGATTCCAGGCAGATGACGGTGTCCCCGCCATCGTCCCCGGTGAGCCTGATCTTCGCGTAGTCGAAGTCGGGATGGGCGGCGACCGCCATGTTTGACGGCAGCGTCCAGGGGGTGGTGGTCCATATCAGCAGGGATGCGCCGGAGCCGTCGGTGAGGGGGAACTTCACCATCACCGATGGGTCGGTCTCGTCCCAGTACTCGATCTCCGCCTCGGCGAGAGCGGTCTCGCACCTGGGGCACCAGGTGACCACCCTGCTGCTGGAATCCAGCAGCCCGTTCTCCTCCGCCCGCTTGATGGTCCACCAGGCGGACTCCATGTACTCTCCTTTGATGGTCTGATAGGGGTGCTCCCAGTCCATCCACGCTCCCAGCTGCTTGAACTCCTCGGTCATGCTGGCGTGGAGGGCTAGGGCCTGCTCCCTGCAGGTCTTGACGAAGTTGTCTATGCCGATGACGTCCTCGATCTCCTTCTTGGATCTGATGCCCACCTCGTCGGGCTTGCCGTCCCTGCCGGTCCTCCCGGGGACGCGGATGCCCTTCTCCACCATCACCTCGATGGGGAGCCCGTGCATGTCGAAGCCGGGCTGGTCGCGGACGTTGTAACCGTTCATCCTCCAGTACCTGAGGAGGATGTCCTTGATCGTCTTGTTAAGGGCGGTGCCCATGTGGACGTGCCCCGATGTGTAGGGCGGGCCGTCCAGGAAATAGAATCTCTCTCCGTTCTCGCGGAGCTCCTTCGTCTTGCGGTAGGCGTCCTCGGCGGCCCAGGATTCCTGGATCTCCCGCTCGATCGCCGGTGCGTCATAGTTCGCGCGGACCTGCTTTATCATCACAGCCACTCCTCCGGGTCTATCTTGCCCGGATGTGGCCGAGTATAGTCGCATGCGATATAACGGTGCGGGTCAGAAGAAGGCGTCCAGGGACCGCTGCGCCCGTTTGGCGCGGTTGGACCTCCTGGAGGACTCTATCCTGTCGAGAGCGGAGGTCACCCTCTGCTCGGAGAACCCCCTGTCCTTCATGAACTCCAGGACGCCGTCCCGGTCCATGTCCGTGTGGACGGTGCGGTACCCGTCGGAGTAGCTGCCCTCCAGGAATATGGAGCGGACCTCGTCCGCCTCGGGGATCTCCACCTCCAGATGGGCCAGGGCATGCTCCAGGTCGCCGTAGTCGCGGATGAGCTTCAGGCTCTTCTTCGGCCCGATGCCGCTGATTCCGGCGTTGAAGTCGGTGCCCATGAGGATGCACATGTCCACCAGCTGCCTCCTGTCGATGCCCAGCTCATCCAGGAACTCCTTCGATTCGATGACCTCGGTCCTCACGTCCCTGTAGAGGTCCTTCCCCGGGACCTTCCTCCGGCCGGTGATGGTGACGTTCCTCAGCAGCCTGGGGGCTCCGAACAGCAGGGAATCGTAATCCTGTGATGCGGCGGCGTAGACGTCTCCCTTGGAGCACATGTACGCGGCCTGGGCCTCCCCGTCGCTGGGGGCGTCCACGCAGGGCAGCCCCATCAGCTCCAGCAGCATCCGGGAGGAGTCCCTGACGTCATCGGTCATGCGGGAGGTCTGCTGGGCCTTGGAGAATGCGCGCTTCATGTCGCCCTCCTCCACGGCCTTCTGCCATTCCTCCACCGCCTTCTCCCGGCGCTCCCTGCGTTCGGACAGCGTGTCGCTCTTCAGCGGATGGGGTTTCCCGTCGAAGACGAAGACCGGCTCGATCCCAGCCTCGATCAGGTTGGCGGTGCGGTAGAGCAGGCCGGAGAGCTGCGACGTCACCCTTCCCTGGTCGTCGGTGAGGGGGTAGCCGTCCGGCTGCCTGATGATGGACAGGAACTGGTATATCGTGTTGTAGGCGTCGATGGCCACGGACTTCCCGGCCAGCTCGGAGAGCTCCACGGTGCGGGGCTCCGTCAGGCCGGACAGGCTTACGCCCATCTCACTCCGGCTCCTCGATGCCTCCGTACACGACGATGCCGAGCACGACGAAGACGAATGCAAGCACCAGCATGATCACGGCCACCGCGGCGTTGAACGGGCATGCAACGGCGAACAGAACGGCGAAGATGACCGTCAGCAGGAAGGTGAGGTTCCTCGCCTCCAGCAGGTTGGACTTCATGGGCGCCCCATGGTCGGGGCAGGATTAATATCTGGCGGGAGGGAAACTGCTCTTCCACAGGGCGATCTCCTCGGCCATGTCCTCCCGGCCGAACAGGTAGCTCCCGGCGGCCAGGACGTCCGCTCCTGCCTCGGCGCATCTCCTGCCCGTGTCGCGGTTTATGCCCCCGTCAACGGATATGAGGACATTCCTCCCGGACGCATCGACCATCCTCCTGAGCTCGGAGATCTTCTGCAGCCCCTCCTCCTTGAAGGACTGACCTCCGAATCCGGGCTCCACCGTCATCACGAGGATGAGGTCGAGCCTGTCGAGGTACTGCTCCACTGCCGATGCCGGTGTGGCGGGCTTGATCGAGATCCCCGCCTTCCTGCCGAGATCCTTAATCATGCCGATGGCGCCGGAGACGTCCCCTTCCGCTTCAGCGTGGACGGTGATCCAGTCGGCGCCGGCCTCGGCGAACTGCCTGACGTACCTTATGGGATCCTGGATCATCAGGTGGACGTCGAAGGGGATATCCGAACACTTCCTGATGGCTTTGATGACCGAGGGCCCGATGGTGATGTTGGGTACGAACATCCCATCCATCACGTCCAGATGGGCCCAGTCCGCCCCCGCGTCGGTGATGCGTCTGAGCTCCTCGCCCAGTCTGGAGAAGTCGGCAGAGAGCATGGATGGGGCTACGAGGACCATGAGAGGGCGTATGGTCGGGCGGGGATATAACGGTGCTTTCCCGGCGGTGGATGGGAGGTGGAGGCTCACCCGTCGGACCGCCTGCGTTTCATACGGAGCCATAGCATCGGTGAGGATATCGTCTGGCTCAATCATCAGATGCCGTTTCCGAATCGTTCTCTATTTTATACCTTTCCAGTCGTGATACATCTATGTCCGAATCCGTCGCGAAGAAGTGGAGACGCAGCCTCCTGTCGATCCATGCGCCGTTGGTCATCCTGGCGGCGGTGCTGGCGGTTGCGCTCCTGGCCATTGCCGTCTCGGGTGACTCGGAGGCCGAGACGACGATGTACAACGGTCTGGAGATCGAACTCAAAGAAGATAACACCGCTTCGGTGGTCGGATACAGCGGCGATCCGAAGGACGTCGGGATTCCCGAAACCGTGACAGTAGACAATGTGCAGTACAGTGTGACATCCATAGGCGAATCCGCTTTCGAGAGATGCACCTCCCTGACGTCTGTGACCATCCCCTCAAGTGTAACATCCGTAGGAGGATGGGCGTTCTACGAATGCACTTCCCTGACTTCGGTGGCCATCTCCGAGGGAGTAGCATCAATCGGCAAATGTGCTTTCAACAGTTGCCATAATCTTGCGTCGGTCACGCTCGGCGCGGGCGTTGAGGAGATCGGCAAGAGTGCTTTCTTCAATTGCCCCTCGCTCACTTCGATTGATATCCCAGACGGCGTGACGGCGATAGATATGGAGGTTTTCGCGGGTTGCACAAAACTCGCCTCGATTGAGATTCCCGACAGCGTGACATATATCGGAGTGAGGGCTTTCTTCGGTTGCACCTCGCTCACTTCGATTGAGATTCCCGACAGCGTGACGGAGATCGGTGACAGCGCTTTCTTCAATTGCCCCTCGCTCACCGAGATTGTTCTTCCCGACAGCGTGACGACGATAGGTATGGCCGCTTTTTCGAGTTGCACCTCGCTCACTTCGATTGATATCCCCGACAGTGTGACGTATGTAGGAAGCGAAGCCTTTGCGGAAACTCCTTGGTATAACGGTCAGCCCGACGGGCTGGTGTATATCGGGAAGGTTGCGTACGCATATAAAGGCGAGATGCCTGAGGGCACGGAAATCGACCTGAAAGAAGGCATCACATACATTGCCAACGGCGCGTTCCGCGGTTGCAGCGGGCTGGCGTCAATCACCATACCCTACAGCGTGACGGGGATAGGCTGGGCCGCTTTCAGCGGTTGCACCTCGCTCACCACAATCACATTCAAAGGAACAACGGAGCAATGGAATGCAATCGTCGGAGTGGACAGTGCGTTCACAGGCACAAGCGGTGTGGAAATCATATGCACCGACGGAACGCTGAGCATCTGGCCGCGTGAGGTCTGACCGACGGCGCGTTCTTTGTGAAGGCATCTATTTCGTCAAATCAAACGGATGAACCGAGCAGGTGAAAAAGGAGGAAGCCGATGACTGATACGATGAAAAAACTGGCGGTTTTGCTCATCGGAACGCTGTTTGTATTATGCGTTGCGATTGTGCTGGCGGTAAGTTTGCCCGTTTCTACCGCTTTTACGGCAGAGGGGGAACCCGAAGCGACCGTTCACGACCACAATGACGAAACTTGGACGGAATTGACGGCGGCAGGCGGCACACTTGAAAGCGGCAATTATTATCTTGCCGGCGACGTTACGCTGACTACCGATATCACGATCGCGGACAACGCGACCGTCACGCTGTGTCTTAACAGCTATACGCTCACCGGCGCGCGCACGAACGCCGTGATAACTTTCAATGAGGGCGTCGATTTCACGCTGGAAGACTGTTCCGCTGACGCTTCCGCACCCGCCGGAAGGGGCGTGATCACAGGCGGCATCGGTTTCTTAGATGAATACTCAGCGCGCCACGGCGGCGGCGTGTATATTAGCGGC
>CALULN010000023.1 GCA_944321505.1 Candidatus Methanomethylophilaceae archaeon | reverse complement strand
CGTGACGCTGGCGGGTATTTCGATCGACGCCAGAGAGATCGGAAGAGCGACGGGTAGGGCGAGAGTGTAGATCTCGGTGGTCGCGGGAGCATTGGAAGAAAGATCGGGTGGTGCCGGATGTGCTATCAGATCTTTCTTGTTCTTGTCGAACAAGACCCCATCTACACTGGCGTAGTTCGGATTCCCTTCGGCGACAGTTATCGACTTCAAGGATGTGCATCCGTAGAACGCAGAAGAGCCTATGGACGTGACGCTGGCGGGTATTTCGATCGACGCCAGAGATGTGCATCCAGAGAACGCAGAAGAGCCTATGGACGTGACGCTCGAAGGGATTGTAACAGATTCCAGGAATGTGCACCTATCGAACATTGAAGAGTCTATGGACGTGACGCTGGCGGGTATTTCGATCGACGCCAGAGATGTACATACGGAAAACGCAGAAGAGCCTATGGATGTGACGCTCGAAGGGATTGTGATTGACACCAGAGATGTGCCGGAGAACGCAGAAGAGCCTATGGATGTGACGCTGGCGGGTATTTCGATCGACGCCAGAGATGTGCACCCGTAGAACGCGAAAGAGCCTATGGACGTGACGCTGGCGGGTATTTCGATCGACGTCAGAGATGTGCATTCGTAGAAAACATAGCCGTCGATGGACGTGATGCTCGAAGGGAGTGTAATCGATTCCAGGGATGTGCATACGTAGAACGCATAGCCGTCAATGGACGTGACGCTCGAGGGGATTGTGTAGGAGGTGCGGTCGCTCCCTGCGGGATATGCTATCAGAACCTTCTTGTTCTTGTCGAACAAGACCCCATCTACACTGGCGTAGTTCGGATTCCCTTCGGCGACAGTTATCGACTCCAGGGATATGCATCCTTGGAACACAGAAAAACTGATGGACGTGACGCTGGCGGGTATTTCGATCGACGCCAGAGATGTGCATCCGTAGAAAGCATAGCCGTCGATGGACGTGATGCTCGAAGGGATTGTGATTGACGCCAGAGATGTGCATCCGTAGAACGCATCAGAGCCGATGGATGTGACTTTATATTTCACACCATCAGCAGTCACTTCCCCAGGGATCTCGAGTTCTGCTGCGTTGCCTGTATAGCCTATCACTTCGGCAGTGTTATCGCCGTCTTCAGAAAATTCGAATACAAGACCATCCTGCGCGAAAGACTTAGCTTCCGAATCATCGGAAGCCGGGAAGACCATCAACGCAAAGACCAGAACCGCCATCACGGTAAAGGCGGACACTAACAGCACGGGAGAGCGCAAACCCCCTCCGATTACCTTCATGACGGAATCCAAACAATGCACGGCAATATAGATTCCCTCGCCCGGACCGGGCGAGGATAGAAAAAACATCACGCGAACAGGCTTTCAGATGTCCAGCTTCTCGCGGATCTTGTCCTTCATCGAGGATTTGCGCTTGGAGGTTGACGCTCCGGCAGTGGAGTCCAGCTTCTTCAGCAGCTCCCTCTGCTCCTCGGTGACCTTCTTGGGCACATCCACCCTCATGCGGACGAACAGGTCGCCGCGGGAGGACGAGTTGCCCTTGGGCAGCCCCTTCCCGGGTATCCTCAGCACGGAGCCGACTTGTGTCCCTGCGGGGATCTTCAGGAGGATCTTGTCCCCCTCCAGGGTCTGCACCTGCATCTCACCGCCCAGCACCAGCTTGGGATAGGAGGCGGTCAGCCCGGTCCAGAGGTTGATGCCGTCCCTCTCGAAGGCATCCTGCTCCCTGACGTAGACCACCACGAACAGGTCGCCGTTGGGTCCGCCGTCGGGACTGGCGTCGCCGGCCCCCGGCACCCTTATGCGGGTCCCGCTCTCGATGCCCTTGGGTATCCTGACCTGGATCTTCGAGGTCTTCTGGATCACCGCGCGACCGCCGCATTTGGGGCAGCGCTCGGTGAAGGACTTCCCCCTGCCGTGACACTGGGGGCAGTCGGCCACGGACACCATCTGCCCGAAGGGCGTGTTGCGGACGGTCTGCACCTGTCCCCTGCCTCCGCAGCGGGAGCAGGTGGTGACGTTGCCGTCCTTCCCTCCGGTACCTTTGCAGTCCGGGCACTTCGCGTGGTGGGGTATGCTGAGCTCCACCTCCTTCCCGTTGAGGACGTCGATCAGGTCGATCTCCAGGTCGTACCTCAGGGAGTTGCCCTGAGCGGGACCGGAGCGGGACTGCCTCCCGCCCCCTCCGAAGAAGGAGCTGAAGAAGTCCCCGCCGAAGATGTCGCTGATGTCGTCGAAGCGAGTGAAGTTGTCCCAGGTGAAGCCTCCGCTGCCGAACTGTCCGTTCAGGCCCTCGTGGCCGTACTGGTCGTACACCCTGCGCTTCTCGTCGTCGGACAGGACCTCGTAGGCTTCGGAGATCTCCTTGAACTTCTCCTCCGCCACGTCCCTGGGGTCCTTCGACACGTCCGGGTGGTTCTCCTTGGCCAGCTTGCGGTAGGCCTTCTTGATGGTGTCCTTGTCGGCGTCCTTGGGGACGCCGAGGACCTCGTAGTAGTCTCTGGGCATGCTTACTCGTCGTCCACGATCTTGTAGTCGGCGTCGACGAAGTCGCCGTCCGCCTTGGACTCCTGGCTCTGCTGCTGGGCGCCGCCCTGCTGGGGCTGCTCCTGCTGCTGGTAGAGCTTCTGGGAGATGGGCTCCATGACCTTGTACAGAGCCTCCATCTTCTGCTTGATCTGGGCGGTGTCCTTGGATGCGCGGGCCGCCTCGAGGTCGCTGATGGCGGCCTCCACCTTGGCCCTCTCCTCGTTGGACACCTTGTCGCCGAGCTCGTCCAGGGTCTTCCTCAGGGTGTAGATCGCGGTCTCGGACTGGTTCAGGAGCTCGATCTCCTCGCGCTTCTTCTTGTCCGCGTCGGCGAACTGCTCCGCCTGCTTGACCATGGCGTCGATCTCCTCCTTGCTGAGCTTGTTGGAGGAGGCGATGGTGATCTTCTGCTCCTTGCCGGTGCCCTTGTCCTTGGCGGTGACGTTGATGATGCCGTTGGCGTCGATATCGAAGGTCACCTCGATCTGAGGCACTCCGCGGCGTGCGGGTGGGATGCCGTCCAGCACGAACTTCCCGAGGGACGTGTTGTCGGCGGCCATCTCCCTCTCTCCCTGGACCACGTGGATCTCCACCGAGGGCTGGTTGTCCGCCGCGGTGGAGAACACCTGAGACTTCCTGGTGGGGATGGTGGTGTTCCTGTCGATGAGCCTGGTGGCGATGCCTCCCAGGGTCTCGATGCCCAGGGACAGCGGGGTGACATCCAGCAGCAGGACGTCCTTGACCTCTCCGGAGAGGACGGCGCCCTGGATGGCTGCTCCCATGGAGACGCACTCCATGGGGTCGATGCCGCGCTGGATCTTGGGTCCGACTATGTTCTCCACGAAGTTCTGGACGATGGGCATCCTGGTGGGTCCGCCCACCATGATGATCCTGTCGATGTTGTCGTTCTTCAGGTCGGCGTCGTTCATGGCCTGGATGATGGAGTTCCTGCAGCGCTCGACGATGGGCTCCACCAGCTCCTCCAGCTTGGCGCGGGTGATGGTCTGCACCAGGTGCTTGGGACCGGAGGCGTCCGACGTGATGAACGGCAGGTTGACCTCGGTCTGCATGGTGGTGGACAGCTCGATCTTCGCCTTCTCGCAGGCCTCCCTGACCCTCCAGAACGCCATGTTGTCGCTGTGGAGATCGATGCCGGTCTGCTTCTGGAACTCGCCCAGGACGTAGTTGGTCAGGACCTCGACCATGTCGGATCCTCACAGGTGGGTGTCTCCGGAGGTGGACAGGACCTCGAACACGCCGTCGCTGAAGTCCATGATGGTCACATCGAGGGTCCCTCCTCCCAGGTCGAACACCAGGATCTTCTGGGAGGTGTTTCCCTTGTCGAGGCCGTATGCGAGAGCGGCCGCGGTGGGCTCGTTGATGATGCGGACCACGTCCAGCCCGGCGATGGCGCCGGCGTCCTTGGTGGCCTGCCTCTGATTGTCGTCGAAGGAGGCGGGGGCGGTGATGACTGCCTTGTCGATGGTCTCGCCCAGGTAGTCCTCCGCGTCCTTCTTTATCTTCTGGAGGATGAACGCGGAGATCTGCTGGGGGGTGTACTCCTTGCCCAGGGCGGTTACCTTCTCGGAGGTCCCCATCTTCCTCTTCACGTTCTTTATGGTGCCGTCCGGGTTGGTGATGGCCTGCCTCCTGGCCGGCTCGCCAACCAGCAGCTGCCCGTCCTGCGTGAATGCGACGTACGACGGGAAAGACTTCCCGCCGACGCTGGTACCCTCTGCGCTGGGGATCATGGTGGGCCTGCCGCCCTCCATGATCGATGCCGCGGAGTTGCTCGTCCCCAAATCGATTCCTATTATCCTTGACATCCCGATCATTCCTCCTTGTCTTCCTGCTTTCCGTCATTCTCCCCGTCCTCCGCCGGTGCGGCGGGGGCGGGCTTCCTGGTCACCTTGACCTTCGCGTACCTGAGGACCTTGTCGCCCAGGCGGTACCCCTTCTGGAACACCTCCGCGACCATGCCGTCCTCTTCCCCTTCCACAGTGCACAGCGCCTCGTGCAGGTTCGGGTCGAACCTGCCGGATGCGTCGATCTCCGACAGCCCCTTGGACTCGAGCACCTTCATCAGGTTGTTCCTGATGCCCCTGACGCCGGTGACGAACACCTCGCCTCCGTCGGCATGCTCGAGCGCCCTGTCGAAGTCGTCCACTATGGTCAGCAGCTCGGTTATGAGCCCCGCGGTTGCGAAGGCCCTGAACTCCTCGTTCTCCTTCTGGGTCCGGCGGCGGTAGTTGTCGAAATCCGCCTGGACGCGTCTGGCCATGTCGAGGTACTCCTCGGCCTTGGCCTGTGCCTCCGCCAGCGCATCCGTCTCGGGAGCCTCCTCCCGGACGCCTGACTCTTCAGACTCTCCAGTCATACCATCGCCTGAACCGTGTCGAATCCCCCGTTCCGGGGAATAGGGGCTTGCGCCCCTGTTTGCTTCCGCCGGATCACTCCTCGGCGCCCATGCCTTCCATTCCGCCCGGGGGCCCGTTGGGTGTGGGCATGCTGCGGGCGGCGATCACGTCGTCGATCCTGAGGATCATGACGGCCGCGTCGGTAGCGGAGTTGATGGCCTGCTTGCCGATCCTGTAGGGCTCGATGACCTTCAGGGCCTTCATGTCCTCCACCTTGCCGGTGAAGGGGTTGAGCCCTGCGTTGAGCTTGCCCTCCTTGTGCTGCTTCCTCATCTCGATGAGTATGTCGATGGGGTCCAGACCCGCGTTCTCAGCGAGGGTGGTGGGGATGGACTCCATGGCGGAAGCGAAGGCGTCGATGGCGATCTGCTCCCTGCCTCCGACGGAGGAGGAGTACTCCCTGAGCCTCATGGCCAGCTCCACGGCCGCGGATCCGCCGCCGGTGATGGTCATGCCGTCCTCGATGGCGACACGGGTGACGCTCCAGGCGTCGATGAGGGACCTCTCGATCTCGTCGATGACGTGCTGGGTGCCTCCCCTGATGAGGATGGAGACGGACTTGACGTCGTTGAGGCCGGTGATGAAGGTCATGTCCTCGCCCTGGACCTTCTTGACCTCGATCAGGTCGGCCTTCCCGAGGTCGTCCTTGTCCAGCTCGTCCAGCTTGTTGATGATGTTGCCTCCGGTGGATGCGGCCAGCTTCTCCATGTCGGACTTCTTGACGCGCCTGGCGGCGTAGATGCCCTCCTTGGCCAGGAAGTGCTGGGCCAGGTCGTCGATGCCCTTCTGGCAGAAGACCACGTTGGCTCCGACGGACTTCACCTTGTCGACCATCCTCCTCAGCATGTTCTCCTCCTCCTCGAGGAAGGCGTTCAGCTGAGAGGGGTCGGTGATCTCGATCTTGGCCTCGATCTCGGTCTTCTTGACCTCGAAGGGGGCGTCGATGAGGGCTATGACCGCGTTCTCGATCCTCTTGGGCATGGCGCTGTGGACGGGCTCCTTGTCGATGATGAGGCCCTTCACGAGCTCGCTCTCCTCCATGGAGGCGCCGGTCTTCTTGACGGTCTGGATGTTGTTGAGGTCCACGGTGTACTTGCCGTCCTCGCCCTTGGTGGCGACGGTCTTCACGGCGTCGACGACCATCTTGCTGAAGAAGTCCTTGGAGCCGGAGATCTGCTTGCTGTTCATGGCGGTGCCGGCGATGTCGCGGAGCATCTCCTCGTCGTCGATGGTGACCTTCTGCGCGATGTCCACCAGGATCTTCTGGGCCTCTGCGTTGGCCATCCTGTATCCTGCGGCGATGACGGTGGGATGGACGTTGGCGTCGACCATGTCCACGGCCTTCTTCAGCAGCTCGCCCGCGAGGATGACGGAGGTGGTGGTACCGTCTCCGACCTCTGCGTCCTGGGTCTTGGCGACCTCCACCAGCATCTTGGCGGCGGGGTGCTGGACATCGATCTCCTTCAGGATGGTGACACCGTCGTTGGTGATGACGACATCGCCCATGGAGTCGACCAGCATCTTGTCCATTCCCCTGGGTCCGAGGCTGCTCCTGACAGCGTCGGAGATGGTCCTGGCGGCTGCGATGTTGTTGAACTGAGCGTCCTTTCCCTTGTCCCTCTTGGTTCCTTCCTTGAGGATCACTATAGGTGCGTTACCCATGCCCATTCTATATTCCTCCAAGTATAGTCGGATTATACTGAGCCACCTGACGTTTGTTCTTCTATATAAACATTCGTCTTTTACGATGTATCCATCCTTCTATAAATAATAATAGCATCTGAAAGCGACTCTGAAGGTCGGACGGACAGTCAGACGTGGCGCGTATGCACGTTCGGCCCCCGGGATCCGGCGGGCATGCAGACGCCTCCGCATCCGTACCGTGCACCGAATACCCCGGCAGCGGCCCGCCCCCTGCCGGGTCCATTTTGCGACAGCGATGTTTGAGTGATATGTTCCTCCGATTTTTTCAACTGATGTCAAAAATATCATACGATGATTTTCAATAACGTTAAAAAATCCAGACGAGTATATGATATCGGGGAAGACGATGGAAAGGAGAGCCATGGCGGCCCTGGAGGCATGGAGGGCGTCTGACGGCAGGAAGCCGCTTGTGGTCAGCGGCCTGCGCCAGACCGGGAAGACCTGGCTGGTCGAGGAGTTCGGGAAGACCAGATATGAGGATTGCATCACTGTGAACCTGGAATCCCCCATATTCCGCGGCGCGTTCTCAGACCCCACCAATCCGGGGAGGATCGTCTCCTCACTCTCGGCGCTCACGGGGAAAAGGATCGGTCCCGACACCCTGGTCTTTCTGGATGAGGTCCAGGACTGCCCGGAGGCGCTGCCGTCGCTCAAGTACTTCTGCGAGAGAGCGCCGGAGTACCACGTGATCGCAGCAGGATCCCTTCTCGGAGTCTCCGTGGGCCAGGGGAGGAAGTACCCCGTGGGGAAGGTCGACGAATTGGAGATCTTGCCGATGACCTTCTCCGAATTCGTCCGCGCCTGCGGCAACGCACCGCTCGCCGACGCTATCGACTCCTATGACACGGACATCCTGGCCGCCGCCCGGCCGATGCTCATCGAGATGCTCGAGACGTACATGTTCGTGGGAGGGATGCCGGAGGCGGTCCTCGCCTACATCACCACCGGGGACCTGGGAGAGGTCCGCAAGGTCCAGAGCAGGCTCGTCACGGAGTACGAGCGGGACATGAGCAGACACCCTCCGAAGGGGATCGTCACCAGGATGATTGATGTCTGGGACTCCCTGCCGGGACAGCTGGCCAAAGAGAACAAGAAGTTCGTGTACAGCATGATGCGGTCGAAAGGAGGCGCCTCCAGATACATGGAGCCGATACTCTGGCTGCAGAGCTACGGATTGGTGACCGTCGTGCCGCGGGCGGAGCGTCCGGAGGTCCCGCTGTCGTCTGTGTCCGACGGGAAGGCGTTCAAGCTGTACGCCGCGGACGTGGGGCTGTTGGGCGCAAAAGCGGGCCTGGAGGCGTATGCGCTACAGTCGGAGGACGGGATCTTCGGCTGCTTCAGAGGGGCGATGACGGAGCAGTTCGTTGTGCAGGAGCTCAGAGCCGCCGGGTTCAGACCGTACTACTGGTCCGGCGGGGAGAACGAGGTTGACGTCCTCGTGGAATGGGCAGGCGGCGTTGTTCCGATCGAAGTGAAGGCTTCAGTAAACCTCCGCTCCAAGAGCCTCAGGGCGTTCAGGGACAGGTACGGGACGGAGGTCTGTATCCGCACGTCACTGACCGGCTTCAAGGATGAGGGCTGGCTCATAAACGTGCCGCTGTATT
Source organism: Candidatus Methanomethylophilaceae archaeon (assembly GCA_944321505.1). Taxonomy (GTDB): domain Archaea; phylum Thermoplasmatota; class Thermoplasmata; order Methanomassiliicoccales; family Methanomethylophilaceae; genus SIG5. The sequence continues at coordinate 88,867 of CALULN010000023.1, read as the reverse complement.
CGGCGTCCCGCATCGGAGACGCACTGGCCCGCAGAGGGCATGCCGGATCACCCCCCAAGGATATCGGACCGGCGTGATGCGGTTATATCGTCAGACGGCCATGAGCCGGCCGTGACCGTCTTTCTGCCGTCCGGCCTCGAGCTGACGCCCGCATCGGAAGAGGACATGCTCTATGTGGCGGGGAGCATCGGCGCGGACATCCTGGATTCCGTGGACCCCTCAGAGAGGGAGACGGCGCCGTTGTGGTTGGATCCCATCGTAGCCACCGCTATGGAGAGCATCGCATCCAAACGCATGAAGGACGAGGTCATGGTCCTCCGCAAAGACGGGGAGCGGGCGGGGTTCATCTGGATCGGCGAATCCGTGGACCAGTTCACCTGCGAGCCCACAGGGTACATCCTCGGGATTAGGGTCGATGAGGGGCTCCGCCGCACCGGAGCGGGGACCGAGATGCTTGAGTGGGCAGAATCGGTGCTCCGCGGGAAGGGATTGGCGTCGGTCACCCTCAACGTGGGTGCGGCGAACGCGGATGCTGAGAGGTTCTATTCCGGCAGAGGATACCTTCCGCGCAGCACCGTCATGAGGAAGCCCCTGCTCTGAAATACCGCCCGCGCCATGAGCATGCATGTACGAGCTCGTCAGGGCCGGGGAGCGCACGTTCTACATCGAATGCCCATCCCGCATGGGGATATGGGTCGAGGACGGCGGAGCCGTGCTGATCGACACCGGCAACGGCAAGGACGCCGCGAAGAAGGCCGCCAAAGCCATCGACGAGAACGGATGGACGCTGAAGGCGATACTGAACACCCACTCCCACGCCGACCACATCGGCGGCAACGCATACCTGCAGCAGAGGTACGGATGCCCGGCCTTCGCCAACGGGGTGAATGCGGCGGTGACCAGCTTCCCGTCGCTGGAGCCGGAGTGCCTCTATGGCGGAAGGGCCTTCGCCGGCATCAGGCACAGGACCCTGGAGGCGAAGCCCAGCCGGTGCCTGCCCCTGGACGACCCCTCCTGCCCTCCCCTGGAGCCTGTGCCGCTGCCCGGCCATTGCCCGGACATGGTGGGCTTCCGCACCGATGACGGGGTGGTCTTCCTGGGGGACTGCGTGTGCAGCCCCGAGACGCTGGAGAAGTACCGCCTGACAGTGATGCACGACCCGGGCCTTGCCGTGGAGACCCTCAGGACGGTCATGGGGATGGATGCCGAGCTGTTCGTCCCCTCCCACTGTCCGGCCACCGACGACATATCATCTCTGGCTCAGATGAACATCGATGTGATAGAGGACAACGCGGCCCGCATCCTCGGCCTGTGCGGGGACGGCGCGACCCCCGACGGACTGCTGGCGGCGGTGGCGGAGGAGTTCGGCATCGACCTGGACCTCATGCAGTACGTGCTGGTGGGGTCCACCGTCAGATCCTACATGTCCTGGCTCGCCGACCGGGGGAGGGCGATTCTGGAAGTGGACGGGAGGAGAGCGGTCTGGAGAGCTGTCACGGAATAGTGCCAGACATACGGATGGCGGACCCGCCGGGATTCGAACCCGGGTCAGAGGCTCCGAAGACCTGCAGGATAATCCACTACCCCACGGGTCCGTCGCCAGCCCATCTCGGTGCACCTATTTAGGGTGTGCGCGCCTGCGTTAACGTTTAATCCGATACAGCAATCCACGGCCCATGGCCAAGATCGCAATGAACCACGGGTCCGGCGGAGAGGTCATGCAGGAGTTCCTGTCCAAGCATGTCACCTCCCACTTCCCCGCGATGGACGCTCAGGTCCCCCTGAGCTCGCTGGACGACTCCGCCGTCGTGGACGGCATCGTGTTCACCACCGACGGCCATACCGTGAAGCCGCTGTTCTTCCCCGGAGGGGACATCGGACGCCTGTCCGTGGCGGGCACGGTGAACGACATATCGGTCATGGGCGCACAGCCTCTGGCTCTGTCATGCTCGCTCATTCTGGAAGCGGGATTGGACATGGACATCGTGGACAGGGTCATGGAGTCCGTGGGCGCCACCTGCCGCGAATGCGGCGTGCCCGTCGCCACCGGCGACACCAAGGTCGTGGACGCCGGCGCGGTGGACCAGATGTTCATGGTGACGTCGGCCGTCGGCAGGAGGTCCCCCTACATGGACGCGAACCTGGAGACCGCCAGGCAGTACAGGCAGGTGGACTCCGAATGGGCCACGGACGACAACATCCGTCCCGGCGACGCGATAATCGTGTCCGGATACGTGGGCGACCACGGCGTGGCGGTGCTTTCCTCCAGAGAGGGCTACGGCTTCGAGAGCACCGTCGGATCGGACGTGGCGCCGCTGAACGGGCTCATCGCCGAGGGCCTGAAGGCCGGAGGCATCGTCGCGATGAAGGACCCCACCCGCGGAGGGCTGGCCAACCTGCTGAACGAATGGGCGGACAAGTCCAAGGTGGGCATCGAGGTGTCCGAGACCGACATCCCCCTCAGGGACGGGACCGCCAACGCCTGCGAGATGCTGGGCATAGACCCCTTCAGCATCGGGAACGAGGGCAAGGTCGTTATAGCCTGCGTGCCTGAGATGGCGGACCAGGTGCTGAAGGCCGTCAGGTCCCACCCCCTCGGGAAGGATGCGGCACTCATCGGTCACGCCTACGCCTCCGACATCCCCCGCGTGGTGCTGCGCACCGAGATAGGCGGCAGGAGGATACTGGAGCCCCCGGTGGGGGATCCGGTGCCCAGGATCTGCTGATTCGGGTTATATAGGATGGGGGCGATGGCTCACGCAGGTGCAGCCAAATGGTGACCTTCCTGCCGTTCAGAGGACTCAGGCCAGCGTTGAGAGATGACGAGACCGCCTTCGACCGCGTCTCACCGCCCTACGATGTCATCGGCCCGGAGCGCCTCGCCGAGCTGCAGTCCCACAGATGCAACGTCACCCGCTTCACGCTCATGCCGGAGAACGGGAGGTACGGCAAGGCCAGGGAGGAGTTCGACGCCGCCGTCGCCTCCGGGGACCTGGTCTCCGATCCGGAATCCTTCTACCTCTACCGCCAGACCTTCGATGCCGACGGAAAGACGATGGTCAGGACCGGCATCGCCGGGATCCTGAGGACAGAGGACTACTCCGACGGCGGCATCATACCCCACGAGGAGACCTTCTCCAAGGTCAAGGCGGACCGCCTAAACCTGCTGAGGGACATGGAGGTGCATCTGGAGTCCATCTTCGGCATCTTCGAAGGGCTGACGCCCGAGCTCTCCGCCGCCATGTCCGAAGCGGCGGAACCGCTGTACGACGTCACCGATGAGAACGGCGTCAGGCATCAGTACCTCAGGGTCTCCGATCCGGAGGTGACCTCGCGCATCACCGCGGAGCTGAAGGGCCAGCGCATGCTCATCGCCGACGGCCACCACAGGTACGAGACCGCCCTGAACTACGCCAAGGAGAACCCGGACTGCGAGGAGAAGCAGTACGTCCTGGCCACCCTGGTGGCCGCGGACGACGAGGGGCTGGTGGTCTGGCCCACCCACAGGCTGATCGACGCCGAGGACATCGGCGAGAACAGCGCCGTCAAGAGGATCCAGAAGTCGCTGGAGACCGAGGAGGTCACGCCGGAGGAGATGCTGGAGCGTCTCGGCGGCTTCGACATGGGTCTGTACCTCAGGTCCGGCAGGTGCCTCCTGGCGAGACGCCCCCGCAGGGATGGGGAGGACCCGCTGTGGGGCCTGGACACCTACATCGCCCAGGAGGTGGTGATGAACGGCATCTACAAGGCGGACGAGGGCAAGTCCAAGGTCTCCTACGACGCCGACACCGCCGCAGTCATGAAGGCGATGGCGGAGAAGCGCCACGACCTCGCCATCATACTCAACAACCCCAGCCTGCAGAGCATCTGGGACCTGGCCACCGCCGGGAAGCGCATGCCGAAGAAGACCACGTTCTTCTTCCCCAAGATCTGGTCGGGGTTCGTGTTCTACACGATGCATTGAGTGGAGAAGAGGAGCCGCCGACGGGAATCGGACCCGCGACCTATGCCTTACCAAGGCATCGCTATACCACTTAGCCACGGCGGCCTCAAGCCCACAAACACGATATCTGTTATAAATGTATCTGAGCCAGGGATTCCCCGATAACGTTAATTCGGGAGCGGTGCTAGGGGTTGCCCATGAAGAGAGAGATGAGCTCCTTCGATGTCGGATCCATCGCCGCCGAGATGTCCGCCCTGGAGGGCGGGCACATGGACAAGGTGTTCCAGTGGGACTCCGGCACCGTCCTGTTCCGGATCAACGTCAGCGGACAGGGGAAGAGGGACCTCTTCTTCAAGGGCGGGAAGTGGCTGTACCTGCCCTCCGTCAAGCCCGAGACCCCGATGAACCCCCTGAGCTTCGCCACGTTCCTGCGGAAGCACCTGGACAACGCCCGCATCGGCAGGACCACACAGCAGGGGTTCGACCGCATGCTGGTCACCGAGGTCTTCAAGGCCGACGCGGACTACCAATTAATCTTCGAGCTCTTCGGCGGCGGGAACATCCTGCTGGTGAAGGACGGCGTCATCGTCAACTGCCTCATCCACAAGACCATGAGGGACAGGGCGGTCCGCCCCGGCGAGCCCTACGTGATGCCTAAGGTGAGGTTCGATCCCGTGTCCTCCCCCCGGGAGGAGTTCGACCCCCTGTTCTCCGCATCCAGCTCAGATGCCGTCAGGACCCTGGCCACCGGAGCCGGCCTCGGGGGCCAGTACGCCGAGGAGGTCTGCAGGATCTCCGGCGTCGCGAAGAACACCCCCGCCGGGGAGCTGACCCCGGAGGACATCGGCTCCCTGTGGGATGCCATGCGCACGATGGTCTCCGGGATCCTGGAGAATCCGGTCCCCACCATGTACACCGAAGGGGACGAGGTGGTGGACATAACCCCCGCCGATCTGGGGATCTATTCGTCGTATGAGAGGACCGTGTTCCCCACCATGTCCTCCGCGGTGGAGGAGCTCATGTCCCGCCTCGGCGAGAAGGAGGAGGGCGCCAGGAAGGACCCCGAGCTGGAGCGCCTGAGGAGACGCATAGAGAGCCAGACGGACACCGTCGAGGCGTACCGCGAGGAGGCTGCGACCCTCCGCGCCAAGGCCGATGCCCTGTACGCCAACTACGGGCAGGCGGACGAGCTCCTCAGGGTGCTGAAGGAGCAGAGCTCGAAGCTCACCTGGGAGAAGCTGAAGGCAGGGGCGATGCGCATCCCGTTCGTCAGGTCCATCGACCCGTCCAAAGACACGGTGGTGGCGGTGTTCGACGGCATGGAGGTGCAGCTGGACTACACCAAGGGCCTGGACGCCAACGCCTCGGACATCTACGCCAGGGGCAAGGAGATCGGCGAGAAGTCGTCCCGTGCCGAGGAGGCCCTGGCCGACAGCAAGGCGGCGTACGCCAAGAGGGAGAAGGGACTCGCCAAGGACGAGGCGGCCCGCGCCGCCAGAGCGCAGCCGACCAAGCAGTTCTGGTTCGAGAGGTACAAGTGGTTCATCACCTCCGGCGGGAAGCTGGTCATCGCCGGCAAGGACGCCCACACCAACGACAACATAGTCAAGAAGCACCTGAAGGACGCGGACGTGTACGCCCACGCGGACCTCCACGGGGCCCCGTCCACCATCCTCAAGGACGGGCAGAAGGCCTCCGATGCCGAACTCAGAGAGGCGTGCCATTTCGCGCTGGCACAGTCCAAGGGATGGGTGGCCGCCCTCAGCGACGGCAGCGCCTACTGGGTGTACCCGGACCAGGTCTCCAAGACCCCCGAGGCGGGGGAGTTCGTCCCCAGGGGGGCGTTCATCATCCGCGGCCGCAGGAACTACGAGTACCACCTGCCGATGCGCCTGGCGGTGGGCGAGATCACCTATCAGAACGAGCGCAAGGTCATGTGCGGCCCCGAGGACGCCATGAGGTCCATGTCGTCGAAGTACTTCGTCATCATCCCCGGCAGGGGCAAGGCCGGGAAGACCGCGGCGCACATGGCCAAGGAGCTGGGCGTCCCCGAGGAGGAGGTCGCCAGGATCGTGCCGCCGGGGGACTGCGAGATCGCATCGAAGGTCTGGCCGGCAGAATCAGAGCAGCAGGATTGAAGAAGGGTGGTGCCCGCGCCGGAATTCGAATCCGGGTCAAGAGATCCGCAATCTCACAGGATATCCAAGCTACCCCACGCGGGCGTGTGTGCGGATTTGGTTTGACGCGAAGATGTTTAGATCTCGCTGTGGGAGAGGTAGCGAGTGATGTATCCGGCGATGCGGTTCCTCATGGTGACGGAGGACACGTCGGTCAGGTTGTTGACCATGGCCTTGTTCTCCTCGAAGTCCATGCTGAACGCCTGGGGATACTTGTTGACGAGCTCGATAGACACTCTCTTGATGTATGTGGGCCTGATTCTTCCCATATCTTTCACCGAGTGGGGCGGATTAAGTGGATACATTATTTAAGTATTGCCTTGAGGCGACCCGGAGCCCCGAGGGTTGCGCATCCGCTGGGATGACGGGTCTGACACTAGCCCCGCACGGTTCTCCGAAGACAAACCGTAAATCGGAGCTGTATGTTGATGCACGAGGATGGATCCGGAGATCCGCATGTGAAAATAATTCAGTGTGCTGAAAAATTTCTACAAATATGTAGAAAAATTCAGTTGATTGAATTTTCACAGACGACGATGCATCACCCGGTGGGCTTCCTGGGCTTCCCGCAGGACAGCTTGCCCTCGGGGCACGGCCCTCTGACGCAGGGTGGCCCCGCCTTCTCGAAGATGGTGGGGGACACCTCCCTGCACAGCCTCAGCATCTCGTCGGCCATCTCGCGGATCTCCCACTGGGCGCGGTTGCAGCACCTGAGGGAGAAGAAGTGCAGCAGCTCCCGGGCGTTCATGGTGATGGTGATGTTGGTGGTGCAGCCGTTGGGCAGGACGTACCTGGCATCCTCCGCCGGCACACCCAGCTCCGTGAGCCTGTTGTAGGCGTTCCAGACCGCGTCCATCAGGGAGCCGTAGATCTCCGCCCGCTCCGGGTCGGACTCCACGGTGCGGGGGACCACGTAGGTGGGGCGCTCCAGCGGGACGTACCTCTGGCTCTGCTGGGAGAAGGACGCGATCCTGTGCCTCACCAGCTGGTGGGTCAGCGACCTGGACACGCCCTCCACCGAGAACGTGAACACCGCATGCTCGATCACAGAGTGGTGCCCCATCCCGACTATCCTCCCCAGCACCCTGTCCGGGTCGCCGGAGTCCAGCAGCTCGTGGGCCGGGCGCTCGGAATAGCAGGACTTCCCCGCGGCGGCGCAGACCCTGTCCGCATCGGGCGTGTATGCCAGCAGCTCTACCTTCATCTCTCTCCCTCGTGATTCCATGCGAACGAGTGTATGTCCCGGAGGCGCTCGCCGTCCATGAGGTCCGCCAGTCTGACCTTCCTCACCTCCAGGCCCTCCAGGAGCGACGCCATGCCGTCCACATGGGCGTCACCGCATACCACCACTATATTATTGAACCTCTCCGCGTAGCCGCGGACCTGCTCCGCCATGTGGACGTTGCGCTCGTCGATCAGCTTGCGCACCATGGTGGGGTACTTGCGGCGCATGTCGGCCATCATGCGCTCGCCGTCCTTCCCGAACTCCTCTGCGACCCTGTCGGCGCCCTCCTTCCCGCGGACGCCGTCGGTATAGGTGGAGAGGGCGTACCTCATCTTCTCGCGGAAGGGCATCTCCTCCCACATCTCGCCCATGGCGCGGTAGGCGTCGGTGTCTATGAAGCCGATCTCCGCACCCACCAGCCTGCCGGTGTTGACCGCGGTGAGGAGCTCCTTGCCCACATCGGTGCGGTGGTCCTCCGCCATGCGGTTCTGGTACTTCGCGGCGCGGCGGTAGACCCAGGGCATGCGCTTCGGACCCTCCGGGGGACCGTCCTTCGGCGGCTCCGTCAGCGCCCTGTACCTGGCCATGTCCAGCTCCACCAGCACCGCATCCGGCCAGATGTGCTTGATCAGGTTCATCACCGCCACGCTTATGTCGAAGACGTGGCCGGTGCCGATGATCGTTATCATCGGACGGTGGATGCTATGCGCCGTTATAACCGCTCTCACCTTTAACTACCCCTCCGCATATCACCGCCCATGGGCAGGACGTACGACCTGGCGGTCTTCGACATGGACGGCACCCTCACCCGCACCAGGAGCTCGTGGGCGTACATCCACGAATGGTACGGTGTGGACAACGAGGAGGCCTACCGCGCCTTCGTGAACATGGAGATCGACGAGAGGGAGTTCATGCGCAGGGACATCGCCCTGTGGAGGAGCGTCAATCCGGACATGACCGAGCGGGACGTCATCCGCATCATGAGGAGCCTGCCGCTGGTGGACGGCATCCAGGAGACCGTGGCCGCCCTGAACTACAACGGCATAAAGTGCGTGATCTGCAGCGGAGGCATAGACATAGCCGCGAAGATGATCGCCGACGAGTTCGGCTTCGACGGCTACCTGGCCGACGGCCTGGAGACCGACGGCGAAGGGAGGCTCACCGGCGAGGGGATCATCAACGTGGACCTCCGCGACAAGGGCAGGAGCACCCGGGAGCTCATCGAGAGGTACGGGACGACGCCGGAACGCACCTTCGCCGTGGGCAACTCCTTCACCGACATCTCGATGTTCGAGGAGTGCGGGATGTCCATCGCGTTCAACCCAGTGGATGAGTACACCGAGGGCGCCGCCGACCACTGCGTCCGCAGCGGCAACATCTCGGACATCCTAGAATTCGTCTTCCTCCAGGTCCAGGACGGGGTATGACTTCTCCCCGTACTTCCCGTAGATCCTGACCACGTCCCTGGCCTCCACGGTGCCGTGGTGCAGGAGCTTGTCGCGGGTCTTGATGGCGTGGATGAAGCAGTCCATGTCCTCCAGCTCGAGGCGGTTGCCGATGGTGAACTCGTCGTCCGGCTCGGCGTGGATCCTGCGGGAGTAGCTCACCCTGTCGTTGTTGACGGTGACCTTGATGCTGAGGTCGTCGAACTGCTGGCACCACAGCATCTTCACCTCGCCGGCGACCGCTTTCTTAACCCTGCGGTCGCCCTCCAGCTCGATGGAGCAGACCCTGAGGCGCCTGCCGTCCTCCAGCAGGAACTCGTCCCCCAGGGAGATCCTGTCCGTCTCCTCCAGCTCTGTCTCCGAACGCTCGGAGACCGGGCCGTCGCTTATCACTATCTGGGTCTTGATGAGCTTCGGCAGCTGGATGGTGACGGAGGATGTGCGCCCGCACTCCGTGCACCGGATGGTGGCCTCCAGCGACGCCTTGCCCATGCGGCCCCTGAGGACCTCGTGGACGGTGTCGTCATCGCAGTCGGGGCATTCGTAGTAGATGGAATCGGGAACCTCTCTGGGCATGCTCTCACCTCGTCATGAAGGGGAAGCCGTGCCCCGGGACGATGATGTCGGCGAAGTTGGCGATGGAATTAATACTTTCCATGGCGGCCTCCCTGTCTGCGCAGATGCGGGGCGGGACCATCTTGCGGTAGTTGTCCTCGGTGGGCACCGCATCGCCGGCGACCACATAGGCCCTGTCGGCCTCCACGAACACGCTCATGCTGTCCGGGGTGTGGCCGGGCGTGCGCACCAGCCTGACGCCGGAGCAGAGCTGCATGTCCCCTTCAATCACGTTCACGTCGGCGCCGAGATCGTCGCCTCCCGCCTGCACGTACACCTCCGCGTTGGGGAAGAGGTCCAGGTTACCGGTGTGGTCCTGATGCGAATGGGTCAGCACCACGGTGTCCACATCCTTGGGGTAGACGCCGAGGTCGCGGAACGACGACTTCAGCGCCGGACGCATGAACCTGCTGCTGGTGTCCACCACTATGCTGCTGTCGCCCGTCCTTATCAGAGTCGATGTGGAATGGGCCTCCAGCAGCTCCCCGTCCGCATCGCGGACCAGGTACCCGACCGCGAGTACATCCAGTCCTATCATGCCCGTGGAATCTCTTCCTGCATAGATAAAGGGCGCGAGTTGTATAACCGCGGACGCCCGTGAGGGGACGATGAGGTACGATCCCGGTATCGAGGTGGCGGAGCATCCCAACGTCTACCCCCCATCGGAGGACAGCGAGCTCCTCATAGAGTCGCTGGACGTGGTTCCGGGGGAGAGGGTGCTGGAGATCGGATGCGGGTCAGGGGTCGTGTCGATGCACTGCGCCGCCAACGGTGCCTCGGTCACCTGCGCCGACATCAACCCGACGGCAGTGGAGCTGACGAAGAGGAACTTCTCCGCAAACGGCCTGGAAGGGGAGTTCCTGCTCTCGGACGTCTACGATTCGGTGGACGGGGTCTTCGACACCGTCGTCTTCAACCTCCCATATCTCCCCGCCGAGGACGACGGGATACTGGCGAGGGCCTGGTCCGGCGGACCGGACGGCCTGGGACCGCTGCCGAGGCTGCTGTCCGGCGCGAAAGAGCACCTCGCTCCGGACGGCAGGGTCGTGGTGGTGGTCTCCTCCCTCATGGACCGGGATAGGCTCGGGGAGCTGCTGTCCCCCTACGGCGTGAGGGTCATCGGGGAGCTGCCCCTGTTCTTCGAGAGGCTCAGGGTGCTGGAGATCAGAGGACCTTTCCGATCTCCCTGACCAGGATCTCGTTGGCCTTCCTGCCGTCCAGCTTCCCTCTGAGCGCGCCCATGACGGGGCCCATCAGCGGACCGACCGCGGCCATGCCCTTGGACCTGACGAAGTCCAGCCTCTCGGCGACGATGGCGGCGATGACCGACTCGGCCTCGCCCTCGTCCACGGCCTCCAGGCCCAGCTTCCCGGCAGCGCCTCTAGCGTCGGTGCCCGAGGACGCCATCTCCCTCAGCACGGCGGGCATGGCCTCCTTGGCGAACACGCCCTGGGACAGGGCCTCGAAAGCGCCGATGATGCGCTCCTCCGGGAAGGAGTCCAGATCGATGCCGTCGGACTCCAGCTCGCCGTAGGTGTTGAGGAACGTGGTGGCGGCGACGGAGGCCAGCCCGTCGAAGGCGGCGGCCTTCTCGAATATGTCCTCGTGCCCCTGGCGGACCAGCTGCGATGCCTGCTGTGCGTTGATCCCGTAGTCCCTCACCAGGCGGGCGGCGACCTCCTCGGGGAGCTCCGGAAGGCTCTCGCGTATGCGGGCCATGTGCTCCCCGGTGACCGGTATCGGCGGGACGTCCGTCTCCGGATACATCCTGGCGGCACCGGGCAGCGGGCGGGAGTACTTCGACGTGCCGTCCGGCAGGGGATCCCTGGTCTCCTCCGGAACACCGACGAGGGCCTCATTGGCCCTGGCCACAGCAGCCTCCAGGGCCGACTCCGCCTTCTTGGCCGGAGCCGCGCAGATGGCGAAGGCGTCGTGCTCCCCGGTCATGCCCAGGCGCTCCCTGAGCGCGTCCACGTACCTGCCCTCGATGCCGTAGGCGGGGAGCTCGTCGGAATGGAAGATGCCTTTGACCCCGCGGACCCTGGCCCGCTGGGCCATCTCCGCCCCCAGACGCAGCCTTCCGCCGTCGCCGTTCATGACGCCGGCGAAGCCGGGCAGACGGACCGCCAACACCCTGCCCTTGGAGGACAGCGCCCCCTTGATGACCTTGGATGCGCAGTCCGCGAACAGTTCGGTGACGTCGACGGTCTCGAAGGGCACGGGCTCCGCGCCCCTGCCGTTCAGTATGCCCTTGATCTCGATGAGCATGTTCTGGCGCTTCATCTCGTTCTCGACGTACAGCGGCAGCAGCCTCAGCTCCTGCACGCCCTTGATCTCTATGCGGGCGCCGCCGGGGACCGAGATGTTCAGGTCCTCCCTGATGGTGCCGATGCCCCTCTTCACCCTCTTGGTGGCTCTGAGGAGGGTGCCGATGCGGTACGCCACCTCCAGCACCTCTTCGGGAGTGTGCATGTCCGGGCCGGTGGCAACCTCTATCAGCGGGATGCCCAGCCTGTCCAGGCGGTAGGTGACCTCGGCGTCGGTGGTCTCCACCTTCCTGGCGGCGTCCTCCTCCAGGCACACGGACAGTATGGACACGCTCCTGCCGTTGACCTCCACGGACCCGTCCATCGCCACCAGGGCGGTCCTCTGGAACCCGGAGGTGTTGGAGCCGTCCACCACGATCTTCCTCATGAAATGGATCTCGTCCACCGTCCTGGCGCCCATCATCTCCGCGAACGTCAGAGTGACGTCCAGCGCCTCCGGGTCGGCCCCGTGGGGCGGCTCCTCGTCCAGCTCCACCAGGCAGGAGACGCCGGGCACGGACTGGTACCTGTACCCCAGATTCCTCCTGAACTGAGCCAGCGCGGCGCGGTCGATCTCGCCGGTCTCCCCAGTGGTGGGCCTGAGCCTCCTGTAGCACGAGCCCACTCCCTCCTCGGAGAGGCGGCTCTCGCAGGAGCAGAACAGCTTGTGGGTGTCCAGCTGCTGGTGGATCTCGATCCCGCAGGTGAGCGGATGCTCCATCAGAACTCCCTCCTGTCGCCCATCTCGCCGGCAAGCGGCGTGACCATGACCTTCCTGGCCTCCTCCGGGGAGGAGGTGTTGGCCAGCGCCCATCTGAGCTTGATGTACGCGGTCTCCGGCAGCATGTCCAGCAGCGGCACCACCCCGGCCGCCAGCAGGTCCCTGCCGGTGTCGTAGACGTTCATGTTGACCCTTCCGTTCAGGCACTGGGACGTCATCGCCACGACGATGCCCTTGGCGCATGCCTCCCTGAGCATGGGCACGAACGAGGAGTTCACGTGACCCAGGCCGGAGCCTGCGAACACCACCCCCTTCGATGACATTATCAGCGGGCGGAAGGCCTCCGGGTCCATGCCCGGGTAGTACTGCAGCAGCAGGACCCCGTCCTCCATGGCCGGCTCCACCCTCACCGGTGCGTCGGACGAATCCCTGAGGTCCTCCAGGACCTCCACCTTCCCGGACGCGTCCACGTGCGCCGCGACTGGAGCATTGATGCTCCTGAAGGCGTCCCTGCGGGATGTGTGCATCTTCCTCACCCTGGTTCCCGTGTGCACCGCGAAGGAGTCGTCCCCCTGGGTGTCGTGCATGATGACGAACACGCCGGCCTTCCCGGACTCCGTGCAAAACCTGGCGCATGCCATGAGGTTGGTGGACGCGTCCGACGACGGACGGTCCGAGGATCTCTGGGCGCCGACGAGCACCACCGGCTTCGGGACGTCCGGCAGCATGAAGGACAGGACGGCGGCGGTGTAGCCCATGGTGTCCGTGCCGTGGGGGATGATCACCCCGTCGGCCCCGGACTCTATCTCGTCCCTGACGCACTCCGCCAGCTTCTGCCAGTGCTCCGGGCCCATGTTCTCGGAGAATATGGAGAACAGCACCTTGGCGCGGATGTTGGCCACCTCCCTGATCTCCGGGATGGCGTTGACCATGTCCGAGGTGGAGAGGGCGGGATGGACGGCGCCGGTGCGGTAGTCCACATAGGACGCTATGGTGCCGCCGGTGCCTATGAGGGACAGCGTGGGGAGCCCTTCCTTGGATTGGACGTCCTCCTCCCTGCGGGCCGCCTCCGACGGCTGCTCCTCCACCGCGATCCTCGATGACCCGTCGACCCTGATGCCGACGTTGTAGCCGCTCTTCATCTTCAGGATGACGATGTCCGGACCGCTGAACTCGTGATGGGGCATCAGCCTGCCCCTGTAGCTCCTCCCGGCGGCCTCCAGGACCACCATCGCACCCTCGGTAGCGCCGGCCGCCTCCAGCAGCCTCCCGGTCTCCTCTGAATAGCTCATGCTGCTCGCGCGGGCATCCTGGTACTGGTTATTATGGGTTGCGCGGGCGCGAACAGTTAATATCCGCCGCCACGGTTACGCGGGCATGCACAACATCACGGTGGGCATGGAGTACGACGTCCTGAAGGAGAACAGCTCCATAGCCAACGCCAACTACGAGCTGATGAAGGACCACGGCGTGACCTCCGTGGATTTCATGGGCTCCATCGGCGCGGGCAAGACGGCGCTGATTATAGCCCTCGCGGAGAGGCTCAGGGAGAAGGGCGTAAGGGTCCACGCCATCGCCGGCGACGTCACCGGCACCGACGATATGGACAGGATGGCTGCCTCCGGGCTGGAGGCCACCAACTGCAACACCGGGAAGGAGTGCCACCTGGACGCCCACATGGTCGGAGAGAGGCTGAAGGCCATCGATCTGGACACTGTGGACGTGCTGTTCATCGAGAACGTCGGGAACCTGGTCTGCCCGGCGGACTTCCCCCTGGGGACGGACATGCGCGTGGTCGTCATATCCACCACCGAGGGGGACGACATGGTGCGGAAGCACCACGACATATTCATCCACTCCGACCTGGCCATCCTGAACAAGATGGACATCGCCGATGCGGTGGGCGTCGACCCGGACGTCATCCTGAGGGACTACGAGAAGCTCACCGGAGGCAGGAAGGAGATGATCCCCTGCAGCGTCCGCACCGGCGAGGGGCTGGACAGGGTCATAGAGGCACTGGGGCTGTGATACCATGAAGGTACTGGCAGTTGGAGGAGGCGGCAGGGAGCATGCCGCCGTCGAGGCGCTCCACAGATCGGGAGCGGAGATATACGCCGTGATGAAGAACGCCAACCCCGGCATAATAGCCAGATCCGCAGGGTACAGGCTCTGCGACGAGAAGAGGGTGGACGAGGTTGTGGCGTTCGCCAAGGAATGCGGCGCCGAACTGGCGTTCATCGGGCCGGAGGCGCCGCTGGAGGTGGGCCTGGTGGATGCCCTGCAGGCCGCGGGGATAAGATGCGCATCCCCCACGAAGGCCGCCGCCAGGATCGAGACCTCCAAGTCATTCATGCGCGGACTGGTGGAGAGGCACGGCATCAAAGGCAACCTGGGATACGCCGCCTTCGACAACGCCGCCGACACCGAGGCGTACCTGAGGACGCTGGACCATGAGATAGTGGTCAAACCCGTGGGCCTCACCGGAGGCAAGGGCGTGAAGGTCCAGGGGGAACACCTCAACAGCTTCGAGGAGACCATGGACTACGTCCATGAGATATTCGACGCCAACATCGGCGGCGCCGGAGTCATCATCGAGGAGAAGGCCGTGGGGGAGGAGTTCACCCAGATGGTGTTCTGCGACGGCGAGCATGTCGTCCCGATGCCCCTGGTCCAGGACCACAAACGGGCCTACGAGGGCGACGTGGGGCCCAACACAGGAGGCATGGGGTCCTACAGCGACGCGGACCACCTGCTTCCGTTCATCACCGAGGAGGAGCGCGAGGCCGCCGTGGACATCATCCGCAGCGTCGTCCGCGCCATGAAGGAGGAGGGCTGCCCCTACGTCGGCACCCTCTACGGCCAGTTCATGCTGACCAGGGACGGCCCGAAGATCATCGAGTTCAACGCCAGGTTCGGCGACCCGGAGGCCATGAACGTGCTGACGGTCCTGAAGACCCCATTCGCGGAGGTCTGCAGGATGATGGCGGACGGCTGCCTCGGAGATGTGGAGTTCGAGCACAAGGCCACTGTGTGCAAGTACGTGGTGCCCAAAGGCTACGGCGTGAAGTCCGAGACCGGGAAGGAGATAATCTTCGACGAGGAGGGCATCAGGGATGCCGGCGCGGTGGTGTACTACGCCAACGTGGACGAGAAGGACGGGAGGATAGTGACCATGTCCTCCAGGTCCGCCGGGATCGTCGGGGTCGCCGACACGATCGAGGAGGCGGAGCGCAGATGCGAGGCCGCCCTTGAGCATGTGGAGAGCGACTGGATCTCCGTCCGCCACGACATCGGCAAGCGCGAGCTGGTGGAGAAGAGAGTCACTCACATGAAGCGGATCCGCGGCGAATGACCAGAGTCGCAGTGAAGATCGCGTACCTGGGGGACGGTTTCAGCGGCTCGCAGGTGCAGCCCGGGCTCAGGACTGTCGAGGGGGAGGTGCTGCGCGCCCTGGTCCGCACCGGAGGAGGGAGGTCCGAGGAATGGTTCGGCCTGAGGATGGCCGGCCGCACCGATGCGGGGGTGAGCGCCCTCGGCAACGTCGCATCTTTCGAGACGGCTTTCGACGACCCTGAGGCCATGCTAGACGCACTCAACGCCGTCGCCGACGGCGTCTTCTTCCTCGCCTGGGCGGAGGTGGACGATGATTTCAGACCCAGGCATGCGAGGAGACGCGTCTACAGGTACACCGTCCCCTCCGACGGGCTGGACATCGGGAAAGCCCGGGAATGCGCCTCCCTGTTCGAGGGGGAGCACGATTTCGTCAGGTTCTGCCGTCCGGACGGGAAGCCCACGCTGTCATCCATAGACTCCGTGACGATCGCGGAGAACGGCGGCACCATGGACATCACGTTCACAGCCGGAAGGTTCCTCTGGAACATGATCAGGAGGATCGTCCCGGCCATAGCGGCGGCGGCCTCCGGGAAGGCGGATCTGAACGAAGTGCGCTCAGCCCTTGAGGGAGAGGACAGGACCTTCGGCCTCGCCGACGCCGGCGGCCTGGTGCTTCTGGATGTGGAGTACGATGACGTCACGTTCACCCCCCGCCGCTCGCCGACGGCGGAGCGCAGGCTCGCCGGCCTCAGGCTGCGCAACAGCCTGGAGCGCAGGTTCCTCGAATCGCTATAATACGGGGACGTCGGATACCGTTGCATGGAAGGGCTGAGGGAGACGGCGGCCGTCGTCGCCGACATACTGAAGGACATCGAGGAATGCAGGGAGACCGCCGTGACGGCTTCGAGGGCCATCACCCGCCTCAGCAAGAAGGTCATCCACGCCATACACACAGGCGCACCATACGCCGAGGACCTGGAGGCCCTCAGGTCCGAGGCGAAGGAGCTGGTCACCACCCTCGGATTCGACATGGACCGCTACCAGGCGGCCGTGGATGCGTTCGGAGAGTTCGCCGAGGCCGAGATCCTCAGGTCAGTCATAGAGGACGACAGGATGCCGTCCTTCATGGAGATCGACACCGTCCCCCAGTCCTGGCTGCTGGGCATGGCCGACGCCATAGGTGAGCTCAGACGCTCCGTCCTCAACGCACTGACATCCGGGGACATGGAGGAGGGCAGTCGGCTCTTCGGACGCATGGAGGAGATGTACGAGGAGCTGTCCCTGTTCGACGTCCCCGATGCCGTCCTGCCCATACGGAGGAAGCAGGACATCGCCAGAGGGGTGGTGGAGCGCACCAGGTCCGACCTGTTCACCGCCCGGATGAGCCTGCCGGCCGGCGAATGATTCCGATCGAAAGTTAAAGAGGAAAAGAACGGGGGGTTCGGCCCCCTCGGTTTCCATCAGCGCCTGGATTTGGGCTTGCCGTAGTTCTTCACGGGCTTGCGGTACACGTATATCGCGAGTATCGCCACGATGATCAGCACGATCACCGCCAGAGCCTCGTACAGCGTGTAGTCGTTGTCGTTGACGTAGAACGTGTGCGAGTGCTCCGGACCCAGACCCTGCACGTCGCCGCCAAGGGAGTCGGACTCCGCTTCCAGGTAGAAGGTGGTCTCCTGCTGCAGGTCCCTCACCAGGTAGTCGTAGGTGACGGTCTTGGAGCCGTTGGCGGGGACGGTGATCTCCTGACGGCTGTCATCCGCCCGCACCCCGTTGATCACGAAGTAGACCACCATGGTCCTGTCCGCATCCTGGGTGTTGCTGAGCTTGACGCTGAGCTCCACCGGGTCCACCGCCTTGAAGGGCAGCGCCCTCTGGCCGATCTCCGTCTTGGCTCCGGAGTCGTCCTCCTGGGTGAAGGTCACCACCAGGCGGTAGTCGCCGGCGGTCTTGGGTGCGGTCACGGTCAGGGTCCTCGGGTAGTCGGAGCTGACGCTGTGCTCGGATGTCGCCACAGCGCCGCTCATGAGCCTCCCGGAGGAGTCGTAGACGGCGGCGGTGAAGGCCACGTTGTCGGAGGACGCGTATCCGGACGCATCGACCTCGAACTCGATCGTCTTGCCGGTCTGCACCCAGTCGGCATCGCCGTTGAGACCGATGGACACGGCCTCCGAATCGTCGGAGGCCAGCACTGCGGCCCCTGCGAAGCATGTCAGCGCGAGCAGCGCCGCTATCAGGAACGCATTCATCTTCTGCGTGCGAACACCCCCCTCTTGAAGGCCATCCAGAGAGTCATGATGGCGAGCAGGACTATCAGCGCGAACAGCACCCAGACGATCATGGGCATGTCGCCCAGGGCGTTGAAGACGCCTCTGCCGTCTGCGGTCATGTCGGAGGCTGTCACCTCGGAGGAGCTGTGGATGCCCGACAGGGTCGCCACGGACCCCTCGGTCTCCACGGACCCGGTGTAGGAGGCCATGGATATGCCGGCGGCCGTCAGAGTGACGCCGGACAGGTCGGGTATGCTCTCCGCCGATGCCTCACCCACCGGGATGTAGGTGATGCGGAACTCGTTCACCCCTGGGAGCAGAGGCAGGGACATGCCTCCCGACAATTCTCCATGTAGCCCCATGGAGAAGACCGCCGCTCCGGTCTCGCCGGAGATCTGGACCATCCAGCCCTCGGGGGCGGCCGGAACGGACAGGACGGCATTGACTATGCCGCCGGTCCTGTTGTCCGCCCTGAAGACGTACGAGTACTCGTAGGTGCCCACCACGTCGGTCTGCTTGTCCAGATACAGGGTGCCGGACGCAACGGGAGAGGTGCCGTCGCCTATGTTGGCCACGACCTTGGTGTCGCCGGACTTCAGGGTCACGGTCAGTGCCTCCTCGCCGATCGTATGGGCGGCGGAGTTGTACCAGCCCGTCAGGACCAGGCCTTTGGTCATGCTGCCGTCGATGTACAGATTGGCGACTGCGTTCCCATCATAGGACGCGCCGAAGTTCATCCAGCCGCTTCCGGGGGTGATGGAGTACATGCCCTCGGGCAGCGCCTTCAGCTTATCTGCAGGTATGGTCAGCGTGGCCTGACGCATGACGCCGTGGGCAGTCTCGTTGACAGTGTAGGGCACGGTCTCCGAGCCTCCGTCGGCGACCATGTTGAACCTGCGGTCGCCGTCGACGGTCAAGGGCACATCGGTCTCGTACTCCGCATCGTCGGATGCCGCGACGTAAGACAGATTCCAGGTTCCGTCGGTGAGCTTCAGCTCGTACTCGCCGTCGGCGATCTTGCCGGTGACCTCGATGCCGTCCTTCTCGGCGGTGATGGTTCCGTCGGCGACGACGCCGATGTAGCCCTTCACAGTGCGTGCGGTCGACAGCCAGCTCTCGTAGTCGATCTTCTCGACGTTCGCATCACCCAGGTCGATCTGGGCGTAGTAGATCTGGTCGCCGCGGGTGACGGTCAGCAGATTGGTCCCCGCATCGCCGTCGCGGGACAGCATGTACTGCGTGCAGCCGTTGTACCGCGAAGCCTCGTCGGACACCGTGTATCCCTTGTAGTAGGAGCCCTCGCCGTTGCCGAAGGCGACGGTGTCGCCCTCCTTGGACGGGATGTAGACGGTCTTGTAGTGGACCGCCTTCTCGGCCTCAACCGCAGAGGAGAATCCCATCAGCGCGGAGAGGTCGATCTCCGTTGTGCCCAGCATCGGATTGTAGGCGTAATTGCCGTCGAAGTAGTACTCGGTGGAAGCGGCGGTCTCCGGCCTGGAGCCCAGGTCCACGGGCACAGAGCGGCGGTCGACGCCCTTGGTATAGGTGTGGGTGCCGTTCGCCGCAATGGTCTGCGCATCACCGGTTCCGACCACAAGCGAGACTTCGCCCGATAGGTTGTTGGTGACCGTCAGGCTGCCGGAGTTCTTCAGGTCGAAGTCCTTGGTCTGGCTGCTGCTGTGGTCTGCATTGACGGTTGCGGTGTAGGAACCGGCTTTGTTGTCGCCGTCCTTGTACCACAGCCCGGCATCGCCGCTTCCGGAATACGTTGTGACCGTGGACACGATGTCCGCGCCCATGCCGTCGGGCAGGTACAGGGTGTACCTGTTGGACGGTTTGCTGAGGGTGCTGGTGCTGTTGAGCACGGTCGTCAGCTCCATGCCGGCGATCTCGGTGCCGTCGGCGTTCTTCACGGCGATGTCCACGGTGGTGTACGCGTAGTAGGTGGTCTCCAGGTTGTCCCCGTCGGGGGCGTCGGTGCCGCTGCCGTCCCAGGACACGTTGCCGCGGACCCTGTCGGCCGCGGTCAGCGCGATATCGGCGGTGCCGGAGGACACGTCCTTCTCGCCGATGAACGCGTCGGTGCTGTCGGTGGCGTAGACCATGACCTTGCTGTCGTCCGCCTTGGGGATCAGCGCCCTGTAGGTGCCGTCCTCGCCCGCGCCATAGGTCAGCTGGGCGCCTCCACCCAGCAGGAAGGTCACGGTCCCGGATGCGGCCGCGCCGGAGGCGTCGGTCATCTTCCCGGTGACCTCGGCGACCTCACCGGAGGACATATCGGAGGTGGCGACGGCCTCGCCCTTGCCGGCATCGATGTGCGTGTAGTGCATGGTGGAGCCTTTGATGTAGTAGGCGGTGTAGCCGGTATCCGCCACTTCGGACACGGGCACCTTGACCGAGGGGCTCTCCGCGCTGGGTATGAACGATGCCGTGTACGCGTTGTTGGTCACAGTGAAAGCGCTTCCATACGCGTCGGCGGGAGCGGTGACCGTTGCCGCCGGGACCACGTAGACCGTCCTGCTTCCGGAGGATGAGGACACGGAGATGCTGCCGTTGGTCACCATATACGGAGCCTTGCTGCTGCCATCGTCAGATGCGAGGAGCTCGATGCCGTAGGTGCCTCTGGGAAGGTCCAGCACGGCCTTGCCGTTCTGCACTTCCGCCACCACGTCGACGTCGTCGTTGTGGACGCGTACGTAGGTTATCTCCGAAGGTGCGATGCCGTAGACGTCCCTGATGGTCAGGGTGTACTGGCTGGTGTCGAGGTTGAACACAGCATCGTAGGATGCCTTATCCGCCACCACGAACTCGCCGCTGTAGACCGTGTTGGAGCCGTTGGTGACCTTGACCTCGTAGCGGTCCAGCGCCATGCTCTTGTCCTTGAAGTCGGACAGCTTGCCCTCGTAGACCTTGCCGGTGTTGGCTCCGGTGAAGGTTATCACATAGTTCTCCGGGTCGGTCACCCTCTGGGGCTGACCTCCGCTGAGGAACCTGAGGTCCACGGTGACCTCGGACTCGGACGCGACCTGGAGATTGTAGCTCGCACCGTCCGCGACCTCCTTGGAATCCAACAGCACGCCGGTGGTTCCGGAGGATGCCGCGTAGTAGACTATGGTGTCGCCGATGTGGGCCTTGATGGTGAACCTGCCGTCCCCGCCGGTGAATGCGGTGGCGCGGATGTTTCCGTCGGATCCGATGGCGGACACCTGGATGCCGGGGACGCCCTCGCCGGAGGTCTTGTCGGTGACCTGGCCGCTGACCCCCGCCGCTCCGCCGGCGCTGTTGCCGGCGTAGGCTATGATCATGGGCAGTCCGGAGAGGTAGTCGATGACGCCTCCCTCGGCGGCCTGCTTCACGATGGCCTCATGGGCATCCATCTGCACCCATCCGTCGCTGCCGGAGGACGCGTTGGGGTCGGGGTTGTACATGACCTGCCAGTAGACAACCTCGTAGTTGCCGAGGCCGTAGCAGGGCGCCATCTTGACGCTGGCATCCGCGTGGCGGAGCGCCTCCATGTACTCGGACAGGGAGCTGTACCCGGCCTCCGAGGGGGTCTTCCCGATGTACGCCCTGTATAGCAGGCTGTCGTACATGGCATCGGTGTATGTGTACGCCAGGGTGCCGCTGGTGTAGTACTGCGTCCAGTCCACGGACATGTACCCGTCCACGGCGTAGGTGCTGCCGTTCACCACGTGCCCGGTCATCAGGGCCATCTGGATGAACACGCTGGAGTAGTACAGCGGCATCATGTCGCCGGTCAGCAGCATGTAGTCGAAGGACTTCCCGGAGGCGTCGCAGACGGCCTCGTACATCGCGGATATCCTGTACCCGCCGCAGTTCTCCTGGAGATAGTTCTTGAGGAAGGCGTACTGGACGTTGATGTCGCTGACGCTCTGCGAGAGGACGCCGTAGGTCTCGTTGTCGGTGGTGACGATGTACCTGACGGTCTTGCCGCCGATCTGGTAGTCGGCGCTGTTGTAGACGCCCTCCACCACGTCCAGCTGCTCCTGGGTGAGCCCTGCGCCGAGGAGGGCGGACTTCACCTCGTCGGTCATGCCGGTGTACATCAGCATGGCGATGAGCATGGCGGCGGTGGATCCGCCGTCGATGCCGTCGGATAGCAGTATCTGCGACACCGCCAGGGCGCCGTTGCCCTGGGCATCGGTCATGGAGTTGAGGCCGGAGAGGGCGATGTCGTCGGAGTACTCGAACCAGCCGCCCATGGTGCCCTCGGTCAGGCCGGCGTCCTCGAGGGCGGCGGGGACCTTCCAGGAGTCCTTGTCATGGACGTAGTACCCGACGCCGCCGAACAGGCCGGTGCCGGAGGATTCGTTGATCTCCTCCGCCTGGTTGGTGGATATCCCCGCATCAACCGCGTACATCATGTTGGGCGCGGCCACCAGCAGGACCGCCACCAGGACGGTGGCGAAGGGGATGGGTTTGAACAGCTTCCTGATCCTGTGCTTCCCGTCGGCGGCCCTGATGCCGCCGAAGTAGGCCCTGAGGTCCACCCTGTCCAGCACCCAGAGGGTGAGCATGGCGAAGGCAGCCGAGAAGGCGACGGCCGCGACCGCCGCCTCGGAGGCGGTGTGGCAGCAGCACACGAACATGAAGAACGGCCAGACGATGGTGGCGATGTACAGCGGAGAGGAGATGCTCTCCCTCACCTTGAACAGGCGGTAGGCCACCACGATGAACAGGAACCAGAATGTCAGCCAGCCGAAGTACGCCGCCAGGGTGGACAGCGAGAGCTTGCTGGCGCCGAGTATCTGGGAGTAGTCGCCGTTGAGCAGGCTGTTGCCGCCGACCGCTGCGGAGTACAGTCCGGGCGCGAAGACAGCCAGCAGTGCGAAGAACGCCACCGCGACGATGACGAACGCGGGGAGCACGATGGTCCAGGGCTTGCGGGCCAGGGCGGAATACGCGACGCACATGGCCGAAGCGAAGAGCGCTATGATCGTGGTTCCGGAGGCCACCAGCTCCCACTGGCCGGCCGCGATGTAGTACACGGCGGGGACCAGCGAGCCCAGCAGGGCGATGGCCGAATACACCCTTGCGGCGGGCATGGGGTCCCTGCCCCTGAAGCGGTCCAGGAGCGCCTGGGCCACCATGACCGCCAGCACCGGCAGGATGACCGCGCGGTACCCGGTCCAGGACAGGCCGGCGATGGCCAGCATGATCCCCGACACTAGTGCGGGGACCAGGTACGCCTTGGGCTGGGCGGCGTCCCTGGCGCTGTCGGTGTGGCCGAGGGCCTTGAGCGCCTTGATCATGAACAGCACGGCGATGGCCGCGAAGAGCAACGTGAACGATATGCCGGAGCCGTTGGAGAACACCGTCTGCTGGACTGCGACGGGGCACAGGGCCATGAAGAGCATGGCGAGCATGCCTCCGGCGGTCCTGCCGGTGAGCTCCTTCCCGATGAAGTAGACAGGTATGCATGCCAGCACGCCGAACAGCGGCCCGGAGAGGGCGAGGGCGAATGAGGATGCCACCACGGGGTCCTGGAGGAACACGTTGGCGACCAGCGCGAACGGGTACATCACCAGGGTGAACAGCATCGGCGCCACGTTGGCGGAGCCGTAGGGGTAGTACATGGAGCCGTTCACGAAGGAGACGGCGCCCTCGGAGAGCAGCTTCTCCAGGGCGTATAGGTTGTTCGACGCTGCCGTCCCGCCTGACAGGGCGAAATCGCTTCCGGCAGAGACGCCGTAGGCGAAGAAGACCCTGACGAACACGGCGATGAACAGCACGACGCCCGCGAGCAAGACGGGGCGCCAGTTCTTCTTGGGAGCGGACGAGGTTGCCGGCCTCTTGTCGGCGGCCGCCGCTCCCGGATCCGTGGAATCTGTCCTATGGATGCGCATTCTATTTCTCCGCAGATTGGAACGGCCGACCATCGGCCCGCCTATATTTATAGCTTATACGCGGGAACGCGCACCCTCTGGTTCTCCGGATCAGACCAGGTCCACTATGGACTCGGCGATGGAGCGCGCGGTGCCGGCTGGGTCATCGGAACCGTATATGGCGCGGCCCACGATGACGTAGTCGGCTCCCGCCTCGATGGCCGCCCTGGCGGAGCCGCCCTGGGCGCCGACGCCGGGGGATAGTATTGTGAGGCTCCCCACCACCGCGCGCACGGCGGCGATCCTGTCGGGACGGGTGGCCGGAGCGATGAACCCCTTGGCGCCGTTGTCCACACCGACATGTGCCAGCTCCTCTGCGTGCTTGGCAGTGAACATGGTCCCGCCGGGATGGCTCATCTCGGTCACGGCGATTATGTCCGCCTTCCCGCCGGCGGCCTCGACGGCCGCGCGCATGGAATCGTCGCCGGTGAATGCGTGGACGATGACGGCGGAGGCGCCTCTGGAGACGCAGTTCTCCACGATGAGACGGACGGTGTTGGGTATGTCGGCCACCTTGAAATCGCATATGACCTCGGATATCTCCGCCAGACGGCCGATCATGTCGGGGCCGGCGGACAGGACCAGCGGCCAGTTGATCTTCACCGCGTCGATGTACGGGGCGACCTCCCTCGCCACGGCCAGAGCCTTCTCCGGATCGGTCTCGTCCAGGGCCAGAACAACGCCAGTCCTTCTCTTCATGCCTGCTCAATCCCGACGAGGGTTATTAAAGCATCCGCATGATGGACGGGCATGATCCTCAGGATGGAGTGCGGATCCTCCAGGAGCGGCAGGCTGGCGGAAGGATGCGTCAGATGCATAGAGGGTGCGAAGATGGTGCTGTTCGTCACCGGCAGATGCGGCCACGGATGCTACTACTGCCCGGTGTCCTTCGACAGGAAGGGGAAGGACGCGGTCTTCGCCAACGAGAGGAGGGTGCGCTCCTGGGACGAGATCTTCGAAGAGGCCGACTCCATGGACGCCAGGGGCACCGGCATAACCGGGGGCGACCCCCTGGAATGCATGGACCGCACCCTCAGGGCCGTCAGGACGCTGAAGGAGAGGTACGGGCCCGAACACCACATCCATCTGTACACCGCCACCATCGATCCGGAGAAGGTGCGCCTGCTGGAGGAGGCGGGGCTGGACGAGATCCGCTTCCACCCGCCGACGGAGATGTGGGACCGCATGGACGGGACCACCCTGGCGGAGATCGTCTCCTCGTCGGGGATGGATGTGGGCATAGAGGTTCCGGCTCTGCCGGACATGCGCGAGGAGCTGGACGCTCTGCTGTCCTACGCCGAGAGGATCGGAGTCAGGTTCGCCAACCTCAACGAGCTGGAGTTCTCGGAGAGCAACTGGGACATGATGGAGGCCCACGGCTACGGACTGGCCGAGGGGCTCTCCGCCGCTGTGGAGGGGTCCCGTGACCTGGCCATGGACATGATGCGCAGGCACCGCAGGCTGAGCATCCACTTCTGCTCCTCCCCGTTCAAAGACGGGGTCCAGCTGCGCAGGCGTCTGATGCGCAAGGCTCTGCGCTGCGCCCGCCCCTTCGACGCAGTGACCGAGGACGGCACCGTGGTGATGGGGGCCGTGTACGGTCCGGAGGACGATGTCCGCGATGCGCTCCTCTCCGCAGGGATGCGGGAGGACATGATGGCGTACAATCAGGATCTGAACCGCATGGAGGCGGACCCCTCCGCACTCGAGGGCGTCGCCTCGGAGGTCGGATACAAATGCTACATTGTGGAAGAATACCCGACCGCCGACCGTCTCGAAGTGGAGAGGAGACCTCTCTGAGACGGCCGGCGGCCGCAGGGGTTTGGGGCCCCTCCTGCCGATCGCAGGGGGCGTCGATCAGTCCACGCTGATGCTCTGGATCTCGTGGTGCCGGTTGACGATGTCCCTGGCGATGCGGAGGTTCTTGCCCGCCTTGCCGATGGCCCTGCCCTTGAGCTTGGGGTCCACCGTCACGGTGGCATGGGTTATGTTGCCGCGCTGCTCTATGACCACCTTCTGGGGGGCGTAGATGTGGAACACGTTCTTCACGAACTGCTCGGGGTCCTCGGAGTACTCCACGACCTGGATGTTCTTCCCGGTCAGGTCCTTGAGCTTTATGACGTGCTCCCCTTTCTTCCCCACCGCGGTGTTGCCCTGGCCCTTCTCGACCACGAACACCAGCTTGTCCTCGGTGACCATGCAGTCGCGGACGTCGGCCTTCGTAACGCTCTGGAACATCCTGATGTAGTTCAGGGTCTCCTCGGTAAGCACGATGTCTGCAACCATGTTCTCACAGCGTTAAGATGTTGGAGGTGCCCTTGTCGATGACCGCAAGCGCGGAAACCGAGAACGGCTTCCCGCACAGTGCGCCCAGCTCCATGTTGTTGCCCTCGTAGACATGGACCTTCACGCCGAGGTCTCCGGCGGTCAGGGTGCTGCTGGGGCAGTTCCTGGAGACGATGACGAGCTGTGCCTTGCCCGCCTTGACTGCTTTCTCTGTCTGGTCGACGCCGAACTCCACCTTGCCGGTGGAGATGGCGGCCTTCAATGCTCTACCAATATCGATCATTCTTCATCCCCCTTCTTCTTGGGTGTGTAAACAAGGTTTACTGCGCCGGTGCCCACGGTGACGGGCTGACCGACGATGATGTTCTCCGCCACTCCCTTGAGGTGGTCCACCTCTCCGTTCATGGCTGCGTGCAGCAGGTGCGGGGCGGTGATCTCGAACGCCGCCCTCGCCAGCACGCTGGACTTCTTGCCGGATATGCCGTGCCTGCCGATGGCCTTCACGTATCCGTCGTTGGTCATCAGGTCGGCGACAAGCATGATGTGCCTGATGTCGACGTTCAGACCGGCCTCGGACAGGGTGCCGAACGCCTCGTTGATGATGGCGTTCCTGGCGGCCTCGATGCCCAGGACGTCGGCGATCTCCAGGACGCTGTTGGTCCTGGTCTTCTCCACGTTGACGCCCTCGACCTTGAGGACCTCCTTGAGATTGCTGCCCTCGGTGACGATCCTCCAGGCGCCCTTGTCCTTGGTGAGGACGGCCCTGGTGATCCCGTCGATCCCCTTGACCTTGGCGTTCCTTACGGCGTCGTACAGGGACTGGAGCTTCTTGAAGGAAGACTCGTCGCTCTGCACCACGATGTCGAAGTCCGTCGCGTGGATCAGTCCGCGGAGGGCCTTGATCCTGTTGAGACGCTCGACGATGTCGTCCATGGTGATGTTCCTGGCCTCCATCTTGCGCATAGAGGGTATGATCCTCAGGCACAGGTTGGAGTCGTCGGTCTCGACATCGGCGATGTCGATGAGCGCGGTGGTCTCGATCTCGAAGGCCACCTTCTTCGCCACGTTCTCGTCCTCGGCGGCCAGACCCTTGAGGGGTATATCCATGGACGGGGTGCTGGGTATGCGCCTGGCATCAACGATCTCGATCAGCCTGGGCAGACCCTGGGTTGTCAGGACGTTCGCCACCCCCGAGAAGTGGAAGGTACGCATGTTCATCTGCGTACCGGGCTCCCCGATGGAGTGGGCGGCCATGACTCCGGCCGACTCGTGGGAATCCATCTTGTGGGCGGCGCACATGCGGCCGGCCACCTCGATGAGCTTCTGCTTGTCCTCGGATGAGACCTCCTTGCCCTCGATGCGGGAGGCGATGTCCACGATGACCTTCAGCGGTATCTCGACACCCTTCCCGTCGGCGATGGAGACCAGCTCCTGCTCCGTCTCGGTGTAGACGTGGTGCTTGTCCTCCACCAGCTCCATCCTCTCGATCTGGACCTCCTCGGCCTTCTTGGCCGCGGTCTTCCCCTTGCCGGGCGAGGACCTCACCTTGGCCAGGATCTCGGCGGCCTTGGCCTCCTCGAATCCCAGATCGACCAGGCCCTCGGTGCCGGCGGCCTTGATGGCCTCCAGGGAGGTGTACCTGGTCTGGAGCAGTGCGATGTCCTGCTCCTCGACGCCCCTCGCCTCCATGGCAGGCCATTTCTTCGCGCGGACCGTCTCGCGGACCATCTTGTCGTTGTCGTCGCTCATGCTCACTCACCTTCGTACTCGGTTTCGGATTCGAACTCCGGGAACTCCTCCTCGAAGCCCTCCATCTCATCCTTCTCCAGCGTCCCGTAATCCACACCGAGGGGCTTGGAGTCCAGCTTCAGGAACTGGTCGGCACGGTCCTCGAAGACCTCGGTGAAGAGGTCGTCCATGTCGATGACCTTGCCGTTGACGGCCCTGGACGGGTCGATGCCGTCCTCGCCGTACTTGAACTGGATGACGGTGTCCGCGGTGTTGCGGATGGATCCATCGTCCATCAGCTTCAGGTCCTCCAGAGCGGACACCAGCCTCCTCTGCATGTATCCGGACCTGGAGGTACGGACGGCGGTGTCCACCAGTCCCTCTCTCCCTCCCATCGCGTGGAAGAAGAACTCGGTGGGGGACAGGCCGGTCTTGTAGGAGTTGGTGACGAATCCCCTGGCGAATGCCCCCAGGTCCCCCTTCTCGAAGTGGGGCAGGGTCCTGTTCCAGTACCCTCTGGAGATCCTCTCGTTACGGACGGACTGCTGCCCGACGCATCCGGCCATCTGGGACAGGTTCAGCATGGAGCCTCTGGCTCCGGCCTTGGCCATGATGACGGCGGGGTTCTGCATACCCATGTGCTTACCGGCTATGCGTCCCGCCTCCTCACGGGCCTCTCCCAGCTTGCCCATGATCTTGGTCTCGAGGGTCTCCTTCAGGGAGCGCCCGGGCATCTGCTCCAGGGTGCCGTCCCTGTAGGACTGGACCATCTCGTCCACGTCCTCGACCGCCTTCCTGTTGAACTCGGCGATCTGCAGCTTGGCCTCCTCGGGGATGTCCTCGTCGTCGATGCCGGTGCTGAACCCGTGGTTCATGATGGAGCCGAGGGCCAGCCTGGTCACCTGGTTGATGAACTTGCAGGCGGCGTCGGCGCCGTAGTCGCGGGCGATCTTGTCGGGGATCTTCCCCTTGCTGCTACCGATGCCCTTCACGTCGATGGTGCCGCAGACCAGCTGGCCGTTGACGATCTTCACGAAGGCCCCGTACTCGCAGTCCTCCATCCTGCACTGAGCGCAGCCCTGGCAGATGGATGCCTTGAACGACAGCCTGAGGTCCTTGGGGAGGACCACGGAGAACAGCTGCCTCCCGGTCCAGTACTCATGGCCGTTCTCGTCCACCAAGGGCTCGGGGATCTCGATGTCCCCCAGCTTGGTGAGGATGTTCATAGCCTGTGGCCTGTCGAACCTGGGGTTGTCGTGGGTCAGGAAGTAGGCTCCGGTGATGTGGTCGTGGATGGCTCCGATGATGGGGCCTCCGTACCTGGGGGAGAGGATGTTCTCCTGGACCTGCATGATGATGCGGGCCTCCGCCCTGGCCTCCTCGCTCTGGAGGACGTGGAGGTTCATCTCGTCGCCGTCGAAGTCCGCGTTGTACGGAGGGCAGTCGCAGAGGTTGAACCTGAAGGTCTTCCCGTCCATGACCTTGACCCTGTGGGCCATCATGGACATCCTGTGCAGCGAGGGCTGCCTGTTGAAGAGGACCACATCGCCGTTGACGATCTGGCGCTCGACCACGTAATCGACCTCCAGTCCCTCGGCCTGCTCCTCGGCGTTCCTCTCGGTGATCTTGATCCTCCTTCCGTCGGCCCTGATGACGTAGTTGACTCCGGGCATGTACTTCCCGTCCTCGGTGACGGGGGCGGTGCCGCGGGCCACGAGCTCCCTGACCTTCTCGATGTTGTGCTCGTTAACGTGCAGGGGCACGGTGAGCTCCCTGGCCGCCGGGATCGGGATCCCCACGTCGTTGATGGACAGCAGGGGGTCGGGCGAGATCACCGTACGGGCGGAGAAGTTCACACGCTTACCGGACAGGTTGGATCTGAAGCGCCCCTCCTTGCCCTTCAGCCTCTGGGTCAGGGTCTTCAGGGGGCGTCCGGACCTGTGCCTCGCCGGCGGGATGCCGGAGGTCTGGTTGTCGAAGTAGGTGGTGACGTGGTACTGCAGGAGCTCCCACAGGTCCTCCACGATCAGCTGGGGCGCTCCAGCGTCGCGGTTCTCCCTCAGCCTCTGGTTGATCCTCAGGACGTCCACCAGCTTGTGGGTGAGGTCGTCCTCGGATCTGTCTCCGGAATCCAGGGTGATGGACGGGCGGACCGTCACCGGCGGGACAGCCAGGGCGGTGAGCACCATCCACTCGGGCCTGCAGGTCTTGGGGTCGATGCCCAGGGTGACCAGGTCCTCGTCGGGGATGCGCTCCAGCCTCTCGCGGACCTCCTTGGCGGTCAGCTTGTGGTTGTCGGTGACCTCGCGGAAGGTGGTGGGCTTGTCCAGCTTTATCTTCACCTGCTCGGCGCCGCAGTAAGGGCAGACCTCGTGTCCGGCTCCCGCCCTGGCGGTGCCCTTGGCGAAGACCTTGGCATCGATGGCATCGCCTCCCAGCTCCTCCATCTGCTCCATCTCCTTCCTGCGGGTCTCCACCTCCTCGGGGCTGAGCATCAGCCTGCCGCACTGGCTGCAGGTGCACTCCAGCAGGGACTTGATGTCCTTGATGAACCCAACGTGTATGACCGGCATGGCCAGGTCGATGTGTCCGAAGTGCCCGGGGCACTCGTCCACCTTGCATCCGCAGGTCTTGCAGCGGAGGCCGGGCTCGATGACTCCCATGTGGGGGTCCATCAGACCCATCTCGATGGGGTAGCCCTCGTCGTCGTAGGTGTCTGCGGTGATGATCTTGGTTGCGGACATCCTCCTGATCTCGTCGGGCGAGACGCAGGAGAACTTGATCGATCCGATCCTCTTGGTGATTCCGCGCATCATTTCAAATCCTCCAGCTGAAGCCTCATGGCAACACCCAGCGACAGGAGCTCGTCCATCAGCAGCTTGAATGCGTAGGAGGTCTGCACCAGGTAGATGTTGGTGTTGTTCTTGCAGACGGGGCAGTACAGGGCGCCACGGCGGTCGTGGATGGCGATGTGGCCGCAGTTGGGGTTGCCGCAGATGTACTGCTGGGTCCCGTCGGACTCGTCCAGCAGGCGGTCCTTGATGACCATGGCCGCGCCGTGGCCGATGAGGCAGTCCCTCTCCATCTCTCCGAACCTGAGGCCTCCCTGCCTGGAGCGTCCCTCGGTGGGCTGACGGGTGAGGATCTGCACCGGCCCTCTGGACCTGACGTGCATCTTACCGCTGACCATGTGGTGCAGCTTCTCGTAGAAGATCACGCCGGTGTACACGTCCATGGAGATCATGCGCCCGGTGGTGCCGTCGTACATGACCTCCTTGCCGGTGTCCTTGAAGCCGTTCCTGACCAGGCCGTCGCGGATGGACTGCTCCCTCTCTCCGGAGAAGACGGTACCGTCGATGGTGCGGCCCTCCATGGCTCCGACCTTGCCTCCGATCATCTCCAGCACGTGGGCGATGGTCATACGGCTGGGGATACCGTGGGGGTTGACCACGATGTCGGGGGTGATGCCGTCGGCGGTGAAGGGCATGTCCGTCTGGTCCACCAGGCGTCCGACGACCCCCTTCTGCCCGTGCCTGGAGCAGAACTTGTCGCCGAGCTCGGGGATCCTCTGGTCCCTGACCTTGACCCTGACGAGCCTGGAGCCGTTCTCGGACTCGGTGACCATGACGGAGTCCACGTACCCGGTCTCCCCGGGCCTGACGGTGACGGAGGTCTCCCTCCTCTTCATCGGGGACAGGTAGTCGGTCTCCTCCTCCAGGAACCTGGGGGGCGAGGTCTTCCCGATCAGCACGTCGGCTCCGGAGACCTCCGCCTCGGGGGAGATGAGGCCGTCCTCGCCCAGGGACGCGTACGCCAGGTCGGCGCGGGCGCCCACGATGTCGGGGGAGGGGATCTCGAAGTGGTCCTCCTGTCCGCCGGGGTAGCGGCGCTCCTCCGCACGGTAGGTCCTCATGAAGGTGGACCTGCCCAGTCCGCGCTGGACGGAGCTCTTGTTCATGACGATCGCATCCTCGATGTTGTACCCGTGGTAGGAGAGGACGGCGATGCAGAAGTTCTGCCCGGCGGGCTTGTGGTTGTACCCGATGTACTGCATGGTCTGGGTCTGCACCATGGGCTTCTGCGGGTAGTGGAGCAGGTGGCCGCGGGTGTCGGGCCTCAGGCGGTAGTTGGCCGCCGGCACTCCCAGGGCCTGCTTGGCCATTCCGGCGCCCATGGTGACACGGGGCGCGGAGTTGTGCTCGGGATACGGGACCAGTCCGGAGGCGATTCCGATGATGACCATGGGGTCCACCTCCATGTGGGTGTGCTCCTTGCGGATCTTGGTGGGGACGGTCATGATGCCGCCGCAGTGCAGGCACTTGAGCTCCACGTCCTCGTCCTTGCCGGGGTTCATCCAGTCCACGTCGAAGGGCGACAGGGCCCTTCCGCAGTGCTCGCACCTCTGAGGGGTGTCGTAGGCGTCCACGGCGATGAAGGTGTCCTCCTCCTCTTCCGCGTCGATCCACTCGATGATGCCCTCCTTGAAGAGGTCGTCCCACTTGATGCGGTCCTCGCGGATGCCCTCGATGTGCTTGCGGGTGAGCATGGTCCTGCCGTCCTTGAGGATCAGCAGGGGGCGCCTGAGGCGGCCCTCGTCGCAGTTGATGATGACCTCCTGCATCTGCTCGTCGTAGCGCACGTTGATCTCGTCGGACAGGAGGCCGCACCTCCTGCGCTCGCGGATCTCGGACACCAGCCTGGCGGGGTCGGAGTGGGTCCCGATGAGGTCCCCGTTGATGTAGACGCGGGCGTCCTCCTTGTTGACGTTGTCCAGGTTGAACTCGCGGATCATCCAGGCGACCTCGGAGTCGGGGAAGCCCTCTGACACGTTGATGATCAGCGCGGCGTTCTTCACCAGTCCGCAGTTCTGTCCCTCGGGGGTCTCCGAGGGGCACAGCCTGCCCCACTGGGTGGGGTGCAGGTCACGTGCCTCGAAGTGGGGCTGGCTCCTGGTGAGCGAGGATGTGACCCTCCTGAGGTGGGACATGGCGGACATGTTGGTGGTCCTGTCCAGCAGCTGGGACACTCCGGCGCGCCCTCCCACCCAGTTGCCGGTGGCGAGGGAGTGGAGGAGCTTGTGGGTCAGCAGGTCGGGGCGGATGGAGGATCCGATCCTCATGGCGTCCTTCTTCCTGCTCCAGTTCCTCTCCAGCTGGTACTTGAGGTCCTTCATCAGGCTGCTGAAGCTGGTCCTGAACAGGTCCTCCATCAGGTCGCCGGAGAGCTTGAGCCTCTTGTTGGCGTAGTGGTCCTTGTCGTCCTCCTCCCTGAGGCCGAGGGACATCTCCAGAACCGAGCGGGCGATCCTGCCCAGGAAGATGGCTTTCTTCTCGCGGTCCGCCTCGGTGTCGCCCAGGTGGGGCAGCAGGGAGCGGTCCAGGATGGACTCCACCTTCTTGGTCCTGTACTCCTTCGCCTGACCGGCGGCGAAGTTTCTCTCCAGGTACGCGATGGCGTCCTCCTTGGTGCGGTAGCCGTTCGGGGGGTAGTTCTTCTTGTCGTAGCTCCCCTCGATGTTGGCGTAGACCAGGTTGGTCATCTCGGGGTGGGAGACGATGGTGTTGAAGATGTCGCTGTCCGACTCCATGCCGAGGGCTTTCATCATGGCCACCAGCGGGATGGACCCGGATGCCACGGGGACGGTGACCATGATGGTGCCGTCCTTCTTCTTCTCCACAAGGGTCAGGGCCCTGTAGCCCTCCTTCTGGGAGAAGACCTTGGCGACCTCCACGCGGGAGCCGTACTTCTCGCTGTACTCCACCATGATCCTGTTGGGCGCAAGGTCCTCCAGGGTGATCAGGACCCTCTCGGTCCCGCCGATGATGAAGTAGCCTCCGGGGTCCCTGGGGTCCTCCTTGTGGCTGATGAGCCTGGCGCGGTACTCGGCATCGGTGAGGGCCCTGTCCTCCGCCAGCTCCATGTTCTTCTTGTTGAGGTTGCAGCCCTTGGACTTGACCATCATGGGCAGGTCGCCCACGTGGATGGACTCGGTGCCGACCTCCTCGTCGTTCTCCAGGATGGTGAAGTCCACGGTGATGGGCGCCAGGTAGTTGAGGTTCCTGAGCCTGGCCTCCATGGGGGTGATGTCGTGGGCGTACCCGTTGGCCTCCATGACACGGGGGGTCCCGACGCGGATGGTGGGCTTGGCGTTGGGGTCCACGGTGCCGTCCGGGTTCCTCTTCCTGCCGATGCGGATCTTGATGTCCCTGCCGCCGGTGCGCTCGGGATCCAGCTTGATGATCCCGCGCTCGGCGTCGTCGGTGGGCACCCTGATATCGTCAACGATCCTCTGCATCCTGCTGTTGGGGTTGTCCTCGTTGGAGAGGAAATCGTCGAAGGATGAGATGTGGTGGTCGACTATGCTGCGGTCTTTGAAGTAAAGGTCTACAAGGTCCCTCATCGGATCAGCTCCTCGTGACGAGCCTGTACGCGACGAACTCCTCCGCGGTGGGGCTCTTCCTTACGACTTTTACAACGCTGCCCTCGGCTATGGGCTTGCCATAGACGTTCTCCAGGACCTTGATCGCCGCATCGCTCTTCCTGATCTTGGGGAGCTGCTCGCGGCTGATCCCCTTTTCGGAGAGCACGCGCGCAGCCTCCTCCTCGGACAGGAGGTGATGCTCGGGAACGAGGTCGTGGGTGAGGACGTTGAACGGGATATTCTCTGCTGCCAAGTATTTCACCTACAAACTGCCCCGCTGCCGGTCAGCGGGAAACCCATTTCCTGAGAAGAACTCACGAAACTCATTCGATATTCCTCATACTTGATCCGTGTCTGATCGCTCATGAAGACTACCATGCGGGCCTGAGGGGATTCGAACCCCTGACCACCCGATTAAAAGTCGGATGCTCTACCTAGCTGAGCTACAGGCCCTTGATAGCTTTAGCTTGCAAGAAAGCGGGATATCGTTCTCATATTTATAACATATCTATCCCGGAACGCATGCGCGCACCTATATAGCGCGCGCATCGAGGACAGCCGCACAGGACGTCCCCCGAACATGAGATATAACGAGACGCCAATCCGCGCCCAATGGACGGAGCTTGCGGCGAGCTGAAGGTCGCCATGGCGTACCTCAAGACCGACACGGGGCTAGGCAGGGCCCGCATGGACCCGGCATCCAGGGAGAGGCTGGGTCTGGAGATAGGCGACGTCATCGAGATCGTCGGCCGCTCCTCGGTGGCGGCCAAGGTCTTCAAGGACTGCCCCCAGGACCACGGCTCCGGGATCGTGTGCATCGACGGCACCACCCGCGCCAACGCCGGCGTGTCGGTGGGGGACACCGTCCGCATAATCAAACGGGACACCGTGTACGCCAGGACCGCCGTCTTCGCCCCCAACATACCCGAGGGGAAGACCGTCCGCTTCGACAGCAACATCCAGGACAGGGTCAGGGAGGGGCTGTACAGCCGCCCGGTCATGACCGGCAACGACGTGTTCGTCCCCAACGTCTACCTGATGGGGAACCTGGCGCCCTTCACCGTGGTGTCCACCGAGCCGGCAGGGGCCGTGGTCATCGGCACGGACACCGAGATCAGGGTGCTGAACGAGCGCCCCCGCAGCAAGAAGAAGACCATAGACAGCTCCATCACCTACGACGACGTGGGCGGCCTGGACGAGGAGCTCCGCAGGATAAGGGACATGATCGAGGTGCCGCTGAAGCACCCGGAGCTGTTCGAGAGGCTGGGGATCGGCGCCCCCAAGGGGGTGCTGCTGTACGGGCCCCCCGGGACGGGGAAGACCCTCATAGCCAAGGCCGTGGCGAAGGAATCCGGCGCGGCGTTCTACTCCATCCAGGGGCCGGAGATAGTCAGCAAGTACTACGGCGAGTCCGAGGGGGCCCTCAGGGAGATATTCGAGGAGGCGTCCAAGAACGCCCCCAGCATCGTGTTCATCGACGAGATAGACTCCATCGCCCCCAACCGCAACCAGGTCTCCGGAGAGGTGGAGAGGAGGATAGTGGCGCAGCTCCTGACCCTCATGGACGGCATGTCCGGCAGGGGGGACGTGATCGTCATCGGCGCCACCAACAGGGAGGACGCGGTGGACCCGGCCCTCAGGAGGCCCGGCAGGTTCGACAGGGAGATCGAGATCGGCGTCCCCGGGCTGAAGGGCAGGGCGGAGATCCTCGGAGTGCATCTCAGGGGGATGCCCCTGGCCGACGACGTGGACGTCGACGCCCTGGCGGGGATGACCCAGGGCTTCGTCGGCGCGGACCTGGCCGCACTGGCCCGCGAGGCGGCGATGAGGTGCCTCAGCAAGCACATGCACCTTGTGGACAGGGACGGTCCGGCGCCGGAGGCGGCGCTGGAGGACGTCAGGGTGTCCATGGCGGACTTCCGCGACGCGCTGACAGAGGTGGAGCCCAGCGGCATGAGGGAGGTGCTGGTGGACATACCCAGCGTCAGATGGTCGGACATCGGCGGCCTGGAGGACGTCAAACGGGAGCTCCGCGAGGCGTTCATGCCAGGAGAGGGCACCAAGGACTTCAGGAGGCTGGGGATCTCCATGCCCAGAGGCGTGCTCCTCTACGGCCCGCCGGGTACGGGCAAGACGATGCTGGCCAGGGCCATGGCCAACGAGGCCGGCGCCAACTTCATCTGCGTCAACGGACCGGAGGTGGCCAGCAAGTGGCTGGGCGAATCCGAGAAGGCCATACGCCAGATATTCAAGAGAGCCAGGCAGATGTCCCCCTGCATACTGTTCTTCGACGAGATCGATGCCGTCGCCCCCAAAAGGAGGCAGGACGGCACCGGCGTCTGGGAGCGGGTGGTGAACCAGCTGCTCACCTCCATGGACGGCATGGAGAAGCTGGAGAACGTCCTGGTGATGGGCGCCACCAACCGCCCCGACATGATAGACCCGGCCCTGCTGAGGCCGGGGAGGTTCGACAAGAAGATACTCATCGGCCTCCCCGACGTCGACAGCAGGCGCAGGATACTGGAGGTCCACACCTCGGAGATGCCGATGCTCGGCGTATCGCTGGACGATCTGGCACAGCGCACAGAGGGCTTCACCGGCGCCGACCTGGCCGAGCTGTGCAGGGAGGCGGGGATGTGCGCCTACCGCGAGGACAGGGAGACGGCGTTCGTGTCAATGCGCCACTTCGAGGCCGCGCTGAGGACCGTGACTCCGTCGGTGAGCGAGGAGGAGATGCAGGCGTACGTGGACGCCGGCAGGGAGATGAGCAGGAGGGGCACCAACTTCGACCCTCCGCTGTACGGGTGATCCGATGACCAAGACGGTGCTGCTGAAGGAGCTTGTGGGGAGAAGGGTCGTCACCGGGGCCGGGAGCATCCTGGGGACGCTGGACGACGTGGTGGTTGACACCGCCACCGGCGAGATGAGGTACCTGCTGGTGAGGGCCGGGGAGCAGGCCCGTCCCGGGCAGCGGGTGGATTCCAAAGGGCGTGCGGTCTACGCCTTCACCAAGCTGAGTGTGGGCGAGGGCACCGTCACGATAGAGTGAGGTCCTTCGCCATATAAGGGGCGCGGAACGCGTACCCCAGGGATGCGTAGTAGTCCCTGACGCCGGCGCCGCTGGTCACCCTGATCTCGGAGGCCCCCGATCCGATGGCTCTCTCCTCCGCCATGCGCATGAGCTCCCTGCCGAACCCGCGGTGCTGCCAGTCGCCGTCCTCGCCGATGGCGGCCATCCTGCCGAACACCTTCAGCTCGCGCACGTATGCGATCGGCGCCGATGCTCTGAGGCGCACGTACCCGATCAGCGCCTCCCCGGCGGTGCACTGTATGAAATGCTCCGTGGCGCCGGAGGCCTCGTAGCATATCTCCGAAAACTCCGGCACGGCGCCCTCCGGGACGCCTCCGGTGTGGCCCACCTCCCTGCAGCGGATGCATCTGCATGCCCTGCCGGTGCGCTCCAGCTCCCCGGCCACCAGCTGGCGGAGGTTGCTCCTGGTTATCCCCGCCGCGATCTGCGGGGCGGGGATATCCCGCTGAACACGCTGTATGCGGACGTACTCCGGCACCTCCGCCTTCATGTCCGCCAGCAGCCGCACCGCGATCTCCGTGTCATAGGGCTCGTACTCCCCGGACCCCCACATCCTGTGGAGCTCCGTGCCCTCGGTGACCAGGGTGGTGTAGAACTTCAGCATGTCCGGCCTGTACGCCGGGTCCGAGAACAGCAGGCGGAACCGGCTCAGATCGGTCTCAGGGGACGAGCCAGGGAGGCCGGGCATGATGTGGTAGCAGACCTTCAGCCCCCTGTCCCTGCACTCCCGGGTGCACCTGCGGACCTCCTCCGTGCCGTGGCCGCGGTTGACGCCGGCCAGGATGCCGTCGTCCAGGATCTGGACCCCCAGCTCCACCCTGGTGGCCCCCAATGCCATGGCCCTGCCGATCTGCTCCGCATCGAAAACATCCGGACGGGTCTCCACCGTCAGCCCCACGCAGCGGTGGGTGGCGGTGCGGTTCCAATCCTGGGCGGTGGCCGCATCCGGTGCGTCCCTGCCATTCATGGCGTCGAAGCACCTGCGGACGAACCACTCCTGGTACTCCGGCTCCCGGCTGGTGAAGGTGCCGCCCATGATTATCAGGTCGATCTTGTCGGTCAGATGCCCGATGTCGGTCAGCTGGCGGATGCGGTCCGTCACCTGCTCATAGGGGTCGAAGGAGTTCCTGGCGGCCCTCCTGGCGGCGGGCTCCTTGCCGGTATAGGATTGAGGGGACCCCATCTCCACCCCTCCCGGACAGTATGTGCACTTCCCGTGGGGACAGGGATGCGGGGAGGTCATGACCGCCACCACCGCCACGCCGCTGGCGGTGCGCATGGGCTTCTTCACCAGGAACGGCAGGACGGCTTCCCTCTCGTCATCGGACGCGTAGGCGAGTATGTCGGAGTTGCGGGGCACCTCGTCCAGCGAGAACCTGCGGCAGAGCCTGACCTTCTCCGCCTGGAGTGCGTCCCTGTCCCGGATCCTCCCGGACAGTATCCCGTCGATGAGGGTGCGGGACAGACCTTCCAGGTCAGCCATAGTACGGTCCGGCGGTGCCGGAGGGCCTCGGCGACTCGGAGTCCGCGGCCTCGAGGACATCGACGTACGAGATCTGGGCTACGGGGATGTAGCGGAGCCTGTCCCCGTCCATGCGGAGCACCATGGCGGTGTCGCTGCCCATCATCACGTATCCCGCGAACAGGCCCACCGCGTCCTCCTCCTCGCCGGTGCGGACCAGGCATTTGGATCCCTTCGATATCTCGTAGCTGTCACTCATCGCCGTACCTCCTCTTGTCCATGAGCTCCTGGAAATGCGCCACGGTCTTGCGGTAGTTGTCCATGGCCATCTGTATGTTCGCCTCGGTGAAGCTCCAGGCCTTCACCAGGTCCCCGTACCTTATGCGGTAGCCCTTGCGGGTCTGCCCGTCGAACTCGACGTCGGTGCTCTCCAGCAGGTCCATCGACTTCAGCTTGTTGATGTGGCGGTACACCGTGGGCTTGCTGGTGCCGAGGAGCGCCGCCAGCTCCTCCACCGACCATGCCTTGCCCATGTTGCGCATGAAAAAATCCATGAAGAGGCGGTAGGGGATGCTGTCCCGTATGCTGGTGGCCGATGTCTTCGGATCGTATCCCTTGGGGATGTACCCGATCTGCATCAGGAACGTCTCCGCCACGATGTCTGCGTCGTCGACGCCCGTCTGAGGGGTATTGCTGACAACCTGGAGCTCGAACAGTGGGATCCTCTCCTTAATGTGTGTACTTAATGAAGTAAAGGTGGTATATTAAATTGAAGCGAAGCGGCCGTCACAGCTCCCGCTTCAGACGCTCCACCGCCACGGTTATGCTGGTGGTGGGCATCACCGGGCACACCGGGATCGTCAGGATCTTCTCCACGGTGGGCGTGACGATGGGGGCGCAGACCACTCCGAGGGCGCCGTCCCGCTCGGCGCGTATGGCTGCGACGATGGCGTCCTCCACCGTGGACACCGGGTACTCCCGCAGACGGACGATCTGACCGTCCACCTCCGTCTCCGGCTCCATGGTCTGCAGGACCATGTGCGACGCTATGACCGCGATGAAGTTCTCGCCGACGGATTTGGACAGTATCCTCACTGCGCGTATGATGGTGCGGACCGTGCGCAGATTCGGCTCCCGCTTGTCCTCCAGTATCTTGTACATGGTGCTCTGGGATATGCCGGTGGCCTTGGAGAACTCGTTGACGGTCATCCCCAGCTCGTCCTCCAGCACCCTGCGGAGGGCCTTCTGGAATCCGCCCTCCTCGCGGAGCATCCCCGCCACCAGGTCCTCGACGGTCAAGGCCCGGCCTCCTTGGCGTACCTTGCCGCCGACGTGCCGGCGACGCAGCCCTGGCCGACGGCCCTGGCCACCTGCCACGGCCTGCCGGTGACGTCCCCGCATGCGAAGAGGCCCGGCACCTCCGTGGCGCATGAAGCGTCCACCTTCACGGAGTCGTCCATCTCCGGCATCGCCCCCAGGTCCATGGCCAGATCGGCGGATGAGCGGGCCCCCAGCTCTATGAACACCCCGTCCGTCTCTATGACGGTGCCGTCCGACAGCTCTATCCCGGTGACCCGGTCGTCCCCCAGTATGCGGACCGGCATCGCGGCCACCATCTCGGCGCCCGCGTCGGCGGCCCTGCGCACCGCGGCCTCGGAGGCACGGACGCCGTCCCAGACCCAGTAGGTCTTCGACGCGTAGCGGGTCATCAGCTCCGCGGAGACCGCGGCCTCGGTCTCGCCTCCGACGATGACCGCTCTGCGCCCCTTGTAGAAGTTGCAGTCGCAGGACGCGCAGTAGCTGACGCCCTTGCCGAAGAGCTCCTTCTCCCCGGGGACGCCCAGCTTCACCCTGGACACCCCGGTCGCAAGGACGACGGCGGATGCCTCGACGGAGGTGCCGTCCTCCAGCTCCAGGGCGAACCCGCCGTCCGCGGCGGATGCTGCCGTCACGTTGAGCGGGAACGGTTCGGCGCCGAACGTCTCCGCCTGTGCGAGCCCCGCGGACAGCAGATCGTCGCCGGATGCCTCTCCGACGCCGAAGTAGTTCTCTATGTCGGTGCCGGCCGCGGCGCTGTTGGCGGTCTTGCCGATGAGGGCCACGGAGACCTTGGCGCGGGAGGCGTGGATGGCCGCCTGCAGCCCCGCCGGTCCGCAGCCTATGACCGCCACGTCGAAGCGCATGCCGCGCTCACTCCAGCAGCTTGGCGCCCTGCATGATGGCGACGATGTCCTCTTTGGGCCTGAGCCCCACCATGGTGTTGACCAGGACGCCCTTCTTGAAGAACAGGACGGTGGGGATCGCCTGTATACCGAACCTCATGGAGATGACCTGGGCCTCGTCCACGTTGAGCTTGGCCACGGCCACCTTGTCCGCGTACTCGGCGGAGATCTCGTCGATGATCGGCCCGAGCCTCCTGCAGGGTCCGCACCAGGGGGCCCAGCA
This sequence comes from Candidatus Methanomethylophilaceae archaeon, assembly GCA_944321505.1. Lineage (GTDB taxonomy): Archaea > Thermoplasmatota > Thermoplasmata > Methanomassiliicoccales > Methanomethylophilaceae > SIG5. The sequence continues at coordinate 47,493 of CALULN010000023.1, read as the reverse complement.
GTCGATGACCACGTTGTCGTGGGAGTCTACAAACGAATCGAAGCCGTCCTCTGTAATCTCGAGAGTCATGGGGCGGAGGAACCTTTGAGGGCTAATAAAGATGTCTGAGCCCCTCGTCACCGTTATATCCGCCCATATGAATCGGCGGTCAGGGATGCCATGCTGGAGGAATGCGGAGAGATAGTGGGTCTGGACATCTACACGGATGAGGGCGTGTTCGTCGGGAAGGTTGACGCAATCGCCTTCGACACCGACTCGCGCAGCGTCGGCAGCCTCATCGTGGAGAGGCCGAACCCGGCAGTCGCCGAGGACGGCGTCATACTGGGCATCCCGTACTCCTGGGTGTCGGCGGTGGGGGACGTGGTCCTGCTGAAGGGGTTCCCCGGGAAGGTCTCCAGGGACGGGACGGTCAGCCCACTTCGTACTCTCTGAGCGGACCTTTCATGCGCGGATAGGTGCCCAGCTCGCCCACGAGCTGGTCCAGGTCGTATCCGCAGATCTCCGACAGCTCGCTGTGGAGATCCTCTATGCGCGCCGCGCCGCGCTCCGAGCCTTTCGAGAGGAGCTTCTCCACCGAGCGCCCGTGGGGCACCAAGCGGTTGTCGCTGACCATGTTGTCGGCATGGGCGACGATCTTCTGCTCCAGCGTGCGGGGGATGTAGTCCCCCGGCGGGAGCCCGAACTCGCGCACGTCCTCCTCGTCCAGCCCCGCCCCGGTGTGACGGCGGATGATCTCCACCACCTCGTCCGGCAGACCCAGTGACCTGGCGATGCCGGCGCCGATGACGGCATGCATTATGGAATGGTCCTCCGACCTCCCGATGTCGTGGAGCAGTGCCCCCGCGTGCACGAGGGCCATGTCGCATCCGGTGCCGGAAGCCATGGCGTCGGCCACGGTGCAGACGGTGCAGCAGTGCACGATCACCCTCCTCTTGCACCCGGCCTCCGTCAGCAGGCGGATGCAGGCCGCATCATCTGGAAGCGTCGACAACTGTCTTCCCCCTCTCGTTGGGAACCACGGTCATCCGGCCGTGGCGGTCGGAGTACAGCTCGGAACCTCCGGTGAAGCGGTCCAGGAAGATGGCGAGCGCCGCGATCTCCGAATGCGGCTGGTTGCCCACGGAGACGTTGAAGTCCGCGCGCTGGTAGACCTCGGGGGGCACCTTCTCGGCGCCCACCACGATGAGGATGTCCTCGTCCCTGGGGATCTTGGGGATAGCCTCGTCCACCCTCTGGCCGTACATTGTCAGATGGACCACCTTGCCGGGGAACTCCGCGATCTTCCTCTTCCACGGGACGCCTGTCTCTATGGTGTAGTCGCCGCCGAACCGGCCCACCACGCTGCGGATGTTCTCCTCCAGCACCGGGTCCTCGGTGTCCACGAAGATCCCCTTGGCGCCCAGGGCCCTCGAGGACAGCGCCACGTGGGTGGTGACCCTCTTGTCCCGCTGCGGACGGTGCCCGATCCTCATTATCCAGATATCCGACATGCCGCCCGACTACTCCTCGCGCTTCAGCTCGATCCTGTGGCCGCGGAAGTCCATCTTCACCGACCTGCGGACCAGGCTCTTGAGCATCGTGGATGTCAGGCCCAGCGCCTCTGCCACATCGCCGGAGAAGCGCCCGGAAGGGCCGACCTCCTGGATGATCCTCGCCTCGATGTCGGCGTACTCCTCCTCGCTCATCATGGCGGCGGCGAGCACGTCGCTGATCTCGTAGACGGGCCATTGCGCGTTGATGTGGAAAGATGTGTAGAAGGTGTGGTAAGATTTTTCGGGGAAGCTCTTGCCTTCGACGGCCATCCACCTGCTCTCGACCAGCTTCATCTTGTCGAAGAACATGATGGCCTCCCTTCCCTCGGGGCCGTACTTGGCCTCAATCTCGTCGGCGGTCCTCCACTCCAAGGTCACCTCCTTGAGCACATCCCGCTTTGTCGGCGTATCAACGGACCGTAGCATGGGGACGAGCTCCGACGGTTCATTGATGACCTTGATTCTGTTCATAGCCTCTTCACCTAATGGTCAGGAAGCTATTTATAACCACTGTTAAAACCGACGCTCGACCGCCGGCGGACCGTGCACCGGAGACCGCGTTCCGGAAGCATATGCCAGACTGTGCGCCTTCGGCATCGTCACGGCCGGCCGGAGAAGGATGCGCTGGCATCCAACCGGCCCGATGTCTCCAACAGCCAACATTTATCTAGTGAGCGCACGATTGCGGGCACATGTTCGGTAAGACCAAGGCACCCGAGATGAGGTACCAGTGCCTGGGATGCTACAAGACCTACAAGACGGAGCAGGAGGCTCTGGACTGCTGCGGGTCCTTCATCCAGGCGTGGTGCAAGAACTACAACAAGTGGGGCAGGCAGCACTGGTACGGGCGCTGAGCGCCACCCGTCCGAACCTTTTCCCTATTCTGTGTTCCAGCGGTAGCTTTCCAAATCCGATCGGGACGCCTCCGCGTGTGATGTTTGAAATACCTTCCAGGAGTTGGATGTAGCATGGCGGATGTCAGGGACAGCATCACGGACAAGCTCGACGAGGACCTCGAACTGCTGGCCCGCCATCTGGAGCTCCTGTACACGCTGAAGACCAACGGCGCCACCGGGATCATCCGCCTCTCCGAGACCCTCGGCGTCCCCAAGCACAAGATCCGCTACTCCCTGAGGCTCCTGGAGAAGGACGGCGCGATCCTCCCCACCCCCGACGGCGCGGTGGCCACGGACATCTACGACGAGTACATGGACGCCATGCGGGAGTACCTGGCGAAGCTGAAAGGGGACATCGAGAGGCTTGAGGATCGCCTGTCCGCAACTCTTTAATACATCCCCTACTTTGCACTCTTCAAGCCGTCGTAGCTCAGTTGGTAGAGCGTGGGACTGTTAATCCCAAGGTCCACGGTTCGAGCCCGTGTGACGGCGCCATACCTGTTCTGCTTGAAAGTGCAAAACGGGCCTGTAGCTTAGTCTGGTGGAGCGTCTGGCTCATAACCAGATGGCCGTCGGTTCAAATCCGGCCAGGCCCACTACTCATGATGTCTGGCTATGCACGGAATGGCTCAGGGGATGCGCTTTCAAGCGTTCTCCTCGGATTCCGAACGCACCCAATGCGCCCCCATGGAGGAGGGGGCACCAACGGACTGCGAAGCCGAATGGATAATTGTGACGGGCTGCCGGAGGTCGGCACCTTACGGAGAACCAGCCTTCGTCCCGGCATTGGCCCGGACTGCCGGAGGTCGGCACCTTACGGAGAACCGGCCTTCGTCCCGGCATTGGTCGGCTTTCCAACCCGCCTCGGAGTATAAAACACATCGCACGATGCGATGATGCGGCTACATGGAGGATCACACAGTCGACATCGGACGGCCTGCTGGACCGCCCCGGTGCCTTCCGATGCGTTGCCGACCTTCTGTGGATGTTCCGCAGCAGCGCTGTACGGATGGCACCTGAGGATTCTGGAAGGCGCGCATCTTGGAGAGGAGCTCACAGGAGGCCCGAACACAGACCCGATCACGGAGCAACGGGGATCATGATAAGGGCCCTTGGGAACAAGACCCGAACCGATTTGCCGGAACAGGAACAATCGGCACCGATTCAGATATTCTATTGGAGTACCGCGTTTGAGTCTGACTGATGACACAGACAGCATACGCGAACACTCGACGCACTGGTGGACCATTGCCATCCGGAAAGAGATGCAGCAGACCTCGGCATACGCACGATATAATCGGATGCCGGCAGATCGAATCAGACACCGCATGCAAAGAAAGAATGTCTGCACCACAGGTCCGATTTCTGTGTCGCAGCACCGCCCGAAACTGGTGAAAAATTAAAAATCACCACATTTCTGAATCAATGACTGAAGAAGGAGACAATGAGATGGCGAGCGAATGGGAGGAGCTGGAGAAACTGACTAAGGAGGAACTGATCATCGAGCTGGTGAAAGAGCGCACAGCGCACAGGGATTTCCTGTATGCGTTTCAGATGCTGACCTACGAGCATCCGATAGACCGCGTGCCCCCGTACATAGTGGAAACCGAAGAAGACGACGCACTTCACGAGGGCCAGAGGACGACGGACGAATGGGCCCGCAGGATCGCTCTGTACGCTAAATCCAAATCGGAAGATCCGGAAGAGTACGGCTATACCGATATGTTCGACTACGGCATCAACCACGATCAGGCAGACGAAGTGTTCGACAAGATGGCCGAGGAAGGCATTCTTGACTGGGATACCGCGGATCCGCGCAGCAGGCGCTTCAGTGGCATAATCGGACGCTACGCGGACGAAGTGGCCGAGATGAGCCCCGAAGAGCGCGAGCGTCTGAGGAAAGAGCAGGGAGAGCTCTGAAGGCTCTCACATCCGGACAGAACAGTATGCAGGAAGCTGCCTGTGCTCTCGAACTGCATAACCGAAGAACCGGGCGTAATACCGAGCGTTTCCGCACCCTAAGCACGCCTTTCCTCAGAGCCAGAGGGGAGAGAATGAAGAGTCCGACTGAGGTGTCGGAGGTGACATGCTACGGAATAATCCCCTAGGCAGCAGAACCTTGAGCGAACCACTGCGGTGGTTCCAACGATAGCCATCACTACCGACGTATCACTGACGGCGATACACCCTACGGGATCTGGGACACATAAGAGACGGCACAGTCGGAAACGCCGTATCTCCCACCGCCGAAACGATAAATAAGAGCCTGACGCATCCCATAGACAAGGAGGAGATAACGGCCCCTTGCGGGACCGGATCCTTAAGGCGGATCAGACCTCAGCGTTCCTTACGGAACGTCGATGACGATCGTGACCTCATCGGTCATGATCGTCATACGAAAGCCGTGGCGGCAATCGATGCTGATCACGAGGATCCTATCACCTCCTGCCGGGACGGTTCCGAATCTGCCGAGAGTGTGAGATGTCGCGACAGATTCGGACTTCCCGCCTATCGGCATTCTCGCATTACCTGTGATTCGGGGATAAAACTATCGTCTGATGCTGATCGCGGCGACATGATGCCCTGAGGATCCAGAAGTCCGGGGGCAGACTCCGACCCTCGGCGCTTCCCCCGCTCGCCTCAGCCTGCCTGTGCCTGAGAAAAGAACCGGATCGCATCATCGGAGACGTTGACGGACGAACCTGACCTCCGGAGCCTCCCTGTACGGTATCCTCCTGAACTCCACGTCCGGGTACCCCAGCATCAGCGCGCCAGTGACCTTCCTGCCTTCGGGGACGTTCAGGAATGCGTTGACCTCGGGCAGGTCCGCCAGCAGCATGTTCTCCAGGATACCCGCCCAGCAGGTGCCCAGCCCCAGCGAAGGGGCGTAGATCTCCGCCCACGTCAGATAGATCACTGAGGTCTCCCTGCCCTTGGCGTATCCTTCCTCCGAGAGTGCCAGCACCACTGCGGGGGCACCTCTGATGATGGTGTCCCTCCCGGCGCGGTAGCCCTCCACAGTGCGCCGGTACCTGCTGCGGATAACGGGGTCGTCGCTCCCTTCGAGCCAGTCCGCGCACATGTCCGCCAGCCTGCGCACCTCGGCGGGATCGTCCAGGACAGCGAAGGACACTTTCCTCACGTTCATTGCCGTCTGGGCGGAGCCTGCCAGAGCCAGCAGCTCGCGCACTTCATCCCTATCGGGCGGTTCCGAGAGGTACCTGCGGACCGACCTGCGGCGGCGCATGTACTCCCTGACCCGTGCCGGGTCCGGCATCGGGAACCTAATCTCCTCGCAATCGGGGAGCGGGGACAGGGAGCAGCTGACCGCCGCCGTGGGGCAGACCGCCACGCACTCGCCGCATCCTATGCACCCATCCTTCGAAACAGGGAGGCCCTCGGACATGTCTATCGCGCCCACCGGGCAGGTCGCCGCGCATCTCCCGCACATGGAGCATCTCGGTGCGTCCACCATCAGAGCCATGGACGGTAATGGGCATGCCCCATAATGGCCTATCGGAGCCCGACGACCCGGGGGACGCCCGATAGATCCTCCAGGACCGCCACGGTGCGGCAGGAATCGAACCGCCCCTCTGCGCCGAATCCCGTGAGGACGGCGGCGAAGTCCGTCCCCGCCGCCTCAGCGGCGGCCGCGTCCACCACCGTGTCGCCCACGTACAGCATGTCCTTCGGGGACACCCCCAGCATCGACGCCGCCAGGAGAAGGCCGTCGGGGGCGGGCTTTGGGTTCGGGACGTCGTCCGAACCGACGATCGCATCCACCAGATCGCGCCCTCCGCGGAGGTCCAGGATGCCCTCGATCCGCCTGCGGTACTTGGTGGTGACCACCGCCGTGCGGATCCCCGCATCCCTCAGCATCCCCAGCAGCGGCAGCGTCTGCGGGTACAGCACCGCCGTCTCCGCCATGGCCTCGTCGGCCTTGCGCACAAATGCGTCTGCGAACCTCCCGGCTGCGGATGCGTCGTCATCGCCGGTGATGATGCGGTACGCGTCCCGCAGGGGGTAGCCGATGGAGCGCCTGACCGCCTCCTCGTCCGGTGCCGGGAGCCCCATGGACGCCAGCGCGTGCCCGGTGCAGATCATAATCCCCTCGGTGGAGTCCCCGAGGGTGTAGTCGAAATCGAATGCCACGGCGAGGTACCGCATGCCCGGAGGATGGCGAATGCGTATATATCCGGAATCATGACGCCCTCCCATGGACACCCACACCAGGAGGGCAATCATCGTCCTGGCCAGCGCCTCCGTGTCCGTATCGGCGGTGCTGGGCAGGCTGGCGGACATGGATTCCATGGGGATCGTGTTCTACCGCCTACTGCTGACGGTGCTACTGATGTCCCCCGTCGTGGCCCTCAGATACAGGGGGGAGCTGCTGTCGGTCCCCCGCAGGGACATGACGATGTGCATCCTCAGCGGCATCCTCCTGGCTCTGCATTTCTACGTGTTCTACGAGTCCCTGAGGTACACCACCGTGGCCTCCAGCCTGGTGTTCATAGACACGTCGGTCTTCTTCGTGGCATTCATCATGCTCCGCTACGGCGAGCGTATATCGAAGGGAGGATGGGCGGCCATGGCCATCACCTTCGCAGGGAGCGTGGTCATCGGCGTCTCCGACATCGCCGGCGGCATGCTGTACGGCGACGCCCTGGCTCTGATCGGCGCCGTGCTTTTCGCGTTCTACGCGGTGATCGGCAGGAGGGAGAGGTCGTCCCTGTCGGCGGTGACGTACACCTTCATCGTCTACGTGTCCGCCGCCGCCACCGCGCTGGTCCTGTCCCTGGCCATGGGCACGGACCTGGCGCCCACGGCCAACGACCTATGGTGCGCCCTGGGCATGGCGGTGTTCTGCACCCTCCTGGGCCACTCGGTCTACAGCTGGGGGCTGAAGTACGAGAAGGCGTCCTTCGTCGCTGTGGTGAACCTGCTGGAGCCGGTGTTCGGCTCTGTGCTGGCTCTGGCCGTGCTGGGCGAGGCGCCCGCCGCATTGGTGGTCGCCGGGAGCGCGGTGGTCCTGGCAGGCGTGTACCTGTTCTCCAGGGCCACCGAGCCGGAGACCGTCACCTCCGGATGACCTTCACGATGAGGCCCAGTATCGCCAGGATAACCGCGGCTATGATGGGCAGGGACTCCTTCGGCAGGTCGTCCAGAGGCGAGGAGGGATCTGCCTCCGCTGAATCTGGGTCGGATGCTGCACCAGGATCGTCGGGCACCGTGCCCGGGTCATCTGGGGTTGTATCAGGGTCGTCTGGGGCTGTGTCGGGACCCTCTGGAACTGTCCCTGGTGCCGGCGCATATGTCAGCACGAACCTGCCCTCGTTGCCCTGACTGTCCACCACGCGGATGTAGTTCAGGTCCTCGTAGTTCTCTATGGTCAGGGCGGACCCTTCGGTGGAGGCGGTGCTGTCCCCGGAGTCCCTGGAGATGGTCCATTGGCACGGACCGACGGCCCCCTTGGCGGTGACCGTCATCTGCTCGCCGTCGGCGGGCACTCCTCCCTCGGGAACCAGGGTCAGGTTGTCCTTCAAATCATAGTTGGCGTCCCAGTCCTCCAAGAACAGGTCTGCGTACCAGTCGGCGACCTCCGCTGAGCGTATCACCAGTCCGCATTCCCTGTTGTTGTAGAAGGAGTTGGACGTCCAGTTGACGGATGATACCCAGACGGCATCGTCGACCACCACGCCCTTGTTGTGCATTGTGGCGAACCCGGAGGACCCCTGGTAGGAGGCCCTGATGTTGGACTGGCTGTTGAGCTCGTCGATGAAGCCCTTGGCATCGGATGCCGCCAGCAGCAGCCTGGCGTCCACTCCGCGGTATGCCGCATCGGCCATGGCGGTCACCGGCGACTCCACGGACAACGACTCCCAGGCGGCACCCACATCCATCTGCTGGGAGTACACCCTCTCCTCGGCACCGTCTATCAGGGACGTGAGGGCCTTGTAGGTGTTGTCCGGGGACATGTAGATGCTGACGTCTGCGGTGAATGTCGGGCTCTCGTAATCTATGGATTCTCCGTAGGATGCTGCGTCGGCGTATGACGGCAGATCCTCCGACGGAACGGCGTCGGGATACTCGTCCGAGAAGGATGACAAGTCCGCGGAGTAGCCCAGGTCGTTCTGGAAGATGGATTCCATCCTCTGAGCGAATTCCGCACCCTCGATGAGCGCCCCCCATCCGCGGTTGCCCTTGCCGGGATCGCCGGAGCACTCCATGTTGCCGGAGGTCCAGTTCTCGGAGGTTATGACCACGGTGTCCCCGTCCACGACCATGTACTTGTTGTGGACGTAGTCGTAGCGGTCGTCGGTGCCGGCGCCGATCATCCGTATCTCTGCGCCCGCTTCCGCGAGGGCAGCAAGGTCCTCCACGGGATGCTCGTACCCAAAGGGCTTCTGCTCCAGGATCAGTATGACCTCCACCCCCTGAGCCTCGAGGCCGCACAGTATGGAGATGATGTTCCTGCTGGTGAGCATGTAGATGGAGATGTGCACGTACTCACCCGCACCGGCAAGCGCATCGTAGACGGGCTTGCCGCTGGACTCCGGGAAGGAGAACGGGGTCACCGTGCACGATGCGGTGGGCACGGAGCCGTATGATTCCGACAGCAGGCCGTCGCCGGCGGGGGTCCAGTCGGCCGCGGTGTCGGTGTCCGTGGCCTCCACCCTGCGGATGGAGTCCTCCTTGTGCCCGAGGTACGCCGACTGGCCGGACCATCCCGCCTGAGGGTTCGCCTTGTCGGCACCGGTGAGCGACGACCTGTAGGCGACGGCATCCGCCAGCGCCCCCGAGGGGGTGTACAGGTACAGCGTGCCCGAATCGTTGTTGATGCTCAGTGTGCGGCTGCCGACAGCGAACATGGTGTAGACGTCTCTCCCTTCTTCGGACTCGCAGAACCAGTATCCGTCATCCGGGCTGCCGGAGAACACCGCCACATCCCCTGGATCCAGCACCAGGGACGATGTGACCTCGAAGGTCTGCGACGCTGTGGCATCCGGAGCCTTCCTCACCTCGTACCCGGACAGGTCCACTGCGGAACCGCCGTAGTTCTTCAACGCGAACCCCTCGGTATCGCCGAACGGCGAGACCTCGTAGAACAGCACCCCGTCGGCCGCCTCCGCCGCATCCGCGTCGGCGGCGGGCACGAAGGGGAGCATCGAAACCATCAGCAGCACGGCCAAAGCCAGGGCTGCGGCATCCCATCTCGACATGGTTATCCGTATCGCGGAATGATGTTAAAACCTGATGCACAGCCGCCTGAAGCCATGTTTAGACTTCCCTAAACTTAAATACCCACACTCATGTAACGCCGTTATGGAGAAGATCAAGCTGGCCGTCGAAGGCATGAAGTGCGACATGTGCAAAGCCAAGGTGGAGAAGGCCCTCTCGGAGATCGAGGGCGTCACCTCCGCCGTGGCGGACCCCAAGAAGGGCACCGCCGTGGTCACCGCGGACAGGAAGATAGCCGACGATGTCCTGGTGAGGGCGGTCATCGACGCCGGATTCAAGGCGAAGGTGAAGCACGGGCTGCTGGGATGACCGAAGAGAGGAAGACGTTCAAGGTCACCGGGATGTCCTGCGCGGCATGCTCCGCCAGGATCGAGAAGGCGCTGAAATCCGCGGACGGCATCACGGACGTGGATGCGGTCTTCTCCAGCAACATGGTTTCGGTGACGTACGACCCCGACAGGATAGACGAGGACGCGATCAAAAGGGAGTTGTCCAGGGCCGGGTACCCCGTGGCGGAGAAGGCGGACGACGGTGGCGGATGGGACATCCGCGCCATCGGCGTGTCCGCGGTTCTCACCGTCATACTCACGATCTACGCCATGGGCCCCATGTTCGGCCTGCGGGTGCCGCTCCAAAGCGACCCCGCCCTCTATGGCACCGTGCAGCTGCTGCTGGCGCTGCCGGTGGTGGTCCTCGGCAGGAAGTTCTTCGTCAAGGGCATACCCGCCCTGCTGCACCGCAGCCCAACCATGGACACACTGGTGTCCCTGGGGTCCGGCACGGCGTTCCTGTACAGCACGTACCTGACCGCGGCGTCATACCTGGGGGCGGATTCGGTCTCAGGCATATGCTTCGACTCCGCCGCCATGATCATCACGCTGATATCCGTCGGCAAATGGCTGGAGTTCAGGTCGAGGATCAGAGCGGACGACGCCGTCAGCAGGCTGCTGACCCTGATCCCCGAGGAGACATCTGTGGTCAGGGACGGCGCCGAGGTCCGTATACCGGTCAGTGAACTCGCAGTCGGGGACCTGGTCGCCGTCCGTCCGGGGGAGCGCATCCCCGCCGACGGGAGGGTTGCCGAAGGCAGGACGTCGGTGGACGAGTCCATGCTCACCGGGGAGCCCATGCCCGTCCTCAAAGAGGAGGGCGCGGAGGTGTTCACCGGCACCATGAACGTTGACGGAGCGTTCCGCTTCACGGTGGAGAAGACCGGAGGGGACACCTTCGTGTCGGAGATAGCCGCCATGCTGGAGGAGGCCAAGGCCACCAAGGCCCCGGTGGCCCGGATGGCGGACAGGGTCGCCGCGGTGTTCGTGCCCACAGTGATCGCCATCGCCGTGCTGGCGGCCATAGGATGGTTCCTGTCCGGCAGGGACGCCGGGTTCTCGCTGAACGTGATGATCTCGGTGCTGGTCATATCATGCCCCTGCGCCCTGGGGCTGGCGACCCCTCTCGCCATAACCGTCGGGTCTGGGAAGGCGGCGGAGCACGGCATCCTGTTCCGGGACGCCGCGTCGCTGGAGCGCAGCGGCAGGGTGGACTCCATCATACTGGACAAGACGGGCACCCTCACCCTCGGCAGGCCCAGGGTCACGGGGTTCGAAGGCGACGGGGATGTCCTCCCGGCGGTAATGGCCGCCGAATCCATGTCCGAGCACCCGGTGGGGAAGGCCATAGTGGAGTACTGCAGAGAGCGCGGCATCGAGCCCGCAGAGGTCTCCGGATTCGAGTACACCGTGGGCAAGGGGATATCCTTCACATCCGGCGGGAGGCGCATGACCGCGGGGTCCGCCGGCCTGTTCGGCTCAGAGCACTCCGCCGACGACGGGACCACCCATGTGGTCGTATCCGTCGACGGCGAGCAGAAAGCGATCGTATCGCTGTCCGACAGCCTCAGGGAGGGAGCCACGGAGACCGTGTCCCTGCTGCAGGAGAGGGGCGTGGCGACGGTCGTCGTCTCCGGAGACGGGGAGTCCTCCGTCCGCAGGGTCGCCGACGAGTGCGGCATAAGGGAGGTGCACGCAGGCGCCCTCCCGGGGGACAAGACCGAGAGGGTGAAGGACCTCCAGGTCGCCGGCCGCACCGTCATGATGGTGGGGGACGGAATCAACGACTCCCCCGCACTGGCCCAAGCGGACGTGGGCGTGGCCATGGGGTCCGGGACCAACATCGCCCTGGGCTCCGCGGACGTGGTGCTGCTGAACGACGACCTGTACAACCTGCCCCGCACGGTGGACTACGGCCGCCGGACGCTGAGGAACATCAAGGAGAACCTGTTCCTGGCGTTCTGCTACAACGCAGTCTGCATCCCGATAGCGGCGGGACTGCCGTACCTGCTGGGGATGGCCGAGTTCGACCACATGCCCATGATCGCGGCGGCGGCCATGTCCCTGTCCTCGCTGTCGGTGGTGACCAACGCGCTGAGGCTGAGGAGGTTCGACCCCGAGTATTAGACCCTGGACTCCCGCAGGGCGCCCGGAAGGGCGTCCAGCAGGAGGTCCACCTCCCTGTCCGTCGTCATGTGGGATATGGTGACCCTCAGGGCGGAGAGGGACTCCGCAGGGGAGAGCCCTATCGCAGAGAGCACGTGGGAGGGCTCGGTGTCGCCGGCGGAGCAGGCCGATGCCGTGCTGGCGGCCACGCCCTTCCTGCTCAGCGCGAGGACGAGGCTGTTGCCCCTGACGCCGTCGAAGCGGAAGTGGGCGTTGTTGCAGAGCCTGTGGCTCCCGGGGCCGTTGAGCCCGGCGCCCGGCAGGTCCAGGACGGAGTCGATTATGCGGTCGCGGACCTCGGTCATCCTGCGCATGTCCCTGCCCATGTTGGACATGGCGATCTCCGCCGCCTTCCCTATCCCCACTATGCCCGGGACGTTCTCTGTCGATGACCTCAGGCCGCCCTCCTGCCCGCCTCCGAAGACTATGGGGCGGATGGGGGTCCCCGTCCTGACGTAGAGGGCCCCGATGCCCTTGGGGCCGTGGATCTTGTGGCCGGAGACGGAGAGCATGTCGATGCCGTCCCTGCGGACGTCGATGTCCATCTTGGTGAACCCCTGCACCGCGTCCGTATGGAACAGGGCGCCGTGCTCGTGGGCTATCCTGGCGCACTCCCGGATGTCCTCGATGGTGCCGATGACGTTGTTGGCCGCCATGACGGAGACCAGGTACACGTCGTCCCCCATCGCCGAATCCAGAGCGGACAGGTCGATGAACCCCTCCCCGTCGACGGGGATGACGGTCGACGAGCCGCCTCTCCGCCTCACCTCGCCGCAGGTCTCCAGCACGGCGGAGTGCTCGATGGCGCTGGTGACGATGCGTCCGCCGCCGTCCGGCAGCGTGCCCAGGATGGCCATGTTGTCCGCCTCGGTGCCTCCGGCGGTGAAATATACCTCGGACGGGTAGCATCCGAAGGCGTCCGCCATCCTCTTGCGGGCGGTCCTGACCGCCGCGGCCGCCTCGGCACCCATCTCGTGGAGGCTGCTAGGGTTCCCGTACATCTCCGTGAAGTACGGGCGCATCTCCTCCGCCACCTCCGGAAGGGTCATGGTGGTGGCGGCGTTGTCGAAATACGCCATTCCCGGGCTCATGGGACGGAATCTGAGGCCGCGGATATACCGTTTTTGCCGCTGTGCCAACCAATCCATCATCTGGCATACATTCCGTACGATGTCTGGCTATCGTATATTCTACGAATTTCGTAATCGAAGGCGTTTCCGGATGTGTGGCTCTAGCGAACGGCCCCAATACCTACAAATACCCCGACGGAGTTTTCCGCAACAATCCACAGCTCCGCCTATCGCTAGACAGGGCGGATGCGACCATATTGAGGATGAAGACATGGCCACGATCAACCTGCCTGAGAAGCCCAAGCTCATCAAGCTCCCGAGGATCACCCGCGAGCTCGCCCAATGTCAGATGTGCGGATACTGCATAGATGTCTGCGAGACACACAGACAGACCCCCTGGGAGTCGGTCACCGCCAGAGGGAAGATCTACTACCTCAACCAGCTGGACAAGAGGGGCTTCGGCGCCACCGACAAGCTGCTGGGCAGGAAGGTGGAGATCTCCCCCGACTTCGTGGACGCGATGTTCAAGTGCACTGGATGCGGGAACTGCGAGGCCGTCTGCCACGCCAACATCGAGCTGGTCAAGCTCTGGGAGACCGTCAGGGCATGGCTGGTGCAGCAGGGCGTCGCCCCGATGCCCGTCCACAAGGGCATATCCGACAAGATCGCCAGGACCGGCAACTCCTTCGGGGAGCCCCGCTCCAAGAGGGACGCCTGGTGGCCCGAGGACGTCGAGAGGGCCCCTGTCCCCGACGCGATCATGTTCGCGGGATGCACCGGCTCCTACAGGATGCAGCACATCCCCACCGCGGGAGTCAAGGTGCTGGCCCGCGCCGGCGTCAAGGTCAACTGCCTCGGCGAGGACGAGGTCTGCTGCTCCTCCCCCATGCTCAGGACCGGCATCACCAGCCACACCATGAACCTGGCCATCACCACCGTCACCAAGGCCGACGCCATCGGCGCCAAGGACATGGTCATGACCTGCGCAGGATGCTTCAAGACCGTTTCGTCCAACTTCGGCGACTACTACTCCAAGACCGGCCAGAACGTCTACCACTTCACCCAGTACGTGGACCGCCTTATCAAGGAGAGGAAGCTCCCCCTCAACAACGAGTACAACCACAAGGTCACCTACCACGACCCCTGCCACCTGGGCAGGCACTCCAAGGTCTACGAGGAGCCCAGGAACATCCTGAAGAAGATCAAGGGCCTGGAGTTCGTGGAGATGGAGAAGAACAGGGAGAACTCCCGCTGCTGCGGTGCCGGAGGAGGATACAAGTCCGCCTTCAACGACTTCGCCGTCAACATCGCCGCCGAGAGGATCCGCGACGCCGAGGCCGTCGGCGCCGAGGTCATCGCCACCGCCTGCCCCTTCTGCGTCCTCAACCTGAAGGCCGGCGCCAAGAAGATCGGCTCCAAGGTGCAGGTCGTGGACATCTCCGAGATCCTCCTGGAGGTCACCGGACCCAAGCCGGAGCCCAAACCCGAGGTGAAGCCGGAGCCTGTCCCCGAGGTCAAGCCAGAGCCCGCACCGGCCCCCGTCGAGGAGCCCGCTCCCGCCGAGGCCGACGACGCCGATGAGGAGGACTACGGAGACGACTTCAACTACGAGCTCACCCCCGAGGGAGTGGTCAGGAGGGCCGCCTGGAACAAGAAGCTCAGGTGCAGGAGGTACTACGGAGAGTACCAGATCCCCGTCGCCTTCGTGAAGGGCAAGGTCGCCGTCTACGTCGAGGAGGACGAGTCGGCGGTGCGCCCGATCCTCGAGGAGGACGGATGGGTCGTCCTGAAGTTCGACCCCGCCGAGATCACCGACGGCGAGAAGCAGGCCATCATCATCCGCGACAAGGTCAAAGAGCAGATGCGCGCGATGAAGAAGGCCAAGAAGAGAAAGTGATAAAACCCCAACCGCCGGGCCTCCGGGCCCGGCATCATTCTTACACATGACCTTCGACTACCTGTCACCCGAGCTCCGCGAGGTGCTGGGCGCCAGGGGGCTCACCGAGCCGACGGCTCCGCAGCGCGATGCGGGGCCCAGGATCGCCAGAGGGGACAACGTGCTCCTGCTGGCCCCCACCGGCATCGGGAAGACGGAGGCCGCCATGCTCCCCATCCTCGACGCCATGCGGGAGGAGGGGAAGCATCCGGGGATCAGATGCCTGTACATCACCCCCCTCAGGGCCCTCAACAGGGACATGTTCCGCAGGCTCGAGGACATCGGCGGGGACCTCGGCATATCGGTGGACGTCCGCCACGGGGACACGTCCGCCTCCGACAGGAACCGCCAGTCCCTACACCCGCCGGACGTGCTGATCACCACGCCGGAGACCCTGCAGGTCATGTTCACCGGGAAGCGTCTGGCCCAGCACATGAAGAACATCCGCTGGGTGGTGGTGGACGAGATCCACGAGCTGGCGGACACCGAGCGCGGCGCCCAGCTGTCCGTGGCCCTTGAGAGGCTGGTGATGCTTGCCGGTGAGTTCCAGCGCATCGGCCTGTCGGCCACCGTGGGCAACGGGGAGGAGGTGGCCAGGTTCCTTGCCGGCGTGAAGCGGAAGGTGACGCTCTGCAGGCACGACACCCACCGCGACATGGACATATCCGTCGAGCGCCCGGACCCCTGCGACGACCCCGTCCTCCTGGACAGGCTGCAGGGAGACCCGGACATAATCTCCGTCATGGTCAGGGCCAGGCAGCTCATCGAGGAGGGCAGGTCCACCCTCTTCTTCGTCAACACCAGGGAGACGGCGGAGTGGCTGGCGGCCAGGTTCCGCCACTGGGACCCGGAGTTCCCCATCGACGTGCACCACGGCTCCCTCTCCAAGGAGGTGAGGACCGAGATGGAGGACCGCTTCAAGAGCGGCAGGCTGAAGGCGCTGATCTGCACCTCATCCCTGGAGCTGGGCATCGACGTGGGGACCACCGACCTGGTGATCCAGTACAACTCCCCCCGCAGGGTTGCCCGCATGGTCCAGAGGGCCGGCAGAGCCGGCCACCGCATAGGCGGAAGGATAGCCGCCAAGGTCATCGCCACCGCCCCGGACGAGCTGATGGAGGCCATGGCCGTCGCCCGCAGATGCGAGGACAGGGAGGTGGAGGACAGCTCCGGCAGGCCCTGCCCGCTGACGGTTGTGGCGAACCAGCTGGTTGCCATGACCATGTCCGGCAGGATGGACCGGGACTCCGCCTACGCCGTGTTCCGCAGGACGCATCCCTTCCGCGACCTGAAGAGAGAGGACATGGACAGCGTCCTCGACCAGCTGAAGGGGATCAGGATGCTCTTCGAGGACGAGAACGGCTTCCGCCGGTCCAGGAAGGGGATGGATTACTTCTACAGCAACATCTCCATGATCCCCGACGAGAGGTCGTACTTCATCCGTGACATCGCCACCAGAGCGGTCATCGGGACCCTGGACGAGAGCTTCGTCGCCACCTTCGAGGGCCAGAACGCCATGTTCATCGCCAAAGGCAGGACCTGGAGGGTGGTGGAGATGAGAGAGGACGAGATCCTGGTGGAGGAGGCCCGTGACATCGGGTCGGTGCCGTCCTGGTCCGGATCCGACATCCCCGTGCCATTCGAAGTGGCCATGGAGGTGGGCCGGATGCGCCGCACCGGCGACCTTTCCGCATACAGATGCAACGGCAACGCCGCGGCGGAGGTGCGCAGGTACATAGACGAGCAGAGGGAGAAGTGGAAGGTCCCCTCAGACAAGCTGGTCACCATAGAGTTCGGCGACCGCCTGGTGATCATCAACTCCTGCTTCGGCACCAAGGTCAACGAGACCATCAGCAAGATATTCGTGGCCCTGCTGGCGGCCAGGATAGGAGAGAGCGTGGGCGTGACCACCGACCAGTACCGCATAATCCTGGAGCTGCCGAGGAACATACCGCCGGATACCGTCATGGACACCTTCAGGAGGATAGAGCCGGGGACGGTGGAGGCGCTGGCCAGGATGACCGTGCTGAACTCCTCCTTCCTGAAATGGAGGTTCGCCTACGTCGCCAAGAAGTTCGGCATCGTGGAGAAGGACGCGGACCACCGCTTCATGAACTTTGGCAGGCTCTTCGACCTACACAAGGACACACCCGCGTACAGAGAAGCCGTGAACAAGGTGCTGTGGGAGGACCTGGACATCGAGAACACCGAGAAGGCGGTGTCCATGATGCGCAACGGGGAGATCGGGGTGGCGGTGTCCACCGTGTCCCCCATGGGCATGGAGGGGATCACCAGGTCCAAGGAGCTGATGCAGCCTCTGAGAGCGGACCACTCCATCCTGATGGCCCTCAAGCGGAGGCTGGAGAACGAGGTGCTGTACGCATCCTGCCTGAACTGCGCCGCGCAGTGGAGGTTCAGGGTGGGCGACGCCCCCAGAAGGTTCATCTGCCCCAGGTGCGGAGGCAACATGATCGCCGCGCTGAAGGAGTACGACCGCGACAAGATCAAGCTGTTCGCGGCGGACAGGAGCGCCCTCTCCGCCGAGGAGAGGAAGGATATGGCCCGGGTCCGCAGGATCGCCAACCTGGTGAACGAGGACGGGAGGAAGGCCGCCATGACCCTGGCCGGCCGCGGCGTCGGACCGGACTCCGCATCAAGGATCCTCAGGAGCATGCACACGGACGAGGACGAGTTCCTCAGGGACATCCTGTCGGCAGAGGTGCTCTTCGCCAGGAACAAGAGGTTCTGGGATTAGACGACGGGATTGCGCAGGCGGCCGACGCCCTCGATGCGGGCCTCGACCGCATCGCCCCTGCGGATCTCCGAGACCCCTTCCGGGGTGCCTGTGGCGATGACGTCCCCCGGTTCAAGCGTCATATACTTGGAGATATACGACACGATGAACGACGGTTCGAAGATCATGTCGGCGGTGCACCCGCGCTGCCTGACCTCCCCGTTCACCGACAGCTCCAGCCTCAGGGACGAAAGGTCCAGCCCCTCCGGCGGAACCGGCTCCGACATGGGGCCGAATGTGTCCATCCCCTTGGCGACGGACCACGGGTTCCCGGTGCGGCGGGCATCCGACTGCATGTCGCGGGCGGTGACGTCGTTGAACACCGCCACATGCGAGATGAACGACATCGCCTCCTCCTCGGAGACATGGGAGCAGCGGCGGCCGACGATCATAGCCAACTCGACCTCGTGCTGCACATTGGTCACCCCTTCCGGGATGACGATGGGATCGTCGTCTCCGATGATGCAGGACGGCGGCTTCAGGAACACGACCGGCACCTTCGGGAGCTCGGCGTCCGTCTCCCTGATGTGGGGGCGGTAGTTCCACCCTATGCATACGATCTTGGACGGCGTCATGACAGGTTCCCCTTGACGGTGAAGCGGGGCTTCCTCTCCTCCCTGACCTCATCCTCGGCGACCTTCACGCGGGTGCGGGCGAAGTAGCCCTTGCAGATCACGTACATCTCGGAGGATGTGGGCCTCGAAGCGTCGGGCGAGTGGACCTTCACCGACCTGAACCTGGCCTCCAGCTGGCGCTTCAGATCGTTGAACATGTCACCGTAGAACACCTTCATCACCATCCGCCCCTCCTTCTTCAGGATGCGGTCCGCCACGCCCACGGCGTACTCGCAGAGGTTCACCGAGCGGGCATGGTCGGTGGAGTAGTGGCCCGCTATGTTGGGCGCCATGTCCGACAGGATCACGTCCGCCTGCCCCTCGAAGATCTCCAGCAGGCGGCGCATGGTGGAATCCTCGGTGATGTCCCCGACGATGGTCTGCACACCTTCTAGAGGGCGTATCGGCCGCAGGTCCACGCCGACGACGACGCCCTCCTCGCCGACCCTCTCCTTCGCCACCTGGAGCCATCCGCCGGGGGCGGCGCCCAGGTCCACGACCCTGTCCCCCTCCCTGAGGATGTTGAAGCGGTCGTCTATCTGCATGAGCTTGAAGGATGCCCTGGAGCGGTAGTCCAGCTTCTTGGCCAGCTTGTAGTAGTGCTCGTGGTGCCTCTCCTCCAACCAGCGCTCGTGCATGGGCCACCCTACAGCCGGCGAGGATTTAACAGCTTCCGCGCACGCGCCTACATAACCTATAATACGGCGCACGGGTTCCCCAGACCGGGGTCTCAGATGACTGAGGGTTGGACATACGCCAAGGCAGGAGTGGACATCGACCGCAAATCCAGCGCCATAGCCTCGCTGGTGAAGGAGCTCGGATACCGCAGGGAGGGCCGCGGGAACATGGTCCGCATGAAGAACCTCTTCGCCAGCCTCATCGACTTCGGCGACGTCTACCTCACCATGGCCACCGACGGCGTGGGCACCAAGCTGCTGGTGGCGGAGGAGCTCGGGATCTGGGACACGGTCGGCATAGACTGCATTGCCATGAACGTCAACGACACCATCTGCGTCGGCGCCGAGCCCATGTCCTTCGTGGACTACATCGCCATCGACCGTCCGGACGACGCGGTGACCCGCGACATCGGCATCGGTCTCGAGAAGGGAGCCGAGATGTCCAACATGGAGATCGTCGGCGGAGAGATCGCCGTTCTCCCGGAGATGGTCAACGGGGTCGACGTCTCCGGAACCTGCCTGGGGTTCGTGGACAAGGACAAGGTGGTCACCGGACAGGACTGCAGGGAGGGGGATCTGATCGTCACCCTGTCGTCGTCCGGGATACACTCCAACGGCCTGACCCTTGCCAGGAAGGTGTTCGAGTCCGCCGGGTACGGCATGAAGGACTCCTGCCCCGGGCTGCAGAATACGGTGGGCATGGAGCTGCTCACCCCCACACGCATCTACGTGAGGGACGTCCTCGACATCCTGTCCAAGCACGAGGTCCACGGGCTGGTGGACATCACCGGCGGAGGCCTCAGGAACATCCTCAGGATGAGGGAGGGCCTCAGATACGTCATAGACGACCCCGTCAAGCCCGGGCCCGTCTTCACGAAAATCCAGGAGCTGGGCGGCATCTCCGACAGGGAGATCTACCAGACCCTCAACATGGGCATGGGGTTCGACATAATAGCGCCCGCCGACGCGGCCGAGGAGATCGCATCGTCATACGAGGGCGCTGCGGTCGTCGGCAGGGTGGAGAAGGGCAGGGGAGTGCTCCTGGAACCCGGGGACATCCTGTACGAGAACTACTGATCCAGCAGCGCGTGCAGGGCGCCGGAGACGGCGCCCACCGCCGTGCAGGTCTCCAGGGAATACCTGCCGCCGGTGATGTCGAGATTGTACTTCGGGATGGATGCGGCCGTCTTGGGGACGCCGTGGGGCCCCAGCCCGAACACCAGGAGGACGCTGCGCCCGCCGAGGACCATATCCGCCACCTGGCGCGGGGTGACCGCGCGCTTCTCGTCCGGCTTTGATGTGGTCAGCACCGCCTCCCCCAACTGCGGCGGGAAGCCCTTGGACGGATACGGGAAGCTGTGGAACCTGCCCATCTCCGCCAGGTCGACGAAGTAGTCTCCGTGGGACCCTATGCTGGTGGTCCCTGCGATCCATGACGCCAGCTCCACCGGGGTGGATATGTCCTCCGGGAAGGGGAATCCGAAGAGTGCCAGATTCATATCGAAGGACGTCGCCAGACCACCTGCCCGCGCGATCGCGCGGCGGTGGGGCTCCCTGAACTTGGAGGCGTCGTATGAGTTGTACAATCCGATGGTCACCCGTCCGCGCCCCACCGGATCACCTCTCCAGCCTCTGCATCTGGCGCGGGCGGCCCATGATGGCCCGCCTGTCCCCGTCCAGGAACACGTCCATGCCGGGGTTCTCCTGCTGGTACTTCTCCACCATCTGCATGATCTGGCCGAGGGTGTAGTCGTCGGAATCGACGCTTATCAGAAGGACATCCACAGGCATGCAGACCGCGCTCATCGTTCCCGAGGGCCAATCACTCAAAACGGCGCATCGGAGAGGTTGTTGTATGGTGCCGCGAGCCGGGCTCGAACCAGCGACTTCATGATCTTCAGTCATGCACTCTCCCAACTGAGTTACCGCGGCGTAGATGCCCCAATAGAGATGCCGGTTATAAAGTTATCTACATGGTCCCAGGCGGCATCTTGCCTCTCACCGGAGGCTCCCCCTTAAACTCCCCGTCCTTCATCATGACCACCGACACCGTCTCCCTGCCCTCGGTCCGGAGCACCCTCCGGTACCTGACGAGGCAGACGGCGGCGTTGGCCGCGAACAGGGCCGCGGCGACCCCCGCCAGGGCGCAGGGCAGCGCCTCGCTCCGGAGAGCGAATGCCGCGACGGCGCAGGCGGCCGCCGCGGCCGAGGCGGAGATCAGGAGTGCCAGCTCACTCCGCATCTCCCGGCCCTACCGAGAAGGAGTCGGCTATGTCCTCCTCTTCCTCCTCGGACCTCGCCACCGGCTGAAGGGCGATGACCTTGTCGTCGCCGTGGAGGTTCATTATCCTGACGCCCGCCGCGTTGCGGCCGGTGACCCTGATGTCCGAGACCCTGATGCGGAGGACCTTCCCGGTCTGGCTGGTGACCATCAGCTCGTCCTCCGGGCTCACCCTGCGGACCGACACCACCTTGCCGTTGCGCTCGGTGGTCTTGATGGTTATGACGCCTCTGGCACCGCGCTTGGTGTGGCGGTACTCGCTCACCATGGAGATCTTGCCGTACCCGTTCTCGGTGACGGACAGCAGCATGTCCTCCTCCTTCACCGCCTCCATGGAGACCACGCGGTCGCCCTGGGACAGGGTTATGCCCTTGACGCCCATGGTGTCCCTGCCGGTGGCGCGGACCTGGACCTCGTCGAACCTGGCGGCCATGCCGTCGGCGGTGGCGATGATCACCTGGCTGCCGCCGTCGGTGATCAGCGTGCTGACGATCTCGTCGCCCTCCTCCAGCTTGATGGCCTTTATGCCGCGCTGCCTCACGTTGCCGTAGGCGGAGAGGCTGGTCCTCTTAACTGTGCCGTCGGCGGTGCAGAACAGGACGTATCTGTCCTCGGGGAAGTCGTGGGCGGAGAACACGCTGACCACCTTCTCGCCCTCCTGCAGGTCCGACAGCATGTTTACTATGGGCTTGCCCTTGGACTGACGGCTGCCCTCGGGGATCCTGTAGCCCTTGAGCCAGTGCAGACGTCCCGTGTTGGTGATGAACATCAGGTAGTCGTGGGTGCTGGTGACGAACATGTCGATGACGGAGTCCTCCTCCTTGGTCTGCATGCCGGTCAGGCCCACTCCCCCGCGTCCCTGCTGGCGGTAGGTCCGCAGCGGGATGCGCTTGATGTAGTTGTCCTCGGTGATGGTGATGACCACATCCTCCATGGGGATGAGATCCTCCTCGTCGGTGTCGATGGCGTTGGGGTCGATGAAGGTGCGGCGCTCGTCGCCGTAGGCCTCCTTCATCTCCGCCAGCTCGTCCTTGATGATGGACAGCACCCTGCCCTCGTGGGCGAGGATGTCCCTCAGGTCCTCCATGAGGCGGATGAGTTCGTCGTACTCCTGGCGAAGAGCCGTTATCTCCAGGCCGGTCAGCTTCTGGAGCCTCATGTCCAGGATGGCCTTGGCCTGCTCCTCGTCGATGCCCAGCAGCTCCTGCAGGCCGGTGTTGGCGGTCTCGGCGTCCGCGGATCCGCGGATCAGCTCGATGACCTCGTCCAGCATGTCGAAGGCCGCCATGAGCGCCTCCAGGATGTGGTGGCGCTTCTCCGCCGCCGCCAGGTCGAAGCGGGTGCGGCGGGTGACGACGTCCTTGCGGTGGCGGATGTACTGGTCGATGAGCCCCCTGAGGCTCAGGACCTGGGGCCTCCCGTCCACCAGTGCCAGGTTGATTATGCCGAATGTCTGCTCCAGGGAGGTGTGCTTGAAGAGGTTCTCCAGCACCACGTTGGACATGGCGTCCTTGTGGAGCTCGATGACTATGCGCATGCCCGCGCGGTCGGACTCGTCCCGGAGGTCGGTGATGCCCTCGATGGTCTTGTCCTTGACCTTCTCGGCGATCTGCTCGATGAGCTTGGTCTTGTTGACCTGATAGGGGATCTCGTCGACGATTATCGTCTCCTTCCCGTTCGCCTTGGATTCGATGTGGGTCTTCGCCCTCACCCTCAGCTTGCCGCGGCCGGTCTCGTAGGCGGAGCGGATCCCGCCCAGACCGTAGATGATGCCGCCGGTGGGGAAGTCGGGCCCCTTCACGAAGCCCATGAGGTCCGCGGTGTCCGCGTCCGGGTTGTCGATGGTGTAGCGGATGGCGTCCACGATCTCCGACAGGTTGTGGGGCGGCATGTTGGTGGCCATCCCCACCGCGATGCCCGAGGAACCGTTGACCAGCAGCTGGGGGAGCTTGGAGGGCAGCACCGCCGGCTCCTTCAGGGACTCGTCGAAGTTGGGGACGAAGTCAACGGTGTCCTTGTCGATGTCGGCCAGCAGGTCGCTGGAGAGGCGGGTCAGACGGGCCTCGGTGTACCTCATGGCGGCGGCTGAGTCGCCGTCGATGGATCCAAAGTTGCCCTGGCCGTCCACCAAGGTGTACCTCAGCGAGAAGGGCTGGGCCATCCTGACCATGGCCTCGTAAGCCGCGGAGTCTCCGTGGGGGTGGTACTTACCCAGGACTTCTCCCACCACCCTCGCCGACTTCTTGTGGGCGGAGCGGTAGGTCAGGCCCATGTCGTTCATGGCGTACAGGATCCTCCTGTGGACCGGCTTCAGTCCGTCCCTGACGTCGGGCAGTGCGCGCCCGACGATGACGCTCATGGAGTAGTCGATGTACGAGCTGGACATCACCCTCTCGACGGTCTGGGTGACGAGCTTGGGATGCGTGGGGTTCTCTCCGTCCATGGTATCACACATCCAGGTTCATGACCTCGTGGGCATGCTCTATGATGTACTGGCGCCTGGGCTCCACGTCGTCCCCCATCAGCACAGAGAACAGCTGGTCCGCCAGCATGGCGTCGGCGATCGTTATCTTCTTCATCACGCGGTTCTGGGGGTCCATGGTGGTCTCCCACAGCTGGTGGGGGTTCATCTCTCCCAGACCCTTGTAGCGGTTGGCCTGGGCCCCGGGGCCCATCTCCTGCATGGCGGCCTTCATCTCGTCCTCGTTGTAGACGTAGACCTCCTTCTTCCCCTTGTAGACGCGGAACAGGGGGGGCATGGCCAGGTACACGTGCCCCGCCTCAATCAGCGGACGCATCTGGCGGTAGAACAGCGTCAGCAGCAGGGTGGCGATGTGGGCGCCGTCCACATCCGCATCGGTCATGATGATCACGTTGTGGTAGCGTATCTTGGAGAGGTCGAACTCCCGGCCGAACCCGCCTCCGATGGCGGTTATGAGGTTCTTGATCTCCTCGTTGGCCAGCATCTTGTCCACCCTGACCTTCTCCACATTGAGGATCTTGCCTCTCAGGGGTAGGATCGCCTGGAACATCCTGTCGCGTCCCTGCTTGGCGCTGCCTCCTGCGGAGTCCCCCTCCACGATGTACAGCTCGGACTTGGCGGGGTCCTTCTCGGTGCAGTCCGCCAGCTTGCCGGGCATGGAGTTGGACTCGAAGACGCTCTTCCTCCTGGTGGCGTCCCTGGCGGCCCTGGCCGCCTCCCTTGCGCGCTTGGCCTCCTCCACCTTCCTGATGATGACGTCGGCCACCTTCGGGTTCTCCAGGAAGTACTCGGACAGGCCGTCGTTCATGATGGTCTGCACGGCGGACTGGGCCACGCTGCTGCCCAGCTTCGCCTTGGTCTGCCCCTCGAACTGAGGCTCGGGCATCTTGATGCTGAGGACGGCGGTGAGGCCCTCCCTGACGTCCGCACCGTCGAAGGACTCCCCGGCCTTGACCGCACCCCTCTCCTTGGCGTAGTCGTTGATGGTCTTGGTGAGGGCGGTCCTGAAACCGGCTATGTGAGTGCCTCCCTCGGGGGTGTTGATGGTGTTGACGAAGGAGCTGATGTTGTCGCTGCTGTAGCCGTCGGTGTACTGGAGAGCAACCTCCACCTCCACCTTGCGGCCGTCGTCGTATGGGTACTCGCCGGAGATGTGTATGGGCTCCGGGTGCAGGGGCGTCCTGGACTTGTTCAGATACTGCACGAACTCGGAGACCCCTCCCTCGTAGTGGAACCTCTCCTGCCTGCCGCTGCGGCGGTCGCGGAAGTCGATGGTGACGATGCGGTTGAGGAACGCCTGGTTCCTGAAGCGGTTCTGGAGCACCTCGTAGTCGAATTCGGTGGTCTCGAATATCTCCGGGTCCGGGTAGAACGTGATCTGCGTGCCGGTGCCCTCCGCGGGGCCCAGCACCTCCATCGGACCCTCGGGGACCCCCCTGCAGAAGGTCTGCCTGAACAGGGAGCCGTCGCGCTTGACCTTGGCGACCAGCTTGACGGAGAGGGCGTTGACCACCGACACCCCCACTCCGTGGAGGCCTCCGGAGACCTTGTAGCTGTTGCTGTTGAACTTCCCGCCGGCGTGCAGG
This sequence comes from Candidatus Methanomethylophilaceae archaeon, assembly GCA_944321505.1. Taxonomy (GTDB): domain Archaea; phylum Thermoplasmatota; class Thermoplasmata; order Methanomassiliicoccales; family Methanomethylophilaceae; genus SIG5. The sequence continues at coordinate 21,891 of CALULN010000023.1, read as the reverse complement.
CCGGTGAGCACGACCTCCAGGGCGGGCTTCCCTGTCTCGTGCATCCCCGTGGGGATGCCCCTGCCGTCGTCGGTGACGGTGCAGGACCCGTCCTCGTTGATCTCCACCTCGATGCGGTCCGCGAAGCCGGCCATGGCCTCGTCGATGCTGTTGTCCACCACCTCGAACACCAGGTGGTGCAGGCCGCGGCTGTCGGTGCTGCCTATGTACATCCCGGGGCGCTTCCTGACCGCCTCCAGGCCCTCCAGGACCACGATGCTGCTGGCGTCGTACTCCTGCTGCGCATTGCTCCCATCCATCGGTGATACCTCTGACTGTGCTGTCGGGTATGTTCAGACTCTATATATAGTCGCGTGTGCGCGCGTGTGCGCGCAACACGCATGCATGCGCCCGCGACCGCGAGAAACCGCGCGTTTGCGTTCCTTTTAAGGGAGCAGGGCGATACGGGCTCGTTATGAGCACCATCATGGAAGAGGCCAGGAGAGGCGTCACCCCTCTGATCAGAGAGGTGGCGAGGAAGGAGGGAGTGAGCGAAGAGCGCGTCCGCAGCGGAGTCGCCTCCGGCAGGATCGTGATCCCCTGCAACCCCCGTCACAACCCGGCCCCCGCAGGCATCGGCGAAGGCATGAGCGTGAAGGTCAACGTCAACCTGGGCACGTCCAGGGACATGCCGGACATGGAGCCGGAGCTGGAGAAGCTCCGGGTCGCCCTGAGGTACGGCGCCGACGCCGTCATGGACCTCAGCACCGGAGGGGACATCGACGCCATAAGAGCCAGGATACTCTCCGAATGCCCTGTGATAACGGGATCCGTGCCCATATACCAGATCGGCCTCACCGCCGCGAGGAAGAACGCGGTGGTGGAGATGACCGAGGACGAGATGTTCAACGGGATCGAGCGCCACATGAAGGACGGCATGGACTTCGTCACCGTCCACTGCGGCATCACCAGGGAGACCGTGGCCAATCTCGGCGAGTCGGGCAGGATCATGGACATTGTCTCCCGCGGAGGGTCCTTCCTCACCGCCTGGATCCTGCACAACGGGGAGGAGAACCCCCTGTACCGCAACTTCGACTACCTGCTGGAGCTGGCCAGGAAGTACGAGGTGGCCCTCTCCCTCGGGGACGGCTTCCGCCCCGGCGCCATCGACGACGCTTCGGATGCAGCGCAGATCTCCGAGCTGGTGACCCTGGGCAGGCTGGTGAAGCGCTGCAGGGAGGCCGGCGTCCAGAGCATGGTGGAGGGCCCAGGGCACGTGCCCGCGGAGCAGGTGCAGGCCAACATGGTGCTGGAGAAGAGCCTGTGCGACGGAGCGCCGTTCTATGTGCTGGGTCCGCTGGTCACCGACATCGCTCCGGGCTACGACCACATCGTCGGCGCCATCGGAGGCGCCATGGCGGCCATGGCCGGAGCCGACTTCCTCTGCTACCTGACCCCGGCGGAACACCTCAGCCTCCCGGACGCGGAGGATGTCCGCGAAGGGCTGATCGCATCCAAGATCGCCGCCCACGTCGGGGATATGAGCCGCGGCAGGGGCCGCGAGAGGGACACCGCCATGTCCAAGGCCCGCAAGGCCCTGGACTGGGACGCAATGTTCGACCTGTGCCTGGACCGCGAGAAGGCGGTGGAGTACCGCTCCAGGGGATGCACGGAGAAGCAGGACGGATGCTCCATGTGCGGCGACGTATGCGCCGTGAAGATCGTCAGCAGGTACCTGAGGAAGGACTGAATGCCGGTCGTCAGCATCTCCCTGGATGACGAGAGCTCCGCCGCCCTGGACTCCATCACCGAGGCGCTGGGTCTCAAGGGGAGGAGCGAGTCCGTAAGGTTCGCCATAAAGACCGCCACCGCCGAAATCAGGGAGATGGAGGACTTCTCCGGGACGGTGGAGGGCGTCATGATAATGGTCCACGGCAGCCACGGCGACAGGTGGATCACCCAGGTTCAGCACAGGTACGGGGACATCATAAAGACCCAGCTGCACTCCCACCTCCAGGACCGCAACTGCCTGGAGGTGATGATAATCTCCGGAGACGGGTCGTCGGTCCGCGACATGATGCGGGAGATCCACTCGTCGGGATGCTGCCGCTACCTCAAATTCGTCAGAAGCTGAATGGAGCCACTGGAGGGATTCGAACCCCCGGCCGACTGATTACGAATCAGTCGCTCTACCTCTGAGCCACAGTGGCACGGACGAGACAATGCGGGTTCTGTTTATATCACTTTCCGAACGCCGATCGGGCCTGCGGCTCCGAGGCTCAGAGCACCGACGCCATGTACAGCGGCAGGAACAGGATGCCGTCCTTCTCGTGGACGTCCTTGGTGCAGAGCAGGTACGGCTGGCCGATGCGCTTGCCGAACCTCCGCATGAAGATGTTCAGGGACTCGTGCCTGAACCTGTCCGAGGACTTCACCTCCACTGGACACACCTTCCCGCCCTTACGGATGAGGAAGTCGATCTCGACCCCCGGTTCGCTCCCGCCCCTGTCATCGGCCTTCCTTGCCGGCCGGGAGTAGAAGTACAGCCTATGCCCGCCGGCGCGGAGGCACTGGGCCACCACATTCTCCGCGAACATGCCCTCGTTGATCCCGATCTTCCCCAGTAGTATGGACTTGTACAGCGCCTCGTTGGCGAAGTCGTCGTCATCCAGGCACTGTGTGACCAGGAGACCGGTGTCAGCCATGTACAGCTTCTGCGTGGTCACGTCCATGTTCATCCGGAGACCCACGGTCGGGTCCGTGGCATTCACGCAGGGGTTGACGATCATGCCGTCGGCCAGCCACATGAACGCATCCTCATAGTCGCGGTTGCGGGCGTTCTTTCCGAGGCTGGTTATCCTGAACCTCTTCTCCTTCCGCGACAGCTCCGCCGGTATCCCCTCGAAGATGGAGCTGACCTTCTGAGCGTAGGTGCCGGCGTACCTGCCCACGTCCTTACGGTACGTAGTGAGAATGCGTCTCTTCACGGCATCCGATTCCTCGAACCTGCCGGTCTCGACGAACGCGGTCACGGATTGGGGCATCCCTCCCACCAGCACGTACTTCCTGAAGAGGCCCATCATCTTCCTGTGCATCTCCTCTCCGACAGGCGTCTTCTCTTCCAGGCACTTCCTGAGATATGGTATCGCGTTCTCATTCCCCATGGCCCACAGGAACTCCTCGAAATCCAGAGGGAACAGCTCCAGATCCTCCTCTTCCGAAGGGATGACTATGTCCTGTATGTTGGGTCTGATGGAGATCAGAGAGCCAGTCTCGATGTAGTCGTATCTCCCGTCGGCCACCAGGTGCTTGATCATCTGGCGTGCCTTCGGACACAGCTGCACCTCGTCGAACACCACCAGGGTGTCGCGCTCGGGCAGATCCCTGCCCAATACGACGTCGATGGCGCTGGACAGGTCGGACAGGGGCCCGCTGAATCCTCTGATCAGATCGGCGACCTCGTCATCCTGACTTGAGAAATCCACGATGACATGGTCGCCGTACTCACGTTGGGCGAACTCGCGCGCCAGGTAGCTCTTGCCGACGCGGCGGGCCCCGTGTATCACCATGGCTGATGCGCCTCTGCTGCTCTCCTTCCACCTGAGCAGCCTGTCGTAAGCTTTCCTGCGGAGGTTCGTCGGCATGGCCCCACACTCGACCGGTCATATCGTTTGCACGTAATCAAGACTTCCACATGGTGCGGATACACACGTGATACGGACTTTTACATGGTGCGGATACACACGAAAACAGGGGTTTCGCGCGTTAGTGCTTAGCATGGCCTGATGCCCTCGGTACCGCCCGTCAGCGTGCTTGCAACGGCATCCGGGCCGCCTCAGCCGCGGTCGGCGAACATCCTCTTGAAGACCACCGCATCCCTCTCCTGGAGGGGCGACTCGCAGATGAACGTGCAGTCCCTGCCGCAGTCCTTCACAGCCTCGGCGAAGACGGACATGTCCGGGTCCGCGGCCTCCAGCGGGAGATGGCTGATCTCCCCCTTGTCGCCGTACTTTATGCAGCTGATGTGGAAGTGGGCGATGTCGCCCGCCAGAGGCAGGAATCTGTCCAGCAGCGCCTCGCAGTCGTCCACCGTCTTCAGGCTGCCGCCGTAGCGGGCATGGGTGTGGGCCACGTCCAGCACCGGTGCGGTGAGCTCCACCTGGTCCATGACCTCTGCGATCTCCTCCAGCGTCCCCCATTGGCCGTGCTTGCCCATGGTCTCGATGCCCAGGGTGACGTCCCTGATGCCTTCGGAATCCAGTACCTCCCTCGCACGGAGCAACCCGTCGACCACGCTGTCGGTGGCGGTCTGCGGCGACTTCCCGTAGGACGCGGCGTGTATCACGATGATGTAGGCCCCCAGCCAATGGGCGGCCCTGGCGGTGTCCACCACATACTGCACGCTCTTGTCCCTGGTCTCCTGCTTGTCCGAGTTGAAGCTGATGAAGTAGGGCGCGTGGCAGCTGAGCCGGATGTCCCGCTCCGCCGCCAGCCTGCCGTTGGCCCGTGCGCTCTCCTCGGAGACCCTGACCCCCCTCACGAACTCCACCTCAAGGGCGTCCAGTCCGAGGGAGACGATGGTGTCCATGGCGTCCTTAGGGCTCTTGCTGCCCGGCGGGTATCCTGCGGGTCCGAATCTCATGCCGGTGCATCTTCTGTCAGCTATTTCAAACGGCGGACGGCAAGGTTAATCCGTCCACGGCGATGCGGTGGGCATGAGGATCGTCATGGAGGTCGACCTCGACTCCACCCTGGGCTGCGGCCAGGCCCACCGCTGGATCCGCAGGGACGGCAGCTGGGAGGGCGTGCTCGGAGATTCGGTCGTCACGCTAACGCAGACGGCGGACGGGTTCGAGTGCGAAGGATGCTCCGAGGACAGGATCCTCTCGTACATGAGGGCCGACGACGACCTGGACACCATCTACTGGGAATGCGCGGAGGCGGACCCGCTGGTCGCCCGCCTCATCGACGGATGCTGGGGGCTGAGGATCCTCAGGCAGGACCACTGGGAGTGCATCGCCACATATATGCTGGCCGTCAACGCCAACGTCAAGCGCATCGGGGCCATGGTAGAATCCGTCTGCAGGGAGTTCGGCGACGACCTGGGAGGGAGGCATTCCTTCCCGACTCCGGAGCAGATCGTGGCCGGAAAGGACAGGATATGCGTGTGTAAACTGGGCTACCGCCAGGACAGGTTCGTGAGGTTCGCGCAGGCCGTGGCGGACGGCTCCTTCGACCCGGATGCATTGGAAGGCATGGGATACGAGGGATGCGTAGCCGAGCTGCAGAGCATAGAGGGGATAGGTCCGAAGGTGGCCGACTGCATAGCCCTGTTCTCATACGGGCACTTGGACGCATTCCCCATCGACGCCAGGATCGGACACGTGCTGAAGGAGCATTACGGGATCGAGGGATCCTATCGGAGGCTCTCGGAGTTCGCCAGATCGAGGTTCGGCAGATACTGCGGGTACTCCCAGGAGTTCCTCTATCACTCCGAGAGTATACTCGGCTCGCAGGTGCAGGCGGGGGGCTTGCAGCCCAACTCGACCTCGTAGATCTTGTTGATGATGCCCGCCTTCTTCATCACCATGCAGATACGGCAGACCTCCTCGGCGAAATCGGCGCCTTCTTTGGCGATACGGGCGGAAGACTCCCTGATCGCCCCGAGTATCTCGGGATAATCCGGGCTGTCGGTCACCACCCTGTTGTCGCCCCTCTTGTTCTTGAGGTACTGCGACACAGCGGCATCGGTGACGCCGAAGGTCCTCGCCACATCCGCCTGAGAGTATCCGTGTGCGGAGACCAGCTCTTTGGCCACCTCCTTCCTGATGGTCGGAAGAAGGTACCAGACCACCAATTCACATGGAATCTTCATCTGTAGGAAATTACGAGGAACGATTATATAAAGTGAATCGCCACCATAGACATACTGCGGCACCGATTTACCCTGCGGTAACGGTGTGTTAAGTCCGTCACAGGGCGCCGGGATTGGTACGGATGTAGAACTCCGCCGCATCCCAATCCTCCGGATCCGTGTCCGCATCGCCGTCCACGCTCACTCCCAGGGAGGCGGCGACGGTCCTGACGATCCGCCATGCGTCGTCTCCGCCCTTGAAGTCCTCGATCTTCGCACCGGTGATGTTCAGCTTACCCTTGAACGAGCCGACGATGTCGGTGCCGCGGAAGACCACCGCCTCGGCGGCGCCCAGCTGGCGCTTGATGCGGTCGCGCAGGTATACATGCAGGTTATCCTGGGTGTTCAGGACGAACAGATCCCTGAAGCGCTCTATCCTCCTGTCCGCATCGGATGCGAGCATCCAGTAGAGCGTGGGCGAGCCCTCCTCAAGGAATCCTTTCACCAGCACGCCCTCGTCCTCCAGCTCCGACAGGACCTGCCTCAGCGGAGCCATCCTCCCTCCGACGAAATTCCAGAGGTTCTCGGCGGAGAAGATGCCGAAGTCGCGGAAGTGCATGAGCACCACCTCCCTGAGCGCATCGCCCCTGGACGACGGCTCCCCGGGCAGCAGGCAGTACCCCGACCGCTCGTCCTGGTAGACGGCGGACATCCTCACCAGGGAGTTGAGCGCCTCCACCGTGTCATCCTGCGACAGGCGCGACACCTCGATGAGCTGCTTGCGGGAGACGGGCTGCCTAGAGGCGATTATCCTCGCCACCAGCTCCTGATCGGGAGTCAGCGGCTGCTGCTTGTAAGCCCTGAACACCCTGGCGTTGGACATGGATGTGTACCCGATGTAGCCGGGCACCAGCGAGGTCTTCACCAGCCCGGCCCGCTCCGCCTGCTTCTTCAGCGGGGAACGGTCCTCCACCCTGGTGAGCATCTCCGACTCGTTGCGGATGTAACCGCGCTCGGACACGGCGTCGCCCACCGACAGGTACCTGCGGCCGCGTCCGACGCGCTGCTTGGAGAACACATAGCTGAGGATGTCCTTCTCCGAGAAGGTGCGGCTGATGATGCGACCCTTGGCGTAGAACCCGTTGACGAGGATGTATCCGCATTCCCCGAACACTTTGGCCGCCTCCTCCGCCAGGCTGTCCGCGGATGTCCCCATGAGCTCCCGGATCCTGACCACGTCCACGCCCTTCATCCTGAAGTAGCCCATCAGGCGGTCCACCGCCTCCAGCGCCCCCTTCAGCAGCGAAACGTCGTCCAGGTCCATGCCGCGGATCTCGATGCAACCCGACATCTCCCACAGCTCCAGGGCGCCGACGATCGACGTCCCCTTCACCAGAGGGTAGATCCACCTGTCGCCGTACCTGGCGGAGATCTCCGCCCACTTTGGCGCCAGCACCGGATCGTACAGCGACATGGCGATGATGTCCTCGCTCACCTCCGCCTTCGAGATCAGAGGGATCTCGTCGGGCATGATCAGCATCGGGGCCTTGCCGTCGCCGACGTAGATGGTCTGGGCCCCCATGCCCTCGGCCACCGCCGCCACCTCCTCCGCGGGGATCCCCAGCAGATGGCGCATGGCCTGAGCGGGTATCGGCCCGTAGGCCCTCAGCGCGAGGGAGACCATGTACGGCACGGGGCTCTCGGCAACCGGCTCCGGATGGTACGCCTCGTAGGTGTTCTCTGTGCCCCAGTCCTCCCTGTCCCCGAAGGCGCGTATGACCATCAGGGCGCGGTCCAGCCTCATGAGGCAGTCCTTGACCTCCTCCTTGTCCCATCCGGTCTCAGCCACCAGCTGGCGCATGGTCGCCCTGCCCATGCCCTCGATGACGTTCAGGAGCTCGGTGTCCCGGGGGGTCACCGGCTCGTTCCTGAGGGCGGCGAACTTGGCCGCATCGGCGTCGGGGACGTACCTTACCCTGCCGCGGATGAACCTGCCCAGCCTGATGTCCCCGCTCTCACGCATGGCGTACCAGCGCTTCAGGTCGAAACCCTTCACGCGGTTGTACACGTCGATCTCGCTGCCGGCGGAGCCGAAGAAGGCGAAGAATCCCTCGATGGAATCGAAGGACGACCCCTTCGACACCCAGTACCTCTCCACGGTCTCGTAGTCGAACACGTTCTTGCTGCCGGACCTGAGGCGCAGGCGGTCGATGTGCTTCATGTACTGGTCCCCCTCGGATATGAGGAACCTGCCCTCGACCACGTCGCCCTCGGCAGTGAGGGCGGCCAGGGCGGTCCTGACGTCGTCCTCCTGCATGGACAGGGAGTACGCGATCTCCTGGACGGTGGCGGGGGCGAAGCACTCCAGGTACCTGGAGACTATGCGCTCCTGGGAGGACGCCCTGTCCGGAAGCTCCCCGGCATACCTGGAGAACAGCCAGCGGTTGTTGCCTGTGATGCCGGTCCTGGTGATCAGGTACATGGACTCCAGCTTCCTGACGGAGCGGAACACCGCATCCTCGCTGATGCCCGTCTCGTCGGGGATCCCGCTCAGAGGGGTGTTCTCATGGATGCATTCCAGGACCTTCCGGTCCGCTTCCGTCAGCTCCCTCTCCCTCCGCAGGGCGGAGGCGTAGTAGGGCACCTCCCCGGCGTCGACGATGTGGGGGTCGTCCAGGAACACTGTGCCTATGGCGCCTTCGTTCAGCAGCTCCCTGACCCAGCCGTCCACCGTGCGCTTGTCGGCGTCGCAGTAGGCGTAGACGTTGCGGCCCCTCTCGCGTATCGCCTGCAGCGGCCCGGTGCGGGAGAGCAGCGGGACGATGTCCTCCTTGCATGAGGCCCTGCCCGCCTTCTCCCTGAAATAGGGTACCACGGTGCCCTCGTCGAACTCGAACTCCCTGACGGAGTCGCCCATGGCACGGTACAGGACCTTCCTGTGCAGCTCCTTCAGCAGGGCGGTGCGGTCCTCCATCAGCACTATGTCGGAGAACCCGGACAGGATGATGGCATGGGCGAAGGGCGACGGGGTGCCTGTGTACTGCTGGGTCACCACCCTCATCTCCCCGCTGCCGATGCGCTCCAGCACCAGCTGGGCGTTCCTGATGTCCATGTCGTCCTCCAGGACCTCGCGGTAGGTCTCCTCGATCACCGGCATGTTCTCCATGTCCGCCAGGGACTCCAGCAGGTACGCCGATCTGGTCTGCTGGCGGTTGACCGACACCTGGCGGCCCATGTAGTTGCGCAGGATCATGAAGCTGCGGGCGGCGGTGTGCCTGAACCTCAGCTTGAATATCTCGGAATCGCGGATGGCCTTCCTCAGTACCGACTCCAGGTCCGCGGCGGACAGCATGCCGGGGATCCTGGACACGTCCACCCTCCTGGATGTGCCGATCATGAAGCTGTCGTCGGACATAGTGACCGACACGTTGGAGCCGATGAGGTTGGTGAGGCGGTAGGCGTACCCCCTGGAGAGGGCGTCGTTGACCCTCCTGCCGAAGGGGAAATGGAATATGATGCGCTGGTTGCCGGAGGGGTCGATGTACTCCTCGATCATCAGCGTGCGGTCGTCGGGTATCATCCCGGCGGAGGCCTTCTGCTCCCTGAAGTAGGAGATCAGAGAGCGGGCGGACCCGCGGTCTATGTCGAAGTCGCCGCAGAGATGGTCCATCAGCTCACCATCCGGCACCGACTCTATGTCCCTGGCCATCTCCCCGCGGAACTCGGCCACGTCCATGGAGAGGTCGAAACTCCTGGGCAGCATCTCCCCCGCCCATGACGGGACGGTGGGCTTCCTGCCGGTGGCCTCCTTCACGTGGGCGGCCATGCCCTTGGACCTGACGAACTCGAAGGACCTGCCTCCCAGGACGAAGATGTCCCCGGGGGTCAGACGCTCCACGAACTTCTCGGACAGCTCCCCGGCCACGGTGCCGCGGTTGGTTATGACGCGGTAGTTGGACTCCTCGGGGATGGTGCCCAGGTTCATGAAGTAGATCATCCTGGATCCCTTCTTCCTGCCGAACTCCCCTGCCTCCTCGTCGTACCAGATCTTGGAGTAGACGCCTTCGTACTCGTCCTTGCTGCCCAGGTACTTCAGCACCCCGATGAACTTCTCGCGGGGGAGGGAGCGGTAGCAGTAGGACCTGCGCACCAGGTCGAAGGCGTCGTCCACCGTCCAGCGCGCGGACAGGCTCATGCCCACCACCGTCTGTGCCAGCACATCCAGGCAGTCCTCCGGGATCTGCACCCTGTCGATGTGGCTGCGGTGGGCCGCGCGGCACATCACCGCGCACTCCACCAGGTCGTCCGGGTCGAAGACCAGCAGCCTGCCCTTGGCCACCTTCCCGAAGCTGTGGCCGCTGCGGCCGATCCTCTGCAGGCCCTTGGCCACCGACTTGGGCGACCCGATCTGGCACACAAGGTCCACGGAGCCGATGTCTATGCCCAGCTCCAGAGATGTGGATGATACCACGCACTTGATCTCGCCGCGCTTAAGGCGCTCCTCCACGTCCAGACGGATCTCCTTGCCCAGGGAGCTGTGGTGAACCTCTATGCTCTCCAACCCCCGCTCCTTCAGCTTGTACACAACGCTCTCCGCTCCGGAGCGGGTGTTGGTGAACACCAGCGTGGTCTCGTGGGCGTCTATGAGCTCCTTGAGGGTGTCGTACATCATCGAGTTGACGATGTCCGACGACAATGCGGTCATATCCTCGGTGGGGCAGATGACCTCCAGGTCCAGGACCTTCTTGGAGTCCGACTCCACCAGGGTGACGTCCCTGACCTCCCCGTCCTCGCATCCAACGAGGAAGCCGGCCACCGCCTCGATGGGCGCCAGAGTGGCCGAGAGACCTATGCGGGTGAAGTCCCTGACGCAGTGCTGCCTCAGCCTCTCCACCGTCAGGGACAGGAACGCTCCGCGCTTGGAGTCGCATATGTCGTGGATCTCGTCCAGGATCAGCCATTCGATCCGATCCAGCTTCTCCCTGAACTTGGGCGCCTCCAGCACCAGGGCCAGGGACTCCGGGGTGGTGATGAGTATGTGGGGAGGATGCCTCAGCATCTTCTGGCGCTCGTACTGGGAGGTGTCGCCGGAGCGCACCCCCACCCTGATGTCGGGGATGTTCATCCCCCTGCGGGCGGCCACCTCCCGCATCTCCGCCAGCGGGGTGTTCAGATTGCGGTTGACGTCGTTGGCCAGCGCCTTCAACGGGGATATGTAGATGCAGTAGACCCTCTCCTCCAACGTCCCCTCGGATGCGTAACGGGTGAGCTCGTCGATGATGCTCATGAAGGCGGTCAGCGTCTTCCCGGATCCTGTGGGGGAGGAGACCAGAACGTTCTCCCTCCTGTGTATCACAGGGATGGCGCGGGCCTGGGGCTCCGTGAGCCCGGTGAACCTCTCGTCGAACCAGGCGGAGACCAGGGGCTGCATGGAGGACATCACCTCCTCCTTGCTGTATGTCCTATCCGAGCGTCTTATGGCCATAGACGCGGAGGCCACGCCGTGATTCTATATAAACGTGCGATTAGAACGGGATTCTGCACCCCTTGCAACCTAGTAACCAGGTGATGCTGGTTGGAAAGCGCGGAAGCTGACCACGATTCCTGATGGCGCGAAGAACGACCCTGTTTGTTGAACTGGAGATTATACTCCATTTTACGGAGCGTAATTTTTATGCTCGCGATTCAGGAGCGTAATTTTTATGCTCGCATTTTAGGTGCATAATTTTTATGCTCGCGATTCAGGAGCGTAACTTATGAGTGCGGATAGAAGAAAGAGAGGATGACGGGCGGTTGGCCGCCCGTGAATGTGTTTACGCTCTGCGCCGGTTCAGTAGCATTATCGCCGCGCACTCAGCCAGCAGGATCGCCAATGCCGCGTAGATCCAGATATCGGAGACGGTCACGGCGGCAGGCTGAGGCTCTGGCTCGGGGGTCGGATCGGCGGACTTCTCCGCGCTGATGAACACGTAGGGGCTGAACCCGTCCGGCTGGACGGTGATGCCGTCCGTACCCGCAGTGAAGGACGGGATATCGTAGCCCTCGTCTATGTGCACCAGGTAGAAGTCGTACCGCTCCCAGTTGTCGGCGGTGATGTGGCTCCACCCCAGGTCTGCATAGGACAGGGTGAACCTCTCTCCGGTTCCCGTCAGGTCGAACACGGCGACGTCGCCTCCCTCCAGCGCCGACCCCGGCACCTCGGAGACCGTGGGCAGCACCCGCTCTACGATCTCGTGGGTGGCGTCGGTGACCGGGTTGAAGGTCACTCCCTCGACAGCGGGTGCCGTCAGCACCTCGATGCTGACGGTCACTGGATCCAGCTTCTCGCCGGAGGGCAGCTCGCCGATGACGGACACGGTCGCCTTTCCGGCGGAGACCATGGTCACCACGCCGCTGCCGTCGACGGATGCCACCGACGGGTCGCTGCTCTCGTAGGTCAGGGTCACCTGATCGGATGCCGAGGCTTTCAGAGCCAGCGATCCTCCGCCTGCGTATCCGACCGCGCTCTCCACAGGCACGGTGACGGCCGGTGCGACGTAGGACACGGTCACGGTGACCCTCTCGGACTCCGAGGTCATGCCGCCGGCGGAGGCCACGGCGTAGAACACGTAGTCTCCGGACACGTCCGTGGTGAAGACCCCTCCTTCGACCGGCATAGAGCCACCATCGGTCACCATGTAGCAGGCGAGCTCCGCATCATCCAGCAGGTGGGATGCCGAGAGCGTCACCCTGATACCGTCGAGAGTCAGGACCGACGTGTACGTCAGCTCCGGAGTGTCCAGGGACAGGACGGCAGTGAGGACCACGGGGTCGTCCTGCAGCGGACCACTGTAGGGCTGGCCGTCCTTCAGGAATCCCTCCACCATGTATCCTTCGACTTCGACATCTGAGGGGTCGAGGATCGTTCCGCGGTCAGCCAGGAACTCCTGTGCCGGGAGCCCGGTGGACTCGGGGAAGCTCACCTGCACCTCGACCTGCTCCGAGACCCAGGGGAATTCCCACACTCCAAACGCTCCGCAGGATGTCAGCGTCACATGGACGATCTGCATTCCGACACCGTCGAATGTGATGTCGAACTCGGTTTCGGTGGTGTCCTGCGTCTGGCCGTCGTTCAGCCAATAAGTTATCTCCACGCCCGGTGCGGAATCGGTGACTGACACATGCGCCGTGACCTCGGCACCATGGACAGGGTTCTTGGGCGAGAATGTCACTTCAACCTTCGCAATCGGGAGGTCGACCTCCACATCGACGGTCTGCGATTTCGCAGTGTACCCGCCTACGGACGCCACAACGTAGAAGCTGTAGGTGCCGTACTTCTCGACGTCCATCGTATTAGCTTCCAGCTTGGTGTCGGCGCCTCCGGAGACCGCATAGTACTCGAACTGCACATCGTCCAGCACATGGGTCGCCGTCAGCGTGATGGTGGCGCCGTCAGCAGTCAGTTCGACCTCATACTCAAGCGTCGGCTCCTCCAGAGCCGCTTCCAGATTCACGGACACTGCAGTCGATCCGACGGTGAACACCTTCGGCTCGAAGACATAGCCATCCAAAGATCCCACGGCGGTGTAGTCGCCGGGAGCCAGACTGATGCTGTTCCCGTCCACGACGAGTTCCCCTCCGGCGGAGTCGATGACGGTTATCACGGTTCCATCGGGGAAACCGGTGAACGTGACCGCCAAGGGCGAGACGAACTCGCCTATGGCATCGCCGTCATCGCTTCCGACCCACATGCTCTTGGTTATGGATGTCGGCGTTGTGCCGTCCGCACCCATGAACACCGTGCCGGATGCGCATGAGATCGTCAGAGTGCCTTTGTACTCCGACTCAGGAGTCCTGTTGACGCCGTCCAGACCGTAGTACATGAACCATGTACTGGTGGAATCGGTCTTGTTGACGAGCTTCGAACTCTCCATGATGTTGAGCACTATACTCTGGCCGCCGGGCATGTAGAACAGGTAGTTCTGACCGCCCTGCTCTGAGGAATTGACTCTCTTGCCAACGATCTCCGCCCCGCTGTGGTTGTACAGGACGAAGGTGTTTGTCTGCCAGTACACGTTCGCCTTACCAACCCTTATGAGGTAGTCGCCGTTGCCGAGCGCCTCGTCCTTCAGACTGCCGTAGTTGTGGAAGACCATGTTGGCCACCCCAGACGACACACCGCCAAGCTGAACGGTCTTGTCGTCCTCGGAGCCGTTGTAGACCGTTATCCCGGTGCCATCGGTGGGGCCGTCGTAGTCTCCGGCGGTCACATCTCCGATAGTCCCGTTGTTGATCACGGTCATGCCGACGGCCGCCGTCAGCCTGATGATGCCGATCTGGCCGTTGACGGTGACGGACATATCGTCGGCGGAAAGGGTCAGCTGCCCCTCATGGTCTGTCGCATGCACATCGCCCACGGTCACCTCTGCGCCGGGGACACCGAGCTCCAGGACGATGTTGTTGTACAGCTTCTCGGAATCATACACACCACGGTCGCCGACTTCGATTCCCGCGCAGACGCTCTCGTCCGCGGTCAGGACGTTCAGATACTCCGGAAGGTTCAGAATGCCGGTGTTGTCTTCGACGGTCACGCCCACGAGATGGACGGTTGCACCCGAATCGGTGAGCGTGTTGGCCTTCTTGGCGGCCTTCACCAGCGCATCAAGGAGAGCGCCGACATCCTTGAACTCCATATCCTTGTAGGTGGCGACGGTGGTTCCCGCGCAGATTGTCGATTTGTATCCGACAGTGTTTCCCTCTGCAAGGGAAATCGCACCCTCGTTGAAACACTCCTCGATGGTCACGGTGGTCCCGTGGCCGATGATGCCTGCGACATAGTATGCATCGCCGGTTATCTCACCGTAATTGCCGGAGCCGACAACCAGACCGCCATAGTAGTTGGCTATGCCTGCCAGTGCACCGGCAGGATTGTCGACCGAATCAGCGGTGGAGATCCTGCCGTAATTGAAGCTGTTCACGATGGTATTGTCGGGATTGTCCTGGAACAGCCCCACGATGCCTCCGGCTATGGCGTTGTATGCATATTTGACGGTGCCGACTTCCGTGATGGTAACGTCACCGCGGTTCTCACAGCCGTATATCAGCAATGCACTCCCGTTGGAATGTCCCACTATGCCTCCGGCACCGCCGGTTGTGAGCTTCACCGACAGGTCGGCCCGGTTTTCTGTGAAGACGACGGCGCTGGGGTATCCACTGTCGGCCGCACGCAAAGCACCTGCAATACCGCCGATGTTGTAGATGCTCCCCTTAGCATCGTTGTACGTCTCCACCTTGGTATCGGTGCTTTCTGAGCCCGCACTGCATCCGTCGATGACGACACTGTATCCGCGGCCGACGATTCCCCCGACGGAGTTGGTGCCGACCACGGTGCCGTTGACCACATGCACATCACAGAACAGGGCGTTCTCCGCCAGACCCGCAACCGCGGCGACGAATGAACCGCTGGCCCGGACGTTCACATCGGAGAGGATCAGATTCCTGACCACTGCAGTGTAGTTCCCGTCAGAGATTGCGCCTTCGTTGAGCGAACCGTCCGAATACAGGTCGGAGACCTGTGCGAACTCGTCGTTCGGTGCTCCGAGGATGTTTCCGAAGAGACCGACATACAGATCGATGTTCTCGGTACCGACCTTCTCGATGCTAAGTCCGCTGATGGTGTATCCATGACCATCGAAGACGCCGGTGAACGGATGTGCCGGAGAGCCGATGGGTATCCATTTGTATCCGCTCAAATCGATGCCGTTGTTCAGAGAGACGGTCTTCCCGGTGAAGTCGACTCCCGAATTGACCAGCGCCGCGAAGGATATCAGATCCTCTGCGGATGATATCTGAACGTCGCCGGTGACGGTTATCGTCTCTGAAGCGACAGCCACCGGTACGTCTTCAACGGGTGTGCCGGTTTCGGTGACCATCTTCAATCCGTCGCCGAAGGAGTTGCCGGAAGCCTGCACCGGGATGAACACATGCTGTTCCGCAGCATCTCCCGCGAAGAAGACATGGGCTGTCAAACCATCCAAGGTGTTGTCCAGCAGGATCAGCCTGGAGTTGGCGGTCTCGACGGACGAATCATGGATGGACACCGCATACAGAGCATCACTGACGGTGTTGCCCCGAACCACGATGTCCGTATCCGTGATGTCCCCTCCGATCTGGAACGCGATGCCTTTCGATGTGCTGGTGAGGTCGCTCACGTTGTTGCCGTCTATGAGGACGCTGTGCTCGCTTCCGTTGAGGCTGATATTGAACCCGCGTGAATATCCGGACAGTGTGTTGTCCGAAATCTCCACGCTTCCTGTGAGAATCGTCACGGCGAATCCGCCGGTGATCGTTCCGTTGCTGTACTTGAAGACGTTGCTGCGCATCACGAAATGACCGGTTAAGGTCTGATCGTTGCCTCCGGATATACGTGAAACAGTCACGTTGTCGAACTTGCAGTCCTCGAACGTTATGTCGATGAACGTCCACAGATTCAGACTGCTATCTGCGGTATCGTCCGACTTGAACGTCACGCCGGAGACGGCCAGGCTGCTGCCCGTATGGTCGCCGATGTGTGTGAATGTCGAAGTCCCGGGGATGATGATCACAGCATCATCTGTGCCAGCACCCCTGATTTCCAAGACATTCCCGGAGAAACCTTCGCTGGAAGAACTGAAGTCGTAGGTGTACTCTCCTGCTCCCAGGGCTATGATGACATGGGCATCGGCTGGATAGTCGAACAGCAGAGCCTCCTGGAAACTGCCGAAGACGTACTCCGTGTCATCCACGGTGACGGTGATCTTTGGATCCGTCGACTCCCACCCGTCTTCGGTGGCGACGTAGGTGCCGGCATTCAGACTGCCGTACAATCCGTTGGACTGAAGTTCGAGCTGTGATTGTCCCGGCATCCCGACTATAGTCCCGGTCACTTCCGCAGACACCGTGAGCGTCTTACCAGGCATCACGAACAGGCTGACGTCATCCCTCAGGCTGACTGCGTTCGATATCGAACCGGAGAATACCTCCGAGCTCACGGCGTTGTACACGCCAATGCTGGTTGTGGAACCGTTTCCGAACTTCTCTTCATCCCATTCGCCGTCGTAGACGGCCCACGCGGGCGCTACGGTTCCAGATGCATTCGAATTCAGCGTGATGGTTTCCGGCGAGAGAACGATGCATATGCCGTCCTGATTGGCGACCGGTTTGTCCCCAACATTCGTGCCCAGCCTCACATTACATTCGGCATCGACAATGCCCACCGAGCCTCCATCGGTGGCAGCGATGTTCAGGTATCCGGGGCTGTCTCTAGTGCCGGCGCTGACCTTCAGCTCGCCGATATCAGCACCGGTTATCAGCAGGTTGATGGTTGTGTAAGTCCCGTCATTGCCGGTGAAATCCAGACTGAAACTGCCTATCTCCCCGCCCTTGATCTCCAAGTTGATGCCTGTATGAACGGCTCCGCTGATTCCCTTGAGAGCGCCTACAGAGGAACCGTCCAATTCGAGAGTGTAGATGACGGACTGGTTATGTCCTCCCTTGATGCGCAGCTCACCGATCTGCGAATCCACGAGCCTCAGCGTCTTGGCAGTGCCTCCGGTGACCACTATAGCTCCGATGTGATTGGACTCGGCACCGTACACAGTGCCGCTCACCGCGCATCCGGCCAGTGCGCCGATGTACACCGTATTGCCGCGGACCGTACCGTCTACGATATTGGGTGACTCGATATACGTGGCGCCCACAAGCTCCGCGTTGAGGTGCCTGTCCGGGAAAGAACTGTCAGCAACATACCCCACGATGCCTCCAGCGTAGACATCGAGATCGTCAGCATCTACTGCAGTAACGGTCACTGACACGGTACCGTAGTTGGCGTTGCCACCCACGACACCTCCGTACATGACCTTCACGATGCCCGAAGCAGCTTTGTATCCGGTGACATCGCCGTTGTTGATGTTACCATAGACCTCTGCATTGTACATCGTGCCGATTATACCGGAAGCGGTACCGGTCGAAGAGGTGACACTGCCGTTGTTGATGTTGTCCTCAACGGTCATTCCGGCATTATCGCTGGGACCTGTGGATACCTGTCCCAGGAATATGCCTGCGGCACTGGTGGACTCCTTGGCGCTATCGGCAGGAACCAGAGTGGTGATGCTGCCCTCGTTGATGTTCCCGGACACTGCCTTCTCCGCCTTGCAGAAGTCACTGGCGACTATTCCTGCGGAATAGTATCCGCATATGTCACCGTAATTGGTATTGTCCGAGATGATGATGAGACAGCCGTCGGCTGTGCTGTCCTTCGCATTGATGGTCGCCAGAATGCCGGCGGCGGTTCCGTGAGAGGATGTGTTCCACTGAGCGGACACGTTGGCATAGTTGACGCAGCCTCTGATGACGAACTCGCCCAGAACGTTGTCATCGCCACCGAGTGCACTTGTGGTCTTGGCACCGCCGACGTACCCGATTACTCCGGCGGTACGGGAATGCCCGATCACATCGTCGCCGGATTGGCCTACAGTGATATCCTCCACACTGCCGCTGATCACCAATGCACCCACAGCCACCGCTACGGTGTTATTGTTGGCACTTGTGCCAGGAGCGTCAATCATGAAGTCGGTGAACACGAGGTCGCTCACATGGCCTCCGACTACTCCGCCGAAGAATCCGTAAGCGTAGTAGTCGCCGTCCATCCCGCTGTAGCATGGAGTGTCATCTGCAGTGAGGGTGAGTCCGGCTATGGTGGATCCGTTGCCCAGGAAAGTCCCTTTGAACGAATAGTCAACCAGTATTCCGTCTGAGCCTTCGACGGTTATCCCGATGGGTTTCCACTCGTAGCCGGAGATGTCATACACGCCCTTGACGAGAGACACTGTTCTCCCTTCGAAATCATCGATTCCGGAATTCACCACGTAGGCGAACTCTCTAAGTTCATCCACACTGTCGATGGTCAGTGTCCTGCCGACGGGCGTATACCACTCCAATGCATCCGCACTAGGATCTGTCTGTTCGGCATTCTGATTTAGGACGTCTACGTCCTGTGCTGTTCCGAGGTCCAGCGAGTAATCGTACTGCGTGGCTTCGCCGCTCTGATCGGATGTGCCTGCAGATATGTCCATCACTGCAATGCATCCAAGAACGATGAAGGCTGCCACCACCAGCGTCAACAATCTCTTCATATGTCCTCCTTTCCGGAGGGCGGGGGAGAAGCAGAAGGCGTCGCCCCCCCCCCCGAATGCGCACTCGGCGCTCTGGGAATGTCAGCGCGTTGTCCGATTATAAATCAGGCACCCGGAAACCGCATCTGGATGCATGCCGTCGCCGTGCTGGTCCGCTTTTCCTAACCGATTGCTTCGCACGAACGCATACGGTTATATCAACCGCAGGCGATTGACCGCGCATGCGCAGCGGTGTCGGTGCAACTGTCCTCGCGATCGTCGCGGTCATCCTTCTCGCGGTGCCGTCCTCGGCATTCGCCGCCTCCGACACCACGGCGGATTCCGGCACGACCGGCGCCGACATGGTGACCTACACCGGCGAGCTGGAGTGCCTGGACACCACCAGTGGCACCGATCCCGTGAGGGTGCTGATCATAGCTGCGAGGATGGACACCTCATCCGGTTCTTCGGAGAGCATCTGGTACTACGACACGAAACCCTACGAGGGCACCGCGGCGTACAATCAGGACAAGAAATGCTGGGAGTTCTCCGTGGAAGTGCCCGCAATAACCCTCGGATCAGGGGACAGGCACTTCCTCTGCGTCCAGGACGGGTACGGCATATGGAGGGTTCCCGCCGACACCATGGCGTACAGCCCTTCGACGGACTCCCAGCAGAGCCCGAGCTATACGCCTTACACCCTGAGTCCCGATCCCGAAGCCACGTGGGAGTATCCGATGCCGCCGTACTCCGCATACCGCATAGTGAACTCCAGCATCCACATCGCCGGTCAGACCGTGGACCTGACCGAGAGCTCCAGGATAGTGCTGAGATCGGCCACGGTGACCGTCACCGGAACGGTCACGTCGGAGAAGAACTACGCCCTGTCCAACGCCGAGATCGGCCTGGCTAGGGCCTCCGACCCCGACAAGGTCATCTACAGGACCGCAACCGACGGGAGCGGCATGTTCAGCATCTCCAACGTCCCCACTGGGGAGTACATCCTGACCGTGAACGTGGCAGGGTACTCCTGCGACCCCATATCCGTGGACATACAGGACAACGTGTCCAACAGATTCAGCGTCACCATGGCCCAGGATGCGGACACCCAGTACTTCGGCTTCGACCTGCCCCACTTCCTGATGCTGCTCGGCGGGGTGGTGTGCGTCATCCTGATCCTGGCGTCCGCCGTGTTCCAGCACAGGGCCAGGAAAGGCAAGAGGGACCAGTGGATCGCCGACGACACCGAGGAGTGATCATCTCCTGATGCGCTTCCTGACGGATTCGTAGAGGCTGTCTCCATCAGCGTCGATGGCAACCACCAGAGGCCCGAAGGACGATGCGTCCATCTCCCACACGGCCTCCGCCATCCCCAGGTCCTTCCACTCCACGTCGGTGACCGTGAGGCTCTCCGCATACGTGACCGCGGCGCCGCCGACGGCGGCGAGGTAGACGCAGCCGCATTCCCGCATGGCATCGGCCACCTCGGAGGACATGCCCCCCTTGCCAATGACGGCGCGGATGCCGAACCTGCGTATCATCTCCGCCTCCAGCTTGTCCATCCTGGCGCTGGTGGTGGGACCGGCGGCCACCACGGAGTACACGCCGTCCGATTCCGAGACGATCGGACCGCAGTGGAACAGCACGCAGCCCCTCAGGCATCCGGGGCTGTTCTCCGGACCCTTCTCGAGTGCGCGCATATGGGCCTCGTCCCTGGCGGTGACGATGGGGCCGGAGATGCCGACCACCTCCCCCAGCCTCAGGGAGCGGACGTCTTCTTCGGACAGAGGCGCATGAATCATCCTCATCTGAACACCCCCTGGGTGAACTCCGGCGGGCGGTCGCGGTAGATCCTCACCGACGCCCTGCGGGTTGCCCAGCAGCCGATGTTCACCGCCACCGGGAGGCTGGCGGTGTGGCAACCCTCCTTCTTCACCCTGACGCCTAGTACGGTGGTGCTCCCGCCCAAGCCCATGGGACCCAGGCCGGATCCGTTGAGCTTCACGAAGAGCCCCTCCTCCAGGTCGCGGATGGACTTGTCCCTGCTCCTGTCGTCCAGGGGCCTGAGCAGCGCCTCCTTGGCCAGCTCCACGCAGCGGTCGGAGGTGCCGCCGATGCCCACGCCCACCACCGTGGGCGGGCAGGGCCTGCCCCCCGCATCCAGGACGGCGTCCGCCACGAAGCGCTGGATGCCCTCGATGCCGTCGGCGGGGTTCAGCATGGCCAAACGCGTCATGTTCTCGGACCCGGCGCCCTTGGGCAGGACGTCTATCTGCAGGAAGTCATCGTCCGTGGGACGATAGTGTATGAAAGGCGCCCCGAGACCTGTGTTGTCCCCGGTGTTCTCCCTGGTCAGGGGGTCCACCAGGTTCGGCCTCAGCGGGATCTCCGCGGTGGCCCTGCGGACCGCCCGCTCGATGTCCCCTCTGACGGAGGAGTCGAACCTCCCGGAGACGTAGAACACCGGTATGCCGGTGTCCTGGCACATGGGGCGTCCAAGGAACTCCGCCTTCTTGGCGTTGTCCATTATGGCGCCCAGCTGAGAGTATGCGATGGAATCTGTCTCCCAACCGGCAGCGGCCTCCAGGGCCCAGCCGATGTCCTCCGGGAGCTTGGTGTTAGCCAGACGGAGGAGCCTCACCACGATGTCCTCCGTGGTCTCCGGCAGCTGTATCATGGGACCGTGTATCCCGCGGCGGTTTGAATATGAATCGGTCAGGGGACGTAGTACAGCACGTCGTCGTCCTGGACGGTGACGACGGTATCGCCGATCTCGGTGCCCTTCGGCACCCTGAGATCCGTGGACGCGTAGGTAGACGGATGCATCACCTGTATCTCGCCGTCTGACCTGGACAGCACCACCGCCTCCCTGAGCTCGTCGCATTTGGAGACGATCCTCATGTCCTTCAGGTCGGAGCGCCTCACCGA
>CALULN010000022.1 GCA_944321505.1 Candidatus Methanomethylophilaceae archaeon | reverse complement strand
TCCACATCAGCAGGACCATGACCACCTTGAGCACCGGATCCAGCATCTGGAAGTTGGATGCGAACTGCCCCATGCCCATCCCGAGACTGGTGAGCGCGGATGTCACGGAGGTCACGCTCTCCACCGTGCTGTAGCCGAATGCCATGAAGACTATGGTGAACGCCACGATGGTCAGGATGAACATCATGATCACCACCAGCACCGAGCGCACCTCGTCCTCCGATGCGTGGGAGTGGCCGTGGACCGCCGTCCTGACGTTGTTGGGATGGAGGATGCCGAAGAACATGCCCCTTATGTACTGGCACAGCACCACCAGCCTGAACACCTTGATCCCTCCGGACGATGACCCGGAGGACGCGCCTATGATCGCGAGCGTGAATATCAGCAGCTGAGCCAAAGGCGGCCAGGAGACGAGATCGACGGTGGATATGGCCGCGGTGGAGGATGCGGACACCGTCATGAACACGGAATCCAGCAGTATGTCCCCGGGCGACCCCTGCACGTCGTTGCGGACTATCAGGTACATCAGCACCGATGCGGCGGCCATCAGGATCACCATCGTCACGAACTCGGTGTCCTTGCGGTAGGAATCCGGCTTCTTGAGGAACAGCGCCCTGAAGTGGAGGTAGAAGTTCGTGGCGCCCAGGAACATGAAGATCATCACCACCACCTTCATGGGGGCGGTGAGCGAGGTGACCAGGCAACTGAACCCTCCGATGGAGACGGTGGACAGCGTCAGGCACACGGCATCGTAGGGGCCCAGCCCGCAGAAGGATATCAGCACCAGCATGGAGACCGTCAGCAGGATGTAGATGACGGTGAACTGCAGCGCCGCATCCTTCACCCTGACGGTCATGCTGCGGCTCCCGGAGGACCCGGACATCTCGTTGCTGATGGCCCTGCGGCTCCCGGCGCCCATCATGGGCAGGAGCAGCATGAACAGCAGGATGACCATGATACCGCCGAACCAGTTGGTGAGCTGCCTCCACAGCAGCAGGCTCCGGGGCAGCACGGTGACGTCCGGGATCATGGTGGCTCCGGCGGTGGTGAAGCCGCTGGCCGACTCGAAGAGGGCGTTCAGCGGGGAGTAGCCGTAGATGATGTACGGCAGCGTGCCGTAGAGTATGCACACCGCCCAGAGCACCCCCAGCATGGACACGGCGTTCACGGGGCGGATGGAATCGGTCATCCGGAAGGCGAACAGCAGCATCAGGCCTGCCAGAAGCCCCACCAGCATCGGTATGCCGGTGACCCCCAGGGAATCGCCCTCGAAATAGGCGAAGACCATGCAGGGGGCCGTCACGGCACCCAGTGCCAGAAGGAGATATCCGGATATGCACAGCGAAGGGCTCTCCCTGCGGTTGACCGGGAGTGAGGGCATCGATAGGAAGAGCCGCGCCATCGCCCGTCCCACGCATTCCTTTTGATAATAAGATGTCGGTCGGCACGGCGGGACTGCGGGCCCGAAGCCATTGTCATTCGACGATTGCCGTATGCAACATACGTCGGATATACGATATCCGTATTTCAGATGGTGATATTCTACGAATTTCGTATCAATTTAAATATCTCTTTTTATTCAAGGTACAATATCAGCTGATTTCGTAGAAAATCGTCGAATTATTACGAATTCCGATGGGGTTGCCGACAAAGTATATTAAACGGGACCCTCATTCGCCGTCCTATGAAAGGTTTCGCAGACCCGAAGTCGATCGCCGTCATCGGTGCATCCAACGACATCACCAAGATCGGCGGCATGATCATCATGAACATGCTCAACGCCGGATTCGACGGGAAGCTCTATCCCATCAACCCCAAGGGAGAGGATATCCAGGGCCTGAAGTCCTACAAGAGCGTCACCGAGATCAGCGAGCCCATCGACCTGGCGGTCATCGTCATCAAGTCGTCCTACGTCATCCCCGAGCTGGACAACCTGAAGGCCGCCGGCATCAAGTACGCCATCATCCTCACCGCCGGATTCAAGGAGGACAGCCCCGAGGGCGCCGAGCTGGAGAAGCAGCTGGTCGCCAAGGCCAAGGAGTACGGCATCAGGATCCTCGGTCCCAACTGCTTCGGCAACATGGACCCCTACGGGAAGGTCAACGCCACCTTCGCCAAGGCCATGCCCAAGCAGGGCCACCTGTCCATCTTCTCCCAGTCCGGAGCCGTGGGATCCTCCATGCTGGACTGGGCGGTTGCCAACAACGTGGGCCTGTCCAAGTTCATCACCTTCGGCAACAAGTGCGATGTAGACGAGGCCGAGCTCATCAGCGTCCTGGACGAGGACGCCAACACCCATGTCATCGGGATGTACTGCGAGGGCATCTCCAACGGGCAGAACTTCGTGAAGGCCATCGGCTCCATGAAGAACAAGAAGCCCATAGTCATCTTCAAGTCCGGGTCCACCGAGGCCGGAGGCGCAGCCGCGTCCTCCCACACCGGCTCCCTGGCCGGATCCGACGCGGTCAACAGCGTCGTGTTCAAGAAGCTGAACATCTACCGCGCCGAGAACCTGGAGGACATGTTCGACGCCTTCTCCGTGTTCCACGCCTACAGCCACATGGACAAGGACAAGATCGGCATCATCACCAACGCCGGCGGCCTGGGAGTCATGTCCGCCGACGCCGCATTCAACGCGGAGTACATCAGCGCGGCGAAACTGGCACCCGAGACCATCGACAGGATCAAGAGGGAGGTGCCCACCGTCGCAGGGACCACCAACCCCATCGACGTCAGAGGAGACGCCAAGGCCGAGTACTTCGACCAGACCATCAGGATCGTCCAGGAGGACCCCTCCGTGGGCGGACTCGTGGTCATGGGGTCCCCGCTGGACACAGCGGACCTGGAGTCCGTGGCGGAGAGCCTGGTGGCCATGAAGGACGAGGTCAAGGTCCCCATGCTGGTCTGCTGGGCCGGAGGCACCAAGTGCGCCGCTGCCGCCGCCATCACCAGGGCGGGCGGGCTGCCCACCTACCCCACCCCCGACAGGGCCGTCCACGCCCTGGACATCCTGAGGAAGTTCACCGTCCGCGGGCAGATCCCCTACACCCCCATGATCGCCCCCGCCAAGTCCGGAAGGGCCAAGGCCAAGGAGATCCTGGACAACGCCGAGAAGGAGGGCAGGAAGGCCCTCACCGAGGCGGAGGGCAAGGAGATCTTCGCCGCATACGACCTCCCCACCCCCGGAGAGGCCACCGTCACCTCCGCAGACGAGGCCGCTGCCGCCTGCAACAGGATCGGCTACCCCGTGGTCATGAAGATCATCTCCCCCGACATCCAGCACAAGACCGATGTTGGCGGAGTCGTGGTCGGCGTCAAGGACGAGGCGGCCGCCAGAGCCGCATACGACAGCATCATGACCTCCTGCGCCAAGGCGAAGCCCGAGGCGAAGCTGGTGGGCGTGTCCATCCAGCAGATGGTCTCCGGGAAGGAGGTCATCCTGTCCATGATCCGCGACCCCCAGTTCGGCCCGGTCATCTCCTTCGGACTCGGAGGCATCTTCGTGGAGATCCTCAGGGAGATATCCCAGGCCCACGTGCCCATGAGCGAGGAGCAGCTGGACGAGATGATCAAGTCCACCAAGGCCTACAAGCTCATGTCCGGCGCCAGAGGCATGGCGAAGTCGGACATCGAGGCCATGAAGGACACCATCAGGAAGATCGTCCTCATATCCGTGGAGAACCCGGAGATCAAGGAGCTGGAGATCAACCCGGTCATCGTCGGCGACGAGGGCAAGGGCTGCTGGGCAGTCGACGCCCTGGTCACCCTGGTCTGAACACCTTAAAGGGGGCGCAAGCCCCTATCCCAAACATATGAACGCCATTGTTTCAACGACTTTTTCTGTTCAGTGTATGACTGATCTGTACATACTAATATATACGCATCCCATCAAATCGAGTGTACAAATTCCGCACCGACGCCCCTCACGGACGCCGACCGGAGACTTCCCACGGACCCTTGGTCCGCGTTAACAGGAGATATCGGCAATGACCGAAGAGAGCGACGCCCCGCTTGCCATCGACATCAAAGGCCTGACGAAGAGCTACGGCTCCTTCACGGCCGTCGACAGCCTCGATATGCAGGTGGGCAAAGGAGAGTTCATGGGTCTGCTCGGCCCCAACGGAGCGGGCAAGAGCACCACCCTGAAGTCCATCACGGGTCTTGTGAGGCCCACATCCGGCACGATCCTCGTCAACGGGATCGACGCCAGGAACCACAGGAAAGCGATGACGCATGTCGGATGCGTGATCGAGACCCCGGAATGCTACCAGAATTTCACCCCCGGTGAGATGCTGTCGTACGTCGGCAAGATCCACGGAGTGACCAACAGGGAGCTGGCCATACGCGCCAGGGACGTGCTGGAGGAGGTCAGGATGTGGGAATGGCGCGACAAGCACATCGGCCAGTTCTCGAAGGGTATGAGACAGAGGGTTGCCATAGCCGCCGCTCTGCTTCCGAACCCAGAGATAATCATACTCGACGAACCGACCTCCGGCCTGGACCCCAGAGGGATGATCGAGGTCAGGGAGACCCTGAGGAACCTCAAGGAGAGGGGGCTCACGCTGCTGATTAGCACACACATACTGAAGGAGGTGTCCGAGATGTGCACCTCCATGACCATGATCAACCGCGGCAAAACCATCATCAGCGGTGACGTGAACACGCTCATCCACAACATGGCACAGTCGGAGAGGAGCATAACCCTGGACATCAGGACCCTGTCCGTGATGACGCCTGCGTTCCTGAGCGACGTGAAGGCCATGACCGGCGTGTCCAACTTCGAGCGCACCGGCGAGAAGTCCATCAGATTCAGCTTCTTCGGATCCGACGAGGAGCAGGCCGACATCGTCGACCTCGTGGCCTCGCACAAACTAAGGCTGCTATCCATGAACGAGACCGGAGCCGACCTGGAGAAGCTGTACATGAAGCTCACGGAGGACGGGGAGGTGAACGTCAGATGAGCCGCGAGGACCGTATCGCCGCAAAGGTGGAGAGAAGGGCGGCGAAGGCCGAGGCGCGCCTGGGTGAGAAGATAGAGGATGCCTATGACGAGTCCGAGAGGACTATGAGTCACGACGAAGCGTGCAGGGACAGCGTATACAGCACCCCGAGCATGCTCACACAGATAGGCATCTGTTATATGACCCAGATGAAGAGATTCACCAAACAGAGGACGATATGGACCGTATTGACGCTCCTGATCGCAATCCCCGTGCTGTACTATGTGTTCACCGAAGTGTTGACGGTTAATGGGGCCCCCCTGATCGACCCGCATTGGAACGTGGCCAACATAGGTATGGCCACCGTATTGGCGCTGGCGCCAGTCATCACCATATTCCTCAGTACGAACCTGTGCGGTGCAATGCTACCACAGGAATTCAACGAAAGAACGGCTTATCTGTCATTGCCGTTGCCCATGTCGCGCTTCTCGTTCTACATCGGCAAATTCCTCTCAGGTTTCACGCTTGTGATGGGTGTGACCGCCATGGCATATGGTATCGCTATTGCGATAGTGCTGCCGAACAGCAACCTTGCATACACGAGCAATATGTTCTCGTCATTAATGACGATGGTAGCGGGTGTCTTTTTCTTCTGCGCGTTCTCATATATGCTGAGCGCGAAATCCAAAAGGGGAGCGACGATGAAATCGTTGCTGATCCTGCTCATAGGCCTCCCCATACTGGCATTCGCATTGAGCTACGTGTTCTATACAGTGAATATGGACGTCCTCTGTCCGATAACTGGGTACTTCCCATGCTTCATACCCGATGTGGCCGTAATGACTATGGGCACACCACAATTGTCCATGATGTCTGGTACAGCATCACTGTACGGGATGTTGAACGCGTTTGGAGTGATCAGCGCACTACCAGGATTCGAATTGTGCACTGATACAGTAGTGGTATCAGCGATAGCGATGATACTTGGTATACTCTGTCTGATGAGGGGATACCACGTTATCTCCCGGAGGGATATGTGATGAGAACGAAGATTGAAATATTTGCGATAGTAGCATTGCTGGCTCTCTTAAGTGCCCCTATCGCCATCACCGACACTTCTGATGCGGACGATGTAACTGAAGACTCCGCCATGCTTATGAGTTTATATCAAAGCGACTCTTTCTACAGAAGCTATGCAAAACAATACTACGGTAGCTCGTACGTTAACGTCATATATTACACAGAAGAACCGTGCGATGATGCGTTTGTCAAGGCCTTGAATGGTGACGTATCAGAGATGAGTAAGTATGCCAAAGAACCTGAATACAACAAACCTTACTATGAATACTATGCAGGGTCCAGCTATCAGAACAGCTCGGACATAGAATTCCAGAGCCCTGCTGGGATATACCTTGACAAAGGAGACTACACGATAACCGTAACATCTCATGAGGGCGTCTCGATAGGATGGGGGACCTATGATACCATACCCCTACAGAAGGGTACTCCGACCAAAGTACACATCAGCAGCCCACGCACCGTGTACTTTGTCACGGACTCCTATGACCAGTATTACGATATCGTGAACTACAAGATCGAAGGGTATGCTCCGACGGAATCTGAAAGCACAGAGCACATGTCTGTAAAGACTACGAATACATGGGTGGTTTTCACAGAACAGTTCGAGAGCGGCGATCAGATATCATGCTCAAACGCAATAGACCTAAGAGCATACAAGGCGAATTCCCCTGAGGACCTTGACTTCAGACAAGATGTGGAAAAGGGCACCGCGTACGTCGGATCCAATGATAATGTAACCGTATCGGAGAATGGAACGTACAACATCTACTGCTATATGAGATACACCCCATTCGCTCAATCGTATTACGCTGGCGTAACCATAGTAAATACAGATGAATACGACTACATACATCCGACATTCCAGGTATTAGGAGGGGATTGGACAACCATATATGTAGAGAACAACAAAACGTTCAAAATATCATCCACATACGATCAGAGCAAGTATATGCTGAAACTGATATACATGGATGGTTTGTATCCAATGACGATTAACATCGCCAGTGGCATGGAGTATGAGATAACCATGAATTCTGCCACCGAATGCTATCTCATCCTGGATACCATAGAACCCATATCCAGCCCTACAGTGGATATCTTCGTCACCATTACGGACGCGCCCGTCCCTGATGATTCATCTATGGTGTTCGCTGTGGTGTCCATACTGATAGGCATATTGTTCTTCGGCCTCCTGTTCGTGTCTGGAATGAAACCAAGATGGTCCAAGAAATGATTAAACGGGGCTATGCCCCGTTTTCCCTTTTCATTAATATAACGACATCATGGCACATATCACTCCAACAACACGACACACATTGCTATGAAGAACGCTAGGATCGGTATTCATTCAAACGATATGAAGATCACAAACTAGCATATGATTACTGATGACATGATAGCAGCTGTATGGTTACCGCACGACGGTGTATATTAAATCACCATTGCCAAAAAAGACACCACCATATGGACGATCATATCCCTGACTCACACATTAAGATGATATCGATTCGGGATTGTAGAAAAATATGATCGTGCCTGCGGGATATCCCGCAGGCTTCAGGGTTTCAGATCTTGGAGAGGGCTATGAGCCTCGCCCACTTCCTGTCGATCTCGGCCTGGATCTTCGCCACGAGGGGAGCGTTGGTCTCGGTCAGCAGGTGCTTGTACCTGCCCTGGGCCTTGAACCACTCGATGACCGGCTTCTTCTCGATGACACCGTCGGCGATCCTCTTGGACTCCGCGGTCAGGAAGAACTTGCCGTTCTCGTACTCGTAGAGGGGCCAGACGCAGGTCTCCACGGCCAGCTTCGCCATCGCCACTCCGTTCTCGGAGCTGAACCTCCAGCCTCTGGGGCAGGGGGACAGGGCGTTGATGAACGCGGGACCGCCGCACTCGAATCCCTTCTCGCACTTGCCGATCAGGTCCCTCCAGTTGTGGGGGGACACCTGGGCGGCATAGGGCAGGTCGTGGGCGGCGATGATCATGGTCAGGTCCTTGGGGTACTCGGTCTTCCCGGGCACCACCGAGCCCGCAGGGGAGGTGGTGGTGGATGCGCCGAATCCGGTGGCTCCCGACCTCTGGATGCCGGTGTTCATGTAGGCCTCGTTGTTCAGGCAGACGTACATGAGCTGGTGGCCCCTCTCGATCATCCCCGACAGGGCCTGGAAGCCGATGTCGTAGGTCGCGCCGTCTCCTCCGAAGGCGACGAAGCGCATATCCTCCTTGATCCTGCCCTTGCGCCTGAGCGCCTGGTACGCGGCCTCCACGCCGGCGCCGGTGGCGGCGCCGTTGCCGAATGCCGTGTGGATCCACGGAACGTTCCATGCGGTGAACGGGAAGATCGTGGTGGAGACCTCGAAGCATCCCGTGGCGCTGGCGACCGCCACGGGCTTCTCGGTGCTCAGCAGCACCTGCCTGGCGATCACGGACTCGAGGCATCCGGCGCACAGCCTGTGACCGGAGGTGAGCCTGGTCTCGGAGTTGGTCAGCTCTTTGATTGGTTTGGTGCTCATTCTTCCACCCCCATGAAGTTGACGGCTTTCGCCTTGCCTGCGGCGAGCATCTCGAAGACGCCCTCGAACTCCTTCACGCTGGTGTCCTTGCCTCCCAGACCGAAGACGAAGTCGTAGGCCTTGGGCGCCTTCTTGCAGCCCTGCATGGCGGCGGCGACCTCGGGGAACATGGGTCCGTAGGCGCCGACGGACAGGTGCTTGTCCATGACAGCCACGGCCTTCTTGCCGTCCAGGATCTTCGCCAGCCTGTCCGCGGGCCAGGGCCTGAAGACCCTGGGCATGCAGACTCCCGCCTTGATGCCCTTGGCGCGCAGCTCGTCCACGGCGGCCTTCATGGTGCCGAAGGCGGAACCCAGGACCACGGCGACGTACTCTGCGTCCTTGCACATGTACTCCTCGACGATGTTGTACTTCCTACCGGAGACCTTCTCGTAGTCGGCGAACACCTTCTCGATGACCGGGACGGCGTTCTCCATGGCCTGCACCAGCTGGTACTTGTGCTCTATGTAGAACTCGGGCCCGTCCATCAGACCGTGGGACACGGGGTGCTTGTAGTCCAGCAGAGGCATGAAGGGCTCGTACTCTCCCACGAACTCCTTCACCACCGCATCCTCCAGAGGGGTCATCCTCTCGATGGCGTGGGTCAGGATGAACCCGTCCAGGTTCACCAGTATGGGGAGCTGCACGTCCCTGTGCTCCGCGATGCGGGGAGCCATGATGGCGCAGTCGTAGGCCTCCTGGACGTTCTCCGCGAAGATCGACAGCCAGCCGGTGTCCCTGGCGGACATGACGTCCCCGTGGTCGTTGTGGATGTTGATCGGTCCGCTGACCGCCCTGTTGGCGACGGCCATCACCAGCGGCACCCTCATGGCGGACGTGATGGGGAGCATCTCCCACATGTACGCCAGACCCTGTGAGGATGTGGCGGTGAACGTCCTTGCTCCGGCGGAGCCGGATGCGGTGCACACGGTCAGAGCGGAGTGCTCGGACTCCACGCAGACGAACTCCGTGCCGACATCGCCGTCGGCGACGTAGTCGGAGAACCTCTCCACGATGATCGTCTGGGGCGTGATGGGGTATGCCGCGCACACGTCAGGGTCGATCTGCTTCCATGCCAGCGCTATGGCGCTGTCTCCGTTGATTGCGAGGTCAGCCATGATCAGTCCTCCTTCATCGCGATGGCGTCCTTGGGGCACACGCTGGCGCAGATGCCGCAGCCCTTGCAGTGGGTGAGCTTGATGCCCGCCATCTTGCCCCCGTCCACCAGTATGCAGTCGTCAGGGCAGTAGATCCAGCAGGTCATGCAGTCTATGCAGGAATCCATGTCCACCACGGGCGTCAGGGACCTCCAGTCCCCGGTCTCGAACCTCTCGGCGGTGCCGCCGGTGACGCGGGACCCGATTATCATGTCCTTGTGGTTCATCACTGCACCTCCTCGTGGGCCCTGTTGAGGGCGGCCAGGTTGGCCTTGATCGCCTTCTCGGAGAGCTTGCCAGTGAACTTGGAGACTATCTGGTACTCCAGCGCGGAGTAGGACACGATGGGCGAGAGCTTGATCAGCGCGCCCAGCATGGCCGTGTTGGCCACCGGCCTGCCGATCTCCTCCATGGAGATCTTGGTGGCGTTGACCGTATGGCACTCGGCGTCGGTGCCCAGAGCCTTCTTCAGCTCCTCGGGGGTGCCGTGGTAGTTGGCCAGGACGATGCCCCCCTTCTTCAGCCCCTTGGTGACGTCTACCTTGCCGATCAGCGTGCCGTCCAGAACGACGACGATGTCGGGCTCGTAGATCTGCGTGTGCACCCTGATGGGCTTCTCCGATATGCGTGTGAATGCCCTGATGGGGGCGCCCATCCTCTCCGGACCGAACTCGGGGAAGGCCTTGACGTACTTGTCCTCCCCGACCACTGTCTCGGCGAGGATCTCACTGGCGGTGACAACTCCTTGTCCGCCTCTTCCGTGCCATATCAGTTCCATGTCCATGTAGACCAACGGTGCCGTAGTCCTTGAGACGTTTTAATGTTACCGCTTTTCCATTTATCATAACGCGGATAATCGTAGGTGCGTACGTATCATGGTCACGGATATCGCAGCGATTCTGCGGATTCAGGAAAAGTGAGGGAAGAGGTTTGATTGGAGGGGCCCCCTGGATCACGCCGAGGCGGGCTCAGCATCCTCCCCGCATCTGCTCCGGCCGATGACCAGCGCCGCGGCCATGACGAGGATGGAGGCCGGCAGGGACACTATCATCGGGTCCACCGACGCCAGGATGCCCTCGAAGAGCACCGCCTTCCCGGTTAGCATCTCGCAGACCGGCAGGAACACGGATGTCCCGGAGCAGACGAAGAGCGCCCAGAACATGTACACCAGCGTCCCGGCGGCGATGCTCAGCACCGCGGCCCTCCTGTCCGGGCGCTTGGAGTACAGCGCGTGGAAGTAGGTGGGCAGCAGCGCCGCGGCCGTCACCCCCATGAACACGGAGGTCGCCTTCGCGATGATGTCCGACGGCATGAGGTAGCAGTACACCACCACCAGGACCATCATCACCATGGTGACCGCACGGTTCAGATTGACGGACGGGGCATCGGTGTCCCTGCCCTCCTTGATGCTCCTCCATACGGAGTATGCGTCGTATCCCCCGGCGGCGCCGATGGTGTGCATCAGGGCGCTGATGGTGGAGATGGAGGCGCACAGCAGCGACAGCAGGAACAGGGAGACGAACAGGTCCCCGAAGGTCATGCCGGAGAACACCTCGATGATGTACGTGGGTATGATGAAGTCCACGCCGCTGGTGACGTACTGGATCGCCGTCTGATCGAAGTGGTCCATGAAGTACACGTTGCACAGCACGCCGACGGTGTAGGCTGACCCCACGATCACCAGGATGAACACGCATCCGATGAGCATGGACTTGTTGAGCATCCTGTCGCTCTTGGCGGACATGAACCTGACCGCAAGCTGAGGCTGGGTCAGTGCTCCGATGCCCACTCCCAGCAGGAACGTGGTGACCACGGTCATCCACTCGGGGCTGCCGAAGTCGGGGAACCTGGTCCATCCGTTGGCGCCCTCCTGGACGCCGGGACCGAGGATCTGGGACAGCGACATGTCAGTCAGCTGGGAGAATCCGTCCCCGCCCACGGCGGACATGGTCACGGCAAAGATGACGATCATCCCCACCAGCATGATCACCGCCTGGAGGGCGTCGTTGTACATCACCGCGATGATGCCTCCGTAGACCACGTAGACCGCCACCACCACGGACAGGGCGATGAGCATCATGTTGTAGTCCAATCCCGTGATGACGGCGAGGGAGTTCACCCCTCCCTTCAGCACCGCTGCGCAGTATATCGGCATCATGACGATGATCAGCAGCGCGGTGTACATCCTGATGCCGCGGGACCCGTACGTCTTGCCGAGGAGGTCGGCGAAGGTGGAGGCCTTCAGCCTCTTCCCCAGACGGCGGGTGCGGCCTCCGAACACCAGGAATGCAACGATGACGCCCACCGCCAGGTTCAGGAAGCAGAGCCACATCAGCGCCCCGCCGTGGACGGCCGCCTGGCCGCCGAATCCTATGACGGCGGATGCGGAGAGGAACGTGGCCCCGTAGGACAGCGCTATGATCACGGAGTTGGACTTGTTCCTCCCCAGGAGGTAGTCCTCACTGTTCTTGGAATTCCTGTACCCGTACCAGCCCAGGAGCAGCGTGACCGCCACGAAGACGACGGTCATGGCGGAGAAGACCGTGAGATTGACGCTACTCATCCTCTTCCACCTCATCCTTCTTGAGCCAGTACCAGATCGCGCAGAAGGCCACGCATGCGAAGCAGCCCACGTATGCCATCCAGATCCACGGGTCGGGGATTCCGAACAAAGACATCTGATTCACCTTGTTGCGTGCTAACATTTAGCACGGTACTACCCCATGTTCCATTCCGTATAAATACATTGCACCAGCATCGGGGGCCATGGACCTTCTCGGCCGGGCAGAGGAGTACTTCGCCTCCACCCGCGGCACGTACAGCACCTGGCGCATAACCGACGAGGCCATGGACCACGTGCTGGAGATAGAGAAGGACACCCGCACGCAGACGGACAACGAGTACGTCAACGTGGGCTGCATCCGCGTGGCGGAGAAGGAGCACCACCTCTGCGTGTTCTACGACGACCGCATGTCCCTGGACCTACATGCGAAAGTCGTGCTTATGACGGACGACGGGACGGTCATGGGCACCTCCCTGCACCGCAGCGAGATACCCCTGTACAAGGACAGGGACGATGTCATCTGGGTCTCCGAGGACTTCATCGTCTTCCCGGAGATCGTCGGCAGAGGGGAGGAGAGGTTCGTCCTGTACCCGTTCCCGCTCCCGGACCTGGATGAGGCCATCGGCTGCGACGGCGCCATAGGCACCTCGCCCACGGTGGTATCCGACACCTACCTGAAGGAGCAGAGGGGCATCCCCATCGGACAGCGGATCTTCACCATGATCATCGGCTTCGACGGGTGATATCTTTGAGAGACTCCTTCCTGAGAACCCTGGACGGCGATGCGGACACCGTCCCCATGTTCCTGAGGGACATGACCCTGTGCATGGACCTGGCGGATGTGGACACCACCGCCGTCATCTCCGAGGGGAGGTTCGATGCGGAGCTGTCCGCCCGCTGCATAGCCTCCTTCGCCGACCTCACCGGACAGGACGCTGTCACCGGCTGCTGCCACTCCCCCGCGTTCATCATCGAGCAGTTCGGCGGGAGGATGAAGTACCCCGTCAGGGGGATAACCGCGCCGCTCACCCATCCGCTGAGCGGCATGACCGACTTCTCCGGACTGGACCCGGAGCCGAAGGGCATGGCACTGGAGGCCATAAGGTCCTACTGCATCGTGAGGGGGATGACGGATGCGGCCGTCGTCGCCAACGTCACCGGCCCGCTCACCAAGGCGGGCGTCCTGGCCGGGATCGAGAATGTGTCCATGATGATCCAGTCCGATCCGGATGTGCTGAACCGCCTCATCTCCTTCTGCCTGGAGAACACCGAATGCGTGGTGGAGCGCATGACGGCCGACGGCAGCATCGACGCCGGCCTGCTTGCCGCCGCCACCGACAACCCGGACCTGTTCGGCGACGACGTGCTCAGAGAGGTGTGCGTCCCCTGGACACGGAGGTTCTGCAGGACGTTCCTGAGACGGGGGCTCCCGTGCATCTGGCACCCTCACGGGGACATGTTCTCCGAAGGCAGGGACCTCGGCCCGGAGGTCATCGACACCGGGTGCACCTGCTTCCACTTCGCGGAAGGGTGCGACCTCGCCGTGCTCAGGAGGTCCCTGGGCGGCAGGGTCCCGCTGATGGGCGGGACGGACATCGTCCCGACGCTGATGACCGGCGACACGGAAGCCGTCGTCTCCGAGACGGAGAGGTTCCTGTTCTCGCTGGAGGGCGTGCCGTACGTGTTCTCCGCATCATGCTCGCTGCACAGAGGGGTGCCCCTCCGGGGCGTGAAGGCGATGACGGATGCGGTGCGTCAGTTGAACAGCGGGCGGGTGTAGCTGCCCTCGGATTCCAGTATCGACGCCAGCTCCCGGATCCCCTCCCCGGTCACCGGTGAGACGAACAGCACGCGGACATCCGGGTTGACCTCTCTGAGGGCGCGTGCGATGGCTTCCCTGTCATCATCGGCGAGGAGGTCGGCGAATGACACGGCCGCTACATCGGACTCGTCCGCCATGTTCCTGAGGCGCAGCCCCTCCACTGTCCTGGAGGTCAGACCGCCCAGGACCTTCCCGGGTTCGAAGAAGGTCACCAGCGGCGCGAATGACACCCTGTCCCGATCGACGGCGTATATGGGGTTGACCAGCGGGGCCGCCTCATCCTCGCATGTCCCGGGCGGTTCGCATATCAGCAGCGCAGGCGGCTTCTCGCGCATGAGATCGGTCCTGTATCTGAACTGGCGCATCCTGGCGCAGGGGGATTTGAACGGGAAGTGGTCCGTATCCCTGCAGACGGACCGCATCATCGCCTCCGACTCAAGATTGTTTGCGATGAAACCCACCGGCACCGGGATGAGTCCGACAGCTTCCCTCAGAGCCGTGGTCTTCCCGGACCCGCGCATCCCCGCCACCACCGCGAGCCTCATGCCGTGCGCCTCCTGAGCTCGTCCGCCACCACCTTCAGGTTGCCGATGGGCAGCCCGCGGTTGACGGAGCAGGAGCATGTCATGATGTAGCGCCTCCCCTCCATCGCATCGATGAAGCGGCCGACATCCCGCCTGATCCTCTCCTCCGGACCGAGCAGCAGGGAGGAGAAGCCATTGATACCACCCAGTACCGCGCAGGAATCCCCGCAGGCCTCGGCTATCGGCCCAGGCTCGTTGCCTTCGGCGAACTGGAATCCGTCCGCCACGGATGCCGATTCCAGAAACAGGCCCCTGCGGTCGTCGGTGGAGAACACGCCGTGAGGGTGGAACACGGACGGTATGCCCAGGGAACGCATGCGCTCGGATATCCTCGACACCGCCGGGAGCGAGTGTCTCCTGTAGTCGTCGTCCCCCATCATGTCGGGGTTATCGGATGCGGATGCCATGTACAGCGCGTCGGCGATGCCGTCGGTCATGTACTCAGATTGCACTATGAGTGCATCGGTGCAGAAAGAAACCAGCTTCTCGACGATGTCCGGATTCTCCAGCAGGTCCATCATGACCGTCTCCAGCCTCCTGGCGAACCCGGCCATGGTAACCGGTCCCGGGATGTTGATGCAGAGCCCCAGGTCCGGACGCTTCTCCCGGACGATCTCGCATGAACGTCTCATCCCCCTGACGAGGTCCCCGACGATCTGCTCCGGCTGATACCTGTCCATCCGGTCTATGTCGTCGAACGGATACCCCGACGCGTACGGTATCCCGTCCGGAGGGTACTTCATCTCGCCGCCGAAGACCTCGAGCCCATAGGAGCTGATGCACCCCATGGTGACGTCGTGACCCACTTCCGCCTGAAGCGCCAGCACGCATGCGGCAGAGAGTCTGCTGTCGTACTCGCCGCCGAACACCGAATCCGTGCGGACACCCATGGCATCCAATCCCAGGGTCAGGTCCCTTGGGCAGAACGGAATCCTTCCCTCGCAGGAGCCCCCGGCGAGCCTGCCCAGGAACAGCTCCCTGGGAGTCGCGTTCATGATCCCGCCTCCGTCGTCGGGACGAGCGTCCCGATCCGGCTGTCGTACATCCACAGCCCCCCGTATGCGGCGATTCCTATATGGGCGTCGCGGACGGCTCCTGTCTCGATCAGCAGCGAGTAGTCCCTGGGCTCGTACCCCAGGAGCCGGGCCTTGGTGCCGAGCTCGTCGGCGATCGAATCGGACATGCAGATGTCCCAGTAATATCCGTTGAAGAACCCCAGCTGCGTCTCCGCCGTCCATCCCGATGCTCCGTAATACGATGCGCAGAACTCCGCCGCCGACTGGCGGGTGTCCTCGCCCTGTATGTACTGGCACGCCAGGTCCAGCGCCTTCAGCACCTTCACCAGATTGCCGTAGTTGCTGTGATAGGCTTCCGTGGAGGCCAGGATGTAGCATCCTCCGACGACCGATCCGGACGGAGCGGAGGCGGAGACGATGCCGTCGTGCTCCGCGGCGACGGCGACGGTGTTGCCGCTGCACAGCATCTGGACGCGCCCGTCCACCAATGACGCGGCCTGATTGACGAAGTCGATGTGCCTTATCCCTCCGCCGTTGCTCCCGTCATCCACCGTGCGCAGGAGCTCGAACTCCTCCTCGGTGATGTTGCCGGCGTCCCACTGCGACTTCAGGTAGCTCATGTACCCCGAGTAGTACCCGGTGGTGGTGTCCAGACCGCAGAC
Source organism: Candidatus Methanomethylophilaceae archaeon (assembly GCA_944321505.1). Taxonomy (GTDB): domain Archaea; phylum Thermoplasmatota; class Thermoplasmata; order Methanomassiliicoccales; family Methanomethylophilaceae; genus SIG5. The sequence continues at coordinate 13,146 of CALULN010000022.1, read as the reverse complement.
GACCCTCACCGTCCCATCCGGATTCAGGAGCGTCGATGCATCGTTCAGATCTATACCCAGGCCCTCTCTGTAAGCGAAGTCCTGGGACGCTCCGGCACTGGCGATCTCGATGGCTGCCACCAGCACCGCCTTCCCGGACTCCAGCATCCTTATCGCCGGGTCCGCGCCGACCAGCGTCAGATCGGATGTGCCCGACAGCACGGACGTGGATGCGTTCCCTCCGCCGTCCACATAGTTGGCCTTGACACTGACGCCGACGAGGTCGTAGTACCCCATCTGATCCGCAATCCACATGGGCTCATAGCAGTTCTTGGTGCCGACGGCCACGGAGATGTCGCCTCCGCCACGGTCCCTGGTGAGCTCCAGCGCGGCGATTCCCGCTACGATGAGCATAACCGAAGCGATGAGTGCCAGACCCTTCCTGTTCATCATTCCAGACCCTCGATCGCGATCGGCATCCTGGCATTGGAGACGCAGGAGCATACGCTGAGCTCGGACAGGATCTCCCTCTTCAGATCGACGAACCTGTCCGACAGGAGGTCCCTGTCGGTACCGGGTTCCAGCCTCCACTCCCGGGCTATCCTCCCCGGAGAGGTGGACATCATCACGATCCTCGTGGCCATCAGCATGGCCTCGTCTATGCTGTGGGTGATGAACACCACCGTCCGCTTCTCCTCGTTCCATATCCTCATGAGCTCCCGGTCGAGACGGCCCTTCGTCTGCTCGTCCAGGCTGGAGAACGGCTCGTCCATCAGCAGGACGTCGGGCTCCATGGCGAGGGTCCTGGCTATGGCCACCCTCTGCTTCATCCCGCCTGACAGAGATGCGGGCATCTGGTCCGCGAAGGCGGAGAGCCCCACCTTGTCCAGGTACGCCATGGCCTTGGCCTTCCTCTCCTCAGGATCGGTGATGCGCCTGTCGACGGCAAATGCCACGTTCGACAGCACGTCCATCCACGGCAGCAGGCTGTACTCCTGGAAGACGACAGCCCTCTCGGAGGACGGCCCCTCTATCTCGGTTCCCCTGTACCTGACGCTCCCGGACAGGGGGAGGTCGAATCCGGCCATGAGATTGAGCAGGGTGGTCTTCCCGCAGCCCGAAGGGCCGAGGATGCAGACGAACTCGTTCTCCTCTATGGACAGGTTCACGTCCTTCAGCACAACCTTCGCCTTCGTGCGCTTCCGATCGGCGAACGCCTTCCAGACCCCGATGGCTTCTATGACGCTCATGAGGATGCCTCCACGCCCAGCTTCCTGGAGGCGTACGATTCTATGTTGGCCAGGACCAGCTTGTCTACCACCAGGCCGATTATGCATATCAGGACGATGCATGCGAACGCGGTCACGTAGTCGAGATACGCGGTCTCGATCTGAATGGCGTACCCGAGACCGACCGCCACACCCACTACCATCTCGGCGGAGATGAGCATCCTCCATGCGTTGGCCATGCCGATGCGTATGCCGTTGATGAAGTCGATGGCGGCGAATGGCAGCAGGACCTCCAGGAACGTGTCCGTCCTGGACTTGCCGCACATCTGCGCCACCCTGAGATTCACCCTGGGGACCCTCCTGAGCCCGGCGGAGATGCTGATGGCGATGGGGGATATGGCGGTCACGGAGATGATGAACAGGGCGGATGTCTCGCCCAGTCCGAAGAGCAGTATGCACACGGGGTACCATGCGAGCCCCGGGATCATCTGCAGGATGTTGATGGGCACCGTGCCGAGCCTGTAGATGCGGTCGCTCCTACCCATGGCGATGCCTATGGCGGCACCGATCAGCAAGGCGATCAGGAATCCCTCCGCCCATCTCCTGAGGCTGTACGACATGTGCACCAGGATATCGCTGCCCAGCACGCTCACGCCGCCCACCAGGAACTCCGCAAGCCTGGCGAAGCACTCCGGAGGCGTGGGGAAGAGTATGCTCCTGGCGAACCAGTGGTTGTACGCTCCCGCGAACACCCACCACACGGCGATCCAGACGGCGATGCCCGCGACCACATACAGCACTGTGGCGGTCATGCTCCTGACACGGCCGTCGGGGATGTCCACCTCGTCCATCCCGGAGGACATGACCGCCTCCCGCATGATCTCGTCATCCGTCTTACGGAGACCGATGAAATCCATACGGGTGCGAGGGGGCTATCGATATATTATGTCTACGAATATTCTATTATTGAATCAATCATTAAATCCTGCAGTCCAACCGACAGTCGGAAATCCTGGCCCGGACATCCGGGTGCATGGACGGGGATTTCGGCATGATGCGCCTCTGCGAGGGGCACTCCGTCTTCCTCAACCCCAGGAAGCGCCCCGCCCTGGACATGGATGCCGCCGCCGAGCTCCTGCACCCCGATGCCCGGTTCGGTGACGACTTCATCAGGTTCAGATGGGAAGGTGTGTCGGTGTCCCTCTACTCCAGAGGGAACATGCTCTTCTACCGCATCGAGGACGCGGACCTGGCCCTCAGGTACGGAAAGGAGATCTATGCCCTCCTTGGGCTCCGGACAAGCGATTAATACATGCCGGGGGATTGACCGGACATGTCTCCCGCGAGGATAGCGGACAGGAACGGCCTGAACATCGGAGGGACATCGGTCCCGTATGGAGCACTGCTGCTGATGGCCGGAGGGGCTTTGGCCGTCGCCGCGTTCTTCATGGGATGGGTGTCCGTCGCCACGCCCGCCGGGACCTCCGGACCCACCGGGCTGTCGCTGCTCACCGAGGGCGTCCCGTCCCTGGGCATCGGCACCGACGGCATAGGCTTCGTCGGATGGCTGCCTCTGCTGTCTCTGGTGTCCGCCATCCTGTGCATCCTGTCCGGGATGCTCGGCATATCCCGCAGGGGGAAGGCGATTGCAGCCGTGCAGGCCGTCCTCGGCGCGGGGGCTTTCGTCTGCGCCATGGCCTTCACCTACGTGGGGGGAGGCAGCGGGCTTTTCACAGGTGCGGCAGCTGAGGTCGCGGATGCCATGATTGTTGGCGGGATCCTCACGGTGACCGTGTCCGCAGGGAACTTCGCAGCCATGACCGGCGGACTCCTGGCTCTAATCGGCGGGGGGCTGGAGCTGAGGGAGATGTTCGACCTCGGGGAATGACCCTCTGACCTGACCATCGGTTTTAAATATGATTCGACCAGGCTGTCCAAAGAACCGTTAAATACCGAACAACCAGATGGCGGACAGGGAGTGGGGATGCACTCCCGGAGGATTACCATGAGCAAGAAGAAAGGAAGCTTGCCGGTGTCCGCCGGTTCGCTGCTTGTGCTTATCGGCGGAGTGCTGGCTATCGCATCGTATTTCCTGGGGTGGCTGACGTTCTCAACGCCGCAGGTCCTGTTCATAGACGGCACGTCCACCACCTTCACCGGCGGGGATGTGTTCTCCGGATTCGAGGTGACATTGGATGGAGGAGATCCGTTGTCGATACCTGCAGACAACATGAGCTTCGCCAGGCTCATGCCCATGCTGGTGCTGGTGTTCGGCGTGCTGGGCGTCATCGTATCGCTCATCCCGATGATCACCAAGAGCTGCGGGAAACCGATTGCCGCCGTCCAGCTGCTGTTCGGCCTGCTGATCATTGTGTTCGCGGCCATATTCGCCTTCGCCGGCGCCGGACCCGACCTCTTCACCGGCGGCATCGCAACCGCCCTGAAGATATTCATCGACATGGGCCTGAGCATATCCGCGGCCGTCGGCGTATGGGTCGGCCTGGCCGGCGGTGTCGTCGCCCTAATCGGCGGCGGGCTGAGCCTGAAGGACGTCTCCTAAAAACCTCAAAGGGGCCGGTGCGCAGGCACCGCTCCAACGTTTCTCATTCCGCTGATGGAACGATACGCTCCGCGACTATTGAAGATTGAAGAAGAGTGGACAGTGCGAGATTCGAACTCGCGGCCTCTACCATGCCAAGGTAACGATCTTCCAACTGATCTAACTGCCCAACAGAATCTGGTTATCCCCTGATTCTATTTAAAGGATTGCGTCCGGATTCAGCTGAAGTCGTGCTGAAGGGTGGACTGGAACCTGTGGACCTCGCCGGGGATGTTGGTGGGGTAGCGTCCGTTGACGCATGCGAGGCAGAGGTCGCCCTCGGGCATGTCCAGGGCGCGGACCAGTCCAGCGATGCTGATGTACGCCAGCGAGTCCGCGTTCAGGATCTCCCTGATCTCCTCCACGGAGTACTTGGTGGCGATGAACTCGTCCCTGGTCTTCATGTCCACGCCGTAGAAGCAGGGCGCGATGATCGGCGGGCTGCCCACGCGCACGTGGACCTCCTTGGCCCCCGCGGCCCTGAGGACCTTGATGAGCTTCTTCAGGGTGGTCCCCCTGACGATGGAATCGTCCACGATGAGGATCCTGCGGCCTTCGACGGTGGACCTGATGGGGTTCATCTTCATGTCGACGGCCTGCTCCCTCAGCTTCTGGGTGGGGAGGATGAACGTCCTGTCGACGAACCTGTTCTTCATGAAGCCCTCTTCGTAGGGGATACCGGAGCGGATGGAGAATCCGAGGGCATGTGCCCTTCCCGAGTCGGGGATGGGCATGACCACGTCCACGTCGGCAGGGGCCTCCTCGGCCAGGATCATGCCGATCCTCTTCCTGACGCTGTAGACCTCCCTGTCATCGATGACGGAGTCCGGCCTCGCGAAGTACACCCACTCGAACATGCAGTGGGCCTTGGGGCACTGGGACGCCGGAGGGTGGCTCTTGTAGGAGCGCGATGTGATCTCCACGATCTCCCCGGGCATGACGTCCCTGATGACCCTGCCTCCGAGGGGTATGATCGCGGCGGTCTCGGAGACCGCCATGTACCCGTCGCCCACCTCGCCGAGGCATAGCGGGCGGAAGCCGTACGGGTCCCTGACCGCGAACAGGCGGTCGTTGAAGAGTATGCATAAGGAGTATGCGCCGTCGATCTCGCTCATCATGGCGCGGATGGCCTTGACGGGGTCGTCCATGGTCCTCATGTTGCGGACCAGAAGCTTCGCCACAATCTCCGAGTCGGAATCAGCGAAGAAGGACCATCCCTGCTCCATGTACTTGGCCTTGAGCTCCTTGTAATTGGTGAGCTCGCCGTTGTGGGCGATGGCGATGGTGCCGTTGTTGTACTCGACAGTGAGCGGCTGCGCGTTGACGGCGGACTTGGATCCCGCCGTGGAATAGCGGACATGGCCGATGCCGATGCACCCGCTCAGCCCCTCGATCTTGCGGGGGCTCAGGGCGGTGCTGACCAGCCCGTTGTCCTTGACCGTGTGCATCTGCCCGTCGCTGTAAACGGAGATGCCCGCGGACTCTTGTCCGCGGTGCTGTATGAGGTTCAGGGCCTTGTGGATGTAACCTACGACGTCGCTGTCGGCGACAGCGCCGACGACTCCGCAGCTGTGCCTCGGCCCTTCGCTCATGTCAGATCACTCGTGGGACTTGGCCCAGGCGTAGGACCTGATCTTCGCGGTCTTGCCGTATCCGCAGGAGGCGCACACGCCCTTCCTGATGTGGTAGGCGCGCTTGCCGCAGCGGCGGCAGGGGATGTGCGTCTTGAACTTGTTGTGCCTTCCCTGTGCGGGTGTTCCTGTTCCCATTTTCAACACTCCTTATGGTGATATGTATATGACATTGTCCCCGCGGACAATGGTCGTGCCCAGCTTCCTGACTCCGGCCTCGGAGTGCTCCTCCGCGTTCTTGAGAACGACGTTCATGTGCGGGTCGTATCCGTCCAGCACACCGCGGTACTCCCTCTTGCCCTTCAGCTCGACTATGACATTCTTGCCGACGGATCCCTGGAGCACGTTCAGAGGCTTCATCACTGCGGCCACCTGGTCTGCCGTAGTTGGATGCAGTATTTTAAGATTGCCACCGGCCAATCCTATATTCTAAGAGAAGACGGGATAGCATGACGGCGGGGTGCTGTGCATATAAGCGGCAGGTCCGGATCCCTGTTGTCTCATCGGACCCCTGCAGACCGTCTTCGGTGTCGAAAGTTTGCTAATGGAACCGTCGAAAGTTTGCTAACGAAACCGTCGAAAGTTTAAAGATTCAGATAACCCAGTATGCACTCATGGACGGGGCATTGACACCCAGGGGATACATGAGGAGAGCCGTGGATGCCAGCATCGACCGCATGCTCAGATCGTTCGGTGCCGTCTGCATAGAAGGCCCGAAAGCCTGCGGGAAGACCTGGGCCGCCCTCAGCCATTCCGGCAGCGCGTTCTTCGTCTCCGATCCGGCCAACGACTTCAGCAACCGCAGACTGGCGGATGCATCCCCAGGATACATCCTGGAAGGCGAGGAGCCCCGCCTCATAGACGAATGGCAGGAGATACCCAAGATCTGGGACGCGGTTCGTTTCGCCGTCGATGAAGCCGGCCGTTCCGGCAGGTTCCTGCTGACCGGTTCGTCCACTCCCCAGTACAAGGGCGTGCTGCACAGCGGCACCGGACGCATAGGCCGGCTGCGCATGCGCCCCATGTCGCTGTTCGAATCCGGCGACTCGACCGGAGCCGTCACATTGGACTCCCTTTTCAACGGGACCATGACCCCGTCGAAGGCGGTCGACCTATCCATAACAGACACAGTGAACCTGGTGGTCCGCGGAGGATGGCCCAACGCTCTGAACCACACCATCGACGAGGCCGTCACACTGAACAGGGGATACATAGACAGCGTCCTGCGCGACGACCTGCCCCGCATCGATGCCAGCGGACGCAACCAGGGCAGGTTCGGCATGGTCATCAGGGCACTCGCGAGGAACGAGGGCACGCTGGTGAGCAATCAGAGGCTGATGTCCGATATCAAGGAGCTCGATGATGGCACGATCGCAGCGAACACGCTCTCCAAATACTTGGATATCCTGGAGAGGATGTACCTCATCGAGCCTCAGACCGCCTTCGGCGTCTCTCTGCGCTCATCCGCCCGCGTGGGGAAGAGTCCGCGGCGGAGACTGGCGGATCCATCCCTTGCCGTCGCTGCCATGGGATACACGCCGGAGATGCTGATCCGCGACCTCAGGACCTTCGGGTTCCTCTTCGAATCCATGTGCGTCCGCGACCTGCGCATCTACGCCGACACGATCGGCGGACAGGTCTTCCACTACAGGGACGACCGCGGAACGGAGGTGGACGCCGTGGTCCAGCTGCCGGACGGCAGATGGGGGGCATTCGAGATCAAGCTGGGACAGAACCAGGTCGACGAAGCGGCCGAGAACCTCCTGGACTTCGACAGGATGATCTCCTCCGCCGCCAGCAAAAATCCCCCGGACGTCCTGTGCGTCGTGACCGGTATGGGGTCCGACGCGTACAGGCGCCCCGACGGCGTCTACGTCGTGCCGATATCCGCCATGGGATACCGGGCATAGCCGGGACCGTGCCGGATGCGGAATCGCTCAGACGAACGCACCGATGGTGGGTGCGTCCAGACGGTCCATGTCGTAGAAGATTATGGCCTCGCGGATGCCGTCCTCCCCCATGCCGGTGTGGAAGAAGTGGTCCAGCATCGACGCCCTCCACATCAGGTCCAGGACGGTGACGCACATGCAGCCATAGTAGGTGTTGGCCATGTCGTCCTCGTAGCCCAGGCGGTCCATGGTGTGGAACACGTTGCCCAGGAAGCTCTCCCTGCCGTTGAGCACCGCGATGTACCTGCACAGAATCTCCTTCCCGGACTCCTCCAGGGGCCTCAGCGGCACATCCTCGGCGTCGACGGAGCCCATCTCGGTCATGTCGCCGGCATCGTCCATGACCGACCAGGTAATCCTCCCGTCCCTGGCCATGAATATGTTCCAGCTCCAGTCCTTGCCGCAGTACACCGGCACCATCATGGGATCCGAAGAGCCCATGGACTCAAGCGCGGCATCCCTGGCGGCGGACTCCATCTCCGCTGCGTCATACCTCGGATCCGGGTTCAGGTTCTCCAGGGTCATCTTCGGCTCCTCCAGGGAGCGGTCCATTATCCTGGCGAGATACGCCGGGTCCGCGAACTTGTCTATGTTGGCGGACAGGGACATCCTGATGGCGGACACGTCCGACATCACCCCCGCCTCCCTGCATATGGAGTAGAACTCCCTGTAGACCTCGGAGGACTCCTTCAGCTCCGCAGCCAGCCTGGACTCCGACGCCTCCGCCAGCGCCCTGGCCTCCTCGGCAGCATCCGCGCCGTTGCCGGTCCACACCCCCCTGCAGGACAGGTCCAGCTCCACACTGATCCTGTCGCCGGCGTAGAAGTGGTAAGGGAACTGCCTGCAGAAGGTGGGGCGGTCGGCGTATATTGTGCACCTCCTGCCATCCAGCAGGACGCAGGAGCCCCTCCCCTTCTTCATCTTGAGGCAGAAGTGGGAATCCTGACCCCTCGTCTTGGTGACGCAGTCTGGACGGTTCCTCCTGAAGAACGCCATCTCCCTGGGGAGCACCTCGGGCTGGCACAGGCAGCACATCCCGCATCCGTCAGGGCACTCGGCCTTCCTTCCCGTCAATTCGGAGTAGTCAATGTCCGGTATCGTCAACTATGTCAGCCCCCAGAGCCTCTCCGCAGTATTCCCCGTCCACGATTTGTAGGTTGCCCCTCACCAGCACCGCATCGGGGAATATCGCGTCCATGCCCTGGTACGGGGTCTGCCCCGCCTTGGAATGCAGCACGTCCGCATCCACCTGCGTGACGTTCCTGGTGTCGAAGACGGCGAAGTCGGCATCGTAGCCCACGGCGATCCTGCCCTTGTTGGCCGAGAACACCCTGGCCGGGTTCTCCGCACCCATGCGGACCAGGAGGTCCAGCGGGAACCTGCCGCGCATCATCTTCTCCATGAGTATCGGGACGGTGGTCTCCACCCCCGTCATGCCCCCGGGTGCGGCGTCGAAGTCCTGTGACTTGTCCTGCTGGGTATGCGGCGCGTGGTCCGAACCTAGCATGGTTATGCCGCCGGACATGACCCTCTTCACCAGTGCGTCCCGCGTGGCCCTGTCCCGTATGGGCGGGTTGACCTTGTACGCCGTCCCGGACACGTCCTCGGCGGCGAACAGCATGTGATGGAGCGTCACCTCGGTGGTGAAGCCCGCGTCCGACGCCGCCTTGGCGGAGACAGGGTCTGTGCAGTGGCAGATGTTGATCCTCATGCCTTTGTAACGTGACAGCCTGCGGACGGCGTTGCGCTCGGCCTCCGCCGGACGGTTCCTCAGGTGGTCCCAGACATCGTGCTCAGTCTCCCTCGAGATCATGCCGTCGTCCTCGGCATGGACGCTCATGACCTTCCCGGAGGCGGCTATGTCCCCCATCAGATACGAGATCTCCTCGTCGTCGTTCATGAGGATGTTGCCTGTGGTCGAACCCATGAACAGCTTGAAGCCGGCCACGTGAGGTGCCAGCCTGGCTATCTTGGCTCCCGGCGTCAGTGCGGCGAACAGCCCGTAGTCCACCTGGGCCTTGCTCCTGATGGACGATTTCTTGTCGGCGAGAGTGGACACGTCCACCGACGGCGGCTTGGTGTTCGGCATGTCGAGTACGCAGGTGACGCCTCCGAACAAGGCCGACATGGTGCCGGAGCGGAAATCCTCTTTGGCGGTCAGCCCCGGCTCTCTGAAATGCACATGGGGGTCCATGAACCCGGGGAGGATCAGGCGGTGGCCGAAGTCGATCCTCTCGTCGCCTCCGCGGACGATGTTGCCGACGGTGACGATCCTCCCGTCCTCGATCCCCACGGCGGTGTCCTTTATCTCACCGTCTATCCAGAACCTACCCTCGATCACCAGGTCCATGTCATCCCTCCGTTATCTCCCCGCAGGGCTCCGTCTCGCGGAACACCCTCCCGGTGAATGATTCGATGACCGCATCCGGCGACATCCAGGCGTCCTGCGGCAGACCCGCTTTGAGCGACAGATGAGCCAGATACTCATACGCGTCCCACCCCCACTCGACGGGGACCTGCGGCAGCAGCAGCCCGGACCTCCCCCCGAGGCGGATGATCAGCCCGTCCCTGCCTATGACGATGCGGGACGGCAACTCCTCTTTCGGGCAGTCGACCCTCTCCGGCACGGACATCAGGGTCACCTCCACGGTGACCCTGCAGGCCTCCTCCGCCGACAGCGGCGGGAACCTGGGGTCGTGGCAGGCGGACCTGGCCGCCTGCTCCAGCGCCAGCCTCAGCGGCAGCACGGGCATGGGTATGCCGATGCAGCCCCTCAGATCGTGTCCGGGAAAGGTGCTCAATGTGACGAACACGCCCGCGTTGCCATCGGCGTCCGCCAGCGGATCCACCTTCGACCTGCGGAAGCCGGATTCGTCCTCCACGTACTCCCGCGCCTTCCTGACCGCCTCGGCGCCGTCCATGTCACTCAATCTCTATCCTCTCCAGTCCGCCGTCATCCGGCTTCCTGGGGCAGTCGGGATTGGTCCTGCACATCTCCCTGCGGATCCCGGTCTCGGCCTCAGACATGTCCTCCCGGACCTTCCTGACCTTCTCCGGCACGGGCATCCTCTCCGCCAGGGCGTTGAGCCCCATGAAGAACTCCATGCCCATGCGTATGAAGTGACAGTGGACCTCCGGGGCCATGAGCGCTGAGTACGCCTCCTTGACGGCGTCCTCCGCCCGGTCCTTCACGCCGGACACCTTCTCCGCCGCCTTCTCCGCCCGGGAGAACGCCTTGTCGACGTCCTCTCCCGAGGGCACGGCCTCGGACACGATCTCCAGTATGCGGTCCCTGTTCTCCGAAACGAGCCTCCTCAGCTCCTCATCGCTGATCGCTGCCATCTTCCTCTCTCCTGAACGTGATAACGAGTTCGTGGTTCTTTAACTCAGCACCGGCCATCCTCGTATGGGACAGCACCGCCGGCAGGCCGATGTTCCTCTTCTGGCCCCCCACCTGCACGATCACGGAGTCGTCCTTGGTGCGGTAGAGCTCCACCTGACTCTTCTCCGCAAAGGGGATATCCAGCACTATGCGGTAGGTGCTCTCGTCGCTCTCGAAGCGCATGGGGCTCCTGGACGAGTACACCTCCGACGGATCCCCGTCCCCGTACAGGTTGTCCGCCAGGCGGTTCAGGGCGTCCCAGCCCACCAGCTCCGTGGGCATCTGCTCCGAATAGAGCATCTTCATGGGGTCGAAGGCGTGATGTATGTACTCCAGGTGCTTCTCCTGCTCCAGGAGCTTGTCGCCGAAGTACTCCCCGGCATCCTTCGGCATGACCCTGTTGACTATGAGGCACTCCACATTCTTGTTGTAGAGGCACAGGTAGGCGTAGGCGCGCTTGGTCTCGCTGATGACCATCCGCTCGGGGTTGACCACCAGCCTGACGGTTGTGTGCTCCGAGTCCTCCAGGATGTCCTTGGCCTCGGACATCTGGTCCTTGATCCTCTGTATGGACCCGAGGACGTCCTTGGACGGCAGCGGGAAGTCTATGAGCTTGCCAACGGTCATCCTGGCCAGGGACATGAGCCTCTTGACTATGCCGAACAGCCTGTCCGCGTACCACTGGGACACGTCCGGGAAGCTCATCAGCCTGAGGGTCTCGGCGGTGGGGGCGGTGTCCATAACCACCACGTCGTACCTGTCGTTCTTCTTGAAGTCCAGGATGTACATCAGGGCGGCGATCATCTCCATCCCGGGCAGAATGGCCATCTCCTCGGCTGAGAGGCCCTGGACCCCCTGGGAGCTCATGAAGTCGATGATGTAGTCCTGGATGTCGTCCCACCTGGTCTTCATCTCGGTGATGATGTCGATCTCCAGAGCGTCCAGGTTGGGGCAGATGTTGGTGATGGTGGACGGCAGCTCGATGTCCATGGAGTCCGCCAGGGAATGGGCGGAGTCCGTGCTCATGACAATGGTGCGGTAGCCCATGTCCGCGCACCTGCGGGCGGTAGCCACCGAGACGGAAGTCTTGCCGACGCCTCCCTTCCCGGTGTTGATTATGAGCCTCATGGCCACATTATGTGCGGTTGGATATTTCTAGGGTTGCGGTCGACAGCCCGGCTCTGAATACGGAGCGCACCGCGGTCGTATTCGATCGCTCCAATCGAATGATGCGGCATGCTCAGATGGAGGTCAGCTGTGCAGATAGACAGTAGAATAGGTCCAATCCCCGCTCTTTATGACGACGTTCTCTATACCCCAGTACATCCCGCTCTGTATGCGGACGTACATGCTGCAGGTGTCGTTTGAAGAGGTCCAATTCACCGTCCATTCGGTTGCTACGCCGTCATACTCGGAGAATCTGTACGAGCCTTTGTACTCGTTATCCAGATAGACGGAGTAAGAAAGCGACGAGAACGCCTCGCCCCTCGCTACGGTTATGCTGAGGTATCCGACATGATCCTCGACCGGTCCCGTGGATTCCTGAACATCGTCGCCGGAGATGATGTCGGCCACAACGTAATACCCGAACGCCCCGCCGCCGATCAGCATGATCGCGAAGAAGGCCGTCCAGAGTGCGGCCTCCCCGAAGCTGCACTGCCTCCTCCCACTCTCGGAGCCTGCTTTCCCGCCAGCGCCGTGCGTCCTCTCGAAATCGTCTTCCAAGAACTCGCCGCAGCAGTAGCAGTAGCTGTCCCCGCCTGTATTGACGGCACCGCACTTCGGACACATCAGCGAGTGTTTGCGGACCATATCCGTTCAGTCTCTCCAAGGGCTGGTTGATGAAAAATCTTTGTCGGAAGAGCATGGCAACCGACACAGTGACCGCAAGGCATACGCCGTCAGGCGTTCTGGCAAAATCGCGTCATTCTGGCGGATATTCCGCCTTGAACCCTGAATACGATGCCTCACGGAGGACACCGTGATAGCCCAGACGGTTCGCAGAACACAGTGGATACGAACCCAACCGGAAAACGACTCGGAAATCAATGAGCCAGAAGATGATGGGATGTGCATCGACTGGTCCTCCGATCCGCAGCGGATCGTTGACAGCTACGAGAGGACCATGAGGGAGTTCGGCTTCGAACCCTCTCAGCTCCTCCCCGGAGGGGAGGAACCTGCCCGTCAGACCGAGGAGGCCTCCGCATGAACGGCTGGGGCTGCTACGCCTGCGAGAATCTCGACGCGGACCTCCGCGGCTATGTCTGCATGGTCACCGACAGGTACATCGATTCCATGAAGGACTGCCCGTGCATCGGCGACGGGGGCCGCTTCCTCTGCGATCCGGAGGACGAGGACGTCATCCTCGAGGGGGTCT
>CALULN010000021.1 GCA_944321505.1 Candidatus Methanomethylophilaceae archaeon | reverse complement strand
GCTGAAGGAGCTCCGCGACGAGCTGATGCACGAGAGGGGAGTCTCCGCCATGGGCGGCGCCCCCGCCTCCCCCGGCGCCATCCGCGCGCTGAGGACCGAGATCGCCCGCATCCTTACCATCCAGAAGGAGGAGGAAGACCTCTAATGTCCGAGATCTGCCCGACGTGTGGATTGCCGAAGGAGCTGTGCATGTGCGAGGAGATCGCACGTGAGCAGCAGACCGTGAGGATCTCCATCGACAGCCGCAGGTACGGCAAGACCGTTACCGTGATCGACGGGATCGACGAGAACGACATCGACATCAACGATCTCGCCAAGCAGCTGAAGAACAAGTGCGCCGCCGGAGGCACCGCCAAGGACGGCCGCATCGAACTCCAGGGCGACCACAAGAAGAAGGTCAAATCGGTCCTGGAGGACATGGGCTTCCGTACGGAAGTCAGGTGATATGAGAAGGAGAGACCTCATGCGGAGCGAGCTCATAGGCCTGGAGGTTTCGGTCGACTCCCCCGGCTGCCGGGTATCCGGCACCGTGGTGGACGAGACCAGGAACACCATCATCGTCGAATCTGCCGGAACGGAGAAGACGGTGCCCAAGAGGGGCAATGAGCTCAGATTCACATGCGATGGGGAAGAGATCGCCATCAGAGGATCTGACATACTGCACCGACCAGAGGACAGAATCAAGAAGGTTAGGTGAAATCCGAATGACAGAGAACGCAAGAGATATTGGAATCAGCGTCAACCCTCCCTCCGCTGAATGCAACGACCCCAACTGCCCCTTCCACGGCAGCCTGGCGGTCAGAGGACAAGTGATCGACGGCACCGTCGTCTCCGTTAAGATGAGCGGCACCGTCGTGGTTGAGCGCAAGTACCTGAAGTACCAGAAGAAGTACGAGAGATACGAGAAGAGGACCTCCCGCTACTCCGTCCACGCACCGGCATGCCTCGGGCTGAAGACCGGCGACGGCGTGACCATCATGGAGTGCAGGCCGATCAGCAAGACCGTGTCCTTCGTAGCAGTCGCCAAGAGGGAGTGAGATGAAGGGAATCTCAGGGACTCAGACCAAGGGGCTGCAGAACGGCTCCAGGCTGGATGTCGTGGACAACACCGGCGCCAAGGTCATCGAGATCATCACGGTGCCCAGGTACCACGGCGTGGCCAGGCGCGTCCCCAGCGCCGGCGTGGGCGACATCGTCATCGCCTCCGTCAAGAAGGGGACCCCCGCCATGAGGAGGCAGATCGTCTTCGCGGTCATCGTGCGCCAGAGGAGGCCCATGAGGCGCCCCGACGGCACCATGGTGTTCTTCGAGGACAACGCGGCGGTCATCACCACCGAGACCGGCGAGACCAAGGGAACCGACATCAAGGGCCCCGTCGCCAGGGAGGCCGCCGAGAGGTGGCCCCGCATATCCGCGACCGCCAACATGATCGTGTGAGGTGTGAGGAATGGCAAGAAGCAGCAAAGCAAGGGTACAGAGGCGCGAGCAGGCCAACGCGGCCACCCACGTCAAGAGGAGGATGCTCTCCGCCCACCTGTCCGCCGACCTCCGCAAGGAGTACGGCGTTCGCTCCGCACGCGTCTGCAAGGGCGACACCGTCGTCGTCCTCCGCGGCAACGAGGACATCCGCGGCACCGAGGGCAGGGTCATCAGCGTCGACACCAGCACCGGCCGCGTCACCATCGACGGCATCACCATCAACCAGGCCGACGGCACCGCCGTCGAGCGCCCCATCCACGCGTCCAACCTGGTCATCACCAAGCTGAACCTGGAGGACGCCTGGAGGAAAGAGGCCCTCGTCAAGAAGAAGGAGGCTAAAGAATGAGCGATCACATGAAGAGACTGGCGGTCCCGAGGTCGTGGCCCATCAAGAAGAAGCTGCACGTCTGGATCACCAAGCAGTCCCCGGGCGCCCACTCCGTCGAGGAGTCCATGCCCGCGGTCGTCGTCCTCAGGGACATGCTGGGAGTCTGCGACACGGCCAAGGAGGCCAAGAGGATCGTGGGCAACCGCGAGGTCCTGGTGGACGGCAAGGCGCTGAAGGACCCCAGGGCCCCCATCGGCCTGATGGACGTCGTCACCATCCCCAAGATGAGCGCCAGCTGGCGCATGCTCCTGACCGACAAGGGCAAGCTGACCCTGGTCCCCATCGAGGAGTCCGAGGCCGGATGGAAGCTGTGCAGGATCGAGAACAAGACCGTCGTCAAGGGCGGCAGGATCCAGCTGAACTTCCACGACGGCAGGAACATCCTGCTGGACAAGGACCAGTACAAGACCGGCGACGTCCTGAAGGTCGCATTCGACGGCCAGAAGGTCCTCGAGGCCTACCCCCTGGCATCCGGCGCCTCCGCGCTGGTCTTCAGAGGGATCCACGCCGGCATGATCGAGACCGTGTCCGACTACGTGGTCGTCAAGGGCCCCTCCGCCAACGTGGTGAAGTTCGCCGACGGCACCGAGACCGTCAAGGACAACGTCTTCATCATCGGCGCGTCCGCACCCGCAATCAAGATGCCGGAGGCGAGCTGATGAACGCGATGAGAGAGGTCCGCGTGGACAAGGTCGTCGTCAACATCGGCGTCGGCGAGGCCGGCGAGAGGCTGGTCAAGGCCCAGAAGGTCCTGGAGATGGTCACCGGACAGAAGTCCGTCCAGACGGTCTCCAAGACCATCAACAGGGACCTGGGCATCAGGAAGGGCATGCCCCTCGGATGCAAGGTCACCCTCAGAGGCGAGGCCGCGGAGAGCTTCCTCACCAGGGCGCTCCCCATCAGGGAGATGCGCGTCCACTCCTACTCCTTCGACAAGGAGGGCAACATGTCCTTCGGCATCACCGACTACACCGATTTCGACGGCATGAAGTACGACCCCGAGATCGGCATCTTCGGCATGGACGTCTCCGTCGTGCTCAGGCGCGGCGGCAACAGGATCACCAAGAGGGCCCTGCTGAGGAGGACCGTCCCCAGGTCCCACCGCGTGGAGAGGGACGAGGCCATCCAGTTCATGAAGGACAGGTTCAAGGTAGAGGTGGTTGAATGAAGCCCACTAAGGAATTCGGCAGGAGCAAGGGCTGCACCAGGTGCGGCCGCCGCAGAGGCATCATCAGAAGGTACGGAATGCACCTCTGCCGCCAGTGCTTCAGGGAGATGGCCCCCGAGCTGGGGTTCAAGAAGTATTCGTGAGGTGAAAGAATGCAGAGCGATCCATTGAACGACGCAATGTCCGTCATGAAGAACGCATCCTCGATCGGAAAGAGCGAGTGCATCATCCAGCCCTCCTCCAAACTCATCGGCCGCGTGCTGAAGGTTATGCAGGACAACGGATACGTGAACCAGTTCGAGTACGTCGAGGACGGCAAGGCCGGAAAGTTCCGTGTCATGATGAAGGGAGCGATCAACAACTGCGGTGTCATCAAGCCCAGGTACTCCGTCAAGGTGGCGGACCTGGAGAAGTTCGAGGCGAGGTTCCTCCCCGCCCAGGACTTCGGCGTCCTGATACTCTCCACCACCGCAGGGGTCGTCACCCACGCCCGCGCCAAGGAGCTTGGCATAGGCGGAAAGCTGTTAGCATATGTGTACTAGAGGAATCTGAATGACAATAGCAGGGAAAATCGAAAGCACCATCGCTGTACCCGACGGGGTCACCGCGAGCATGACGGGCAACACCGTCACCATCCGCGGACCGAAGGGCGAATTGAGCAGAAACTTCGCGCACCCTAGCGTAAACGTTGCCATTGGAGAAGGAGACATCACGGTAAGCTGCGAGTACCCCAGGATCAAGGAGAAGGCCATGGTCGGTACTTTCCACGCTCACCTGAGGAACATGATCCACGGTGTGACCGAGGGCTACACCTACCAGCTGAAGGTCGTGTTCTCCCACTTCCCCATGAAGGTCGCCGTCAAGGGAGACAAGGTCGAGGTCAACAACTACATGGGAGGCCACGCCCCCAGGTACGCTGACATCGCCCCCGGCGTGACCGTCAAGGTGAGCGGAGCGGACGTTACCGTTGAAGGAATAGACATCGAGAAGGTCGGCCAGACGGCCGCCAACATCGAGAGGGCGACCTCCAGGGGAGGATTCGACAAGAGGATCTTCCAGGATGGTATCTACATCGTCCACAAATCCCACAAGGTGAAAGAATGACCGTGAACGCATTCACAGACCTGAACGGTCTGAAGGAGAAGAACGTGGCCCAGCTCGAGTCCATCGGGATAACCACCGTCGAGGAGCTGGCCGCAGCGGTCAGGGACGAGGCCAAGGTCAAGGAGATCATCAAGACGCTGTCTGGCGTCGGACCCAAGACCGTCGAGGGCTGGAAGGATCAGCTGGCCGAGGCCGCACCCGCCAAGGTGGAGGTCGTCGAGGAGGGCGAGGAGGGCGCATACGTCGTCAAGGCCAAGCCCGAGCTGTCCTCCGAGACCGCAGACGCGCTGGCGAAGAGGGCCGTCATCAGCGGCCGCAGGCCCGCGTTCAAGAGGCAGGAGTGGTTCAGATACGCCAAGCTCGGCGAGGGCTGGCGCAGGCCCAAGGGCATCCACTCCAAGATGAAGAGGAACCTGAAGAGGCGTCCCCCCGTGGTCGACATCGGATTCCGCGGACCCGCAGCGGCCCGCGACCTGCACCCCTCCGGATTCGAGGAGGTCCTGGTGCACAACGTCGACGGACTGGAGGGCATCGACCCCAAGGTGCAGGCCGTGCGCATCGGCGGCACCGTAGGCACCAAGAAGAGGATGGCCATACAGGAGAGGGCCGACGAGCTCGGCATCAGGGTCCTGAACAGGATGGTGTGACCATGGATCTGAAGAACCAGAAGAGGATGGCCGCCGAGATACTGAAGTGCGGCGTGAACAGGGTCTGGATTGACCCCTCCAAGCTGGAGGAGGCCGCCGGATGCATCACCCGCGCCGACATCCGCAGCGCCATCGACTCCGGCATCATCAAGGCGAAGCCGAAGAACGGCACCTCCTACGGAAGGATCAGGCACGCCGCCGCTCAGAAGGCTAAGGGCAAGAGGAAGGGACCCGGATCCAGGAAGGGTACCGACAACGCCCGCGTCCCCAGCAAGCGCAGGTGGATCTCCACCATCAGGCCCATACGCGCCGAGCTGAAGCAGCTCCGCGACGAGGGCAAGATCACCCCCTCCGTGTACAGGATGTACTACAGGAAGGCCAAGGGAGGAGTCTACAAGAGCCGCAGGAACCTGAGGATGCACATGGTGAACGCAGGCTACCTCAAGGAGGAAGAGTGAAATGGCAACAGGACCCAGATACAAGGTCGCATTCCGCCGCAGGCGCGAGGGCCGCACCGACTACTACGTGCGCCGCAAGCTCCTGAGGGGCGGGATGACCAGGGCGGTCGTAAGGCGCTCCGCCCGCAACGTCAGCGTCCAGTTCGCCGACTTCGACATGGGCGGGGACACCGTCGCGGCTGCCGCATCGTCCAGAGAGCTGAAGGCGCTCGGATGGGAGCATTCCTGCTCCTCCATCCCCGCGGCGTACCTCACCGGGTACCTGGCGGGCAAGAAGGCGCTGAAGGCCGGAATCGAGGAGGCTGTCCTGGACATCGGCATGCAGAACCCCAAGCACGGAGGCGTGCTGTTCGCCACCGTCTCCGGGATGAGGGATGCCGGGCTGGAGATCCCCTGCAGCGAGGACGTCCTCCCCGAGGAGGACAGGCTGTACGGGAAGCACATCGGCGAAGGCATCGAGGCCGACGTCAGAACAGTGAAAGAGAAGATGGAGGTCGAGTGATATGGATTGGATCCCGAAGACAAGACTGGGACAGATGGTCCTCAACGGCGAGATCACAACCATGAGCGACGCATTGGCTACGAAACTGCCCCTCCGCGAGGCGGAGATCGTGGACATCCTCCTCCCGGACCTGCAGGACGAGGTCATCGACCTCAACATGGTCCAGAGGATGACCGACTCCGGAAGGAGGGTCAGGTTCGCCGTCACATGCATCGTCGGAAACGGCGATGGCTTCATTGGCATCGGAAGGGCCAAGGGCAAGGAGGTCGGACCCTCCATCAGGAAGGCCATCGACAACGCCAAGCTGAACATCATCGAGATCAAGAGGGGCTGCGGCTCCTGGGAATGCGGATGCGGACAGCCCCACTCCCTGCCTTTCGAGGTCATGGGCGAGTGCGGATCCGTCAGGGTCTCGATCAAGCCCGCACCCCGCGGCATCGGTCTCGCGGTGGGCGACGTTGCGAAGAAGCTCCTGAACCTGGCCGGCGTCAAGGATGCCTGGGGATTCGCCCGCGGCAACACCAAGACCAAGGTCAACTACGCCATGGCGACCTTCGAGGCGCTGAGGATGACTTCCACCCTCAGGGTCACCGAGGAGCAGGCCAAGCAGCAGAACATCGTCTCCGGCCCGGTGGGCATCACCGTGACCGAGACCGACCCCGAGGCTCTGGAGGAGTGAAGATGGCGTACGCAGTCATTCGTGTCCGCGGTCAGCCCGATGTCAACAAAGACATCGAGTACACCATGAACCTTTTCGGACTCTACAGGGTCAACCACTGCTCCATCGTGCCGGACAACCCCGTCACCAAGGGCATGCTGCAGAAGATAAAGGACTACGTCACCTACGGCGAGGTCACCCCCGAGACGCTGGCTCAGATGATCCGCGTCCGCGGGAGGCTCTCCGGCGACCGTGCCATCACCGACGAGTACCTTGCGGAGAACTCCGATTTCAAGACCATCGAGGACTTCGCCAAGGCCATCGTCGACGAGGACTACAAGATGAGGGACGTGGAGGCCGTCAAGCCGGTGTTCCGCCTGCACCCTCCGGTGAAGGGCTACGAGGGCAACAAGCGCTCGTACAGGAACGGCGGCGCCCTGGGATACAGGGGAGAGGCGATCAACGATCTCATCGCCAGGATGCTGTGAGGTGTGGAGATGCCTAGCAGGACCAAGAAATTCAGGGGTCTGAGGACCCACGGACGCGGCAAGAAGGCCGGGCGCGGCGCCGGTATCATCGGCGGTCACGGCCAGGCCGGACTGGGCAAGACGAAGAAGATCCACATGCTGAAGTTCGATCGCGACCACTACGGGCGCCACGGATTCAAGAGGCCCCAGTGCGCGGTCACCGCCAACTCCACCATCAACGTGGGGGAGCTGGCCGAGAGCATCGACCGCTTCGTCGAGATGGGAGCCGCCACCAAGGAGGGCGACGGGTACACCGTCGACCTGACCAAGGTCGGCATCGACAAGCTGCTCGGAACCGGAAGCATCGCCATCAAGGTGGATGTGACCGTCGGAGCGGCGTCGGCGCAGGCCGTGGAGAAGGTGGAGGCCGCCGGCGGCAGCGTCGGCGCGTCCGAAGAGGAAGAGGACGAAGAGTAAGCGGGGAACGGAGATGACGGAAGAGACGGTCAGCAGGCTGTACAGGCTGAAGCCCATATCGGACAGGCTGCCCGCCATCAAGCGTCCCGAAGGGCACGTGCACTTCAGGACGAAGATGATGTGGGTGGTAGTCGTCCTAATCGTCTACTTCGTGATGACCAACGTCTACATCTACGGGCTGGACCAGTCCGAGACGCTGGATCTCTTCGCGCAGTACAGAACCATAATGGCCGGATCCTCCGGATCCCTCCTCCAACTCGGAATCGGGCCGATCGTCACCGCATCCATCATAATGCAGTTGTTCGTCGGCGCGAAGATAATCAAACTCGACCTGACCAACAGGAAGGACAAGGCTTGCTACCAGTCCGTCCTGAAGCTGGTCGTGATCTTCATGATCGTGTTCGAGGCGGTCCCCCAGGTGTTCGGATACCTGGTCCCCTCGGACTCCTTCGTGAGCGCCTTCGGCGACTTCGGAGCCAAGGGCCTCATAGTGCTGCAGCTGTGCCTGGGCTCGTACATCGTCTTCCTGATGGACGAGCTGATCTCCAAGTGGGGGATCGGAAGCGGCATATCGCTGTTCATCGCGGCAGGGGTGGCCCAGCAGCTGTTCACCGGTACCTTCAACTGGTACGCCGTGGACTCCAGCGCGGCCATGAGCCTGTCCAATCCGCCGGCGGGAGCCATCCCCAAGGCGCTGTACATAATCGCCAACAGCTCGTCCGCGGAGATGTCCTCCAGCTCGTACGAGCTGCTGTTCCTGGGCCAGCCGAACCCGATAATCGCGCTGGTTGGGACCATCGCCATCTTCATGGTGGTGGCTTACCTGGAGTCCACACGTGTGGAGCTGGCACTTGCCCATAAGGGCGCCAGGGGAGCCAGGGGCAGGTATCCGATCAAGCTGCTGTACGCCAGCAACATCCCGGTCATCCTGATGTCCGCGCTGCTGGCCAACGTCAGCATGTTCGCCCTGCTGTTCTACACCAACGACTTCCTCAGCGGCATCCCGTTGCTGGGAGGGAACGGGAACCTGGGCTACTTCGAGGACGGCTCCACCACCGCCGCGGGAGGCATCGCATGGTATCTCTCGGCCCCGTCGGGATTGACGGGATGGCTGCTGCCGATGATCGATCCGACAGGGTATCCGACCAGCCACACGCCGCTGCTGCATCTGATGCACGTGCTGATCTACTTCAGCGTCATGGTGCTGGGCTCGGTGCTGTTCGCCAAGTTCTGGATATCCACCACGGGCATGGGCGCCGATTCGGTGGCCAGGCAGATCCAGCGCAGCGGCATGCAGATGCCCGGGTTCAGAAGGGACCCCCGCATCCTCGAGAGGGTGCTGGACCGCTACATACCCACGATCACCGTGCTGTCGGGTGCCATAATCGGTGCTCTGGCGGCGATATCCGATATGATCGGCACGGTCGGCAACGCCACCGGAACCGGTGTGCTGCTGGCCGTGAGCATCATGATCCACTTCTACGAGGCCATGGGCCGCGAGCAGATGATGGAGATGCACCCGGTCATGCGCGAATTCCTCGGAGGTGAATGATGTCCCCGCCGCAGCCTGAGGCCCCCGAGATGCCGCAGATGCCCAGCATGATGCCCATGCTGGTGAGCATGCTGCTGATCTTCGGCCTCTATATGATCGACGGGAGCAGCCATATCATAGGGGAACTCCTGAACTACGTGTTCGGCGCATTCGACTTCGGAGGGAAATACCCGGTTGTCACGCTGATGCTGGTGGGCGGCATCATGGCCATCCTGACCACCGTCCTCAGGGCCTTCACCACCGATATGCTGTCCCAGGCGAAGAACCAGGCCATCATGTCCTCCTTCAACAAGGAGCTGAAGGAGGCCAGGCTGGAGCAGAACCTCTACAAGATCAAGAAGCTCACCGCCGTCCAGACGGAGCTGATGAACAAGAACATGGAGACCACCTCCTCCATGATGAAGGTCATGCCCTACACCATGCTGATCGTCGTCCCCATGTTCCTGTGGGTCAGGTACTTCGTGGCCATCACCCTGGTGGACGCGGGCACCGCCATGGTGGCGTTCCCCTGGACCGACGGCGTCGACCTCAACTCGTCCCTGTGGTTCATGCCGGTGTGGATCGTGACCTACTCGCTGATCAGCATACCGCTGGCCCAGATCGTCAACAGGCTCATCAGGGGCTACAAGTTCAAGAAGCACCTGCTGGAGATCGATAAGGTCCAGAGCATCCACGAGGAGATATGAGGATAACCATCAGCGGACCCCCCGGGTCCGGCAAGACCACCGCGTGCAGGAACCTCTCCGAGCGCCTCGGGCTGGAGTCCGTGGTGTTCGGTCAGATCTTCAGGCAGATGGCGGCCGACCGGGGGATGTCCCTGGTGGAGTTCGGCGCTCTGGCGGAGCAGGATCCGTCCATAGACCGCCTCATAGACACCCGCATCCTCGAGATCGCCAGGGAGAAGGAGGACATCATCCTGGAGTCCAGGCTGTCCGCCTACATGCTCCAGCGCAACGGGATACCCGCTTTCAAGGTGTACCTCTCCGCCAGCCCCGACGTCCGCATGGCGCGGGTGGGCCTCAGGGAGGGCGAGACGGTGGAGCAGGCCGAGAAGGCCACCCGGGAGAGGGAGGCGTCGGAGGCCAAGAGGTACATGATGTACTACGGCATCGACATCACCGACCTGGGCGTCTACGACCTCATCATCAACACCGACGACCTGACCCCCGAACAGGTCCTCGGGAAGATCATCGAAGGGGCATCCATTTGCTTATAAAGGACCCTGACGCGCCTGTGGACAGGTGGGGCAAGCGCCCCTCCGACCGCACCACCGGGGAGCTCCTCTCCTTCGGCGTCATAGCTTTGGACAAGCCTTCCGGGCCCACGTCCCATCAGGCCACCGCCTGGGCCAGGGATGCGCTGCACGTGAGCCGCATCGGCCACGGCGGCACTCTGGACCCGTACGTCAGCGGCGTGCTGCCCCTCTGCCTGGGGAAGGCCGTCAGGCTGACGGACCTGGTGCTCTCGTCCGACAAGCAGTACGTCTGCACCATGCGCCTCCGCGGCGACAGGGACGAGGCCAAGGTCAGGGAGGTCCTGGGGCGCTTCCAGGGCAGGATATACCAGATGCCCCCGGTGCGGTCTTCCGTGAAGAGGCAGCTGAGGATCAGGAACGTCTCGTCGCTGGACGTTCTCGAGGTGGACGGCAGGGACGTGCTGTTCAGAGCCGACTGCGACGCGGGGACGTACATACGCACCCTCTGTACCGATGCCGGGGAGGCTCTGGGATGCGGTGCCCATATGACCGGCCTCCGCAGGACCAGGTCCGGGTGCATGACCGAGGACCGCGCACACACGCTGCAGGACATACGGGACGCATACGTGCTCTGGCAGCAGAACGGCAGGGACTCGTGGCTCAGGTCCATGCTGATGCCCGGGGAGGTCCTGGCGAACCCACTGCCGAAGATCATCGTCAAAGCCACGGCGGTGGATGCCATCTGCCACGGGGCGGACCTGTCGGTGAAGGGGATCCATATGCTGGACGACGGCATCAGGAGGAACGCCCTCGTCGCCATGATGACCGCCCGGGGGGAGCTCATCGGCCTCTGCAGGATGATGATGTCGTCTCAGAAGATCATGGCCTCGGAATCTGGCGTGGCGGCCAAGACGGACAGGGTCATCATGGAGCCCGGCCACTATCCCCGCATGTGGAAGTACGCCACCGACCTCGAGACCGAAGATTGAATAAGAGCGGATTCTCTACCGCATCGGGAGGACGCCCATGCCGATATTCAGACACAGGACGGTGCTGGTCCCCGAAACCTCCTTCCGCCTGGGGGAGCTGGACTACAGCATCCCCGGATGCTACGACAACATACACACGTATCCGATGGAGGCAAAGCCGGGGAAGGATGTCTACGTCTCGGTGAAGGCCACCGTCCCGGTGGACATATCCATTGTGGATGCGGCGGGCATGAACGCCAAATTCAAGGCGGGCATCACCGACGAGACCGTCGGGCCGGTCCAATGCAGGATGAAAGGCATCATGACCCTGATCCTCGGGATCAACGCCGGCGACAGGTCCGATGTGACCGTCTCCGCATGGATGGAGTGAGATGCGGAAGCTGAAGGCCAAGAGGAAGCCGAGGGCGAAGCCGGAGCCCAACCGCACCATCCCTATGGCCACCGCCGAGGACAGGCTCCTCGCGGCGGTGTTCTTCGTCTGCCTCGCCGTCATACCGCTGGGCGCGTACATCTACACCCGGATGGTCAGCGACCCCGGTCTGCTGCTGCCTTCGGCTCTGGTGTCGCCTTTCGCGGTCATCGGATTGATGGTCTGCGTGAAGGGCAGGAGGTTCCTGTTCGTCGCCCTGCTGATCCTCGCGGGGGCGGCCATGCTGGTGCTGAACGTCAACGTCGTATGGATACTGGCACTGTGCTACATCACTCTCGGCGTCATAGGCGTGGCGGCCATGGTGTCGGTGCTGCAGAGGCTGCTGTTCTACAGGGTGGTGTGCTCCGTGGAGTACCTGAACGTCAAGGAGCGCCTGACCCTCTGGGACAGGGCGGTGGCGTTCATGTTCAACATCTCCGGCGACATAGACACCAGGAACATAACCATGGACTACAACCTCAGGAGGGCGTCGTTCCCATGGGGGGAGATGTGGTCCACCATCAAGCTGGCCTTCATGATCGGCATGTTCATCTGGATCTACATCTGCATGAACCCCTCATGGATGGGGTTCGACTCCTACGCGGGGGTGCCGGTGTACCTGTTCTCGGTGATGCTGTACATCCCGGTGCTGGTGATGCCCTTCTCGGTGTTCATGTCTCTGAATGTGAGGATAGAGACCCGCTACCGCGACTTCACCCTGTACCAGGGGATAAAGGAGACGCTGAAGAGGATGGCCATCCCCATCTTCGCGGCATTCATATTCATCCTGGTGGCGGTGAACGAGAACGGCCTGCAGGACGTGGCCTACTTCATCCTGCTGTCGCTGTTCTTCAACCTGTTCATAAACGGGGTGTCCTGCCTGGTCTACTACCGCTACTTCGAGAGCACGGTGGTGGACGAGATCGTCTCCAAATGGAGGGTGTTCCGCCCGGTGGACCTGATGCTGGAGGTCGACTCGGACAGGGGTCCGGGCCTGGCCGGCATCCCGGACGCCCCCAAGAGGGAGGAGCGCCCCGCCGGCAGACTCAGGTTCCCCGATTAGATCATGCTGTCGTTGGCCCTTCCGGGCTTGGACAGGGAGTCGATGATCTGGTTGTAGATCTTCCCGGAGCCGTAGCCGTCGGTGCGGTTCTTGCCGATGAGCTCGGGCTCCTCGTCGGTGCGTATGTTGACGATGCACTTCTGGTAGTTCCCCTCCAGGGAGACGAAGTACCTGTCGAGATCGGCTTTGGCGATGGCCAGGATGATGTCGGACATGTACTGTATGTCCTCCGGGGTCAGGGACGCGTCGGGGCGTATGGTGAACGCGTGGGTCTCGGTGCCGCCGTTGAAGAGGTGGGTGACCTCGGCATCCTTCATGTAGTCGACGAACCTCTGGCCGTCCTCCATCTCGGATGCCAGCTCCGTGACGCGCTTCCTGAACACATCGGCGAATTCGACGTACAGGGCCTCCTCGCCCAGTATCTGCCACATGCCCCCCGTATCTCGGACTGCATAGATAACCGATTCGCAGACCCATGTTCCAAGACCCAGCACCGGAGCCTCCGGCGCGTGCGCGCGTATAAAGGTTTAATACGGGCCACCTGATGCACGGGACGGGTTCACATGGCGGAGGAATTCACTGTCACCCCCTGGGAGGTCACCGGGGACATAGACTACGACCTGCTCCAGCAGAGGTTCGGCACCACGCCCATCGACGACGCGCTGCTGGCCAGGCTCTCGGGCTACGGGGAGCTGCACCCGATGCTGAGGAGGGGGATCTTCTACTCCCACCGGGACATGGGCGCGCTCCTGGACGACTACGACAAGGGGAAGCGCTTCTGGCTCTACACCGGCAGAGGCCCCTCCGGGCGCACCCACCTGGGGCACCTGATGCCGTGGATCTTCAACAAGTGGGTGCAGGACACCTTCGGAGCCGACATGCTGTTCCAGATGACGGACGACGAGAAGTTCCTCTTCAAGGACCTTACCCTCCACGACACCGCATCCTTCGCCTACGAGAACGCCCTGGACTTTGCGGCCCTGGGCTTCGACCCGGAGAAGACGAGGATACTGGTGGACACGAAGAACGTGAATCTGCTGTACCCGATTGCACTCAAGGTGTCCAAGAAGGTCACCTTCTCCACCGCCAAGGCGGTGTTCGGATTCGACAACTCCACCAACATAGGGCAGATATTCTTCACCACCATGCAGGCCGCCCCCGCGTTCCTGCCCACGGAGATCAATGGCGAGGAGACCCCTGTGCTGATCCCCTGTGGCATCGATCAGGACCCTCATTTCAGGGTCTGCAGGGATGTGGCCCCCGGGCTGGGGTATCCCAAGCCCAGGATGATGTACTGCAAGATGTTCCCCGGCCTCAGCGGAGCGGACAAGATGTCCTCCTCCGACGAGAACGCCACCATCTACACCACCGACACCCCCAAACAGGTGAAGAAGAAGGTTGGCCGGGCGTTCACCGGAGGGAAGGTCAGCGTGGAGGAGCAGCGCAGGGAGGGAGGCAACCCGGAGGTCTGCGCCGTGTTCAAGTACTGCTTCTACATGTTCGAGGGCGACGACCGCCGCATCGAGGAGATGGCGGCCAGATGCCGTGCCGGGGAGGTGCTCTGCGGCGAGTGCAAGCAGTGCCTCACCGAGAAGATAAACGCCTTCCTGGAGAAGCACCAGGCCAGGAGGGAGGAGGCCCGGGAAGTGGTCGGGCAGATGGCCATGAACGGCTTCGAATGGTGATAACATGGCGGACAACAATCTCAGCTACAACGAGAGGAGGCTGCTGCTGGCACTAGATGCCTGCGGCGGGAGCGCTACCCCCGCGCAGATGATCGGCTCCGGGCATTTCGCCCTGGAGGTGGAGATCATGGGGGCCGCCTCGTGGCTGGCCTCCAAGGGCCTGGCGAAGGTGGACGAGGAGTCCGAGGAGTTCTACGTCCTGGCAAGGGACGAGGGGAAGCTGCCCGAGAGGAGGGCGGCGGAGATGATCGACGCCGCCGGAGGGACCATGGAGATGTCCCGTCTGGCGGAGGAGATGCCCGGAGAGGACGGCATCGCGGTGGGCTGGCTCAGGAGGAAGGGCCTGGCGGACATCAGGGCGGAGAACGGCTCCAAGTCCCTGGTCCTCACTCAGAAGGGCAGGGAGTTCCTCTCCTCCGAGGGGAAGGACGAGGCCCTGCTGTCCCGTCTGGCGGATGGGCCTGTGCCTAAGAGCCAGGTGGATGCGAAGCTGGCCAAGGACCTGAAGGGTCGCCAGGGCATGGTGGCCGAGGAGACCGTCACCGTCAGGACCATCTCCCTCACCGACGCCGGGAAGGCCGCGGTGGCGGAGGGCATAGAGCTGAAGGAGGAGGTGACCGACGTCACCGACGCCATCATCCAGAGCGGGAAGTGGAAGGATGCGGAGTTCCGCAGGTACGATGTGCAGACCTTCGCCCCCGCAACGTACCCCGCCAAGAAGCACCCTCTCTCCAGGCTTGCTGCCGACGTCAGGAGGCTGTTCACCGACATGGGGTTCACGGAGTTCGACGGGGAGTACGTGCAGCCCGCATTCTGGAACCTCGACGTGCTGTTCATCCCCCAGGACCACCCCGCCAGGGAGCTGCAGGACACCTTCTACCTGGAGGATCCCGCATCCATCCGCGTGGACGATGAGGCTCTGGTGGAGCAGGTCAGGAGCATCCACGAGACCGGAGGGGACACAGGCTCCACCGGCTGGGGAGGCACCTGGTCAAGGGAGATGGCGGAGCAGGCCCTCCTGAGGACGCACACCACGGTCAACAGCATACGCTACATCGCCGAGCATCCGGATGCGCCGCAGAAGATGTTCTCTCTGTCCAGGATATTCAGGAAGGAGTCCATCGATGCCACCCATCTGCCGGAGTTCACGCAGATCGAGGGCATAATCATCGACGAGGACGGGGATTTCGACATGCTGGTCTCCCTCATCAGGGAGTTCTACGCCAAGATGGGGTTCGATCAGATCCGCATCCGCCCGGCGTACTTCCCCTACACGGAGCCGTCCCTTGAGCTGGAGGTGTTCTTCAACGGCAAATGGATGGAGCTGGGAGGGGCCGGCATATTCCGGCCGGAGGTGATGGCTCCCTTCGGGGTCAAGCATCCCGTCCTGGCATGGGGATTCGGGTTCGAGAGGCTGGCCATGCTGAAGTGGGGCATCACCGACATCCGCGACCTCTACATCTCGGACATCGACGACCTGAAGCAGAATCAGGTCCTCTGATCCAGTCTGGCGAGGAGCGCGGCGGACCTAGCCTTCCAGCGGCCGGACCCCGCTTCGCCCACCTTGACAGCCAGGCGGCGGGCGTCGTCTCTCTCGCCCTTCTCCAGTGCCAGCAGCGCTTTGTCATAGAGCAGCTGCGCGGCGGCGGGGGCGTTGTTGCGGGACATGCGGGCTTCCGCATCGGCGATCTCCCTCTCCGCTCTCTCCACGTCGCCCATCTCCAGATGGGCCTCCGCCAGCATCAGCGCCGCCAGGACGTTCCCGCTGGCTGCGATCGTCGATGCCAGGGTCTCGGCCTCAGAATGCTTCCCGCGGGCCTCCAGTATCCTGACCCTGTATGCATGACCCAGCTCGTCTCCGCCTTCGAAGGACGACATGGCCTCGGCGAATCCCTCGGCCCTGTCGAACCATCCCTGGTTGATGCAGACCTCCGCCTGCACCGGCAGGATATCCTGCCTGAGGTCCTCCTTGACCTTCGACACGGAGGCTATGGCCTCGTCCAGGGACCTGTCGTCGAGGCTGCATATGTCGTCCGCCCTGCGGGCGATGATCTTGCAGGCCTCCCAGGTCCTGCCGGCGC
Source organism: Candidatus Methanomethylophilaceae archaeon (assembly GCA_944321505.1). Classification (GTDB taxonomy): domain Archaea; phylum Thermoplasmatota; class Thermoplasmata; order Methanomassiliicoccales; family Methanomethylophilaceae; genus SIG5. The sequence continues at coordinate 146,174 of CALULN010000021.1, read as the reverse complement.
CGATGAGGTGGTATATCATCTCCATCTCCCTGTCGGAACCGTCGAACGCCTCTTTCGGAGACTGGTCGGTCCAGTAGTCGGCGGCGAAGGCGTGCCACTCTCTGGCCTGCTCCGGGAACGCCTCGAGGTATCTGGAGGCCAGCTCCCGGGACACGGCGGTGTAGCCCCTGACGTCCGTAGGTATCACCGAGCGCTCGTGGTCCGGCATGACGGACATGGGCACCGGCATCCTGAAGACGCAGGCGCAGCCCAGGGCGAAGCGGTCGTCCTCCGGGAGGTTCTCGAAGACCACCTCCGGGTCCTGGCGCTTCAGGTCCAGCAGCGAATCGGGGTCTATCCCGGCATCGATGGCCGCGGCCTCGACCTTCCTGGCGGCCTCCAGCCCTTCGTGGGTGAGGCTGTAGCACTTCCGCTTGACCTTCCCGCCCTTGATCCTAACCTGGTCCTCCCGGACGTTGCCCCTCTCCCTCTGCTTCTTGAGCTCCAGGGACGCGTGGGCCCTGGATATCCGCAGGGATGCGGCGATGCCGTCCTGGGTCAGGTCCCAGGGTATGTTGAAGTACTCGGCGGGGTCCACTCTGCGGTACTTGTGCAGGTGGAGCAGCAGCCTCTCCCCGATGCTGAACTCGGTCATCATGAAAACATCGGGCCGTGGGGTTATTACCCTTTGTGATGGGGCCCGTGGCTTGAGGTATAACCACGTTTATCCAATCCGGAGTGCATCCGTCCTCCGGAGCCGAGATCATGAATCTCAGGGAAGTGGAGTTCGGAGAGCCCGTGGGCCTGGACGGCATCAGGTCCGGTCCCGGTGTGTACCTGGTGTGCACCGAATCGTCCGGCGGGATGAGAGTCATAGGCGCTTATTGGGCGGAGGACATGGCATCGGATGCTCTGGCCAATCCCTGGAGGGACAGGTGGGCGGAGCACGACGACGGAGGGCTGTTCGCATACTGCTCCGAGTCGTCCTTCGATGCCGTCGACGGCCCTGCCGTATGCGCCGACATCGTCACCACCAGGTTCTACGACGTCCCCTGCTACGAGGCTCCGAGGGAGGACTGGTGAATGACCAGCACTGTTATCGCTAGGATGAAGGTCTGCGGCAAGACCAACAGGGTGACCGTCTCCCTGAGGGAGAACGGGGACACCATGGATGTGACCATAGACTCGGACTGCCCCCATGTGAGGGACTACGCTTCGAAGCTGAGAACCATCACCATGTCCGATGTCATCAGCCACGCCGGGAGCAAAGTCGAGGATCCGGAGATCAGGGCCTCCCTGTCGGTGCCCTGCCTGACGCCCATAGCGGTGTTCAACGCCGCCTGGATGGAGCTGGGCATGCTCTCCAAGGGCAGGGCGAAGCTGGTGGGGGACAACTGCGTTGACTTCAGCGAGGCGTGATACCATGGGAAGGCATGTGATGGAGACCCTGGGCATGACCAGGGTGGTGTTCGAGGACGGGAAGGTGACGGAGGTCGGCGAGCCGAAGGTCCGGTACTGTCCGCTGTTCCACAAGCACAGGGGCATCGAGGAGCTGACCTCGGAGACCGTCAGGGAGAACATGGAGTTCAGGGTGAGGGCCTTCGGCATGTGCGACGAGGGCCGCCAGGTCCGGATGGACTACTTCCTCAGCTTCGGGATATCGGAGATAATGAGCATGGCCCTGGCCAGAGGGGAGGTGGATGCGGTGGTGACCGCGGCGGACGGCTGCGGCACCTGCGTGCTGACCGACCCCGGCATCGTCCAGGGGATGGGCGGCAGGATATCCGCCATCACGGAGACGTCGCCCATCGCCGGTGTGATCGAAGCGATCGGTCCGGGGAACGTGCTGGATCCGGAGACCACCCCCATAGACATGAGGCGCGGGGTGGAGAAGGCGGTCGCCATGGGATACGGTCGCATCGCCGTCACCGTGGCCTGCGCCGACGATGCCCGGTTCCTGAGGGAGGCCTACGGGGACAGGCTGACGGTCTTCGCCGTGCACACCACAGGCATATCGAAGGAGGATGCGGAGACGTACTACGACACATGCGATGTCATTACCGCCTGCGCGTCCAAGTGGATAAGGGAGCTGGCGCCGGAGCGGGCCACCATACAGGCGGGCACGTCGGTGCCGGTGTACGGGGCGTCGGAGAAGGGCAGGCGCATCGTGCTGATGAAGCTGGAGGAGCTGGGCAGGACGGAGGACCATGAGCTGACATCCGGGCCGGAGCCGTTGCTGTGAGGGGTCTAAGATTTAGTCAATCCTAAATTATAAATATCTTTTAGGTTATCCTAAATACCGTGACCCGCGGAACGGAGAGAAGCATACTGAGCCAGTGCGCACCTACGCTGGCCGGTGTGAAGGCAGGGTCCCTGGTCAAATTCGACTCAGAGGTATGTGACTCCGCACTGGGGATCCTGCGCTCCTTCGAGAGCATGGATGTTGGAACCAAGGTGCTCCGTTCCGCCGGGTCATATCTCTGCCTTGTCTACAGGAGGGACATGCTCTCCTGCGTCCTTTCGGATCCCGGGGTCCGCTCGTTCCTGGAGGGGATGGGCTACCCTTCCGGGTTCCGCGACTCCGACGCTCTGGATCTTCTGGCACAGCGCATGTCCGAGGGGATGCAGCACGAGATCGGCATCTTCCTGGGGTATCCGCTCCGCGATGTGGAGGGGTTCCTTGAGAACGGAGGCAGGAACTACAAGCGCATCGGCTGCTGGAAGGTCTACGGCGATGTGGACGAGGCCGAGAGCATGTTCCGCAGGATCCGCGCAGCCAGGGACGAGGTCATGAGGATGCTGGATTCCGTGCCTTTGCCTGCGGCCGTGTGATCCGATATGGGCAGCGGATCCCATCGTCCTCGTGGAACAGCCGAATCTGAGGCTGAAGTGGTGTTAACGCCGTGAATTGCGAACAGAATTCATATGTATGATATGTATAAATATGACGTTTTTTCAGATTTTCACAGGGGTTTAAAGTAGACACTTTTTTATTAACGTTATTTAAATTTTAAAGTTGATTGTACAATTTCTCATAATCTATATATTCTATAGTGGCGAATTCTTGTGCCAGACAATTACGGTCCCCCCTATCTCCTCTTTTGGGGGGGGGGGCCGAAGCTTTGTGTCCGATCATGGGCGCCACTGACATGAAACGTGTTTGCCGAAACGTTCGTTCCACAGAGGAGATGCACGATGAAGTTCGGTTCAATGAGCGGAGCCACTGTTCCCGCCCCGAGGGGACCCGGTTCCGACGTCCGCAGGCTTGGAGTCTTCGCAGTCATAGCCGTGCTGATGATGCTCTCCGTGGCAGTGGTCCCGCTGGTGACCTCCGGACCCGCATCCTCGCAGACCGCCGCGCCCTCCGATGACTATGCGGGGCAGGACATCACCTACCATTATGGAAGCGGAGATCCGAGGCAGGTCACCGTCCATTACGACGGCATAGCCGCCACCGAGTACAACCCGGAATTCTGGGCGGAAACGTTCACTTCGACCAGCGGAACCGCAACTGAGGATTGGATCGGACCGGAGGTCACCTATGAGAACCTGACATTCCAATTCCACCGGACTGTGAAATGGGACATTTCAAGTTGGAACAATCACAATGGAGGAACCCTTACACTGAATGTCAGTCCCGGCATCAAGATTGATTATTCTAGTGATTATGACGGTGCATCGTACGAAAACAATAAACTGACAGTAGATGACCGTACAATATGGTCGCAAAATAGGGGGAGCGGCACTTTCACATTCACTGTCGAATCAACCGTAACTGTGAATAAGATATTCGCAGGTTGGAGCACCTCCGATGGCGGCACTCTGGATTATTATCCAGGAGACGTGGTGCCCTCTGCCATCGCGGATCTTTATGCCGTCTGGGTGGAGCCGAGTGTTTATGTAGAAGGCGGAGATTTGCCAACCATAGGTGAGGGGGAGAATCATACAGTTTATATCGAACCGCGGTTCGTCACGTACAAATCCGTCAGCTCCATAAGCCAGATCAACTCAGATAGTCTTTCCACCGACCTTGTTCACTACTCCACTCACAGCGAGAGGATGTTTGTGGACATCTTCACCGTCACCTCCTCCGGCGGCAGCACCACCGGCGGATACAGCATCGCCATCCCCTGCACGATCCGCTCTCACAACCAGGCGAATCTGAGCTTCGGAACCATCAGCCTCGGCGGGGACACTGTCATAGACAACGTGAGCCTGACATCCAGCGCACCAAACAACAGCCACGGCGACGGATCCGACAGGGGCATATTCGCCAACGGCCACAGGCTCATCCTCGGCACCGGCATAGGTACGGGAGCCGCATCATTCAATTCTGCACCGCAGGTGTTCGGCGGAGGCACGCACCCGGTGGAGACGGCTGTGCGCACCGGCAAATCCATCGTCTCGGCGGATGCGGAGCTGAGCAGGACCGTCGACCTTGGAACCTTCATCATAGTCCACAGCGGAACGTACTACAACATCGTCGGCGGCGGCGCGGGCAGCGACATCGGCTCGGAGAGCAAGCCTCTCTCGACATACGTCGTCCTCAAGGGCGGTATGTCCTTGGACACGGTGGTCGGAGGATCCGGCGCAGGAGGCAGCGTATACGGTTCGGCGGTCCCCACCTGGGAGAACGGTCCCGACCAAGGCGGGACGTACATCTATTCCACGGGATTCCGCATGCCCGGTGACAGCTACCACGAGTCGAAGGTGGGCACCGACTACATCCCCGACGGCATGTGGCTGGAGGAGTCCACCATCATGGAGGGCGGCGTCTCCGGCAGGGACAGCAACAACTACAGCGACCCCACCTACGTCTACGGGTCCACACACATATTCCTCTCCGGCGACACGGACATCTGGGACGTCCAGGCCGGCAGCAGGAGGGCGTTCTCCCATGTGGAGTTCGCATATCTGGAGATCTCCGGGAACGCGGTGGTCAGGCACGTCGCCTGCGGCACCATAACCGACGGCAACAGGCAGTCGTCCTCGCAGAGCTCCCCGATGCCGGTCACCAGCGTGGACGCCACGAAGATCGTGGTGACCGGGAACGCATGGGTGGCGTCGGTGTTCGGAGCGGGATACGACACGTGGTACCTCCCGGAGGCCACCACCATGGCCGACGGCGAGAGGATCGACGTCCAGATCAAAGGCGGCACTGTGGGCAGTGTCTACGGCGGAGGGTACCGCGGGACCATCACCGTCGGGGATCCGGACGACACCAGGGTGGACGACGGCGTTTTCGTGGAGATCTCCGGCGGGACCGTCCTGGGGGACGTGTACGGCGGCGGGAGAGGAGGTCTCGACAAGGTCACCCACAGCAGCGGCGGAGGCATAAACAGCGATGGGTACATGGACTCCACCGGGCACTCCGTCGTCATCGGCGATGTGTTCGTCATCGTGTCCGGAGGCACCGTCAAAGGCAGCGTCTACGGCGGAGGGGAATCTGTCCCGAAGCTGTCGTCCTACAGCGGCGTAAATGCGACCTTCTCGGCTTCGGATCCAGACATGGCCGCGGTTGACGGGGATACTAACGTGTTGGTCAACGGTGGGACCGTCGAGGGCAGCGTCTACGGCGGAGGAAAAGGCGTGCTGATGCTCAACGGTCAGCCGTACGATGCGCCTATGGAGGTCCCCGCCATAGTGGGCACGGCAGGATCCTACTCCTATCAGGATATCCTCTGGAAGTCCGGCGGCGGAGCCGTCTATGACTCCTCTGTCGACTACACAGGATACGCCCGCGTCACCGGGAGCACTATGGTGATGGTCATGGGCGGGACGGTGAACGGCAACATCTACGGCGGAGCCGAGATCGGCAGGGTGAACGCCACCGCCAACGTGCAGGTGCTGGGTCACTACCCTGTGTCGATTCAGGGCTCCGTCTACGGCGGGGGAGAGGGTCACAATCAGTATCCAGCTCTGGGAGCCGTTTCCAACACCTCTGTGCGCATCGCCGATGCGGAAGTGACAGGCAGCGTCTACGGCGGCGGAGCCTACGGTATGGTGATGAGCATCGACGGCGTCAGGGGGACCGCCGATGTCGATGTGGAAGCGTCGGTCGTGCACGGAGACGTCTACGGCGGAGGCCAGGGCGTTGAGGCCATCGCGGATTCCGGCAGAGTGGGAACCGTCGTCCTCGACATATCCGAGGGCTCCACAGTCGACGGAAGCGTCTACGGCGGCGGGCAGTACGGGGCATCCGATACGATTGGCGTGACGGTCACCGGATCCACAGTCGGCGGCTCCATATACGGGGGCGGACTCGGAACCGCGTCAAGAACTTCTGTCTTCGGCAACGTCGCCCTGACGGTGGACTCCACCACAGTGACAGGCAATATCTACGGAGGCTCCGCCTACGGACTGGTGGAAGGCAACATCGTCACGGAGCTCAGAGGCGGCACCGCCGCATCCACCGTCTACGGCGGAGGCCTCGGCACATCGAACCGCACTTCCACGAGCGGCAGCAGGACGGTGAGGCTGGAGGGCGCAACGGTCACAGGTTCGGTGTACGGGGGCTCTCAGAACGGTAACGACGGCGCTGCGGATCCGGACGGATACACATTCGTGGTCATCCTCTCCGCGGAGATAGGCGGCAGCGTGTTCGGCGGAGGGTACCGCGGCATCACCTGGGACCATACCTACGTCTACATCGGCTGCACCGAGTCCGAGACCCCCCATGAAGGGACCGTGACCATCGGCCAGTCCGTCTACGGAGGAGGGGATGTGGGCGACGTGTCCGTCGGGGATGCGCTGTTCGACACCACTTTGGTGTACGGCAACTCCAAGCTGATCGTTGACGGGAGTTCCTGCACCATAAACTTCAACGGCAGCCTGTTCGGCGAGGGCAACTCCTGTCTGACCGAAGGCGACACCACCATACACATCACGAACGCCTCCCTGAGGATGATGTCCGTGCAGCGTGCGGACGCCGTGTGCATAACCTTTTCCGAAATCCATCTCGAAGGCAGGAACAGCGGGACATCCTCAAGCGCCAGCGAGAAATTCAGCTTCTATTCCGTCGGCCGTTTGGATCTGGTCGGTGGCACTCAGATTTACCTCTCATCGCCCCTCGGGGAGACCGGGGACTTCCACAGCCTGGCCACTCCGATCGTGCACACCACCCAGACCGCGCCCCTCAACACCGTATACGTGGAGGTGGGGACCATATTCTCCCTGCAGAACTCCGAGGGATTCGGGAGGGTGTACGGATACACCGTCCTATCGCTGCTGGCGTCGGAGACGTACTACGGTGCCTTCGCCTACGGATCGGTGGATTCCGTCGGCGGATTCGTCACCGACGACGAGGGCCTGTACCGCACCCTCCAGTACTCCGACCTGTCCAGCCCCGAGTGCAGGTACTGGTACATCCCTGGTGTCGTGAGTCAGACGGGTTCCGCTGTTCTGAAGTACGATCCGGACATCGGCGAAGGGGCGCTCGTATCCGACGAGCTGAAGCTGGACATACCGATGACATCGTCCGGGACATCGCTGCTGTACGGAGGCGGATACTTCACATCTGCCACCGCCAACGCCTTCAGGCTGGTGTCGGGGGATCCCACCGAATACGGCTCGCTGTCCGTGCTCATGGGATATGCGGGCGAAGGGCTGACCTCTTTCAACAACGGAACCGGACTCTATGTGCCGGACCGCTCGTCGGAGACCACCTATGTGGTCCTGGAGGACGCCGGCGGGCCGGATTCGCCCAGGATCGGCATCAAAGTGTCCGGAATCAACCCCATGCTGTCCGGATACGCAGGCACGGTGACCATCCAGTTCCGGGAGGTGGTGGTGGCCGATTCGCCGGAGGGCGAGACCAACTACGTCTACTTCAACACAATCGATGTGTCCATAGCCATCTACATCGAAGGGCACGACCACCCCCACGAGGGGTCCAGCACCATCGACATAATCGCCGGCAGCGGACAGAGCACCATCGTGATCCCCGCTCTGGGCTATGAGGGCGACCTCTATGTCACCGATGCGAGGTTCAACGGCGGCTCCCTGGAGGGCGCCCCCGCACTGACGATATCGGGAGTGAACAACCACGAGGGCAGCATCGGGTGGACCGGCAGCGGCTTCGAGCACGTCCTTGCGGCAGGGTCGGAGTCCGCGCATCTGGGGACTTTCAGCGGCACCTTCCCCAACACCATAAGGTTCTCCATAGAGGGCTTCGAGGGGACCGACTGCAGCTTCGCCATCGATTTCGAGGTCCGTGTCACCAACGGTGAGACGTATCAGTTCACGATCACCGTGAAGGTGGTGACCCACGGGCCGGTCACCGTGACCTTCGTGGACTCCAGGCAGAACGTCAGCATCCCGATGCAGTTCGACTACGGGACCACCATCACCGCCTCCGACGGCCCGCAGGTGATGGGCAACTTCATCGGCTGGTACAACGACGAGACCTTCACCAGCCAGTTCAATTTCAACTCGCCACTGATCAGGGACATAACGCTGTTCGCCAGGTACATGTACACCGTCACCTTCGACGAGATGTACGACGGGAGGACCTCCACCTACTACGTCCCCATGGGGGAGCCGTTCACCATCGATAACTACGGTGGTAAGGACCCCGTCCGCCCCGGGTACGAGTTCACCGGGTGGTACAAGGACAGGGACTGCCTCGTTCTGTGGGATTTCAAGAACGACAAGGTGGAAGGGGACATCACCCTCTATGCGGGGTGGCAGCCCAGAGGCGTCATCCTGGATTTCCATAACGAGGACGGCGACGTCATCCTCACCCTGGGCGCAGGCGATGGCGAGAGGATAAGGCTGGACGACCTCTTCGGACCGTACCTAGAGCAGGCCGTCGTTGCGTTCGGCACCGTTCCCGAAGGCGGGACCCTGGTGTGGTACGTCTCCGTCTCAGGCACCGGCATACCGGTCTACGCCGACAACACCATCGAGCAGAGCATGGTCACCGTCGAGGGCGGCGGATGGCACGTGAAGATCCATGCGGACGTGCTGTACAACAGCATCACCGTTGTGCAGGATGCCCAGGACTACGGCTCCACCGTCGTCCCGCCCAAGGAGTTCGCCGTGGGGCCGGAGGGCGGATACTACACCTTCACCCCCACCGGAGCCGACAGGGTCGGATACGAGCTGTCAGGCTGGATCATCGAGGCCACCGGCCAAGAGTATGCTCCCGGGGTGACGATCGAGATCCCTGCCAGCGAGGTGGGCAGGCATCTCTCCGACGACGGGAAGCTCCACCTCGTTGCGCAGTGGAGGGCGCTGAGCTACGAGGTCGTGGTCATGAAGCCGGCGGGCGGCTCGGTCACGGCGACGCTGATATCCTCCGACGGCAGCACCAGCTCCGGGAGGGAGTACACCTCGTACATCAGCTTCTCCGCCCACTACGGAGACAGGCTGTCCCTCAGCTATGTGTCGGAGGGCGGCTACACCTTCGAGGGTTGGGTGGTCAGCAAGGCCGGTGCGATCGACGACGCATCCAAGCAGTCCACATATATGACCGTCCGCGGGGACTCCCGCGTGGAGGTCCGCGTCGGAGGTCTGGAGAGTGCGGTGATCAGGCTCTCCGTCGACGGGGCGGCTCCCGGAGGCAGCATAACCCTGACGGGGGACGGGAGGACGTACACCGTCCGCCAGTCATCCGTCGACGGCGAGTACGGCGTGTTCTCCGTCAGCGCCCTCCTGGGTGAATATGCTCTGTCCTACGGCGGCAGCGGGTTCGGCACCATCACAGTGGTGTCCGGCGGCGTCAGCGGATCCTACAGGCTGGTCTCGCTGGCACTGAAGGTGACGCCGGATGCGGATGTCGGGTTATTGCCGTCCTATGCCGTTCCGGGGACGCAGTTGACTCTGGACATCCCGCACGGGTACTCCGTGTCGAAGCTCACGCTCGGGCACGACGGTACCGATCACGACATGGGTGCCGTGAACGGCTTCACGGTGCCATCCGCCCAGAGCACCGGCGTCACCGTCAAAGTCGAGCTGGAGACCTCCAACTACACGATAGAGTTCGTGGTGGACTTCACAGGTCCGGACGGATCGAAGGTGGTGTTCGACAAGGTCGCCAGCATCACCGTCGAATACTCGCCCGAGGGCACCGTGTACCCGGAGCTGCCCTGGGTGCAGCTCAACGGTCTCGACCTGAACGCTCTGGACCGCGAGACCACCAGCCCGTACTCGTTCCTGGGATGGTATCTCGACGAAGGGTTCATGCAGAGGGTGCAGGCAGGCGACGCCTTCCCGGAGGAGGACGTGGTCCTCCATGCCAGCATAGCTGACAGGAAGGAGATCATCTACGTCGTCAACGTGTACATGATGGGCATCGGAGGGGATTATCCCGATCCCGCCACTCCCACGTACGAAATCCAGACCATAGAGCTGGAGAACCAGTATGTCGGGTGGAGGCCCGACTATCCCGGATTCGCCGTGGACCCCAAGAAATCCGACGATTACCTTCACACAGTGGTCGAGGCGGGCATGGATGATCTGGACATCTACATGGTCAGAGCCAGCGGCACTGCTGTCCTGGATCCTGCCGGCGGCACCGTGTCAGAATCCGACGGATGGACGCTCGATGAAAAGGGGAATCTGACCAGGAAGATATGGTACGGCGAGACAGTGACGCTCCCGGTGCCCGTCAAGACGGAGAACGTCTTCGGCGGATGGTCCGTGGACGGTTCGACCGTCACGCAGGTGACCGTGGGAGACGGCATGTGGGACGAGGCCGCCAACACCGTCTCCTTCGCGGGGGCGGCGCAGTGGACCGTGAACGAGTACCATCTGGTGCTGTCCACCCTGTACGGAACGTTCTCCAACGGCCAGACCACCATGACCGTCAGCGTCCCCTACGGAACGCCTCTGTCCGAGGTCCTGGATGGATACAGGGCCGAACTCGAAGGGAAGGCCGGCATGTACGCCGACTTCGTCGGATGGTCCCCGGCGCCCCCGGAGACCATGCCCGCGAACACGCTGACGCTCACCGCGCAGTGGACCCCCAAGAAAGTGTCCATAACCGTCACAGGCGACGAGCACGTGACCATAAGCGTCTCCGGGAGCTCTCTGATCGGGTCCGACGGCAGCTACGAATCTGTGTTCAACGGCAGCATAGACCTGATGCTGTCCTTCGACAGCGGATACTCCCTCTACGAGGCCACCGGAGCGAAGGAGCAGCCGGTGCGCAAGAGCGCTGTGCAGTTCGAGTGGACGGTCCCGCTCAACAGCGGCAACGTCGCCGTAGGTGAGGGCGGCACTCTGTCCCTGACTCTGAATGTGGTCTCGGTTGAGTCCGCCGTGACCGTCACATACGTCATCAACGGCACGCCGGCGGCCAGCCTGTTCCAGAACGTGCCGACCGGAGAGAACGTGGTGCTTCACAATCTGTCCGGACTGCAGGGCCTGACCTTCGACGGATGGTACTCCGATCCGGAGATGAAGAACAGGATAGAAGGCAACACCATCCCCTTCGTCGATGCGGACGACAGGGAAGTGGTGTACGGGTCGCTGACTGCCGACAAGCCCACCGGCCACATCACCGCCAGCGATCTGGTTCTGGACAACGGGGTGTATGTGGGCACGTACAACGGCGGCAGGCACACCCTGACCGCGGTGCCCGACACCTATGCCGAAGGGCCGACAGCGTTGGATTACGACCTGACGTACAGGATCATCTGGGACGATAAGGTGAACAGTACGGAGAACAGGACGGTCTCCTTCACCAGTGCCGGCGATTACAGCGTGACCCTCACGGTGACCGCAACCCTCACCATCGGCGGGACGGTCTCCGATGTCTCCGAGCCGCATACGGAGGAATTCAAGATCCGGATCGATAGAGCCGATGCGAAGGTCGTGTGGGTCCATGCCGACTCCTACATCTATAACGGCACCGACCGCTCGGGGACCGTCTACGCATACTACGTGGGGATGGACGGCAAGAATCACCAGCTGACCGTCAGTTTCCCGGAGTCGTTCACGGATGTCGGCGAATACACATTCACCGTTCCGGAAGAGGATTCCAACCACATCTTCAGCAACACGACGTTGTATCTCTCGATAGGGAAGAAGGCTCTGACGATCACGCAGGACGGGTCACTCAGCTACAACGGCCAGGCCCAGAGCCCGAAATTCACGGACGACCGCGTCCGGGGCGACGATATCTCCTACACCATAACCGATTCGAAGACCGATGCCGGGACGTACACCGTAAGCCTCGACGGAGTGAAGCTTACCGGCGCAGATGCTGGGAACTACGAGCTGCCGGCTGATGTCATCTGGACCATCGACAGGGTGGCGGCGGGGGATCTGACATGGGAGGTTGTGGGGACGTACACCTACACCGGCAGCGAGGTGATCCCGGAGGTCCAGGCCTATATCGGCGATTCGCCGGTTTCCATGGCCCTCGGCGAGGACTACAGAGTCGCCGGCATGCAGGGCAGGAACAACACCAATGCCGGCACTGCATACGTCCTGGTGGAATGCACCGGGAACTTCAGCGGAACGGCGGTGGTGGAGTTCCGGATCGGACAGCTGGACCTGTCCGATGTCGTCATCACCGTGACCGGCGACACTACCTACACGGGAGAGCGGATCATCCCCGATTACACCGTCACCGCCGAAGACGGCACGCCTCTGAGGCTCACCGTCGAAGATGCGACCGTATCCTTCGGCAACAACATCAACGTCGCCGAGGGCGGCAGCATAACCCTGTCCCAGGGAAGCAGCGGCAACTGCGTGAATTTCGTAACAGAAGTATTCACCATCTCCAAGACAGAGCTGTATGCCGATATCACCGGCAATCTCTCGGTCGTCTTCGGCGAGACCGGCACTCTGGGCATACACGGGTATTCGCAGGAGTACGGGGGAGCCGTCAGCTGGACGTCTTCGGATACCGGCGTCGCCGCCGTCAGCGGAGATGCCGGCGGAGCCGCTGTGACGCCCGTCTCCGTTGGTCAGACAACGATCACGCTCCTCATAGCAGGCATGGACAACTACCAGGATCTGGAGCGGACAGTCGTACTGTATGTCACCACGGCCACCATCCCGGAGCCCGACGTGAGAGGCTACGCGGGAGAATACGACGCCGGAGAGCATTACGCTATACTGTTGGGAAAAGGCACCGAGGCGTACACGGTGACTTTCAGCACCGACGGTCTGCAGTACTCCGGCACGGTGCCGCAGGTCAGGGATGTGGCGGACAGCGGCGTGTACTACGTGAAGTTCGAGATGCCCAACTACGAGCCGCTGGTGATGACTGTGGAAGCCGAGGTCACCCCGGCCGGGGCGGAAGCGCTTCAGAAAGGAAGCATCACTTACAACGGCGAAGCGCAGACCGCCGAATTCGCATTGAACGGCATATTGAACGGCGACGATGTGGGATACGCGGTAATCGACGGAGGCGCGGCCAAGTACGCCGGCACCTACACGGCGACCCTGGAGCTGACCGGCGGCGATGCCGGGAACTACGCTCCTTCGGACATCACCGTCCAATGGACCATAGGCCGGGCGGTCCTCAAGATCGACTGGGGTCAGCTGAAGTTCGTGTACAGCGGCGAGGACCAGGCTCCGAGTCCGGTGTTCACGGATGTCAGCAACGATGTGCGCGTCTTCTTCGACACCGAGGTCCATGCGGGTGGTAGCGTTGTAACCGTTCATGCGGACGCGGGAAAATACACCATCGCTGTCAACGACCCGCACCTCATCAACTACGAGCTCTCCGAGGGTCATGCGTACGAAGTGGAATTCACAATAACTCCGCAGGAGGTGTCACTTGATTCCGTGGAGCTGGTCTACAACAGCCAGCAGCAGACACCTGAGTTCGTGCTGCCGGAACTCATCGACGCCGAAGTCGCCGTGAGTGCAGATTCCCAGAAAGACGTCGGCGGTTACACGGCGACGTTCACCATCATCGGCACCGGCTCCGGCAACTATGTTCCGGCCGGTGCCGTCGACGGAGCGGGAACCGCATCGTGGTCCATCATCCGGCTCGACATATCCGGGGCCACCGTCATCGTCGACGGCGACTACACGTACAACGGCGGTCAGATAGTGCCTGCCGGAAGCGATGTGACCGTGAAGGTCACCGTGAACGGCGTGGAGATAACCCTCCCGTCAGGTGACTACACCTTCTCTGCAACCGACAACGTGGATGCCGGTGAGGCGACCCTGACGGTCAACGGAACCGGCAATTGCACCGGGGCCGCCGCTGGGACCTTCATCATCGATCCGGCTCAGCTGCCGACGGAGGGGTGGACGGTCACCAATGAGCACACATACACCGGAACCTCACACGGAGACGACATCCTCGTCTCCAACGGCAGCCTCGTCCAAGGCGAGGATTTTACAGCTTCTTCCGACAGCATCGATGCCGGAAAAGCAACTGCTATAATCGAAGGCGTGGGCAACTACACCGGCGAAGCCGAGGTGGAGTTCACAATAGAGAAGTATGTCATACAGGTGAGCCTGGACAGGACCCAGTTCACGTACAACGGGCAGGCCCATAGCGTGGAGCTGGACACCTCCGCGGTCTTCGCCCATGATGATGGATATGTTTCCTTCAGCATCACGGGGGACGTCTCGGCCACCGCCGTCGGCGATCACACAGTCACAGTCGTGATGAGTGCCGGCGAATCCGGAGACCGCACGGGCAACTACGAGCTGTCATCCGAGACCCTTGTATGGTCCATCGTCAAGAGGTCACTGACGTTCGAGCAGAACGAGCTCGTCTACAACGGACAGGAGCAGTCTCCGACCTTCATCATGTCCGGCGAGGTCGACGGCGAGGATGTGGACTTTACCTTCACCGCCGTTGAGCAGACCGATGCGGGCAGTTACACGGCGGGCATAGAGGTCACAGGCGCCCACGCAGGAAACTACACATGGCCTGTTCAGGTGGAGTGGTCGATCTCGCCGATGGACATCACCGCCGTCCGTCAGGACGGCACCCTGACGTACAACGGTGGCATCCAGTTCCCGACGTTCACAGTGCCCGGTCTGATATCCGGAGATGCGGTGACGGTGGAAATCACCGGCGGAACCGAGCAGGCCACCGATGCGGACGCATACACTGCCGTCGTCAGGCTGACCGGCTATGATGCCGGCAATTACCATCTGATTTCCACCGGTGCGGAATGGACCATCGGGAAGCTCACCATCCAGGTGTCCCTTGATGAGAAAGAGTTCGTTTACGGCCGCACGGAGTATAAGGTGACGCCCTCATATGCCGGTGTCCTGAACGTTGATGCCGGCGATGTGACGGTCACCTTCGGTGGTGTCAAATCAGCCGTCAATGCGGGGGATTATGCGGTCACCGTCTCCCTGGCCGGGGACAGGTCGCACAACTACGCCCTCCCGTCGGAGGGCCTGGACTGGAAGATATCGAAGAGGACGATAGCGGTCTCCCTGGTCCAAGATGAGTTCGTCTACAACGGTCGGCAGCACGATGTGCAGCTGTCGGACTGGTCGTCCTATGTGATCGAAGGCGATGCTGTCAACGTGGAGATGACCGCCGGCAGATGCGCCACTGCCGTCGGGGACTACAAGGTAGCCCTGCAACTCACCGATGCATCCGGCAACTACCAGCTGTCCGCGACGATACTGGAGTGGAGCATATCCAAGCTGGATCTTTCCGATGTCGGGATCGTCATATCGCCCGATGCCGACCTGACGTATATCGGAAGCGCCATCGAACCCGGATTCACGGTCACGTACAACGGAGCCGTTATCCCATCATCGGACTACACATTCGTATACGGCGACAATATCAACGCCGGAACGGGCGCCGGGAGCATAACAGTCACCGCAAAACAGAACGGCAACCTCACCGGAGAGAAGACATTCCGTTTCGACATCGGCAGAGCCTCTGCCACCGTCGAATGGACTCTGGATGGTTCGTATAAGTACGACGGCACCGACCAGATCGACAGCGTCGATGCCGTGCTCAAAGGTGTCGGGGACGAGACGTCTGTAGCGCTCGATGTGAGCACGCAGTCCGGCTATGCGTTCATAAACGCAGGCGAGTACGTCCTGGTCGCCGATGTGAACGGTTATGAGGGCAACTACGTCATCACCGATGCCAAGAAGACCGTCACAATGCAGAAGAGGTCCGTGACGCTGACATCCGAGTCCGATTCCAAAGTCTATGACGGCACAGCATTGACCGCCGACGGCGTCAGCATCGGCGGCGACGGCTTCGTCGACGGCGAAGGCGTGACCTGCAGCGTCACCGGTTCTCAGATCAACGCCGAATCATCCGCCAATGCGTTCACTTACACCTTCGATAGCGGAACGTCGGCTGACAACTATGTCATCACGAAGACGGAAGGGACTCTGACTGTCACCGCGCTCGATCTCTCCGAAGTCGAGATTGTCATATCGTCCGATGCCGACCTCACGTACGACGGGTCTGCCAAGACACCGACGTTCACCGTCGTTTACAACGGCCATACAATACCGGTTTCGGACTATTCCTCTGATTACGGCGACAACATCGATGCCGGAGCTGATGCAGGAAGCATAACCGTCACTGCCAACAGTTCCAACTGCACCGGCAGTCAGTCAGTCACTTTCGACATAGCCAGAGCACAGCTTCCCGCCGATGGCTGGACCATGGTCGGCGAGTACGTCTACAGCGGCGGAACCCATCAGGTGACCGTTTCGCACGTCGGACTCGTTCAGAACACCGATTTCATCGTGTCATCAGACGATGTTAACGCCGGTCCGGCAGATGCCACGATTACCGGTACGGGCAACTACGACGGCGTCGTGACCGTGCAGTTCCGGATCGCCCAGAAGGAGGTCGCGGTGCAGTGGGGTCCCGATTCCGGCTTCGTCTACAACGGAAACAACCAGGCTCCCCGCTTCACCATCGTCAGCGGCATCGACGGCATCGCCGTCACCGCCGAATCGGAGGTCCGTCAGAACGGATCTGTGACTGCGGCCCACAGCGATGCAGGCGACTACACAATCGCCATCACCGGTCTGGGCAACAGCAACTTCGCCTTGCCCTCAGACGGGCTGACGAAGGAGTTCACGATATCTAAGGCTACTTTGGCCATAAGCATCTCAGGATTCCATTCCACAGATACTCAGAACAATAAGCCTTTGGAACTCGTAGGATATGACATCTCTTACGGAGGCACGATAGCTTGGACATCCTCCGACACCGGAGTCGCCACCATATCCGGTGATGGGACCGCAATCGAAGTCGTACCTGTGTCCGCCGGATCGACGATCATCAAGGTCAGCGTCACCGGCATGAAGAACTATCAGGACGCTGCCGCGGAGATCGAGTTCACTGTCAGCAATGCAGTCATCACCGGAATCGAAATCAAAGGGTACGATGGGATCTACGACGGACAGGCTCACGATGTCATCGTCAGCTTCACAGGCACACAGTCCGGTGATGTCATCAGCTACCTGGTGAACGGCGTATACACCCAGACAATGCCGCAGGTCACCGATGTGGCCGACAGCGGGACCTACCGCGTGATGATCGAGAGAGAGGGTCATAAACCTCTGTACGTCGATGTGGGTGTCACCGTCAGCCCGCTGAGCATCGATGATGCCGCGGTGACGGTCAACGGAACATACACCTACACGGGATCGCAGATCAGACCCACAGACATCACCGTCTCTGTCGGAGGTCTGACGGTCCCTGCGGATGCGTACGAACTCGGCTATGAGGACAACATACTGGTGTCCACGGGCGGCATGGTCACCGTCACCGCGGTGACGGGATTCAACTTCACCGGAACCGCATCCGGCACCTTCGATATAGGCAAGGCCAAGGCCCGGATCGTCTGGACAGGGGCTGATGCCGAGTACATCTACGACGGAACCGACCAGAAGAGCAAGATAAAAGCCGTATTCGAAGGCGTCGGCGGAGAGTCGTCGGTCGTCCTCACGGTGATCATCGGATCTGGGTCTGAGTTCAGGAACGCTGGTGAGTACACCTTCTCCGTCGATGTGTTCCAGTATGAGGACAACTACATTATCTCCGGAGACGAGTCGGTGGACATCACCATGGGCAAGAGGTCCGTCACTCTGACCTCTGCCTCTGACGAGAAGGTCTACGATGGCACGCCGTTGACCAACGACACCGTCACCGTATCCGGGGACGGGTTCGTCGGGAATGAAGGTGCGAACTTCGACGTCACCGGCACTCAAACGGCAGCGGGTTCGTCTGACAACACGTTCACCTATTCGCTGAAAGAAGGGACGCTGGAAGGCAACTACAGCATCACCAAGGTCGAGGGCACCCTGGAGGTCACCAAGCGCAACCTGAACATAACATGGTCCGACTACGAGGGTCTGGTCTACGACGGCAGCAATCAGAAGCCGACGTACACCGATGACCGCGTCGGCGGCGATGAACTCGAATTCAACGTCACGATTGAGAAAGACGGCTCCTCCGTCAGCGGATGCGTCGGAGCAGGGAGCTACATGATCACGGTGTCGGTGTCCGGCGGCGAGGATGCGGCGAACTACGTTCTCGTGAACGGCACTCTCGCATTCACGATCGGGAAGGCGAATGCGACCATAGTGTGGACAGGCATCGATGCGGATTATATCTACAACGGTGAGGATCAGAAATCCGGAATAGCTGCTGTGTTCAAAGGTGTAGGTGGTGAGACGTCGGTCGGTCTTGGAGTCACCATTAGCATCAACAGCTCCGTCGTTCAGGAATTCAGGGATGCCGGCACCTACACCTTCAGCGTCGACGTGTCTCAGTACGAATCAAATTACGAGATCGCCGGAGACAAATCCGTGTCCGTCGATATAGGCAAGAAGGTCATCTCCATCGTCTGGGGAGATGCCGACTTCACGTACAACGGCCAGCCACAGGCGCCGGCTGTGGGGTTCGGCGGCTTCGCGGAAGGCGACAGTGCGGAACCCGTCTGGAACGTGACCGGTGCCGACGAGGCATACACCGATGCAGGCGCCTACACGATCACCGTCACCGGCATCGACGGCACCTGCGCCCCCAATTACGAACTTCCGAGCGAGGCATCCCTGGAATTCGAGATTAAGAGGATGCAGATCTCCGCTACCCAGGCAGAGAATTTCACATACGACGGCACCGACAAGACCGTGTCCTTCGTCCTCTCCGGGCACATCGAAGCGGACAAGGATCGTCTGGGCTACAACATCATCGACGGAGGCACGCAGAGGGATGCCGGAACCCACATCGCGGTTGTAGTGCTCACCGGCGAAGCCGCAGTCAACTACTGCCTCCCGTCCGTCGAATCCGCTTCCCGCATCACACTGCTCTCTGCGAACGGGAATCAATACAGTGTGCAGTGGACCATCGGCCAGCTGTCCATTGAGGGCGCAGTGGTGACCATAGGGGATTACGACAGCGTCTACGACGGCAACGCGAAGGAGCCCGGGGTCACAGGCGTCAAGCTGAACAAACTGACTCTGACCGGTGAGGACTATTCGGTGTACTACAAGGACAACACCGACGCCGGCACCGCCTATGTGGTGATCACGGCCAAAGAGGATGGCAACTACACCGGAGAGGTCACCGTAGGGTTCCAGATCTCCAAGAAGAAGATCGAGGTGTTCATAGACACGGCATTCCAGCACAAGTATGACGGAACGAAGAAGACGGCGGTGCTGGACGGCAGCTGGAACAGCTATGTCGTAGGGAGGGACAGCGGCAAGGTGAACGTTACCCTCGGAGACGGCAGCACCGCAATCAACGCAGGAACATACAGCGCCGCAGTGGTGCTGACGGACGGCAGCGGCAACTACGAGCTGTCCGCAACCGAATTGGAATGGAGCATAGCGAAGAGGACCGTCACCCTCACATCCGCAGACGAATCCAAGGTCTATGACGGAACGGCGCTGATTGGCAGCGGTGAGGTCGAGATCGGCGGCGACGGATTCGCTGACAGAGAGGGTGCGGCATACACATTCACCGGATCGCAGACGGTTGCTGATTCCTCATACAACGAGTTCACCTACGTCCTGAATGCCGGCACCCGGGCCGACAACTACGAGATAACCACAGACTTCGGTGAGCTGACCGTCAGTCCCAGACCTATCACGGATCCCGAGGTCTCCATAGAGGAGCTGGTCAGCTATGTCTACACAGGCTCCGTGAACAAGCCTGACATTGAGGCCAGCTTCAACGGCGTCCCGCTGGTTCAGGGGAAGGATTACACATTGTCATACTCCGGTGATCTGGTGAACGTGACCGCGGACGTCGTCACCGTGAAGATTACTGGCACAGGCAATTTCTCCGGTGAGAAAGAGCTAACATTCAGCATCGTCCCCGCATCGATTGAAAACGCGGTCATCGGCGGCATCTCCGATCAGACCTACGACGGCTCCGAGATCAGACCCGATGTCACTGTGACCTGGAACCGCAATGCTCTGGCCGAGGGCAGCGACTACGACGTGTCCTACTCCAATAACGTCAACGCCGGCACCGCCACCGTGTCCATCAGCGGCAGAGGCAACTTCACCGGGGAGGCGTACGGCACCTTCGAAATCAAGAGGAAACCCATCGGCGTGTCGGTGTCCGAGACCGGATTCATATACGATGGAAAGAAGCACACCGCGGAGCTCGGCGATTTCTCCGCAGATATCGCGCAGGGCGACGACGTCGCACTGCATCTCGAAGGCGACATCAGCGCCACCGATGCCGGCACCTATCATGTCCGGGTCGTGATGGAAGGCTCCGACGCCGGCAACTACTCGCTGAAGGCCACGGCGTTCACATGGATCATAGAGAAGGCCGATCTGGGTTCCGCCCATGTGACCGTTCCAGACGGCCTCACCCATACGGGATCGGCGGTGGAACCGGATGTTTTGGTCGAGTTCGGAGGCATGACGCTCGTAGCCGGTAGGGACTACACGCTGTCCTATGCGGACAACTACGATGCCGGAACGGCATACGTGACGGTCACCGCCGTCGAGGACGGCAACTTCGAAGGGTCGCTGACCGTCGGATTCGACATCGGCCGTGCGCATCTGGATCTGGTGGACATAGCGGACCTGGATGATGCCGTGTACCATGGATCCGCCCACACTCCCGAGATATCCGCGGAGTACAACGGGTCGGAACTGATCGAAGGCATGCACTACACCGTGGAGTACCACGACAACATCGAAGCAGGAACGGCAACGGTGGTCCTCAGGGCCGTGGACGGCAGCAACTTCACCGGCTACAGGCACCTGACGTTCGACATCTCCCCTGCATCGGTGGACGGATTCGGGATCGGCGATGTCGACGATAGGGTGTACACAGGCTCTCCGATCGAGCCCGGCATATCAGCCGTCTTCAACGGCGCTCCTCTCACGGAGTGGGAGGATTACGAGCTGCGCTACGCTGACAACACCGACGCAGGAACCGCCGTCATCATCATCGAGGGGAGAGGGAACTTCTCCGGCGTCAGGGAGATCGGCTTCATGATAGTTCCCGCGTCCATGGAAGACGTATCCATCGCCCCCGTTCCGGATCAGATGTACACCGGCGCCGAGGTGAGGCCCGGCATCACTGCCACGCTGAACGGGGTGCCTCTGGTCGAGGTCGAGGACTACATCCTGTCCTACGTCGGCGACACCGTCAACGTCACTGGAGACTGCGTCTACGTGGTGGCGGAGGGCATAGGGAACCTCACCGGCACGGTGAGCATACCCTACAGGATAGTCTACGACGGTCTGCAGGACATCACCGGCATCACCGTCAACGGCTACACCGGCGTCTATGACGGATCGGAGCACATCGCTGTCACCGTCATCGGCACCATGCAGGGGGACAAGGTCTCCTACAGCACGGACGGCACGACATTCGTATCCGACGTTCCGACCGTCACCCATGTCTCCGACAGCGGCGTCGTGTGGGTGAAGGTGGAGAGGCCGGGATGCGTCCCGACGATGTTCGGAGTCTCCGTCACCGTGGCTCCTGCCGGGCTCACTGTGGAGTCCTCCTCCGTGCAGGGGATGTACGACGGCGAGCCTCTTACCGGGAACGAGGTGACGGTCGTGAACGGACAGCTCTTCGGCGATGATGGGTTCATCTGGGTCTTCACCGGCCAGCAGACCGCTCCCGGCTCTTCCGCCAACACATTCGTCCCGGCGGCCCTTCCGGGCACCGAGGCGGGGGATTACATCATCACCCTTGTGTACGGGACCCTGACGGTGGATCAGTCCGCCATCAGCGAGAGCTCCTCATGGGTGCTGGCGTTCATCCTGGCGATAGGCATCGCCGCCGCATCCTATCACGGCATCATGTGGGTCAGCGGCGGCAGGCCGCTGGAGGCGCTGTCCGCTCTGGCGTCGCGCCTGGCGTCGGCGATCCGCAGAGAGTAGGCGAACCGATTTAACCCGAATCGGCGGTGGGAGGCACCATGGACGGGAAGAGCACAGCAGCGCTGTCTGTCATCGCCGCGGCATCGCTGTGGGGCTCCATCGGCGTCTTCTCCAGGTACCTCTACGGCATCGGGCTGACGCCGGTGCAGGTCACCGAGATCAGATGCGCCGTCACCGCCGTCATTCTCTTGGCGGTGCTGGCGGTCACCGACCGCTCCAAGATTCGCATACGCCCTCGGGACCTGTGGATGTTCCTGGGCACAGGGGTCTGCAGCATCGTGTTCTTCAACATCTGCTACTTCACGGCCATCGAGACCATGACCATGTCGGCGGCCTCGGTGCTGCTGTACACCGCTCCGTGCATGGTGATGCTGATGTCGGTGGCGCTCTTCCACGAGAAGCTGACACGCATGAAGGTGCTGGCTCTCATAGCCGCATTCGCCGGATGCGCCCTGGCCTCCGGCATCCTCGGAGGGGACAACGGCATCACCGCCGCAGGGCTGCTCATCGGCCTCGGGTCAGGGTTCGGGTACGCCCTGTACAGCATATTCGGCCGCATCGCGGCGGACAGGTACCATCCGACCACCGTCACCGCCTACACCTTCCTCGTAGCGGCGGTGTGCCTGCTGCCGTTCTCCTCTCCAATGGATATTGCATCGGCGGCCGCCGATATGCAATCGATCCTGGTAATGCTGGGTCTGGGTGTGATGATCACCCTTGTCCCCTACGTGCTGTACACATGGGGACTGGAGAGGATGGATCCCGGGAAGGCATCGGTGATAGCCTTTGCCGAACCCATGGTCGCGACGGCTCTCGGCATACTGTTCTTCGACGAGCCCCTGACCCTGACGGCGGGACTGGGGATCCTGCTGATGCTGGTGTCCGTCGTGGCTTTGTCACGCCCTGAGGGCCCTTGAGTCCTTCCCCCTGTACTTCGTGACGTACAGTACAGCGAAGAGCACGGTGACCGCGAAGGCGAACAGCCCCATGACGGGGAAGGTCTGCGCCACACCGGGCTCGATGAGCAGCAGCCCTGCCACGGCGAAGGTGCAGATGAACTGGCCCAGGTTCAGCAGGGTGCTGTATCCCCCCATCACTTTACCGGAGGTGTCGGACGTCACCTGCTCCGCCAGGAGGTTCACCACCGTCGGTGAGATCAGCCCGATGCCCACGCCCATTATGCATGCGTTGACGATCGTCACCGCCAGTCCGGCGGGCAGGGCGAACATCACCAGCGAGATCGCGATGAGACACAATCCCAGAGGTATTATGGCGAATCTGTCGACATGGTCGGCGATCCTCCTGTGCATGAGGGTGACGCATGCCTGAACCGTCCCGTGGATTCCCAGGACTATCCCGCTCATGAGGGACGCCTCCCCAAGGACCTCGGCCATGTATGTAGGCAGGCGGGTGGGCAGGGTGAAGGAGAACAGCATGGTGCAGAAGATGCCGATGTAGCAGTACAGGACGATCGATCTGTCACCGGTCCTGCCGTCGGCGGGTCTGGCGGAGGAGATCTCCATGGGTTTTGGCTCCCTCAGGGACACGATGACGAGTGCCAGTATCACGAAGCCCAGCCCGTAGATCAGGAACGGCGAATGCCATCCGAATCCAGCCAGGGCGCCTCCGCCGGTCTCCAGCACCAGCACCCCGATGCCCATGGCCGCGGACTGGTAGCTGAGCACCTTGACCCTGGCAGTGCCGTGGTAGTACTCCGACAGCAGGGCGGTGATGCATGATGTCAGCCCCGCGATGCCCACTCCGACGAAGAACCTGCTGACCAGCAGCAGGGGGAGGTCGTCGATCACATATCCGGACATGCCGGCACCGGCGAACACCGCCAGGGAGACGCAGAGCGTCCTGACCTTGCCGAACCTGTCTGCCATCATGCCCACGGCGAAGCCGGTGACGGCGATGGCCAGGGAGGGCAGGGTGATGATCATGGTGATCCAGATCCCGTCGTACTCCGGGAAAGCCAGGGATATCTGCGGTAGCGCCGGGGCCACCGCGGCACCACCCATGAGGATCAGCATGGAGCCGACCAGCAGGGTGATCAGTGAGAGCTTCGAGGGAACGAAAGGTTCCGGATTCATGACCTGGCCAATGTGACCTCGTATTTCGGCTTTGCCTTTCGAACCCCTTATCTACGTTGTCCGGAATCACCTGGCCGATGTTCAGGGTCGGCTACATGGGCATTCCGTTCTCCAACACCGAGGCCATGGCCAAGGAGCTCTGCGCCCAGGGGGGCATGGAGTACGAGCTGATACCGCTCATGTCCGCTGCCGGCGTGATGGATGCATTGGAGAAGGGGGAGGCCGACCTGGGGGTCCTGGCGGTGGAGAACGCCTTCGCAGGGCCGGTGATGGAGAGCGTCCGCGCCACCGAGGGGAAGGATGTGGAGGTCCTCAGGACCGGATGGTGCCCCATCCGCCACTGCGTGTTCACCAAGGCCCCCGATTCGAAGGTCGTCAGGCTGGTCTCCCACATCCAGGCCCTGCTGCAGTCCAGGAAGCATCTGAAGGCCCTGTACCCGGATGCGGAGTGGACGGAGTGCGAGGACACCGCCTACGCCGCGGAGATGCTGGCGGACGGCACCTTGGACGAGGGATGCGCAGCGGTATGCAGGATGGACGCGGGGGAGCACTACGGCCTCTGCCTCCGGGACGCGGACGTCCAGGACAACCCGGAGAACATGACCAGGTTCGAGCTGATAAGACTGGTCTGACAATCCTCGGAAGAACTGTGATGTGAAGGCATCGCCTGCCGTGCGATAGCATTATCAACATTCATTCCTGCTGCATCTTCTGTTCCGGGGATTGTTATTTCGGATCCTCAGCGGAGGTGGTTGTGAATGATGGCTGTCGGTGATGAAGGGTATGCGGAGAAGATTGCATATGTGTACATCTCCAAGTATCTAGCAGAGGCCGGTGAACCGCCTTACGACGTGTTGTTCAACAGGTTCATGACGCTTGTCCACAGGAGGATACGCGAGTCGTTGGACAAGGACATCGGCCTCCCCCATTGCTGGTACAGAAAAGGGGACGAAGTCGCCTATGATGATATGCCGTACATATCATGGGATCATGAGGGCCAGGACATCATCAGAGTATCATACTCTGGACATATCCTCAGCCCTCCGTGCGATGATGAGGTCATAATGTTCGCCGGCATCGAAGCCGAGGATTTCATCAGCAGATATCATGGTAAAGCGGGTCTGGAAGCGGTTGCGGATATGGAGTGTCACGATGCCCCGTTCCAATTCCAGAATGAATTCGGGAGGCTGAGGAGGGCTATCAGGGCGGCGGAGCCAAGCGCTAAGCTGTCTGATTCTACGCTGTCGGTTCGTCAGCTCTTCATCGAGACGATGGAATCGTTCCCATACGATGAGTTTCCGGGCATGGAGGACAGGATCCGTGGTTTCAAATCGATATTCAACAGAGCCTTGGACAGAGGTTTGTCTGCGGACAGGCTGCAGGAGATCCTGGAGGGATTCTGGTGCATGTTCTGCTGCCGTCTGCGTCTTCATCCTCTTTGTCACGAGAACATCTCATGCAAGACCGTTGGAATCTGGAAGGGGGAGATGCCCGAATCAGATGAGGATTATGCCGCAGAATTGGAACGCTATGCCGGATACCTCATAGATGAGAATGAATCCGACCCGATCGTCGCGGATCTTTACAGACAATGGAGGCATCGTTTGGAAGCTATTGAAGAGCTCCTTGAGGCGATGCGTGTTGACGGGGAGTAGTGATTACATTGTTCTCTTCTATTGTCTAGCATAAAGTAGTGATATTAGCTACTTATATCTAGAAAAAAGTGGCATAACCAACTACTTTTATCTAGAAAAAAGTAGTCTAATCTTCACCTTATGGAGCAGACGCTCTTCGGGAGGAAGATAGACAAGGAACTGGCGGATTGGAGATCCAATCCGAATCGCAAATCCCTGACGATCTCCGGCCCCCGCGGGGTCGGGAAGACCACGGCCGTCCGCAGATTCGGGGCGGGATACAGGCACTATGTGGAGATCGACCTCGAGATGCGCCCTGAGTTCCGCAGGATATTCTCGGAGGATCTCGACACGGATACGTTGATCCGCAAGATGCGGAAGGTCTTCGGAAAGGATGCTCTCGTGCCGGGGGAGACATTGATAGTACTGGATGAGGTCCAGTTCTGCCCGGGGGCCCGCACCTGTCTCAAACCGTTCACACAGGATCCGGATTGGGACGTCATAGCGTTGACATCGTTCCCGTACGTGAGAGGCGTCGATCAGCCGCACTATCCCGTAGGGTATGAGAACCGCATGCCGATGCGCCCGATGGGTTTCGAGGAGTTCCTCCGTGCAAAAGGGCTCGGCGACAGTATGATCTCTCTTGTGAAGGACAGCATCCTCTCCAAGGAGCCGATGGAAAAGTTCGAGCTGGACTTCATGGACAGGATGCTCAGGGAATACCTGGTCGCAGGCGGCATGCCGGAGGCCGTGCGTGCTCTGGTCGCGACCGGTGATGCGGAGGACGTCGCTGAAGCACAGAGGGTGCTGGCTCATAAATTCCTGAGCGATGCGGAGATGTATTCGGACGTGAGCAACAGGAGCAGGATTCCAGGATGTCTGGAGTCCGTCGCCGCTCAGGCCGACGACACCAGGTTCCGCTACAGTGCCGTCGGGTCCGCTGGCAAGGTTGGGCGCAGAGAGTACGACGGATGCATAGGCTGGCTCATTGATGCCGGCATCTGTTTCCCATGTTGTCGTGCTGATGACCTCGTGGTTCCGTTCATGGCACGGTGGAACCTCTTCAGGATGCACATATGCGACGTCGGGTTGCTGGCTTCGATGATTCCGGGTGCCGCGAAGAGGGTATCCGATCCGCAGGTGCGGCTGTCGGATGACCCGTTGGGGAGGGGATTCGTCGCCGCCATGCTACACTCACAGGGTGTGGAAGCATTCAACTATGTCAGGAAGACCACGCAGATGGATTTCGTCACCGATTTCGACGGCATACCAACGGCGATTCAGGTCAGAGGCAGCATCAATCCTCATTCCAGGTCCATGGACTCCGTGATGAGGGACGGCCGCATAGAACGCGGGATCAAGCTGGGTACGGAGAACATATGTGTAGACGGCAAAGGCGTTGAATGCTATCCTCTGTTCGCGGCAGGGTTCCCGGACTGCCTGTTCATCCCCAGGCCCCTGCCGGAGTTCCGCATGGGCGAGCCAGGACGCTATGGTCCTACGCCTTGATATCTGGAGGGAACGAGAGCACCTGGTCCATGACCGCTATGGCGGCCATCGCCTCCACCACAGCCACCGCCCTGGGGACTATGCAGGGGTCGTGCCTTCCCTTGACCGACACCGTGGCGTCGGTCATGGCCTTCAGGTCCACCGTCCTCTGCTCTTTGGCGATGGACGGCGTGGGCTTGAACGCGACCCTGAAGGTCAGGGGCATCCCGTCGGACATCCCCCCTACGACTCCGCCCATGTCGTTCTTCTCTGCGACGATCCCGCCGTCCCTCACCGTGTAGGGGTCGTTGCTCTGCGATCCGCGCATGGATGCGATGGAGAAACCCTTCCCGAACTCCACCCCTTTTGCGGCGGGAATGGACATCATCATCCTCGTTACGGACACGTCCAGGGCGTCGAACCACATTCCGCCGGTGCCGATGGGTATGCCGGTGACCATGCAGGACACGATGCCCCCCACGCTGTCGCCGTCCCTGCCGGCGGAGAGGATCTCCTCCCTCATGGCGGCGTCCAGCTCCGCATCCGCGGCCCTGGTGGGGAATATCGTCGATCCAACCACCTCCGCGAAGGTGCGGTCATGAGCGTCGGATACCGATCCGATGGCGGAGCTGCAGGCGGCCACCTCCATTCCCTTGGATCTGAGGAAGGTCTTCGCCACAGCGCCAGCGGCGACCAGCGGTGCGGTCATCCTGCCGGAGAACTGAGCCCCTCCGGCGACATCATAGTCTCTGAACCTGAACAGCGCCGGCAGGTCCGCATGCCCCGGACGGGGGGTCCTGGCGAATCCCGCGTATGCGGAGCTGTTCCTGTTGCCGTTGCGTATGGCCATGAGGATCGGACCTCCGTCGGAGATCCCGCCGGGGGCGCCGTATTCTATGATGACCTCGTCCTTCTCCTTCCGTGGGGTGCCGATGCCGTCGGAGGGCTTGCGCAGAGCCATCTGGCTCTCTATGTATTCCGAGTCTATCGGCGTGCCTTTCGGCACGCCTTCCAGGATGCATCCTATGCATTCCGCATGGCTCCTGCCGAACAGGCGCACCCTGAGGGTGGTGCCTACCGAGTACGCACGCTCACCCCCAGCGACCTCATCTGCTCCGGGAACCCCGGATAGGACACGTTCCAGCAGCCGTCATCCTCCATCTCGACAGGGCCGTCAGCCACCAGCGATGCCACCGCCGCGGCCATCAGCATCCTGTGGTCGCCGTTGTGCTCGATCCTGCCGCCATGGAGGCGCTCCACGCCGTAGATTATGCATCCGTCGTCGGTGCCGCGTATGTCTGCGCCCAAGGTATTGAGCATCCTCTCCGTGAGGGCAATCCTGTCGCTCTCCTTGAACCTCAGATGCGGGGCGCCGTACAGCCTGCTGGTGCCGTCGGCGGTGCTCAGCAGCACCGCGACTACAGGGAACAGGTCCGGTATGTCCGACATGTCCACGTCGATTGCCTTCGGCCTTCCGGTGCGCCTGCAGGTCACCTCGTCCCCGGAGACGGAGACCTCCGATCCTGCTGCTTTGAGGACGTCGATTATCCTCTTGTCCCCCTGGGGGTCGGAGAGGTCCATTCCGTCCACGGTCACGCATCCTCCCAACGCGCCCGCCACAAGGGGGAACGCCGCCGAGGAGAAGTCCGCCGGCACGCGGTAGTCCGTCGGCGAATAGTGCTGCCTGGGTATGCGGAAACCCTGTTCCGTCTCTTCAACGGAGACGCCGAACCTCCCCATCATGTGGATGGTTATGTCCACGTACGGGCGGGACACGAGCTCCCCCTTTATGCGGACCTCCATGCCCTTCTCCGTCAGCGGAGCGGCCATGATGGCGGAGGAAACGAACTGGGAGCTCATGCTCCCGTCAATCCCTATCGAATCGGACGTTATGGGTCCTCTGATCCTCACAGGGGGCCTGCCGTTGTCCGAGGTGCACACAGCTCCGCAGGCGGACAGCGCCTCCAGCAGCGGCCCCATGGGGCGCTTCCTGATGGATTCGTCGCCGTCCAGGACGGTCTCGGAGCCGAACAGCGAGGCGATGCCGGTTATCAGCCTCAGGGTGGTACCGGAGTTGCCCACGTCTATCGGGCGGTCCGGCGCATGGAGCGAGGGGCAGCGCACGTCGACGAAGCCATTGCCTTCGGTGACCTCGGCCCCCATGGATCTTACGGCGTCTATGGTCGACCTGGTGTCGAAGGACAGCAGCGGGTTGCCGATCCTGCACCTGCCTCCGGACAGGGCGGACATGATGATCGCCCTGTGGGTGTGGCTCTTCGACGGCGGAGGGGACACCTTCCCCTCGGCCGTTCCTCCGTTGAAAGATATCATGATCTGGTCTCCGCGAGGATGAAGCGTCCGCCAAGCTTCCTGGCGATGCCCTTCCCCTTTCCTCTCTCTGCGATCACCGCCACCGCAGGCCCGGTGCCGGTGACCCCTGCCGCCAGGGCGCCCAGCTCCAGCGCCCTCTCGGCCAGGGAGTTGTCCACACCTATGACGTCCGCCACCAGCCTCCCGTTGGCGGTCAGCGCCGCCAAAGGGTCCTCCCTGGCGGTCTCGATTATCCTCTGCATCTCGTCGTGCTTCGCGGCGTACTTCGCCACGGAGATGGTCTTCTTCTCGATGGTCTCCTTGGGGATCATCAGCACCGCGTCGTAGGACGGGACCTCCGTCCTGCTCAGCAGCATGTCCCTGCGGTTGTCCGTGAACACCAGCCCGCCCAGGTGGCAGCCGCAGGCGTCGTCGAAGGAGCCGGTTACGGTGACCTTCGCCTCCCTGGCGCATTCCACGCCCAGGCGGATCATCTCTATGGTGTCCATCTCCGCTCCGTGCTCCTGCAGCACGGCGGAGATTATGGCGTTGCAGACGGAGCTGGAGCTCTTCAGCCCCCTGGACGGGGGGATCTGCGAGTCTATCGTCAGCGAATACGGCGTGGAGCGGTCAGCGCGGATTCTCTCGAGGGTCTTCTTCACGCAGATGCGGGCCATGGCCTTGCTCATGTTCCTGGCGCCCACGATATCGATGTCCCTCCCTTCTCCGCCTTCGGTGTAGGTGACGTTGGTCTCCAGGGATATCCCCATGGTGGCTCCGATGCCGCAGGGTATGGCGTTGATCACGGACACCGCTCCGTAGGACTTCCCGTGGGAGGTCATGACACCGCCCTCCTCATGGCGTCCGTATCGGGCTCCTTCCCGAACCAGAGCCTGAAGGATTCGGCGCCCTGACCGATGAGCATCTCCAGTCCGGAGGCGATTCCGCATCCTCTCCTCTCCGCTTCGGAGACCAGCAGGGTCCTGCGGTTGTACACCATGTCCAGGACCGTCTGCCCTTCGTGCAGCGTGGTGAGGTCAATGGGGTATGGCGAATCGCCGTCCATGCCGATGGGGGTGCAGTTGATCACCGCGTCGTATCCCGACACGTCTGGGCTGTCGGTGCGGCCGAGGCCGAAGTCCCGGCACATCTCTCCGGATGTCGTCCTGTTGCGGGCGATCACCGTCCCCTCGCATCCGGAGACCGCGCAGGCGCGGGCGGCCGCCCTGGCGGCCCCTCCGGAGCCAATGAGCAGGACCTTCATGCCCTTCATTGGTGTACCCGCCTCTTTGAAGGAGTGCACGATCCCGGCTACGTCGGTGTTGTGGCCGGTGAGCTCCCCGTCATCGTTGATGATTGTGTTTACCGCTCCCACGGCTTCCGCGGAATCGGAGATCGAATCGAGATGCGGGACCACGTCCCGCTTGTAGGGTATGGTGACGTTCATGCCGCGGATACGGTACTCCCGGACGACGTCCCCCAGACATTCTAGGGACGGGGTGTCGAATCTCAGATAGATGCCGTTGATCCCGGCCGTCCTCATCGCCGCATCCTGCATCGCGGGCGACAGGGAATGGCCCAGCGGATGGCCTAGGATGCCTGCGATCCGGCAGTCGTACCACAGGGGGTGGATGTCGTCCGCGGTGAGGTGCTCCGGAGCGGTGGGCTCGCCGATGTACCCGAAGGTGAACTCGTTGCCCAGCAGGGTCTGCCTGATCCTGGTGACCGCTCCCAGCTCCCCCATCCCCAGGATGAGGTGCCTCCTGTTCAGAGCCTTCGACGCTGTGAAGATGGAATGCAGGTCCTCCAGGTCGTTGACCATGTACGCTCCCTTGGAGACCTCCTGGTCCCCCTCCGAGAGCATGCTGACGATCGATCCCGCATCCGGCGTCCTCTCGAAATCATGGATGGACCTGATGCATCTGAACCCGGGGACAACGGCCTCGCCGCTGTCCACCAGCCCTCTGAACCCCGCGGGTATCTCCGATGCGGGGTGCCCGCAGAGGGTCAGGACATCCTCCTCCCCCAGCCCCTCCGGGGCGGTGCCGAACACGTCCAGGCGGTACTCGCCCATGGGCGGCCTCAGCTCCGTGGGGCGGCCGAAGGCGGCGCAGACCCTCATCTACTTCTCCGTGATGGTCTCTTCGACGGCCATGCCGAAGTGCCTTCCGCCTTCGGTGACCTCCGCCAGGACCCTGTCCCCGGGCTTCAGGGCGGTGACGGACACCGCACCGTCCCTGGTGACCAGCTTGACGGTCTCGGCGTTCTGGAGGACGATGCTGTATCTCCTCCCGTTCAGCTCGGCATCCACCATCAGCATGGGGCGGAGCTCGTTCTTGCATCTGCCCACGGAGACCGCTCTGGACTTCCCGGAGCGGTCGCAGACCACCACGGAATCCCCGGAGGATATCTCCGACAGGTACCTGGTCCTCCCGCCGGGGACCTTGATATACGCATGCACCGCGCTGGCGTTGACCCTGAAGGGCCTGGACGCCACGTACCCGTTCTCCTCGCTCTCGGACTGGACCAGGAACAGGCAGTTGGAGTAGGAGCCCACCAGCATCCCCTCCCCGGGGACCATCATGGAGCAGGTGTCCACGCAGACCCTGTCGCTCATCTCGGTCTGGCGTATTCCGGTGACGGTGACCTCCGTCAGCACGGAGTCCTCCTCCTCCACGCACAGTCCCTTGAACGCGGACACCTCGGACGGGTCGTCCACGGACACCACGATGCCGTCCACCCCGTTCTCCATGGTCTTCAGGTACAGCTCCGCGTCCTCTCTGGTGGAGGCCTCGGCGAACACCCTGGTGCCGGAGGACCTGAACCTGGCGATCATGTTCTCCAGCGGGATGACCGTCCAGTCCCCCGCCTTCACGATCACGGTGTCCTTCCTCCCGGCGAGGGACAGCGCCCTCTCCTGGTCCTCGGGGGTGTCGATGGTGCAGTACGCCACCCTGTCGTCAACGGGTTGGCCGTCCTCGAAGTAGATGGATTCGAACCTGCCGATGGACTCGAACCCCTCGTCCCCCTTCCTGAGGATGAAGACGCTCATCCCCGATTCCAGGCCCTCGGTGACGAAGGCCTTCCTGTCCTCCATGTCGCGGGCGGCGTCCGCCCTGACGGCGACCGTCTTCATGCTATCACTTCAGGAACTCGGCGGCCTCTTCGACGCTGTAGCCCTCCAGCACGATGCTGGAGACCGCCCTGGTGATCCCTCTGACGTTTCTGTTCTGGAAGATGTTGCGTCCGATGGACACGCCCTTCCCTCCGGCCTCGATGGAGTCGTGGACCATGTTCAGCAGGTCCATGTCGGAGTCCATCTTCGGCCCGCCGGCGATGACCACCGGGGCCAGCGCCCCGCGGCAGACGTCCCTGAAGGAGTCGATGTCGCCGGTGTAGCTCACCTTCACGAGATCGGCGCCCAGCTCCGCGGCCGCCCTGGCGCAGTGCGCCACCGCCTCGGGGTCGTACTGGTTCTTCACCAGCGGCCCGCGGGGGTAGGCCATTATGAGCAGGGGCATCCCCCACTCGCTGCACTTGCGGGACACGTCCCCGACGGCCTCCAGCATGGAGGGCTCGTCCTCGGATCCGAAGTTTATGTGCACCGAGACGGCATCGGCGCCGCATTTGATCGCCTCCTCGATGGATGCCACCAGGACCTTGCTGTTGGTCCTGGGCCCGAGGCTGGTGGATGCGGAGAGATGGAGGATCAGACCGACGTCCTTCCCGGAGCTGCGGTACGAGTACCTGATGAGGCCCTTGTGCATTATGACGCCGGTGGCGCCCCCCTCGGTGACGTCGTCCACCGTCTTCCTCATGTCGTAGAGCCCGTCCATGGGCCCGGAGCTTATCCCGTGGTCCATGGGGATGAGGACGGCGTTCCCCGTCCTCCTGTCGATGATCCTCTCCATGCGAATGTTCTTGCCGTACATCCTCTCACTTCCGTCTTCGGCGTCCCTTCCGGGAGCACTTCGGTTCGTGTGCGCATCTGCGGGCGAAAAATAAACATTTGCATGTGCGCGGGCGCATGCGTGACGTCCGACAGGTGCCAGCCTCAGACGCTCTCAAGGAGGAGCGATGTCATGTATATGGGGACGTACGTCACGTCACGGTCCTTCCTGAGGCCTTTGGTGTGGATGATGTACGCCTCCGACACCCTCTTCCCGTACTTCTCCGCGAACCTGTCCAGGGATGCGTGCCTGGACGAGATCCCGGACTTGGCCTCCACAGGGGACACTTTGCCTCCCCGGTAGATGAGGAAGTCCACTTCGTAGCTTGTCTTGGCGTCGCCGTCGCTGAAGCGGCAGAACCTGAGGGGCAGGTCCGCGGCGACGAGCTCCTGTGCCACCATGTTCTCGAACAGCATGCCTTTGTTGATTCCCAGGCGGTTCCGCCTTATGCTGTCGTACATCCCGTCCCTGTCGCCGATGTTGGACATGAGCGCGGCCGTCAGCAGCAGACCGGTGTCCAGGAGGTACAGCTTGAAGGAGTTCCCGTCCACGTACATGTCCGGGGCGGGGTCAGGGTCGGTGACCCTGCGGCACACGTTCACCATCTTGGATTCGCTGAGCCAGTCCACCGCACCCAGATAGTCCCTCGTGCGGGAGTCCCTGGCTATCTCGCCGGGGCTGAAGGATTTGTCGTGCTTCGACAGCAAGGATGGGAGCGCGGAGAGTATCCTCCTTGCGTTGATCTTGACGGCATCCTCGGAGTACACCCTGAGTATCCCGCGCTTCGCGTTCTCCACGGCATCGTAGTTGTTCGTTTTCAGGAGAGCCTCCACCGCCTGCGGCATCCCTCCGACGATCATGTACTCGGTGTACAGCCCCATCATGCGCCTGTGGGCGGATTCGCCGAGGGGTTCGCCCGATCCGAAGGATTCCCTCACAAGCTGGAACGTGACATCGTCGCCTTTGGCCCAGAGGAACTCCTCGAAGTCCATCGGGTGCATGTCGACGGACATCTCCTCCGACGGCATCAGTATGCCTTCGATGTTCTTCTTGATGGAGATCAGGGATCCCGTCTCGATGTAGTCGTAGCGTCCGTCGGCAACCAGGTGCTTGATGAGCTGTCTCGCCAGCGGGAACAGCTGCACCTCGTCGAAGACGATGGCGCTCCGGCGCTCCCAGAGGCGCACCCCGGTGAGGCGCTGCAGCTCTCTGAAGAACGCATCGATGCCGCTGCCGAAGCTGTGGAAGAGCTCTTCTATCCCCTTGTCGCGGGCGGAGAAGTCGATGATGATGTGGCTGCGGTACTCCCTGCTCACGAACTCCCTGACGACGGTCGTCTTGCCGACGCGTCTCGCCCCTTCGATCATCAGTGCGCATCCGCCGTTGCACTCCTTCCATTCCAGCATTCGGGAGTAGATCTTCCTTCTGAACACCTTCATAGCTTGTCTGAAATGCATCCCATGGAATATCAATGTATGCTGGCTCACACGCAGCGGGAATCTCTGAAACCCAAAACATACACGTAGCGGGAATCTCTGAAACCCAAAACATACACGCAGCGGGAATCTCTCGTGACGCCGGTCCCAGTCCCCGGCGCCTGACCGGAGCATCCCCGCAATCGGTAGCCGGGCCATTCTGAAATACCTGTTGCGCATGGCATCTACGTATGGGCTCCGACGGGCTGGGGGAGAACAGGCGCGACATACACCTGATCCTTGCGGCCACCTTCTTCTACATGATGAGCCCCATGATGGTGACACCCCTGATCGTGGAGCCCACCGTGCAGGTGAGCATCAACGGCAAGACGTACGAGATGGCGGCAGGCGACGTGGTGAACCTCCCCGTCCTGGAGAAGACCGGCTTCGAGTTCCTCGGCTGGCAGATTCTCGTCGACGGAACGGAGAGGCCCGGGTACTACACTGGCCAGTACGTGATCACCGAGGCTGATGTCGAAGCCGGTGTGCTCATCGGCTTCGAGGCCTGCTACCAGCAGACCCTGGTGCCCGAACCCGGCGTGACCATCCAGGTCACCGTCGGCGGAACCGTGCTCGGAGCCTTCGGAGCGGGAGACACCGTCAGCCTGCCGGTCCTGCCGGACAACGCTGACGGAGCGCCCTTCATCGGATGGAAGCTGGGCGAGGACATCTACGCTGTCTCCTACACCGTCACCGCGGAGGATGTCGCCGCAGGGCCCCTGACCTTCGCGGCCGTCTACGGAGACGCCCCCGAGCCTGAGCCTGAGGTGACCGTCGAGGTCATCATCGACGGCGAGTCCCGCGGCAAGTTCGCCGAGGGCGATGTGGTCGTGCTGCACATCCTCCCCGACAGGGCGGACGGCGCACCCTTCATCGGATGGGAGCTGAACGGCAAGGTCTACTCCGGACAGTACGTGATCGCCGCAGGCGACCTGACTGGGGACTCTCTGGCCTTCGAGGCCGCATACGGAGCGGTTCCGGAGCCCGGATCCGAGCCTGCGCCTTCCGGCGGAAGCGGCAGCAACGACACTGTGGTCGTCGCCCTGATGGTGTTCGTCATCATCCTGCTGGTGGTCGTCGCCTTCGCGCTGATGAGGAAGTAAACAAGTTAGCGAGGGGCTAACCCCCCGCTCATTCTGATTTATTCGTTTACGGGAAAGATGATGGGCGGACGTCAGCGGACTCTTCTGCCTTCCCTGATGAAGACATCCCCTCCCAGAAAACCCATCGCTTCATCGTAGTCCTCCGGGAGGATCTCCTCCACCGCCACGGTCACCGCCTCCCGCGGTATCCCGAGCGTTGAGGAGACGGCATCCGCCACCGCTTCTGACATTCTCATCTTCAGGTCGTCCCCCCTGCCGGGGTACATGCGCACGGAGACTATCGGCATACCTGTGCCATGCATCCGGAGGATGTTCATGGTTGCGATGCGGAAGGATAACATACCGCGGATGCTTGGGTCATCTATGCGCGTTCTGTTCGTCTGCCACGGCAACATCTGCAGGAGCACCATGGCCGAGTACGTCATGAGGTACATGGTGTCCGAAGCGGGCCTTGATGTCGAGGTCGCATCAGCCGGCACCAGCTCCGAGGCGGAGGGATGGGATGTGCACGAGGGCACCCGCAGGGTGCTGCGGGAGCACGGCGTTCCCTGCGGACACCGCAGTGCCAGGCGCATGACGTCCGATGATTACCGCAATTTTGACATCATAGCCGTAATGGACATGCAGAACCTACGCGACGTGAGGGCGATGACAGGCGGGGATCTCGAGGGCAAGGTCCGCCTGCTGATGTCCTTCGCAGGCGAGGACCGCGGCATCGCCGACCCGTGGTACACCGGCGATTTCGACAGGACCTACGAGGACGTGGTCAGAGGGTGCAGAGGGATCCTGGAGGAGCTGAGATGATCATCGATGCGCATATGCACATGTGGGAGCGCCGCTCCCTGCCCGACGAGGCGGTCCGCAAGTACATGGAGCCGGTCCTGAAGTTCAAGGAGCTGTACGACGGGGTGTTCGACTTCAATCTCGACGATGCGGTGCCGTTCTCGGACTACGACGTGCCCATCGACGAGCCCATCGCCAGCCTGGACGCCAACAACATCGACTACGGCATCGTCCTCATCACCGACTTCGGGCTGCTGGGGACGGCCATGGGCATAGAGGACTACACCGACTGGGTCTTCACCCGCTGCCGGGTGGACGACCGCTTCCTGCCGTTCATAGGCATCGACCCCAACCGCCGGGACGCCTGCGAGATGATGGAGCGCTTCGTCAAGAGATACGACCCCAAGGGGCTGAAGATGTACCCCGCCACCGGGTTCTATCCCGACGATCCGAAGTACGACAGGTTCTGGGACACCGCCGAGGAGTTCGGATTGACCGTGGTCACCCACGCCGGGATGGCGCTGCCCCCTCTCGACGAGAAGTACTGCCACCCGTCCAACATGCGCCGCGTCGCCGAGAACCATCCAGACACGACGTTCATCATCGCCCACATGGGTGGCAAGTTCCACGACGAGCTGTACCCCCTGATGGAGGCCTGCGACAACGTCTGCACCGACTGCTCCGCCCTGCAGGGCTGGTGGCCGGAGGATGCGGAGATGGTCCACTCCCGCCTTGGAGAAGCCATGTCCAGGTTCCCCGACAGGGTGGTCTTCGGCACCGACTTCCCGCTCTACGACGAGAGGTTCTGCACCAGGATGTTCATCGATCTGATCAAGAAAGGGAGCTGGTGCACCGACTCCCTGCTGGAGAAGCTCCTGGGCGGCAACATGGCCCGCATCCTGGGTCTATGAATTAAGTAGAATCAGGCACCTACGAGTCATCATGACCGGATTCAATTGGGACTCCGTGGTGGACGCGCTGAACACCCACGGCGTTCCGGAGATATGCCTCATGTTCATGGGGCTGGTGGCTATCGCCGTGGTCATATCCTACGTCAAGGACAAGGAGAGCTTCCTGTACAAGGTGCTGGTCCTCATCGGCCTCCTCGTGGGGATATTCATGGTGTTCGTCGCCCTGACCATCGACACCGGCTGGGGCTCGGCGACGATGATCGTCATAACGATCGCATGCTTCACGCTGATCATCCGTCCCTTCAGGGAGGTCAACTTCGCGCTTGTGCTGGCACTGCTGGTGATGGCATGCGTGTACGTGTACCTCGGGGGCCTCACGGGCAATCTGGAGTTCCTGTCCGAGACCTGGCCGAGGGTCATCGCGGCCCTGGTCATCGGTGCCGTGATCTACATGATCGCCGGCTTCATCCAGGACATCATCCAGCTGTTCGGGAAGATCCTCAACGCCTGGCCGTTCCTGCTGATCATCGGCCTCTGGTGCATCCTGGAGGCGGCGTTCATCCTCTCCGGGAACGGCACGGTGCTGGACTACGTAAGCGGTTTGATGAATTCCTCCGAGTCGCTCATCCCGGTGCTCTGAGGGCGAAACGAGGGGGCAGTGCCCCCTCTTTCCATTAATATGGGGAAAAGCGATGACGGGCGCCGTTCCCTGGTAAAGCTTTAAATCGCATGACGTGATGGGCAGGCTCACTGCGGGCCTGTGGCTTAGCTAGGATATAGCGCTGGCCTTCTAAGCCAGACGCCTCGGGTTCGAATCCCGACGGGCCCGCCTCGGAGCGCCAAGGCGCTCAGGAAGGAACCGACATGAAGAGAAGCTCGCGCGCCTGGAAGAAACGCGGCAACCAGCGTTGGAAGTGGCGCAAGAAGAAGATGAGGAGAAGAAAGAGAGCACAGAAGATGCGCAAGAAGTGAACCTGATCACACAATCAGTCTCACGGGGGTATAGGCTAACCTGGCAGACTGGCGGGCTCCAGTTATAGAGCGTGATTGGAAATGGGTTTGCTGACCAGTTGATGAGTGACTGGAGCGATGACCCTATGATTTCGCGCGGGGTAGCTCCCCGCGTGGTGGAAACCCGCTGACAGGGGTTCAAATCCCCTTGCCCCCACCTTGCGCATATGTGCACCTCTCAACCCTTTTCCCCATCTTGTTTTTCATACCGCGATTGACGCCGTTTAAAAGGTTAATATAGATGTTGCGATTCCGAATCATGCCGAATTACGGAGTCGCATTGGACCTCGGAACCAGCGGTTTCAGGTCCCACCTGGTGGATCTGGACGACAACGCCAGGATCCTCGACACAGCCATCACCGTCAGGCACCCCCTCCCGGGCGCCAACATCATGGATCACCTGCATTTCTGGATGAAGTCCGGCTCCGAAGTGGGCCACGGCATCATCATGGGCACCATCCAGAACCTCATCTCCCTCTACGGGAAGGACAAGATGAAGGACATCAGGAGGATCTCCGTCTGCGGGAACCCCATCCAGCTGTCCATCTTCGAGAACATCGAGGTCCGCGACCTGGCCTTCGCCGGTAAGAACAAGCTCAAGTCCCTGGGCGTCAAGAGCCCCGACCGCTCCGCCCACGTCACCACCGCCGGCACCATCGGCATCCCCGGAATCAACCCCGAGGTGGAGGTGCTGATACCCCCGGCCATCAGGCACGAGATCGGAGCCGACGCCCTGGCCATGATCATGAAGTCCCATATGCTGGAGAAGGACGAGACCTGCATGGTCACCGACTACGGCACCAACGCGGAGATGGGCCTTTACCACGACGGCCAGCTGTACTCCGGCTCCGCCGCCGCCGGCCCGGCCATGGAGGGTCAGTCCATCAAGTACGGCATCCTCGCCGCCCCCGGCGCCATCTCCGACGTCAGCATCTCCGAGGACGGGATGTGGGACAACATCGTCCTGGACGACCGCCTGGTCCCCATCACCACCTGCAAGGTGGATCCCCTCACCGGCAGGGAGGTCAAGATCCTGGACTACCAGGCCAGGGGGATCACCGGAACCGGAGTGGTCTCCGCCATGGCGGAGGGCCTGAAGTCCGGAGCCATATCCCTGCCGCACATAGTCAACGAGGAGCACCGCCTCAAGTTCACCAACGGGATCTACTTCACCGAGGAGGACGTCCAGGAGGCCGGGAAGGCCATGGGCGCCATCCGCGCCGGCCACCGCACCCTGATGAAGGAGGTCGGCATCGACGACGGCGACGTCCGCACCATGTACATGGCCGGCGCCTCCGGAACATATGTCGATGCCGTCAAGGCCCAGTACTGCGGCATGATCCCCAGGGTCCTGGACGAGGTCTACCAGCTGGGCAACACCTCTCTGATGATGGCCCACGACCTCCTCAGGGACGCCGAGACCCTTGACGAGATGCAGTCCGTCGCCAACTCCATCTCGGCGAATCACATCATGTTCGCCGGCAACGAGATCTTCGAGAAGATGTACGTGCTGGAGCTGGCCTACTGGACCGAGGGCATGTCCTTCGACATGTACAGCGAGATGATGGAGATGGAGGGCCTGGGATCCATGCCCGCCCTGGTGCCGCCGAAGAAGGTGGTCAGGGTGGTGAAGTCCGACATCCCCGACGTGGGAGGAGGCGTCCACACCATGGAGGAGGTGGGCCTCATCCTCAGGGGCAGCTTCGACGGCTGCACCGGATGCAGGAAGTGCGAGCGCGGCTGCCCCGAGAGGGCGCTGAAGGTCACCGAGGGGCCCACCATCAACGTCCGCTCCGACCTGTGCCTGGGCACCGCCTGCCAGGCCTGCGAGATGAACTGCCCCGAGAAGGTGTACGAGTTCGCCAGGCTCACCCCGGTCATCTGACCGTGACCGCCGGCGCCATGAGGCGCCGGCACAATTCTTTTTACACTTTTTGTCGCAATCTGAACCCGATTGAAGTGCTGTACGGCATCGCCTTCGATTCCAAGGAGCCGACCATCGTCTCCGAGAGAGTGGATGGGTAGTCCGATCATCCGCATCCGGTGAGCCATTCCAGGATGCCGACGATCCTGATGCCGTCGATGTCCTTCTGCGGGAAGCCCTCGTAGATGATGACCGTCTTGGGATATCCGTCTCTGAGCGCCCTAAGCGGTCTCCGCTCCCTCTCGCGGGTCCCGGCGTCGCCGATGCTGACACTGACCTGGAAGTACATCAGGCGTCCGTCGGCCTCCGAGATGAAATCCACCTCCAGCCCGTTGACGTCGCACACGGATGCGTTTCCGTACCTGTATACCAGCTCGTTGTACACCACGTTCTCCAGGATCCCCTCGATATCGTCGATCCTCGCCCCGGCGATGAAGTTCCTGATGCCGATATCAGAGGCGTAGAATTTGTCCGATGTGCGCAGGTATCCGCGGGTGGAGGAATCCATCCTGCCGGCCCTGGACATAAGCATCGCCTCGGTGATGTAGGCCATGTACTCCTCTGCGGTGACGTGAGACAGTCTGAGCCCCTGGCCCGCGATGCGCTTCGAGATGCTCCTGGATGAGATCCTGCCGCCGATGCCCGCACGACCGTGGCAGACTCATCGTTAAACACGAGTTAACGCCGATGACAACTATATAAGCCGTCCATCCATACACAGGAACCATGTCTGACATGCTGGAGAAGAACAAGGCGATCAGCGAGAAGTTCAAGCGCATCATCGGCCTCAGGCACGAGCCCGTGGCCATCAAGCTGGTGAAGAAGGGAGAGGCCTTCCCCGGAGGGTTCGACGTCCCCGAGAAGCAGCTCAGCCATTGCCAGGCGGTCTTCGCCGCCAAGGACGGAGCCTGCCTGCGCATGCCCCTGGAGTCCCAGGGATGCATGGTGGGCGCCTGCACCCTCGGCATGACCGAGCGCCCCGAGAAGGTCAGGAGCGGGGAGTTCCACCTGGGCATGGGCATCCACGAGGACGCCAAGGCCTCTTCCGAGATGTTCGACACCATCGCAGACGTGGACTACGCCACCGACGGAGAGGTGGTCTGCCCCCTGAAGGATGCCGACTTCGAGCCTGATGTGGTGGCGGTCATCGACATCCCCGAGAGGGTCTACTGGTTCGAGGCCCTGCACCTGCGCCACGGCGGAGGCCGCGCCGTCTACGTCACCGCGCCCTTCCAGTGCGCCTGCGCCGACGTGACCGCGTACCCCCTGATGAAGCAGACCGTCAACATCTCCATCGGCTGCTTCGGATGCAGGAAGAAGACCGACATGAAGTCCGACGAGATGGCCATCGGCATCCCCTACGCCGAGATCCCCAGGATGGCCGAGGACATCGAGGTCTACGCCGAGGGCGTGCTCACCAAGGCCAAGAGGGACTGAGGTCTCCCGGGGGAGGGTCCCCCTCCCTTAACCTTTTACTATATTCTGATATATAGGCGGGGTATGCAGGAGCGCCTCGACGCCAAGGACATCGAGATTCTCAGGATGCTGCGGAGGGATTCCCGCACCCCCATGGGCAGCATCGGCGACCGGCTGGGCACATCCAAGGCCACCGTCAGCCGCCGCATAGCCCGCATGGAGTCG
Organism: Candidatus Methanomethylophilaceae archaeon; assembly: GCA_944321505.1. Classification (GTDB taxonomy): domain Archaea; phylum Thermoplasmatota; class Thermoplasmata; order Methanomassiliicoccales; family Methanomethylophilaceae; genus SIG5. The sequence continues at coordinate 103,585 of CALULN010000021.1, read as the reverse complement.
GACGGCGTCATATCCGGATACTCCCTGCGCCTGGACGAGACCAAGCTGGGCCTCATGAGGTCCCTGGTGATGATACAGGTCATCGGCGCCCCGGCATCGGTGGTGCTGGAGAACCTCATGTCCTATCCGGAGGTGTCCGCCGCCTTCAAGGCCTTCGGCGACCACAACATCGTCTGCGAGGTCTACACCCGCAGCGTGGACGAGCTCTACGAGATGATACAGACCAAGCTCCTGAAGATGCCCAGCGTCAGGAACGTGGAGGTGGACGTCCTGGTGGACGCCGTCCCCATGAATCCCGATGCGGATCTAGATCTCTACATCGGCGGGCCGGAGGGTCTGCCATGATGCTGAACAGATGCCGCAAGGCCTCCCCGGAGACCGGCATCAGGACGGTGCCCCCGGAGGAGACGGTGAGGAGAGCCATACCTTTGCTCAAGGAGGCGGGCATGGACATGCCCGAGGACATAACCCCCAAGGACAACCTGGGGATACCGGTGTTCTCGCTCCGCAGGGCGGTGACCGCCAAGGGCACCGAGGGGTTCTACAACGGCAAGGGCGCCACCCGGGAGCAGGCACTGGCCTCTGCCGTCATGGAAGCCATAGAGCGCCACTCCGCCGAGATGCGTCCGGACGACGAGATCGTCTACGGGACATACGAGCAGGCCGCGGACAACGGCCTGGCGGTGAACCCGTACGAGCTGAACCTGCCGCCTTCGGTGGCGGGGATGGTCCGCGGGGCCGAGATAGCATGGACCGAGGGCTACGAGCTCTTCCGCGGATGCCCGGTGTGGGTCCCGGCCTGCGAGGCGTTCTATCCCTACAAGCCCACCACCGACCTGCAGCTGTACAGGTTCCACACCAACGGCCTGGCGGCGGGGAACACCTTGGAGGAGGCGATCCTCCACGGGCTCTTCGAGCTGATCGAGAGGGACGCGTGGTCCATAGCGGAGTTCAACGAGCACGCCGGCGCCGATATCGAGATCGACGAGCCGGGGACCGAGGCCGCCCGCCTGCTGGAGATGTTCGCCGACGCGGGGATAGAGGTGCATCTCAAGGACCTGACATCGGACATCGGCATCCCTACCATCGGCGCCGCCGCCGACGATGTGAGGACCAGGGACCCGGAGATGCTGGTGATCGGCGTGGGCACCCACCTGGACCCGGAGATCGCCTGCGTCAGGGCGCTGACCGAGGTGGCCCAGAGCAGGACCACCCACAAGCACGGCGCCAAGATCAACGCCCAGCTGCAGAAGCAGGTGCAGGACATGGGCTACGAGGCCATGAAACTGGCCAACCGCATGTGGTTCTCCCCATCGGGGAAGACGGTCCGGCTGTCGGAGATCCCCAACCGCGCCTCCGAGTACGTGCTCGACGACATCGAGACCGTCCTCGGCGCGCTCATGGACGGGGGCTTCGACATGGTCGTGTGCAAGGACCTCACCCGCCCGGAGTTCGGCGTGCCGGTGGTGCGCATGACCGTGCCGGGGCTGGAGGTGAGCACCATGGACCCGGACAGGGAGGGCAACCGCCTCTACGGATCCGAGCGTCTGCACGGAGCCCCGCCGGGGCTGTGACGGCCCCTCCGAACGAGTATTTAGCCGTTTTCCGCACGGCATCCGCACCGGCATCCGCATGTCGATGAAATTGAATATATATGTGCACCAATGCACGTATATGATGCATGGAATCCGGGATATTCCCTAGTATTCATGTAAGTTTAGTGTAAAATACCAGGAAAATGGCGTTCGTATGCGGGTTTTATATGCATGGATTCGAATACCCTAATCGCAAGGGACAAGGCAAAAAGCGTGTCTTTCTGCCACTTTATATGAAAACGGAGGTATAAAATGCCAAAATACGAGGACGTAATCGACCTGTATGACGACAGGGGAAAGCGCATCGCTAAGGATGTGCCCCTTGAAGCCATCAGCCCGTTGCGCAACAAGGCAATCCAGAGGATTGCATCCTTGACCAAGAGGACTGTCGCGGTCAGCCTGTCCGGCATTGAGAGCGCTCTCAAGACCGGAAAGATGGCAGGCGACGGATGCCAGATCCTGGGCAAGGAGATCGACATCCCGCTCGTCGCGAGCGCTGACAAGATTGCCGCCAGGATCAAGGACATGGTCCAGGTCTACGACGGCGACGACACCGTTGTCGAGGTCAAGTCCGGCGGAAAGAACATCGTCGTGGTCGTTCCCGAGGACAGGGTCAACGCAGGTGTCGAGTACACCACCGGCTTCACCGCCGCCGCTTCCGCAACCGTCCAGGCCATCATCGACGAGTTCAACATCCCGATGCACAAGGCCAACATGGTGAAGGGAGCCGTTTGGGGCAGATACCCCCAGACCGTCGGATTCACCGGCGCCAACGTCAAGTCCATCCTGGAGATCCCCCAGAACAACGAGGGTGCAGGTTACGCTCTGAGGAACATCATGGCCAACCACGTGGTCGCCCTGGTCAACAGGAACGCCATGCAGGGTGTCGCCCTGTCCGCTCTGTTCGAGCAGATGGGTTCCTTCGAGATGGGTGACGCCAACGGACCCTTCGAGAGGGGTGCGCTGCTCGCTCTCGCCTACGAGGGACTGAACGCCAACAACATGCTCTACTCCATCGTCAAGAAGAACGGCAAGACCGGAACCGTCGGAACCGTCATCGAGACCCTCATGGAGTACGCCATCGACAACGGCGTCGTCAAGGTCAAGGAGACCCTCCCCAGCGGATACAAGGTCTACACCACCGACGACATGCCCATGTGGAACGCCTACGCGTCCGTCGGAATGGTCGCCGCCGTCATGGTCAACGTCGGTGCCGCCAGGGCCGCCCAGGGTGTCCCCGCAACCATCCTGTACTACAACGATATCCTCGAGCACGAGACCGGCCTGCCCTCCGCAGACTACGGAAGGTCCATGGGTGTGTGCGTCGGAATGTCCTTCTTCTCCCACTCCATCTACGGTGGAGGCGGACCCGGACTGTTCCACGGCAACCACGTGGTCACCAGGCACTCCAAGGGTGTCCTGATCCCCGCAGTCACTGCAGCCAACTGTCTCGACGGCGGAACCCAGACCTTCTCGGCTGAGGCGACGTCCGGACTGTTCAAAGAGGTCTTCGGCGGTCTCGACGAGTTCAGGACCCCGATCCAGGTCGTTGGCAAGGAGGCCAAGAAGATCGCCAAGAAGCTGTGATTCTCATGACTGGAGTAGATAGGACTGATGAGTATGCGGGAGTGCCGCTCCCCCAGGTCAGGATAATGACCGACCGCCTGCTTTCGCCGGCTACCACCGAGTCGGTGCTCAACGCGCTCGCCGCCGACCAGTTCATACTGGACCACGTCCGCAGGATCGACATAACCGGAGAGAACCTCCCTGCCGTCATCGGGTCTGGACCCGCCAAGGGCATGGACAACAACCACTCCGGCCGTCAGGTCATCCGGTTCGGGAAGGATGAGATACTCCTCACCAAGGCGGTCGGCGACTTCTATCTGGAGCTCCTCGTCGAGAGCGAGGAGGAGCAGAACGAGGTCGTCGAGCACATCAAGTCCGTCTGCGGTCGCGTCATACCCTTCGGGTATTCGCTGGCCATCGGAAGATACTCCAAGTACAGAAGCACACTATCAGACATGAGGAATTAATATGGCATATCAGAGACAATTCTACCCCGGTGAGTCCATACCTGCGCAGAACAGGCGCAAGTACATGAACCCCAAAGTGAAGCTGAAGAAGCTCCGCACTGTCGCCATGGATGACGTTGTCAGGATCATGGGACACCGCAACCCCGGAGAGGAGTACAAGTCCATCCACCCCCCGCTCGAGGAGGGCAAGGAGCCCGACTGCCCCATCAGGCAGCTGGTCACCCCCATCGAGGGTGCCAAGAAGGGAGACCGTGTCAGGTACATCCAGTTCACCGACTCCGTCTACTTCGCACCCATCTCCCCCTACCAGAGGGCATGGATGTACCTGTCCAGGTACAGAGGACTTGACACCGGAACCCTGTCCGGACGTCAGATCATCGAGATGCGCGAGAGGGACCTGGAGGTCCTGGCCAAGGAGATGATCGAGAACGAGACCTTCGACCCCGCCCTGACCGGTATCAGGGGTGCGACCGTCCACGGACACGCCTGCCGTCTGGACGAGAACGGTCTGATGTTCGACGCCTGGCAGAGGTACGTCTGGGACGCCGAGAAGGGAGAGGTCGTGTACGTCAAGGACCAGGTCGCCCTGCCCCTCGACAAGAAGATCTCCGTCGGAAAGCCCGCCTCCCTGAAGGAGTGCGCCAAGAGGACCACCATCTTCACCGCGTACCCCGGAGGAGTCGACATGAGGGACGACAAGGAGGTCACCGCCTACGGCCTCAGGATCCACAAGCTGAGGACCCTCGCTGGATTCCAGCCCTGGAACGTGAAGGAGTGATATGAATGGTTAACGAGAAGCTCTTTATGGACGCAGTCCACAAGAAATTCAAAGAGGAGCCTACCGAGCTCAACACCCACTACTACTGCTTCGGCGGCTGGAGACAGTCCAAGTCCAAGCGCGAGTTCGTGGAGTCCGCTAACAAGATAGCGAAAGAGCGTGGCATCCCCATGATGAACCAGGACATCGGTGTCCCCCTCGGACAGAGGTCCTGGATGCCCTACCAGCTGTCCCACACGGACATCTACGTAGAGGTCGATGACCTGCACTGTGTGAACAACCCTGCCATCCAGCAGGCCTGGGACGACATCAGGAGGACCATCCTGGTCGGTCTGGACTCCCCCCACCACACCATCGAGAAGAGGCTGGGTAAGGAGGTCACCCCCGAGACCATCAACGAGTACCTCCAGGCTGTCAACCACACCATGCCCGGAGGCGCAGTGGTTCAGGAGCACATGGCCGAGATCAACCCCGCGCTGGTCGCGGACTCCTACGTCAAGGTCTTCTCCGGAGACGACGAGCTGATCGACGAGCTGGACCCCAGATTCGTCATCGACATCAACAAGCTCTTCCCGAAGGACCAGGCCGAGCAGCTGAAGAAGGCCATCGGCAAGACCCTGATGCAGGCCGTCCGTGTCCCGACCATCGTCGGAAGGATCATGGACGGAGGTACCATCTCCAGGCACGCTGCGATGCAGATCTCCATGGCTTTCATCACCGCCTACAGGCTGGCAGCCGGAGAGGCCGCAATCGCGGACTTCGCGTACTCCGCGAAGCACCAGTCCCTGAACATGGGAACCATGATGCCCGCCAGGCGTGCCAGGGGACCCAACGAGCCCGGAGGAATCCCCTTCGGATTCATGGCCGATATCGCTCAGTCCGACCGTGTCTACCCCGACGACCCCGGACGCGCAGCCCTTGAGGCCGTGGCCCTGGGTGCCATAGTCTACGACCAGATCTACCTCGGTGGTTACATGTCCGGAGGTGTCGGATTCACCCAGTACGCCTCTGCCGCATACACCGACAACATCCTCGAGGACTACACCTACTACGCCATCGACTACATCAAGGACAAGTACGGCGGCCTCTGCAAGCTGGACCCCGCCAACTACGACGAGCTGATCAAGCTCGGCGACCACATCAACGCGTACGCTCTCGAGTCCTACGAGAAGTACCCCGCCGTCATGGAGACCCACTTCGGTGGATCCCAGAGGGCCACCGTCGCCGCCGCTTCCACCGGTATCGCCGGATCCATGGCGACCGGTGACGCCAACTGCGGTGTCAACATGTGGTACCTGTCCATGCTGCAGCACAAGGAGAGGGCTGGAAGGCTCGGATTCTACGGATACGACCTCCAGGACCAGTGCGGTTCCGCGAACTCGTTCTCCTACAGGTCCGATGAGGGTCTGCCCATGGAGATCAGGGGACCCAACTACCCCAACTACGCCATGAACGTCGGTCACCTGTCCGGTTACACCGGAATCCCCAAGGCGGCACACGTCGCCCGCGGCGATGCCTTCACGGCCAACCCGTTCATCCGCGTTGCGTTCGCAGACCCCAACCTGGTCTTCGACTTCGCCAACGTCACCAAGGAAGTCGGTCGCGGCGGACTGCGCGAGTTCGTGCCCGCCGGAGAGCGCTCCGCGGTCATCAAGGTGTAAGGCTATGGAGAACGGCGATATCGTCAAGTACCTGCCCACTTCCACAGTGGGGAAGATAACGGGGCTCCGCACCGCAGACGGTAGGCAGTGGGCCAAACTGGACCACACCAACCTCTGGTACGATGTGACCCAGCTGTCTCCCTGCGACCCGGGCGAGTACAAGCCGGTATCCGTCAAGTACCGCGAATCCAAGGTCAAGTCGAGAGACGACCTGGTGTCCGACCTCCACAGGGAGGACGCCACCGTCAACGACATGATGATCGTAGGATGAGCCTACCCTCAAACCCCTTTCTTTTTCCTTTTCTTACAGTCTGATTCTGATCGGTCGATGTGTCCGTGGCGGTATGAGGACACCATGTGTTTCGATCCACGGTTTTATAATATACCATTGACACCGATGCGTTATCGGCTCCGTAGCCAGGGGTGATTCGCTCTGAACGGAATCAATGATTCCAACTGTCCGGAAGTGGCCGACAATTCCTGGATCCAGAGGTTCGGGGAGTATAACGCCGGCGTGCCGCAGATTGCATCCTATACGGAGATTCAGAGCTTCCCGGAGGTCGGCGCCAAGACCGACGGGCCCGCGGCCAAGAGCAGCGGCCCAAGCATCAATATAAACCAGCTGATGGTTTCCGCCGTTGCGGTGGTGGCCATGGTGGTGGTAGTGGCGCCCGTGCTCCTGACGGACGTGGGCGTGTCCGACTTCGACTATTCCGTCACCCCATGGTCCATAGATTATTCGTTCGAGTTCACCGGCATGACCCCCGAGACGACGTTGGACATATCGTTGCACAATGCCACGTATTCCCGTACGTCCACGGTGACAGGGAAGGCATCGTTCACGGGGTCGGAGGACAATCTGTCGCCGGGCATGAGCTATACGTTATCTGTCTACGACGGCGCCGCCGTCGTGTTCGAAAGGATCATAAGGACCCCGGCGGCGGGCATGCAGGTCACGCTGGCTGAATACAACTACAGTACCCACGAGATCGATTTCAAGGCCAACCTCAGGGATGCCGACAACAAGTATTCGGATTTCAGCATCGAGTTCACATCATCGGAGTATCCGGAGATGGAGTCGGTGGTGCTCCAGTTCTCCGGGGATCCCACAGATTCCCAGTCATTCGATACTACCCGGCTCAGTGACGTCCCGCCGACGTCCCTATGCTACAGGGTCCTGTGTCAGGAGGCCGGGAGAGGGCAGGTGGAACTGGCCTCCGGTTACGTCTCCCCGTATGTGCAGGCAACGGTGACGTTGGCCAGGCCGTCGATGGATATGACCGTGCACCTCACTGTCCATGATCCCAACAATCGCCTGCTGGAGATGAACATGGTGGTCGCCGACGTCAGGCAACCGCTGCCGCTGTTCAGTACGGAAGTCTACACGAATATAGCCGATTTCGTGACCGACCCATACAACATAGAATACGTGATAAGCGGAGCGATCAGGGATGTGCCTTACGAATCCTTCGAGTACTATGGTGTCATCACGCCCACATACTACCTGTCCAGCGAGCCCGCGTTCACAGAGCATCTCGCATACAGCGGCGATGTGGACCACTATACCCTGGACTTCGGATTGTATGTGGACGATCCGGATTCGTACTTCAGGGATGTAAGGGCGGTGTTCAACGGGACGGAGTATCCTGTGGATATGTCCGTCGAGTATCATTCCATAGACCTTGGTATCGATGTTGCTTCCGAGGAAATGGACATGGGTGTAAGGATCATATGCAACGACCCATACGGCAATGAGGTGGTGTTCTACGATGGGCAGGCGGTCATTGAATGGGATGAGACAACGCCCACAGCATCCGTGTCATCGGTGTCGCTCGACCGTTCGACCAGTACGCTGACCGTGGATATGTTCGTGAGCGACACATACGACAGCTTCAGCAACTTCCAGGTTGCGCTCAGCGCTTCGGGATACGAGGTCATGGCTTTCGATATCCAGGATGAGGCTGCGACATCCTTCGACATAGATGTCAGCTACATGTTCCCTGACGGCACCATCCCCTACGATATCAGATACGCGGTCACCTGCGATGTCTCGGAAGGCGGGGAGATGCGGAGCATCAGGTTGGATGAGGGCATGATAGAACCGTTCGTGGAGATCAGGGGCATATCCATCGACGGTCAGACGATGACCATCGATTGGACCGTTAGTGACACGGGCGGTGATTTGGCAGGCCTGAAGGCGACGGTTAGTTACCAGGGTGCGGACGCGATCCAGACCGTAGATGTGACACTGGACCCCACCCAATCGAGTTATGGGGTGACCGGCATGGACGGCAGTCCGATATCGGTCAGTGTCATGCTGGATAATACAGAGTTATATGAGGTGGACCTCACAAGATGAGTTCAGAAGGCAGGGATTATATGGATAATATTAAGGAGATGCCGATCAAGTACGTGATCATAGCCGTGCTGGGTGTGATCATGCTGCTGTCGATAGTCTTCGCCAACCAGATATTCGGCGAGACGTCCGTGTTCAACGATCTGATATCCGACAATCAGGCGATAAACGACATATACCACAACATACCGATGGTCATCCGGTGCGCACAGATACTGTTCCTGTCATGGGTGGTACTGAAGATCCTTCAGTTCGTATCGACCAAGACGCTGTCCCACAGCAAGGGCGGCATTACGGCATCGAAGCTGATCAACAGCTTCCTGAAGTACATAATGGCCATACTCGCGATGTTGCTCATACTGAAGGCGTTCGGCGTCAACACGGCCGCGCTGATAGCCAGCGCGGGGATACTCTCGCTGGTCATAGGTCTGGGCGCCCAGAGCCTGATAGCGGACATAATCGCCGGTATGTTCATGGTCTTTGAGTCGGAGTTCCAGGTGGGGGACATGGTGGTCATCGACGGATGGAGGGGCACCGTGGACGAGATAGGGATACGGTCCACCAGGATAATAGACGCCGGCGGCAATGTTAAGATAGTCAACAACAGCAACATAACATCGGTCGTGAACCAATCACAGCTGTACTCGGTGGCCATGTCCACGATATCCATAGAGTACGGGGAGTCCCTCCAGAGGGTGGAGCTGGTCATACGCGACAACCTGGACGCCATCAAGGCCGCGATACCGGAGATTGTCGAGGGGCCGTATTACAAGGGCGTCACGGCGCTCGGGGCATCCAGCGTGGACCTCCTGTTCATGTCCAATTGCAAGGAGGAGGACATATACATCGTCCAGAGGGCCATGAACAGGGAGCTGAAGCTCCTCTTCGACAGGAATGGGATAAACATACCGTTCCCGCAGGTGGTGGTCAACACCCCACATGGATTCGGCGACAGCATCGATGTCGCGCAGAGCCGCGATGCCAACGTATTCGCGGCCGAGCAGCGCACGATCTCCAAGAACGTGGAGGAGAACCTGAACTGAGTCACGGCCCTGCCTTCCTGAAACCTTTTCAGGGGGTGTGCGTGGACGTCCGTCCGCGCGCATCCCGCCCGTCATCGTATCAGTAACGTGACATCCATGGACCCCGTCCGAAGGCATCGCCCGCCGTCGACCGGTATGATGCGGGCCATTCCGCTCAGTTCTTGAAGCTGTGGATGGGCGCCGGTATCCTGCCGCCCCTGTCCACGAACCCGTCGCAGCGGTAGGTGTTCACCGGCATGATGGGTGCGCTGCCCAGCAGCCCGCCGAACTCGGCGTGGTCCCCCGCCTCCTTGCCGATCACCGGGATCAGCCTCACGGCGGTGGTCTTTTGGTTCACCATGCCGATGGCCATCTCGTCCGCGATGATCCCGGAGATGGTGGCCGCCGACGTGCTCCCGGGAACGGCGATCATGTCGAGGCCCACGGAGCAAACGCAGGTCATGGCCTCCAGCTTCTCCAGGGTCAGGGCGCCGATCTCGGCGGCCTCGGCCATGCTGCGGTCCTCGCTCACCGGTATGAAGGCACCGCTGAGCCCTCCGACGTAGGATGACGCCATCACTCCGCCCTTCTTCACCTGGTCGTTGAGAATGGCCAGCGCCGCGGTGGTGCCAGGCGCCCCCACCCTCTCCAATCCCATGCCCTGGAGGATGTCGGCGATGCTGTCGCCCACGGCGGGAGTGGGGGCCAGGGAGAGGTCCAGTATCCCGAAGGGAATCCCCAGCCTCCTGGCGGCCTCGTGGCCCACCAGCTGTCCGATCCTGGTGACCTTGAATGCGGTGCGCTTGATGGTCTCGCAGAGGACCTCGAAGTTCTCGCCCTTCACCTTCTCCACGGCGGTCTTCACCACCCCGGGTCCGCTGACGCCCACGTTGATGACGGCGTCCCCCTCCACCACTCCGTGGAAGGCCCCCGCCATGAAGGGGTTGTCGTCGGCGGGGTTGCAGAACACCACCAGCTTGGCGCAGCCGATGGAGTCCCTGTCCCTGGTGGCCTCGGCGGTCCTGATGATGATGTCGCCCATCATGCGGACCGCATCCATGTTGATGCCCGCCCTGGTGGATCCGACGCTTATGGAGCTGCAGACGTTCTCGGTCTCCGCCAACGCTTCGGGGATCGATTCCATCAGCATCCGGTCGGAAGAGGTCATGTCCTTCATGACCAGGGCGGAGTAGCCGCCGATGAAGTTCACCCCGACCTTGGCGGCGGCCCTGTCCAATGTCTTCGCTATGGTGACGAAGTCCTCCGGGCTCCTGCATGCCGGGGAGCCCACGATCCCGATGGGGGTGACGGAGATCCTCTTGTTGACTATGGGTATCCCGTACTCCAGGGAGATCTCCTCTCCCACGGACACCAGGTCCTTGGCCAGGCGGGTGATCTTGCTGTAGATGTTCTCGTTGAGGCGGTCCAGGTCGTCGGTCATGCAGTCCATCAGGTTGATGCCAAGGGTGATGGTCCTGACGTCCAGGTTCTCGTGCTGGATCATGTTGTTGGTCTCGAGGACCTCGCTGAGTGTGATCATCGTCATCCTATCAGATCCTGTGCATCATGTCGAAGATGGCCTCGTGCTGCGCCTTGATGGTGCATCCCACGTCCTCGCCCACTCTGTCGAGCCCGTCCACCAGGTCCTTGAACCTGCCTTTGAAGCCGGATGTGTCCACCACCATCATCATGTCTATGCGCCCGTCGCCGGTGGTCTGGGATATGTCAAGGATGTTGATCCCGTTCTCCGCGAAGAAGGTGCACACCTTGGCGATGATGCCCACGGTGTCCTTCCCCGAGAGGGTCACGATGGTCTTCTCCATCAGGCATCCCTCCTGGCCAGGTCCTCGAGGGCGCTGTCCTCCTCCAGGTGGATTATGCACCTGACGTCGGAGGCCAGGGAGGCGATGCCCTCCCTCGCGGTCTCGGCGGGCATGCCGCCGCTGTCCACGATCATGGTCATGCTGATGACGTCCCTCATGGTGGTCTGGGATATGTCCAGAATGTTCATCCCGTTCCGGGCGAAGAAGGTGCACACCTTGGCGATGATGCCCACGGTGTCCTTCCCTACAAGCGTAACAACGAATCTCTCCAAAGGGTCACTCCCTGTTGATGTATATCCCGTACTCCACCGAGTCCGTAAGGGCGGTCAGAGATGCCTCGATGACGTTGGTGGACACGCCCACCGTGGACCACTGGCTCTCTCCGTCGGTCGATCTGATTATGACGCGCACCGGCGCGGCGGTGGCGGCCTTCTCGTCGAGGACCCTGACCTTGTAGTCGATCAGCCTCATCCTCTCCATGACGGGGAAGAACTTGGACAGTGCCTTCTTCAGCGCGTTGCTAAGGGCGTCCACCGGGCCGTCCCCGTCGGCCGCGGTGTGCTCGGTGCTGCCGTTCCTGTCCCTGACCTTGATGCTGGCCTCCGACTTTATGCCGTCGGAGGTCTCGTCCATGTAGACCCTGAACGCCGGTATCTCGAACGGAGGCTCCAGATTCTGGCACACCCTGCGCATGAGCAGCTCCAGGCTGGCGTCGGCCGCCTCGAACTGGTATCCGCGGCTCTCCATCTCCTTGACGGTGGCGAGGACCTTCCTCACATCCTCGTCGGTATGGGGGATGCCCAGCTCGTCCATCTTCCTGGACACGCCCGCCTTCCCGCTGAGCTCAGAGACAACCATCACCCTGCGGTTGCCCACTGTCTCTGGCGCGATGTGCTCGTAGGCGCGTGTGTCCTTCAGCAGGGCGTCTATGTGCATTCCGCCTTTGTGTGTGAACGCCCGCCTGCCCACGTAGGGCATGGATGGGTCCTGCCTGGTGTTGGCGATCTCCGCCACGGTCATGCTGACGGTGGTGAGCCTGCTGAGGTCCGCGTTTGTCTCCAGGCCCATCTTGAGCATCAGATCCGGTATGACGGAGCAGAGGTTGGCGTTGCCGCAGCGTTCGCCGATGCCGTTGATGGTCCCCTGGACCATCCCCGCCCCCGCTTCCACGGCGGCCAGGGCGCATGCGACGGCCAGGTCCGAGTCGTTGTGGGTGTGGATGCCTATGCCTGCGGAGACGCAGCCGCAGACGTCCGCAACGGCATCGTGCACGTCTTTCGGCAGGGATCCGCCGTTGGTGTCGCAGAGGCACACCCATTCTGCGCCGGCATCCGCCGCGGCTCTGACGGCGCTCATGGCGAATCCCCTGTCCTCCCGGTACCCGTCGAAGAAGTGCTCCGCATCGAAGATCACGTGCTTGCCCCTGCTCCTGAGGAACTCTGTCGTATCGCAGATCATGCGGAGGTTCTCCTCCTCGTTCACATGGAGCACGTTCTCCGCCTGCATCCTCCAGGCCTTGCCGAATACGCAGACCCAGTCCCCGGAGTGCTCCGCCAGGTCCAGCACCCACCTGTCCTCCTCCGGGCTCATGCCGGGGCGGCAGGTGCTTCCGAATGCGACAACATCGCACTTCGTCTCCGGCAGGGAGCCGAAGAGCTCCGCGTCCTTCGGGTTGGACTGGGGCATCCCCGCCTCCACGAAGTCCACGCCCAGGGAGTCCAACGCGGTGATGACCTCCCGCTTGTCCTCCACCGAGAACGCTATGCCCTCCCTCTGGGATCCGTCCCTGAGGGTGGTGTCGAAGATCCTGATCCTCCTGGTCACTCCTTCTTCCTCTGGCGTGCTATGGCGATGAGGTCGCTCAGTATTGCTGCGGCGGTCTCTTTCCTTCCGGCCCCCCTTCCGGAAACGGTGATGGGGCCGGCCATGTCGGTGTCGATGAGGGCCATGTTCAGCGTGCCCGGTATGGCCAGCGGGTGGTTCCTGGGCACCAGCCTCGGGGAGACCTCCAGCTTGGTCCCGCTGACCTCTCCGATGAGCCTGATGACCATGCCCTCCTCCTCGGCCATGGCCACGGCCTCCGGCGTGACCGACGATATGCCGCAGAGGTTCACGTCCTTGAACGTCACATCCCTGCCGAACACGGAGTTGGCCAGGATGACCACTTTGGATGCGGTGTCGTAGCCCTCGATGTCGTAAGTGGGGTCCGCTTCCGCATACCCCAGCTGCTGCGCCTCCTTCAGCGCCTGCTCGAAGGGGAGCCCGCTGTCCATCCTGCTGAGGACGTAGTTGCAGGTCCCGTTGAAAATGCCCTGTATGGATTTGATCCTCAGTCCCGCCAGGCTCTCGCGGCAGAGGTTGATTATCGGCATGGCGCCGCCCACGGAGCCCTCGAACCTGAGTATGCATCCGTTGTCCTCCGCCAGCTTCCTGAGCGCTCCGAACTCCAGCGCAAGCGGGCCCTTGTTGACTGTGACCACGTCCTTCCCGTGCTCCAGGGCCCACCTGATGTTGGCCAGCCCCTCTCCGCCGTCCTCGATGTTGGTGGGTCCGGCTTCCACCAGGACGTCGAACTCGCACTGCTCCATGATGTCGATGACGCTCTTCCCGTCCCTCTTGGCGTGCCCGACGGTGCCCTCGGACGCCTTGGTGCCCAGGGCGCAGAAGCAGCACACCTCCTTGGGGTCGATGTAATACGTCTTGGAATCCACCGCGCCGGCGAAGACCAGCTCCTCGCCGGTCAGGGACCTGATGAGGTCCTTCTTGATGACCACGGTCTCCATGAGCCCCTGGCCCACGGTGCCGAATCCGGAGAGGAAGACCCTCACTGCTCCACCCCCTTGATGTAGGTGTATCCGGCTTCCCTGCATCTGCCGGACACGAAGCCGTCCAGGGCGTCCAGGGCCTCGGGGGTCCTCAGCCCCACCGTGACCATGGCGGTGTTGCCTCCGGCGGACTTGGTGCTGACCCTGATGTCGGCGGACTCGATCTCAGTCACCGCCTTGGCGTCGTCCAGCATGGACTGCATGGCATCCGCGGTCACGCCGCCGATGGCCATGAACCTGAGGTAGTGGAGCTTCACCACCGAGCCGATGTTGGCTACGATGACGTCCCTGGATATCCATATGTCCTTCAGCTTCCCGATGAGGTCCGGGTCCACGTCGAATGTTATGTTGACGGCGATCCTTCCGCTGACCATCTGCTCGCGGCTGTGGACCACGCCTATGATGTTGGCGTTCAGGGTGGTCATGGGCTCCAGGGCGGAGACCAGCTGACCGGGGATGTCCTTGACGTAGATGTCTGCGTTCACAAGCATCGTAGCACCTGGGTGACCCCATGTGCGCGCATTATATTAAGGGTGGGTGCTCCGTCAGGCGCCCTCGGGGACGTCCGATCCGGTATCGTCATCCTTGAACGGGTCCATCCAGAACACCATCTGCACCCATCCCTTCAGTCCGGGGTCCTCCTCGTAGGAGGGCAGGAAGAACTCCCTGATGCTGGGCAGCAGCATGTACACGATCACCGCCAGCATCACCGCCGCCAGTATCCAGGAGTTGGCCACCACGAGGTTCAGGGACAGGTAGTCCAGCAGCCCGGTCTCGGTGATCAGCAGCAGGAGGATGTAGGATCCGGACAGGCGCACCATGTTGGCCCATGCGCTGCGCATCCCCGATGCGAGCTTGAACACGGTGGTTACGTAGTAGAGGTACTGGAAGAACACCACCAGGATCACGAAGGCGGAGAGGATCAACTGCACGGAGTCCCCGGTGTCGGATTCCAGCAGCGTCGGCAGCGAGGAGAACAGCCTCACAAGGTAGAACGAGGAGAGGACCACCGCCACCAGACCGACAAGTGCCAGCGTCTTAGGGGCCTTCTTCTTCTCGATCCTCCTGAACTCGGCTCCGGCGGAATCTGCGGTGCGTCTGATGACCGATCTCGTACGGGTCCCCACGGCCTCGCGGACGGACCCGCGGGGCTCGGCGATCTCCCTTGCGCTCTCGATGCCGCGCCGGGCGACGCGCCGGGCGGTGTCCCTGGACTCCCTGAGGATCCTCCCGATGACCATGTCGGGTGCAGGTTTTTATTTCCGTTTATAGTTGTCCACGCAATGGTATCCGACTCGGTCAGGCGCCGTGTCGCCGCTGCCGTACGCAGGCGCGGCAAAACGGACCTGAGGATCTACCCCTCCATAGTGTGCCTCGTCGTCCTGGCGTTCACGGTGACGGCTGTGCTGTACATCACCGGTCTGGCGGGAACGGAGGAGAACAGGGAGCTGCAGATCCTGGGGGTCATCATCGTCGGCACATGCGTGCTCCTGTCGATGATGTACCTGACCGTCAGCAGGAACTACCGGCACAACAGGCGCGACATAGAGCTCATGGAGGCCCTGTGCGACCTGGCGTCGGAGATGTCCTCGGAGGGCTCCTTCCGCGACGGGGGCAGGATAGAGGAGATGAGGAGGGCCGTTCCCACCAACGTTGGCAGGGGCATATGGATGGCCGTGTTCGTGCTGGCCGTCATCCCCGCCATGGCCGCCCCCTGCTTCGCCCTGCTGATGGACGACCCCCACCGCGGGGCGGTGTACGGCATCGCCGCCTGCATCATCTCCCTGGCGCTGTGCTTCCTGGTCATCATCCTCAACATGGGGTTCCCCAAGAGGCACGAGAAGAGCTTCTTCAGGTTCGCCGACACCTTCTCCGACGGCCTCGCCGCCGCGGGATGGGAGGCGGAGAGGTACAGGCAGGTCATCGGGGTGCGCAACTTCGTCCTGATGATCCTGCTGACACTGGTGACATTCACTCTGTTCTTCGGCATCTGGCTCTACCTGTCGGTGAGGGACCTGAACCGTCATATGGACCAGCAGTGGAACTACGAGGACTACATCATGGATCTGGTGGAAGGGCTGTGATCGCGACAGAGCTTGAGCAAGGGATGATACCCGGCCTCATGGAGGTCTCCAAGGCCGAGCTGGGCTCAGACTACCTGGTGCCCCACGATTTCGAGGAGACCATAGGGTCGGACAGCGACTTCTGCTTCGTGGCCATGGACGGCGGGGAGCCCATCGGCTTCGCCATCTGCAACATCCTCGGCCCGGACAGGATCGACCCGGTTCTCCATCTGGACGACCCGGAGCGCGGGATACTCCTGGGCTCCTGCCCGGTGGGGTACATAGCGTCGGTCTCCGTGGACGACCGCTTCAAAGGAAGGGGGGCGGGTTCGGTGATGGTGTCCCGCTGCATGGAGGAGTTCGCCGCCAGGGGCGTGGACGTGGTATGCGCCATGGCCTGGAAGAGCGTCATCGGCAGGGTCAACATCGCCAAGGTCCTGGAGCGCAACGGCCTGAGGGCCGTCAAGGAGGTCTTCGGCTACTGGAACGACCCCAGGGCGTTCCCCGACGGCCACGACTGCCCGGTCTGCGGCAACCCATGCTCCTGCTCGGCGGTGCTGTACGTGGACGGCGCTCACACCTCTATGTTCCCCAGCACCGAGTCGCAGAAGGACTGAGCCAGCTTCTCATCCGACGCGATGAGGAGGAATCCCTTCTCCAACAGGCCGGGGTGTATGTACGCGCCGGCACACCGGCAGAGGAACATGCCTGGGAGGAAGTCCCAGACGTGGTTCATGTAGCGGAAGTGCATGTCCGCCCGTCCGGACGCGATCATGGCCATGTCCACGCAGGCCGCCCCGAACATCTTGATCCTGGCGACCCTGTCGTACATGCTCCCGATGATCCGGTACTGGACCTCCCGGAAGCGCTGGCTCTTGCGGCTGAAGTCGCACATGGCGACGATGGAGCTCTTCAGATCCCGGGGCTCCGCCGGCATCCTCAGCGGCGATCCGTTGAGCCGCGCCCCGTCCTCCTCGGTGGCGGTGTATAGCTCGTCCTGCGCCGGGAGGTAGATCACCGACATCACCGGCTCCCCGTCCACGGCCAGGGCGATCTGCGTGCCGTAGAGCGGTATCCCCCTGACGTAGTTCAGGGTGCCGTCGATCGGGTCCACGATCCATTCCCTGGACCCGGAGCCGTCCCGGGCGGAGGTCTCCTCCCCCACGAATCCGTCGTCGGGGTACCTCTCCCTGATGGCTCCGCGGATGATCTCCTCCGTGCCGACGTCCAGGTCGGTGACCACGTCGTAGACCCCCATGCCGTTCTCCTTGGTCCTGGCGCAGGGGTCCTTCCCATGGTATGCCGAGGCGGCCCTGCGGACCAGCTCCGCGGCGAATGCGAGCTCCTCTCCGTAGGGCATGCTCACATCTCGCTGAGGCAGTCGGACATGTTCTTGGCCATCCGGGACGTGAGCTCCACGAAGAGGTTCTTCTCCTCCTCGGTGAAGCCTCTGAACATCGCCTCCTCTATCCTCTCGGAGACTCTTACTGACAGCTCCAGGGCGGTCATGCCCTTGGCGGTGAGATGGAGGGAGTGGGTCTTGCCGGATGCGCGGTTCTCCACAGCTCCGATCTCGATGAGATGGTTGATGATGCGCGTGGTGTAGGATTTGTCGTAATCGAGGACGGCGGAGATGTCCTTCTGGGAGATCCCGTCGAACCTGCCTATCACGCTGATGAACGGTATGTCGAAGGGCCTGAACTCCGTGTCCTTCACGGTGTCCGTGGAGATGGCATCGATGAAGTGCTTCATCCTTACCGGGAAGGGCATTATGCCGAACGCATCAGAGTCAGCCTGCATAAGATGCTCATGCAACTTTCAGCGTATATATCCCTATCGCAGGATGCCGAAGCATCCAGCACGGGACTCGCGGCGTCGGTAAAAAGGACTGTACTAGTGTGGTGGTGAAACATGATATCGTCTGAGCACCCGGCGCCGCGGCCGTTCTTCACGATGGTACGTTTTTTTCGCATCACCTTCCCTGCGATGCCCCCGCATCGCACATTGGTTGATTATGCAACTGATTGGACGTATATAAAGTTGTGTATGCAACCGTCAGCGGTAGGACATCTCCATGTCCTTGGCCCTCCGGAAGAGAGGCCCCAGCCCGTCGTCCCCGCAGGGCCACCTGCCCTTCAGAGCCGAATGGATCATTCCCGCGTTCTCCGGACGGTGGGGCAGCATGCAGCGCTTGCAGGACCACACGGGGCTCCCCTTCCTGCCGATCACGGTCTCCCCCAGGTCGGGGTCCAAGCAGGGGTAGAAGGGGCAGAAGCAGAATGTGCAGTCCTGCCCATCCTCGTGGCAGGGATAGTACGGGCATGCGGCGTTGCTGCCGATGACGTCTCCCGAAAGCTCCTCCGCAACCCTCTCCGAGTACTGGGGGTCCATGTTGGATGTATCGACCAAGTAATATATCCCCGATTCGTTTCCGTGGCCCGATGACCGCCAAAGGCAAGCTGTACGGCATAGGCGTGGGCCCCGGAGACCCCTCCCTCATGACGCTGAGGGCATTCGAGGCGCTGCAGGCCGCGCACACGATCGCGTACCCCGTGAAGGTGAGGGGGGAGAGGAGCACCGCCCTGGACATCATCCGCAGGAGGGTGGACGTCTCCGGCAAGGACATCCTGGAGCTCGAGTTCAGGATGGACCCCAGCGACGAGGTGAGGCAGGCTTGCCGCAGGGAGGCGGTTGCGGAGCTGGCGGAGCGTCTGGACCGCGGCGAGGACATCGCAATGATAACATTGGGCGACGTCTCCGTCTACAGCACCTACATGCGCATCGACAGGATGGTCAGGGACCTCGGCTATGAGACCGAGGTGGTCCCCGGCATCCCGTCATTCTGCCACGGCGCCGCCAAGGCGGGGGTGCCGCTGATGATCGGCGAGGAGGGCCTGGCGGTAGTCTCCTACGCCAAGGACAACCCCGACGTCGCCAACGCGTTCGAGGGGTTCGACAACGTGGTGGTCATGAAGGCCTTCAACTCCATGGGGGAGATCGCCTCGCTGATGGAGAGGAACGGCTTCAGCGCCGATGATGCGGTAGTGGTCAGCAACGTGGGGATGGAGGACGAGTACATCGGTCCGATGGATCCGAAGCGCAGGTACGGCTATTTCACCACGGTGATCGCCAAGAAGGGAGGGTTCTGAGATGATTCATTTCATAGGCGCAGGTCCGGGGGACCCGGAGCTGCTGACGATAAAGGGCAAGCGCCTCATAGACGAGGCGGACGTGATCGTGTACGCCGGGTCCCTGGTGAACCCCAAGGTCCTGGAGGGGGCCAAGGAGGGTGCGGAGATCCACGACAGCGCGTACATGGACCTGGACCAGGTGATAGAGGTCATGTCCACGGCGGAGCGCCAGGGCAAGAAGGTGGTCAGAGTACACACCGGCGACCCCGCGGTCTACGGCGCCCACAGGGAGCAGATGGACCGTTTGGACGAACTGGGCATCGAGTACGACGTCGTGCCCGGGGTCAGTTCCTTCCTGGCCACCGCCGCCGTCCTGAAGAGCGAGTACACCCTCCCGGACGTGTCCCAGACAGTCATACTGACGCGCATGGAGGGCAGGACGCCCGTCCCGCCCCGGGAGAAGCTGGAGGATCTGGCGAAGCACCATGCGACCATGATCATCTTCCTCTCCGCCGGGTTCATGGACGAGCTTTCGTCCAAGCTGATCGCCGGGGGCTACGAGCCTGAGACCCCGGTGGCGGTGGTCTACAAGGCCACCTGGCCGGACCAGAGGATAGTCAGAGGCACCCTGGCGGACATAGCCGGCAAGGTCAGGGAGGCAGGCATCACCAGGACCGCCCTGACGGTGGTCGGATGGTTCCTGGGGGACGACTACCAGCTGTCCAAGCTGTACGACAAGAACTTCACCACCGGGTACCGCAAGGGCCTGGATGGATGACCAACCCGTACGTGGGTTTAAATCTGGCACCGGCCCGTCGGACGCCCCTGGTATGCAAAGCATAAATAATCATACTCAATGGGTGGGATAACAGAAACCGGAGGAGTTACGACGTTCATTTCCACAAAAGGACGCTACGCCCTGCGCATGATGCAGCAGCTGGCCGAGAACACGGACCGTCCGGTCCGCATAAAGGAGGTGGCGGAGACCCAGGACATCTCCGCCAAGTACCTCGAGCAGATCATGATAGTCCTGAAGTCCGCGGGCTTCGTGGAATCTACCCGCGGCCCCAAGGGAGGGTACCGCCTGGCGAAGCCCCCCGAGGAATACACCGTCGGCTCCATCATCCGCGAGATGGAGGGAGAGATCTCCATCCCCTGCGTCAAGGGGAAGTCCGCCCATTGCTCCAGATACGAGAACTGCACTGCCATTAAGCTGTGGTCCATGGTTGACGAGGCCGTCTCCGGCGTCATCGACCATGTGACGCTGGCGGATCTCGTCAGATGGGGCGAGGAGTGCCGCAACGGCCAGCCGGTCAGGGTCCAGTGATAGTTTTGCCGTCGGAAGAGGTCCTGAGAGCGGTGGAGACCCACCCGTGCTACAACGACGAGGCCCACCGCAGGTTCGCCAGGATGCACCTCCCGGTGGCCCCTGCCTGCAACATACAATGCAACTACTGCAACCGCAAGTACGACTGCAGCAACGAGTCCCGTCCCGGTGTCACCAGCGATGTGCTGACCCCCCGTCAGGCTTCCGACAGGGTGGGGCAGGTGCTGGAGAAGGTCCCGGAGCTGAAGGTGATCGGCATCGCCGGCCCCGGGGACCCGCTGGCCAACGAGGCCACCTTCGAGACCATCGACCTGGTGAGGAGGGAGCACCCCGGACTCACATTGTGCATATCCACAAACGGTCTGGCACTTCCCGGCAATGCCAAACGCCTATACGATCTCGGCGTCAGGTTCGTCACCATCACCATGAACGCCGTGGACCCCGCCGTGGGGGCCAAGGTCTACGGCCGCGTCACCTGGGAGGGCAGGACCCTCCGCGGAGAGGAGGCCGCATCCCTGCTTTTGGAGAGGCAGCTCCGCGGTCTGGACGAATGCGTCGCCCTGGGCATGGCGGTGAAGATCAACATCGTGATGATCCCCGGGGTCAACGCGGACCATATCCCGGACATCGTCCGCGAGGTGCGCTCCAGAGGGGCGTACAGCGTGAACATCCTCCCGCTCATACCCGTAGAGGGCACGGCGTTCGAGGGCATGGAGGCCCCGACGCCTGCCATGCGCAAGGAGCTCATGGACCGCTGCGAGGGCATGGGCATCAACGTCATGAGGCACTGCAAGCAGTGCCGCGCAGACGCCATCGGCAAGCTGGGGGAGGACCGCTCGCAGGAGTTCGCCTGCGGGTCCTGCGCACCCAGGCCCATGTCCCCCGTCCATGCCGGCACGGCCATCGCCGTCGCATCATCTGACGGGGAGAACGTGGACTGCGGATTCGGCAACGCCCCTGCGTTCTACGTCTTCGGCCCCGGGGAGGCACACAGGCTGCTGAGGAGGGTCGATGTTGACACAGGGGCATCCGTCTCCGGGGACAGCCACCGCCGCCATATCGAGGAGGTCATCGCATCCATCGGCGACGCCGGCACGGTGGTGGTCTCGGAGATCGGGCCGCTGCCCGCCAAGGTCCTGGAGGAGTCGGGTGTCAGGGTGGTAATCGCCAAAGGTTCCATCAGGGACATCCTCGACTCGCTCTGACCCATGGATAGTTTCATATGAGCGCACCTTCTGGGCGCCCCCATGTCTGAGGGAGAGGCCAGTACATCCAACATCCTCGGCGACCCGAAGAAGTCGCTGCTGGTGATGGTGGTGCCCATCGCCATCGGCATGATCGTCCAGGCGCTGAACAATCTAGTAGATGCGATCTGGGTCTCCGGTCTGGGCACAGGTGCGCTCGCAGCCACCGGCGTCGTCTTCCCCTTCTTCTTCATACTCGTGGGCATCGGCAACGGACTTGGGACTGGAGCATCCCAGGCCATCGCCAGGCGCATAGGCATCGGCGATAGGGAGGGTGCAGGGAAGGCGGCCTCCCAGGTGATGGTGATCGGCGTCCTGGTGGGCATAATCATAACGGCGATATTCGCATTCGCCGCAGAGCCTCTCTTCGTGGCCGCTGGCGCTGGGCAGTACCTGGCGGAGACCATGGCCTACGGAGTCCCCATAATGCTCTGCGCCCCCATCTACATGGTCAGCTTCATCTTCAGCGCCCTCCTCCGTTCGGAAGGCGCCGCCAAGAGGTCCATGCACATCCAAGTGGTGGGCGTGGCTGTCCACATGATCCTGGATCCGATACTGATCTTCTACCTGGACATGGGTGTCACCGGAGCCGCGGTGGCCAGCGCCGTCGCGATGCTGGCCGCATCTCTGCTTGCTGTCCGCTACTACGTCAGCGGCGGCACTTATGTCAGGTTCAGGTTCAAGGGGTTCCGCTTCGACAGGGAGCTGGACCGGGACATACTCAGGGTCGGGGTGCCCGCTTCACTGGAGATGGTGCTCCTCTCGCTGTCCACCCTGCTTGTGAACCTCATCCTGGAGAGCGTGGACCCCGCCAACGGGATAGCCATCTACACCACAGGCTGGAGGATCCTCAATATACTGACGATGATAGCCGTCTCCTTCGGCTCCGCTCTTGTGCCAATCAGCGCCGCCGCCTACGGGCAGCGCAGCTATGACCGCATAAAAGAGGTCTACTCCTTCGCTCTGAAGAGAGGGGTCACCGTGATGATCGTCGTCGCTGTGGTGTCCATCCTCATCGCCCCGTACATGGTGATGCTGTTCACCTACTCCGGCTCCTCCGCCGAGCTGGCGGACGAGATGACCATGTTCGTCCGCATAGGCTCCCTGTTCCTGCCGTTCTACATGATCGGACTGGTGACCGCTAGCCTGTTCCAGTCCATCGGCAAGGGCCTCTGGTCCCTGGGCGCAACCACCCTCCGCAACTTCATGAGGGTCCCCTTCTGCTTCGTCATGTCCCTCACGATGTCTCTGACGATGGTGTGGTGGGGGGTGACCATAGCGGAGGTCATCGGATCCAGCATCGTGCTGTGCCTGGGTCTGCTGGTACTTCGCATGCTGAAACGGGACCTGGCGGCTCAGCCGTCCTGAAAGGTGCCGATGCGGTTGGCGTTCCTGTTCCCTCCGATCCTCCTGACGGAGCCATCCCTCACCATCCCGCCCAGCACCGCCTCTGCTGTCGTGGAGGAGACGTCCGGCATGAGTGCCAGCACACCAGATTTGGATATGGGGGTCGGTGTGCTCAGCACCATCCCCCTTATCCTGTCCATCTTCCCCTCCTTCTATCAATCCAGCGTCATGAGCCTGCGGTCCAGGTTCCTGTAGCCAGCAAGGATGATGTCAAGCATGAATGAGACGAACAGGGTGCTGCTGAGGGGTTTCCTTATTCAGGCGATGGTGTCCATAACCCGTTTGCTGTGCGAATCGGCATCATCGGCGGCGACGAATTTCATGACGGATGCTATGCAGAAGTTGATACCTACGGTGATTCGCAGGAAGGACGGTGAGAGGAGGTTCGTCCTGTATTATTTCAACCGCTTGAATGAGACGATTCTCGGATGATACGCCTTCTTCTCTGAAGCTCCGGTCGTATACTCGGTCTGCCAAGAAGGTTTTAGAGGGGCGGCTACGGGGTCCCGCGTAGCGGGACTGGGCAATTGTCAAAATTTGCCTCTTCAGAAAGTATCAGCGGAAGCTTCTGTCAAAATCAGGTGAAAAGCTGAGTTCCGTCTCGCCCTCATTGATATAACTCAAATGCTATCTTGTAACCATGGACGAGGTGAAGGAGTACACAATCGAGGAGCTCTGTCAGATTGTCAGACCCATCGCGGCCCGTTACGGGATGATTCGAGTGTACCTCTTCGGTTCCAGAGCCCGTGGAGACAACACTGCTGATAGTGACTATGACTTCTGCATCTTAACACCGGATGATTACGGTCTTTTCGAAGTCGGTGGATTTTATGCCGATCTCAGAGACGCCCTCGGCAGAGAGATCGATGTCGTATGCGAGGAATCGTTACGTGATGATTTCAGCAAGAAAGTGCTCAAAGACAGGAGGTTGCTCTATGAAGCATGATCTTGAAAACATCAATACAATATTGGAGTACTGCGATGGAATCATCGCTACCAAACAACAATATGGTGATAATATAGAGGATTTCATGGAAAGTCTACAGTATCAATGGAGCACGGCATTTGGTATCCTGCAAATTGGTGAGGTTGTGAAGAGACTTTCTTCAGAGCTACGGAGGAAATACGACGATGTGCCATGGTCCGAAATCGCTGCATCACGCGACCGTGCAGCTCACAGATACCATGATAATGACCTCGTTAAACAATGGAACACTATACGGAAGGACATCCCTTCACTTATGGAGAAATGTCTCAAAATCAAACAAGATTTAGAATCCGAAGTGAATAGTGAAAATTGAGACGTCACCTCTCCAAACCAAATACGCCTCTGAGGGAACAATGGCACGTTTTTCATCCAAGATATAAACTCCCAGGCCTGTGCAGACTCATCATGCTTTGGGGAAGGATGATGCCGCGACTATCATCAGGTGCATCTTTGAGGATCCTTCGTTCATCCAGCCACAGATTGCCCAAGTCACCGGCATATCTTTGCCGATGGTGAAGAAGATCATGGCGAGACTCAGAGAGAACGGCACTACATCGCGGTCAGGATTCAGGAAGACGGGCGTTTGAATCGTCAACAATCAGGATGGCGTATAATTTATAGCTACAAAGGGGCGTTTCCGGTTACCGCAGTAACTGATCACGGACTTTTGGTTACTTTCCAGTTACCCTTCTGGATACTTCCCGGTAACTGTAACCTGAGTTCGACACTTATCAAATCTGATTGATCCCTTTCCAACATCCTCCCACAAATCATTAACGATTGCCAAAAGCATGGCTTTAACTGACGGACCATTCCTTCAGAAAACGCGAGGTTGGACATTTAGAATCAAACTTGGGGTGTTCACTCGGCTCTGATAGCCATTGAACTCATCAGTCAGGTCTGATGAGAGGCGTTTTACCAACTCGCCAATACGTTCCATTGAGAATGTAAGGATATCTGGTAGGCCTTGCCATCCAGGAAATCCTCTAGTCTGTTCCGAAGCGTTGGATGTCATCGGCTATTTCATTGCAGAATTCCACTATGAGATACAGGATGTCTATGTCATGCTTCATAGAGCAGCCTCATATCTTTTGATATGGATCTGCTGAAATTGTCGCGCAGATACCCTTCGCAAACGATATCGATGCCTGTGCCAAGCGCCTCTTCCAGCTTGCCGTAGAACCCGCCCATCTTGAACAGGCCCATGCCCTTCGGGGTCTTGACACAGAAATCGTAGTCGCTGTCGGGGCGGTTGTCACCGCGGGCCCTGGAACCGAAGAGGTACACCCTGAGTATCCCGTACTCGGCGGCGATGGCTCCGACTATCTGGCAGAGCTCTTCGAACGTGTACTCCTTCGCTTCCTCCATGGGTAAGGGATGGCATCTCATCTATAAACAAGGGCGGGGAGGTTCAGAGTTCAGAATCGCAGCATTCGAGATGTATTCGGGATTCGGAGTATGAGGTGGACCTCGTCGATGCGATATGAGCGGATAATCGGGAACGCTGACCTCTGGGAAGGTGCGAAAACATACACGAGTGGGTATATATGTGAGAATGAGTGCTCCCGTCGGGATTTGAACCCGAGTCGAAGCCTCGAGAGGGCTTCATGATTGGCCGCTACACTACAGGAGCTTGGAATCCCCCTAAGATAGGGTTGTAGATAAAGATTTTGGTGAAGACGTCTGAAGCGGACATCGGTCCGGGTTTCAGAGTATGTTGCCGGGCCTGGCGGCGCCCAATCTCTTGTGCTCCATCAGCGAGACCCTGTCCCTGATCGCGGTCACCTGGTCCACCGGCACCCCGGTGTACGAGGAGATGGCGACGTCGGTGTCCTCCTGCTCTATGCCGTACAGCACCTGGTCCAGGAGGTCGTAGGAGATCCCCATCTCGTCCTCGTCGGTCTGCCCCTCCCAGAACCCGGCGGATGGGGGTTTGGAGATGATGTCCGCCGGTATGCCCAGCAGCCTCGCCAGCTGGCGGACGTTGGTCTTGTACATGTTGGCCAGAGGGACCAGGTCGCATGCGCCGTCCCCGAACTTGGTGAAGTACCCCATCATCAGCTCGCTCTGGTTGGATGTCCCCAGGACGATCCTGTTCATCGACTTGGCGCGGCTGTACAGGACGGTCATCCTGCATCTGGCGGAGATGTTGCCCACGTCCATGGGGGAGAGGTCGCTGTGGAGCATCTCCCTGAAGGCGTCTATGGCGGGCTGTATGTCGATGCACTCGTACTCGGTGCCCCAAAGGCTGCTGAGGCGCTCGGTGCATTCCCTGTCGCCGGAGGGGCTGGAGTCCATCGGCAGGTAGATGCTGCAGACCCTGTCCGCGCCGATGGCGTCGACCGCCAGCTTGGTGACCACGGCGGAGTCTATGCCGCCGCTGAGCCCGACCACCACGCCGTCGCATCCGCTCCTGCGGACATAGTCGCGTATGAAGGATCTGAGCTCCTCTGCGTCATCCTCGGTTGCCCTGGGCAGCCTGTCTGCGGTCATGCACGAGCAATCGGCGTCCACAACTTAAACTATGCCCAAAACGCTGGCGGTGGCATGAGGGTGGCGGTATGCCAGCTCAGGCCGGTACCGGGGGACGTCCGCGGGAACGCCGATGCTGCCGTGCGTGCGATCGGGGATGCCGATGCGGACCTTGTGGTGTTCCCGGAGATGTTCCTGACGGGGTACGCCCGCCCCGATGCGGAGGGGGTGCCCGAGGCTCTTGGGTGCATATGCGACGCGGCTTCGGCATCGGGGGCTGTGGCTGTGGTCGGTGCGCCGATCGGGGAGGGCGGCAGGCTGTACAACTGCGCCGTGGCCTGCTCCGAAGGTATGACCGTCTACAGGAAGATCCATCTTCCGAGCTTCGGCCTATTCTCGGAAGGCGACGTGTTCTCTCCAGGTTCGGAACCTGCGGTGTTCCGTTGCGACGGTATGAGGGTCGGACTGTCGGTATGCTATGACATCTTCTTCCCGGAGCTGACCAAGGCCTGCTCCCTGGCCGGAGCGGATGTCAACGTGTGCATCTCCGCATCCCCGGTGTCATCGAGGCCGTTCTTCGAGAGGGTGCTTCCCGCGAGAGCGCTGGAGTGCACATCGTATCTGGTGTTCGCCAACAACATCGGCGCACAGGGAGACATGAGGTTCTTCGGAGGGTCCCGCGTCCTGTCTCCGCTGGGGGAGACGATCGCGCAGTCGGAGGAGGAGGGCATCATCGTCTCCGACATCGATGCAGACACATTGTCGGAAGCACGTCTGGGTCGTCCGGTGCTGAAGGACACGGTGCGGCTGGGTCCGGTGGTCGGAGAACGATAGTGTTTTAAATCAAAAGCAGTTAAGGGGACTCCGAAGCCGAGATGGCCCAGCCCGGTAAGGCGCAAGCCTGGAAAGTTTGTGGTGATTCACCTCGGGAGTTCAAATCTCCCTCTCGGCGCTTCTAATCCTCAATTCTCGTGCGGATTCTGTGTTTCCTTCTGTCTCCGTTTACTTCGGAGTGGTCAGTTGAACAAGTTCAAATACTAGTTGTGTGATTAGTTGAACTAGTTCAAGAGGCAGAGCATGGAGAAGAGCAAGGACATGGTCATCGTGGATTCCGCCATCAGGCTGTTCCTCGCCAACGGGTACGAGGAGACCACCATCCGCATGATCTCGAAGGATACAGGGCTGCACATAGGAAGTATCTACTACGTATACGAGAGCAAGGAGAGGCTCTTCTGCTCTTTGATGGAGGCTTTCGCGGGAGACATACTCACCAAGGCCTCCCGCAGCGTCCGTCAGTCCGGCATCGGAGAGGACATGGCGGTGCTGCCTCCGGCGTACATGATCGAGGCCTGCTCCCGCTCCCGGCTGCTGGCACGTCTGGTGTCGGAGGCGTTCCGCCACGGTCCCGTCCTGGACATCGTGTCCTCGATGGCGGCCGAGTGGGCCCGCCGCAACCTGCCGGACGAGAGGTGGACCCCTGCCATGGTGCGCTTCCTGTACGCCGGGATGTCATCCCTGGCCGGCGGCCTCCATGACGGAGACGTCACCCGCGGAGACGCGCTGTCCGTGCTCCTCTCATACATGCCTGCTCTGACCGGCATTCTGCCGGATGGTACGGAACCCCGCATCCTGGCGCTGATGGAATGCGCCGACGTAGGGTTCATGGATACCCCTGCGGAGTGCATAGATTCGAAGTTCGGAGATGATTGAAGTGAAGAAGGGAACGCTGTGTGTCATACTGTGCCCGATGCTGGAGGACGAGCTCCTCTACAGCCTGTCCAACGACCCGGATCCCAAGAGGATCTACATGACCGATGTGGGCCCCGCGTCCACCATCAAGCCCAAGCTGCAGGAGAAGGGCCTGGAATACACCCTTATCAGCGAGAGCGAATTCCTCAACTGGACCTTCGATCATGATCCCGATGCGTACAACATCGTGATCTACTCCAACGATCTGGGTCTCCATGCGGAGCCCAAGGTCCTCAAGGCGAAGCTGGAGGAGGAGACGGAGTTCATGGGCAACAAGGCCGACGTCATCGCTTTCTATTACGGCCTCTGCGGCAACGCCCTGTGGGATCTCAAGAAGTGGGCGGAATCGAAGGTCAACGCGCCGGTGTTCGTGTTCACCGACTGCGAAGGCTGCGTATGCGACGACTGCGTCGGTGTGGCCGTGGGCGGCAGCAAGCGCTACCTGGACCTCTTGAGAGCGCACACCGGACAGCTGCTGATCACCCCCGCCGTCGCCTCCAACTGGGTGCCGTTCATATCCGCTTCCGAGATGATGCGCGGAATCGGCCACAACAGCATGGAGGAGATGCGCATGATCTTCGAGCTCTGCGGGTACAAGTACGGAGTGATGCTGGAGTCCCCGCTGGCGGATCCGGTGCGCTTCAAGGCGGAGGCCCAGGACGTCTGCGACAAGATGGGCCTGGAGCTGCTGGACGGAGGGCCCGGATGGGCGGATCTCGGTCCGGCGAAGAAGATCTACAGGGAGGCCAAGGCGGCCCTTCCGGACGCCTAATCCCTGTTCCTGATCGTGACGCCGTAGAGGACCTTCCCGTTCTCGGAGAACTCCTCTACGGCCTTTATGTCATAGCGCCCGAAGAGCCTCCTGATGTCATCCTCGGACCAGAACCTGACGGCGAAGCCGTTGTCCTCCCAGATGTCGTCGTCGATCCTCTCGCCTTTGCCGAAGGAGGGGTCGTTCTTGTTGCGGACGGAGAAGTAGATCATGCCTCCCGGCTTCACGCTCACCGACACGTCGTCCATCAGGTTCGCGGCCTCCGGGTCGGTGAAGTCCATGGTGAAGAGCATGTGGGAGTAGCAGGCGTCCAGGCTGTCCTTCGGGAGGTTGAGGCCGTCCTTCAGGTCGGTGTGCAGGACGCTGACGCTGTCCATGAACCTCTCCTTGAG
Organism: Candidatus Methanomethylophilaceae archaeon; assembly: GCA_944321505.1. Classification (GTDB taxonomy): domain Archaea; phylum Thermoplasmatota; class Thermoplasmata; order Methanomassiliicoccales; family Methanomethylophilaceae; genus SIG5. The sequence continues at coordinate 73,947 of CALULN010000021.1, read as the reverse complement.
GTCCCTGCAGGAGCGCTCGCTGTAGTCCGCTGCCAGGACGAACATCCCCTTCTCGAGGAAGAAGCGGGTGTCCCTCCCCTGCCCGGGTCCGAGCTCGAGGATTCTCTTGGCGCCGGCGGCGGCCATCTCCTCTCCGCACTTCCTGCCGAACCAGCTGGGTTCCTGTCCGAAATAGTCCGAGTTACCGGAGTACACGCTGTTCCAATGGGCCCGCTGGTCCGTAGGCATAGGTGCCCCCACGCGAGCCACGCTTATAAAGTAAACGATGGGGAAGGGGTTTCGGCCTCAGTGAGCCGGACTCACTGGGACGCAGGCTGCTGGTCTTTGAACAGGGGCTTGGACGTGATGATCATCCAGGTGACCATCAGTCCGATGAGGAACCCGAAGATCGAGCCCATGCACAGGAACGATGCCACCGCGCAGGCGGTGACGGCGATGATCCAGTACATCCTCTTGTAGACGCAGAACCCGGAGACCGCAGCGGACAGGCCGCTGACCAGGGCGAGGATGCCGATGTAGCCGACGTACGTGCGCAGCTGCGACTCGCTCATCCCGTACTGGGTCATGAACTCCACGAAGCTCTGCTCCGCCATCATTATGGATGCCACGGCGTCCTTCTCGATGATCAGGTACAGTCCCGCGACTATCGCCGGGATGGCGTAGATGATCAGCAGCATGAGGATCCACGAGACGCGGGACTCCGCGAGCCTGTCCTCGATGACCTGCTCCGCGGTGCGTCCGTCAGCCGCGACGCGTCCTTCGATGGGCGTGCCGCAGGCGGGGCAGTACAGCGCCTCGGGGGACACGTTCTCTCCGCACCTTGTGCAGAAGTTGATGTCTGCCATGTGATAGCCAGCATCCCCGATGATTATAAACGTATCCCATCCGCCTGCAGGTCCGGGCGGCATCATCGGGTCCCTTCGGTTCCGATGCGATCCGTGTCCTTCGGCGTCATTTATTTAATCCCATTAAGCGTACGCCTCCGCGGATGGGATTGCATGAGCTCAGAGTCTAGAGACAGGACTCCGGGCAGACGGGATGAGGGGACCTTGGCATCACGCCTCACGGCCGCCCTTTCGCCGCTGCTCGGCATCGGGAGAAGAGCCAGGGTAACGATTTCGAGGATAGTCAATCCGGATTACGACGCCATAGCCGACCTCGTCGACGAGACGAGCCACATACTAGGCACCGACATAGGCGTGGAGCATGTCGCGGAGGAGGCGCATACCGCCGCTCCCGCAGAGCCCGCGGTCAGCGTACCGGAGCCCGTCATGCCGACGGAGGTCCCTGTGGAGGTCGTCAGGCCCGCGCACGACGAGGAGGACATCGAGGTCCTGGGGCCCGGAGGGGGCTCCTTCATGGACGAGTTCTCCGCCCCCGTGGCGCCGGCGAGAGTCGATGCCACGCCCACTTCGGGAGCCGCTGTGGTCTCCGAAGTGGCCGCCGCCCCCTTCGCAGGGTTCAGCTTGGGCACCGACGTCATCAAGGAGACCACCTGCATGGTCCTTCACGACGAGGTGGCGGACACCATGGCCATCGCCGTCCCCGGCATCGCCGCAGCCGGAATGGAGTTCGAGGACGTCTCGTCCGAGGACAGCGCCCTCAAGTCCGAGCTTGCCGCTGCGGAGCCCGACGACGCTGTGGAGTTCTTCCCGGATCTGAAGGCTGTCGATGCCGCCGATGTCCCGGCGGAGGGCCCTGCCGAGTCCGATGCCGCGGTTCCGGATGTTCCCGCGGCGGACGGTTCCGAGGTCCCGTTCATGACGGTGTCCGAGGAGGTGCCCGCTGTGGAGGCGCCCGTCGAAGCCGAAGCCATCGGCCCGGCTCCCGAGCTCACGGCCGTCGCCGCATCCGATGAGGTCCCTGCGATTGCCGAGGCAGAGCCCGTTGCGGTCATAGATGCTCCCGCAGAGGTCGGGTGCGTAGAGGCCCCCGTCCGGGAATCCATAGCATTCGCTCCCGAGGCCCCCGTCCTAGAGATGCCTGCGCCCGCAGAGCACCTGGAGGCGCCTTCGGAGGTCCCCGCGATCTCCGCCGCTTCCGCCCCCGAGGCCATAGCCGCCGCGGAGGCACCGGAGATGATCCCGTGCGCCGAGGAGCGGATCGCGATCGAGGCTCCCGCAGAGGATGTGCTGCTCGCGGAGCCCATCGGGAAGGAGTCCCTGGTGCAGGCAGAGTCTGTCGCCGAGGTCTGCGCACCCGAGCCCGTCATCGCTGTCGAGGCTGCGGAGCCTGTCGAGGCCATAGCGCCCGCAGAGGCCGTCGAAGCCATCAGGTCCCCGGAGGAGGTCCCGTTCGTGGAGGCCCCAGAGGTTCAGGAGTCCATTGTGGCCCCTGAAGCCGTCATTGCTGTCGAGTCCGCAGAGGCTGTCGAAGCCATCACGTCTCCGGAGGAGGTCCCTGCCGTCGAGTCCGCAGAGGCTCAGGAGAGCATACCCGCTCCCGAGGAGGCGATGGCCGTCAAGGCCCCCGAGGCCATCGAAGCGATACAGTCCCCCGAACAGATTCCCGTCATAGAGGCTGCGGAAGCTCAGGAATCCATAGCGGCTACCGAGCCCGTCATCGCCGTGGAGGCTCCTGCATCCGTCGAGGCATCCGAGCCGATGGCGGAACCCGTCGCCGTTCCCGAGGCCGTATGTTCCGAGAGCGCCGAGGTGCCGTCCGAGGACGTCATCGCCCTCGGTCCCGTCTCATGTGGCGCTGAGGTATGCGAGCCCTCTGCGGCATGCGTCGCTGAGGCAGTCGCGGAGCCGCCCGTCGAAATCGCGATCGGCACCGAGGCCGACTCCATGCCCGTGCCGGAGCCCGCAGCCGTCATGGAAGCGGAGTCTGATATCGCGGACGTCTCCGAGGAGGACGTCGAGTCCCCGGTCGGACACGTCGGGATTTCCTTCGGATTCTTCGGTCTCCCCAGGTCTCCGATGTCACGTGCCAGCACGATGACCTTCAGCTTCGGAAGGCCTTGAAAACCCAAGACCGGCGGGCGGATCCGCCGGTCCTGTCATATTTTAATATCCTGTCATGTTGTGGTCATCATGGAGCTGGATGTCGAGCAGGTCATCCTGACATTGGTAATCATATTCGCCCTCGCGAAAGCGGCATCCTACGTGTTCGCGAGGTTCGGCATGCCGGGGCTGATCGGCGAGATCATCATCGGCATCGTCATCGTCAATCTCACCATCGGTGATTTCAATCTGGAGAGCTGGCTGGGGCTGAGCCCCGTCACCGAAGGGGGAGTGGAATCCGAGAGTCCCACCCACATGATTCTGGAGATGTTCTCCGAATTGGGTGTGATATTCCTGTTGTTCACGGTGGGGCTGGAGACCAAGGTCAAGGACCTGACGGCCGTGGGCCGCACCGCCTTCCTGGTGGCTCTCCTCGGAGTGCTGGTGCCGTTCTTCGTGGGCTACGCCTACGTTACCATGGTGGACAGTAACATCTACCATGCCATGTTCATGGGTGCGGCGATGGTTGCCACCAGCGTAGGCATCACTGCTCGTGTCATCAAGGACCTGAACCTCATGGACGCCCGCGAGTCCAGGATCATCATCGGAGCGGCGGTCATCGACGACATCCTCGGGATGATCGTCCTGGCCATCGTCAGCGGCATGGCGGAGACCGGCAGCCTGGACCTGGGGAACATAGTCTCCATCGCTCTGGTGTCCGTGGTGTTCGTCGTCGCCATCATCCTGGTGGCGGCCAAGCTCGTCCCTGCTTTCTACAAGAGCGTCGAGGAGAGGAACGAGGCCAAGCTCCGCGAGAACCCCGACTACATACGCCCCCGCCCCAACATGTTCATCCTGTCCGTGATCGCCTGCCTGGCCTTCGCCTATCTCGCAGAGATCATCGGCCTGGCGGCGATCATCGGTGCGTTCCTTGCCGGAATGCTGTTCGCCGAACACGCCTGGGAGTGGAAGCTGGAGGAGAGGTTCGAGGCGGTCACCACCCTGTTCGTCTCCTTCTTCTTCGTGTATGTGGGGATGAACGTGGACCTTCAGGCGTTCGTCGACAAGCCCGCTCTGATAGGCACGGCGGTGCTGGTCATCATCATGGCATGTCTGACCAAGTTCATCGGATGCGGACTTGGTGCAAAGGTCTCCGAGCCCCACATGCCGGGCTCGTCCCTCAGCATCATCGGAGTGGGCATGATGCCCCGCGGCGAGGTGGGTATCATCATCGCCCTCATCGGACTGGGGATCACCGTCAACGGGGCCAGCGCCGTTAGCGCAGACATGTACAACATCATCGTGCTGATGTGCATAGCCACCACGCTGATCGCACCGCCCATACTCTCGAAGCTGTTCAGGAAGAAGTACCATACCGAGTACGTGGTCACTCCCGAGGACAGGCTTTGAGAAGGGACGGCCTACGGGCCGTCCCGCTTCCATATTTTTTTGAGAATGAGTTCGAGCCGCGGATACGGCTCATCGGCCCATGAACCGATCAGTTCATGGGGAAGAACACGTTGAGTATGACGACGACGACGCAGAGCGCCACGGCCGCGACGATGACTGCGCGGGGGGTGATCTTGACGGCTTTGTCCGTGTCCTCGGAGTCGAAATACCTCATGAGTCCGGCGGACTGGGAGAAGCCTCCGCCCTCGTTCTTCTTGGCCATGGACTACGGATTCTGGATTCCGTATAAAAAGCTTGTCGGCATAGCGACCCGCATCGCCTCATCGTAATCCGTTATATAGGACCTGGTGCATCGTCGGCAGGATATCCATGCACTGGGCAGACGTGATCGCCAAGGACATCGCCGAGAGATGCGACAAACCCCTCATTGCCACCGGCATCAGCCCCTCCGGGGAGATACACGTGGGGAGCCTGAGGGAGTCCGTCACCGGCGAGTCGGTGCGGTCCGCCCTGGAGCACATGGGGAAGGATGTCCGCCTGATCTACCTGGTGGATTCCTTCGACCCTCTCCGCAAGAGGTACGAGTTCCTCCCGGAGAGCTACGAGCAGTACGTCAACATGCCCCTCTGCGACATCCCCTGCCCCTGCGGGAAGCACGAGAGCTACGCGCACCACTACGTCGAGCCCTTCCTCAGGGCCATGAAGGAGGTGGATGTCAGGTGCGAGGTCATCTACGTCCACGACCTCTACCGCCAGGGGAGGTTCGCCGAGACCATCGACATGGCCTTCAAGAGGCGCGAGAGGGCCATGGAGATCCTCCGCGACGTCACCGGCAGGGACATGAAGCCCGACTGGGCGCCCTTCAACCCCCTCTGCGAGGAGTGCGGCAGGTTCACCGACCCGATCCTGGACAGCTACGAGTTCCCGTACGTGGAGTACCGGTGCAAGTGCGGCCACCACGGCAAGGCTGACATCCGCAAGGGCGAGGGCAAGATGCCCTGGAGGCTGGAGTGGCCCGCCAAGTGGAAGATCTTCGGCACATCCGTGGAGCCATTCGGCAAGGACCATGCGGCATCCGGAGGCTCCTACGACTCCGGGAAGGTCATCGTGAAGGAGATCTTCGACGGGGAGGCCCCCATACCGATTCCCTACGAGTTCGTCCAGTTCAAGAGCAAGGGCAAGGTGCAGCAGATGCACAAGTCCAAGGGCTCGGTGGTTTCCGGCATGGACGCCATCATGATGAATCCGCCCGAGGTGGTGAAGTACATCTTCCTCAGGGTCAACCCCCAGAAGAGCATCGACTACGACTACATGGACGGCATGCCCATCATCGCCGACGAGTACGACAAGGTGGAGAGGGAGTACTACTCCGAGGACGGCGGCCTGGACGAGAACATCAGGAGGGCCTACGAGATCTCCCGCAACAACGTCATCCCGGAGAAGCAGCCGCTGCAGGTGCCCTACGGTCATCTCGTCAACCTGGTGCAGCTCACCGACAGCACCGAGGGCCTGTTCGACATCCTGAAGCGCACGGGCTATCTGGACGGCGCCGACGACGATGACATCCGCCGCATCACCATCCGCGCGGCCGCCGCCAAGTACTGGCTGGACGGAGGGTTCGCGGATGCCAGGTACAGGTTCTCCGTGGGAGCCGTCATGCCCGGGTTGCAGCTCTCCGGCGACGAGAAGGCTTTCCTCGCGGACCTGCATTCCCGCCTCTCCGCGGGCGAGTGGACCTCAGAGGCCATCTCCCAGGCGGTCAGCGATGCAGGCGCGGCATCCCCCATCGGCGCTAAGGGCGCGTTCAAGGTGATGTACGAGATCCTCATCGCCAAGGAGAGGGGCCCCAGGCTCGGCAACTTCCTGGCCAGCATGGACAGGGACTTCGTCCTCGGCAGGATCTTGGAAGAGTCCCGCTGAGGACGGCATCAATGCGGCCGCGACAGCGGCCGTCTTCTCATTTTCACAAAGAAAGATATCCCGGGGCATTCGCCCCGGGCATTGGATCACAGGAGACCCAGGTCCCCGAGCTTGTCGGGAAGGTACTTGTCTGTGACGTAGTCCAGGCCGTACTTGGCCAGAGCCTGCTGCTCAGACTTCTTCTTCATCTCCAGCATGGCCTGGATCTCGGAGACCCAGAACTCGTCCTTGAACCTGGGGTCCGACAGCTCCGCGTTGAGGGCGCCGATGTCCTTGTCGGACAGCTTGTCGGTGGGCAGGTCGTAGTTCAGGATGTCCGACGCGGTCACGCCGATGAACTGCGCCGTTGGCGTGGCCAGGTAGTCGGAGATGTGGGCGGTCTTGATGGCTCCGTATGCGACGGAGGCGAAGATCCTGAAGGACCAGGGATCGCCGTCGGTGAACACGCACACGGGTATGCCCTTCTCCTCGTTCAGCCTCTTGATTAGCCTCCTGGTGCTCCTGGCGGGCTGTCCGGACAGGTGGACCAGTATGCAGTCGTTCTGCTCCGGGAACCCGTTCTCGATGAGCCTGGCGAACATACCTCCTGTCTCTATGGCCATGACGAACTTGGCGTCGGTGTCCTCGATCTCGAAGGTCTCGTTCTCCACGTTGTAGGGCACCGCGAATCCCGCTTCGGAGACGTCGTCCATGCAGTGGATGCTCTTCATCCCCTTCTTGGTCATGGTGCGGAAGGTCACGTTGCCGTAGACGTGGGCACCGCTCTCCTCGGGGCGCAGCTTGAAGTCCTCCCTCATGCACTTGGAGATCACCTCCAGGTCCTCCGCCAGGAGGTTGCTCTCGTCCTGGCTGTGGAACTTGGCCTTGCCCCAGCCTTCGGAGATGTAGTACATCTCCCTTAGCGTAGAGGACTTATGCTCGTCGATCTGGCTCTTGATGAAGTCCACGGTGTACACCGTGCGGAGCATCATCATGGCCGCGTTCATGTTCTTCAGGGAGCGGACGGTCTCCAGGCTCCCGTACTTCCACACGTTGTGCGCGGGGTCGAATTCTATGTTCTTCTTGGACCTCAGCGGAAGGCTCATGGCGGGGATGTCCCCGGCGTCCATCTGCCTGTACAGAGAATCCACGATGGTGGTGAGGTTCCCCACCGTGTTCGCATCCCTCTCATTCATCGTCAAGGATCTCAGCCTCCTCGCTGTCCTCTTCCTCGTCAACAAGCTTGTCGGACTCGTACTCCACGATGTCCATGCCCTTTATGCCCCAGTCTCCCGGCAGGGCGTCGGCGCCCATGACTATCACGGGGTTGATTCCTGAGACGTAAACGTCCTCCACCGAGAAGGTGTCGGCGATGGCTCCCGTGAGCTCGAAGGTGACCGGCACGTTCTTGGACGGGGGTATGTCCCTGATCTCCCAGGTGGCCTTGCCCTCGTCGTTCATCTCCACGAAGTGGTCGCCGCTGTAGAGCGAGAGGTTCACGCTCTCCCTGGGGAGCTGAGCATGGAGCCTCAGGGTTCTGGTGTCGCGGGTGTAGTTGTAGACGGTGTAGGTGATCCTCCTGGTGTCCTTGGACTTCTCCACTGTGGGCTCCACCCACACCACGTTCATGATCTTGGATATGGTCATGTCCAGGTCGGGGACCGGGCGGTCCAGCATGGCCGCCGACTTCCTGGCGATCTCCGGCAGGATCTCCTGGACGATCTCGAACTTGGCGCGGGTCTTCTTCCTGCGCTCGTTCTTGTTGAGGTGGCTCCTGAGGCTCCTGGCGCAGAGCTTCAGCGCCAGGACGATCTCGTTGGTGATCTCCTCGAAGTCAGCAACAGCCTCCTTGCCCTCGGACGTGAACGGGACCTTGGTGGATGCCACGTGCACCAGTATGATTGCGGGTCCGAAGGGTATGCCCTTGCCGCCCCTCTGCTCCAGCCCGTACCTCCTCCAGTCCACGGAGGCGACGGCCTTGGTGATGGCGCACGCTCCCGCCTGGTACATCAGCGGCACCCTGTTGGCGAACCTCAGTATCTGCACCTGCCCGTCCGCCGGGAGGTCGCCGCCGTAGACGATGCCGGCCTCCACCACGAAGGGGTTGCCGTTGACGGACTTGGGGGCCCTGGTGACCGGCGGGGCGTAGTACTCGGGGCGCTGCCCGTCCAGGACGTGCATCAGTCCCTTCTTGATCAGCATCTCGCCGATGGGGGACAGGCAGTCCGTGGGAGGCGCCATGATCTTGACCTCGCCGATGGCCTTCACCATGGCCTTGCACTGGTCCCTGGTGAGCTTGTCGGGCTTGGTCTTCTCCTCCACGTCCGCCAGCTTGAGGATCTCCCTGGCGATCCTGGGGGTCACCCTGGAGAAGTCGTTGATCATGAAGGAGTACACATTGGGCCACTTGCTGTTGGATGCCAGCTTCTGGAACTCCCCGATCTCCAGGCCCACGGGGTGGGGCTTGATCTCCTTGGCCCTGGCGGGCATTATCTCGGTGGCCCTCTCGAACACGTAGGTCTTGCCTGCGGGGTCGGTGAAGGAGATCCTGCTGTGGGGGTTGACGATGGCGGTGTCCTTCAGGTACTCGAACACGGACTGCTTCCCTGTCTGGTACTTCCCCTTGATGTGGTACTCGATCCTGGTGCCGTGCTCCTTGCCCTCCCAGCTGAAAGCCCGGTCGTTGGTGACCACCGGGCGGTTGGTCTTGGTGTCGATGAAGATGTCCATCTCCCTGGCCACCTCGCCCTCCACCATGGACTGGACGTGAGCGGCCTTGCCGGTGGTGATGTTGCCGTACATCACCGTGGCGGAGATGCCTATGCCCTGCTGACCCCTGGACTGCCTGAGCGCGTGGAACCTGGATCCGAAGAGGAGGCGCCCGAAGACGTTGGGTATCATGGAGTGCACGATCCCGGGGCCGTTGTCCTCCACGGCGATCCTGTACTCCTCTTCCCCCAGGCTGTCGATGGAGACCGACACGTCGGGGAGTATGCCCGCATCCTCGCAGGCGTCCAATGAGTTGTCCACCGCCTCCTTGATCCCCATGATGAGGGACTTGGAGCGGGAGTCGAACCCGAGGATGTGCTTGTTCTTCTCGAAGAACTCGGTCACCGAGATCTCGCGCTGCTTCTCCGCCATGCGCTGAGCCACGGAGGTCTTCTTCCTCTCCTTGGCTGGCTCTGCGGAATCCAAAGTGGTCTGAGTGTTAGAGGGCATCCGAGCCGTATATACGGCTCCCCGTTATTAAACTGACTGGCCCGGATGCCGGGGTTTTCATTCCTCGTCGAACACGGCGCCGCAGTGCGGGCAGGTCTTTGAGTCTGCTGGCACTGGCTTGCCGCACTCGGAGCACTCGAAGTGCTCGGCCTTCTTCTGCACCGGCGGACGGTAGTTCTCCGGAGGCACTATGGGCGCTCCGCACCTGCAGACGGTCATGCCCGGGAGGATGATCCTGCCGCACTCCTTGCAGACCCCTTCGCCCTTGGGGTAGAGCCTGCCTTCGGCCTCCATCTTCACCCTCATCTCCTCCGCTTTCTTCCACATGTACGTCATGATGAACAGTATGATGAAGAACGCGATGACCGGGATGGCCACGTTGTACAGGTTGCCGGTCAGGGCGGTCTTCACCAGGTCGCCGTGGGTGACCAGTTCGGTCATGACGGCGTAGTTGGATTTGTCACCTCCGCTGACGAACTGGAGGACGTACGCGGTCCCGCTGCCGAACTCCAGGGTGGCGGTGTATCCGGCTCCGGAGGGGATCATGTCCGCCCTCTGGACGCCGCCGTAGACGGTGTTAAAGCCGCAGTTGGCCGCTCCGTAGGTCACCTCCGGGGCCTCGCTGCCGGAGTACTCCACGTAGAACGTGTACGTGCCGTCGCCGTTGTCGGTGTACGCCGCCCCGGAGAACGGGCCGCTGTCCATGCCGTCCACGGTGTGCTGCTCCATGGTGGGTATGCTGAATAGGAACGCGCCGATCAGGGTGGCGGCCACGAGGAACACGATTCCCAGCGCCGCCATGGGCTTGAATCCGCGGACGTGGAACAGGCGCGGTATGACGTAGAGTATGATGCCTACCAGAAGGTAGAGGATGCTCCCCACCGGGGTGAGGCACAGGATCAGCAGGCAGACCGCGAACGCCAAGACGATTCCCAGAACCTTGGCGTACGGGGTCCCCATGAACCCGTCGTATGGCTTGCGGGCCGTGTCTTCCATGAGCCACCCCAGAGCCCCGCCATCTATTAACCCTTGCGCGCGGACTCTCTAAGCTTAATATAGGTCGCCGTCTTCCTACGGGGAAGGAGCGGGCCGATGGCGACCATCGAGGAGCAGATAAAGGAACTGGAGGAGCAGATCTCCAAGACCAAGTACAACAAGGCCACCGAAGGCCACATCGGCAAGCTCAAGGCGAAGATCGCGAAGCTGACCCAGGAGGAGGAGAAGCGCAAGGCCTCCAAGGGCGGCAACACCAAGGGCTTCTACGTCAAGAAGGCGGGGAACGCCACCGTCGCCCTCGTCGGGTTCCCCAGCGTGGGGAAGTCCACCCTTCTCAACCGCCTCACCGGCGCCAAGTCCGAGGTGGGGGCGTACCACTTCACAACACTGGACGTCGTCCCCGGAGTCATGGAGTACAACCACGCCAAGATCCAGATCCTGGATATGCCAGGTCTGATCAAGGACGCCTCCCGCGGCAAGGGCCGCGGAAGGGAGGTCATCGCCGCCGCCAGGTCGGCGGACGTGATCCTGCTGGTTGTCGATGTCTTCAATCCCGACATCTCCGTCCTGTTCAAGGAGCTGTGGAACGCCGCCATCCGCCTCAACCAGAAGCGCCCCGACGTCACCATCACCGGCGCCGATTCCGGAGGGATCATAGTCAAGCCCACCCTGAAGCTGACGAAGATCACGCCGGAGATCATCAAGGACATGACCGCCGCCTACGGCCACGTGAACGCCACGGTGGTGGTCCGCGAGGACATCGACGTGGAGCAGATGCTGGATGTGCTCGCCGGCAACAGGGTGTACATCAAGGCCATCATGGCCGTCAACAAGGTGGACATCGCCAACGAGGGCCAGCTGGAGGCCGCCCTGGAGAGGAACTCCGAGTACCGCTGCTTCCCGGTGTCCGCCGCCACCGGCATGGGGATGGAGGAGCTGAAGCAGGGACTGTACGACACCATCGACATGATCCGCATATACCTGAAGCCGCAGGGCCAGGAGGCGGACCTGGACGTCCCGCTGATCGTCAAGAGGGGCAACACCATCGGCGACGTCTGCGAGCTGATCCACCGCTCCTTCCGCACCAACTTCAGGTACGCCATGGTCTGGGGGAAGAGCGCCAAGTTCCCCGGGCAGACCGTGGGCATGGACCACGTGGTCCAGGACGAGGACATAGTGTCGATCATAGTCAGGCGCTGACCTCACACTGTTTTTATACCAACCAGCGGTACGGGCAGGCATGATCCAACGCCCCCGCGGCACCAGGGACTTCCTCCCGGACGAGATGGAGAGGAGGAGGCACTTCGAAGGCATTCTCAGGAGCACAGCCAGGACCTTCGGGTTCAGAGAGGTGGCCACCCCCATGTTCGAGGAGTCTGAGCTGTTCGTCCTCAGGTCCGGTCCCAACGTGCTGAAGGAGCTCTACAACTTCAGGGACAAGGGCGACAGGGAGATCGCGCTGAGGCCGGAGATGACCGCTCCGGTGGTGCGCATGTTCGTCAACGGCATGAGCAACGACCCCAAGCCCATCAAGGTGTTCTACTTCGGCCAGTGCTTCAGGTACGAGAGGCCCCAGAGCGGGAGGTACAGGGAGTTCTTCCAGTTCGGGGCGGAGATCATCGGCAACGCCGGAGCCGCCACCGACGCGGAGGCAATCGCTCTCGCCGCATCCATGATCAAGGCGCTGGGTCTGAAGGACTACCGCATACGCATCGGCCACATCGGCGTGCTGAGGCAGAGGCTGGCGGACGCCGGCGTCCCCGCCGACCGCACCGCCGAGGTGCTGCAGAAGCTGGACAAGAAGCTCTACGACGAGGCCCGCCCCCTGATGGAGGGCATGGGCGTGGCGCAGGTGGACATCGACGACGTATTCGCGCTCACCGAGACCGTGGGAGATGTTTCCGTATTGGAGCGCGTGCCCGGCTCCGCGGGGGACTACCTCAGGGAGCTCATCTCCCTCCTGGACGTCATGGGCGTCAGGGACGTGGAGGTGGACCTGGGTGTGGTCCGCGGACTGGACTACTACACCGGCATGGTCTTCGAGGCAGAGGCCCCGGCGCTGGGCGCCGAGAAGCAGATCTGCGGCGGAGGGTCCTACACCCTCTCCGAGCTCTTCGGAGGGGAGAAGGTGTTCTCCACCGGCTTCGCCATCGGATTCGACAGGATCCTCCTGGCCATGGAGAAGGAGGGAATCGGTTACGGGAACGAAGGCATCGACGCCTACGTGATCCCGGTGACCGACGACGTGAGGCCGCAGGCCTCCGGCATAGCCGCATCGCTGAGAGCGGCGGGCGTCTCCACCGACATGGACATCATGGGCAGGAAGATGCAGAAGGCCCTGAAGTACGCCTCCGGAGCCGGCGCCAGGACCGCCGTCATCGTCGGCGCCAAGGAATTGGAGAAGGGCTGCGTCGTCCTCAGGGACATGTCCACCGGGGAGCAGCGCGAAGTGCCTGTCTCAGACGTGGTGTCGGCGTTCATCTGACGCCGGCCGCGGCATCCATCGTCCTGTTCAGCATGGCGTCCGCCCTGGCGACCATGGGGTCGCTCCTGCGGACGTGTGTGAAGGTGACCTTCGGGATCAGAGAGGACATGGCAGTGGCATCGTCATGGAGGCCCCTCAGGGCCTCCGACTTCACCTTGTACTCCCCTCTCATCTGCTTTATCACCAGCTCGGAGTCCATGACGAATTCCGCTTCGTCCGCTTCCAACTCAAGCGCTTTGGCGATCCCGGCGATGAGCCCGCGGTACTCCGCGTTGTTGTTGGTGCCGATGCCCAGGAACTCCGTGCCTTCGTGGATGACGGAGCCGTCCTCGGTGACGATGAATGCATAAGCGGACGGTCCGGGATTGCCCCTGGAGCCGCCGTCGGAGTAGATGCGCAGCCTCAGCCTATCTCCCTCTTGACCCTGTTGTCCCCGTCCACCAGGATGACCTTCGCTTGCACGGGGGAATCGGAGAGCTCGAATGCCATGATGATGACCTTCTCCCCGGGCTTCGCCAGATGTGCCGCGGCGCCGTTGATGGCGATGGTGCCGCTGCCGCGGTCGGCGGGGAGGACGTAGGTCTCGAAGCGGTTGCCGTTGTCGACGTCGGCCACCAGCACCTTCTCCCCGATCCACATGCCGCTCCTGTCCAGGAGATCCATGTCGATGGATATGCTCCCCTCGTAGTCGAGCCTGGCCTCTGTGACCGTGGCCCTGTGGATCTTGCTGCGGAGGAGCGAGCGCATGGATACGCCCATGGAGGGTCTGCTTAAATATGTATGCGCTCAGCGACGCAGTAACACGAATTATGTATTCAGTAACATTAAATAGATATGGGACGGTTCCTCGGTTCGGTATCAATATGAATCACAGCTGGAAGATTCTCGCAGTGATCATTGCTGCTCTGTTTATCGTCCCGTTGGCCGTGACCGACGGTGCAGACGGTGCGGACAGCAAGAGCTTCACTATCACAGACGGAACTGGAAGGGAGTTCACCTTCGACGGTCCGTCTGAAAAGATCGTCGCATTGGGCAAGGGAACGAACCTCACCATAGCCGAGCTAGGCTGTCTTGACAAGGTCGTTGCCGTGGACACCTGGTCCATGCCGGCTAAGGCCAATGACGAACGTCTGTCCGGACTGAATGCGGTGGATGTAGGAAGTATCTACTACGCAGACAACAACGACAACGTGCTCGCTGAGCTGGACAAGCTGGTCAAGGCGAACACCCTGTCCTACGACGACGCCGTCATCCTGACCGCGTACCCCAACACCCTGGTGCTGAGGGAGCTCCTGGAGGACATGGGATTCACGCACGTGCTCGTTTGGACCGAGATTGTAGATTACGAGACCATCGTCCGGTTCGTGGAGGCAATCTCCCAGGTGGCCACCGGCAGCCTGGACACCGAGCTGGTGGAGGAGATGCGCACTGTGCAGAAGATCATCGACGATGGTCTCAAGGGTGTGACCGAGAAGAAGAAAGCGGTCTATGTCCGCTACACCACCGATTCCGGGGAGTTCACCATCGGCAACACAGGATCCATCGCCGTATCCCTCATCGAGTCCGCCGGCGGAGAGAACATCGGACGTAATGAGAGCACCGATCAGAGGCGCTGGGGAGACACCAGCATGATGATTCAGCTTCTTGAGGAGAACCCCGACGCAGTCGTGTTCCTGGATGTGACCTGGGCGAATGCAGATCATACAGTGTACGACTTCCGCACCGAGTATCTGGGAGGAGACACCCAGCGCAAGGTCGTCCAGCTCAAGTCTGAATGGAACAACTATGGTCCCGATGCCATGGACGGCCTGATGGTCGTCACCCAGAGCATGTATCCCGACATCTTCGGAGAGTATGTCGTCGATGAGGGTGGAAGCCCGGGAGACAACAACACCCTCCTATACGTGGGTGCCGCTGTGGCTGCCATCGCAATCATCGCTGTTGCGTATATCCTCCTGATGCGCAGGAGCTGAAACTTTTTTGAATGAGGGCCGTATGGCCCTCCTTATTCATCGGAGGATGCGCATTGCTGTCCCGGAAGTCCAAGGTACTCCTGTCCGTTATCGTGCTGGCACTTCTGCTGGTGGTATCAGTGTATCTGGACTTGTCAGTGTATGGGCACAGCATGCTCTCTCCTTCCGAAGTCTGGAATGCGCTCTTCGGAGGCGATACCGGCGGCGTCTCATACATCGTCAACCGCAGCTTGCGCAGGGTCGTGATCGGTCTGTTCGTCGGAGCCGCCCTGGCGGTATCTGGCGCCGTGATGCAGGCGATATTCAGGAACCCCCTGGCTTCCCCGTACCTGCTTGGTCTGTCATCGGGGGCGTCTTTGGGAGCCGCAATCGCTATCCTGTTCTCGGTGCCGTTCATCCCCCTGGGCCTTGCCCAGCCGGTGTTGGCGTTCATATTCTGCTTGCTGACGATGTTCATCGTCTACACGATCTCGAAGATAGGCGGTGATGTCCGCACTGAGACGCTGATCCTGGCGGGCGTGGCGATTTCTTCGCTGATCTCCGCCATTGTGTCTTTCCTGACGTACATCGCTCCCAGCGAGAAGATGGGCGACATTGTATTCTGGACCATGGGAAGCCTGTCCAAGATAGAATGGAACGAGATGATCTTCGTGGTCCCCGTCATAGTGATCGGCATTGCCCTGATGATGACCCAGATGAAGAATCTCAACGCCATGATGCTGGGCGACGCGCACGCGATGGATCTTGGGGTCGACGTGAGGAGAGTGAGGCTGTTCCTGCTCGTAGTGTCCTCATTGGTCATCGCAGCTGCCGTTGCGTTCGTAGGGGCGATCGGATTCGTGGGACTCGTCATCCCGCACATATTCAGGCTCCTCCTGGGTCCTGACAACAGGTACATCATGCCCATCAGCGCCTTTGGTGGAGGGGTGTTCATTCTGTTGTGCGACTTCATTTCGCGTCTGTTCGCGTCCTACGCGGGGGTGCTCCCCATCGGCGTTGTGACGTCAATCATCGGAGCCCCGTTCTTCATCTACCTGCTGTGCCGCAAGAGGTCGGAGGTGGGATGGTGAGTGTCCTCGACATCGATTCCCTCAAGTTCAGCTACGCCGGACACGACGTCTTCGAGGACATCTCTCTGAGCGTCGGCAGGGGCGAGGTCATCGGCATCCTTGGACCGAACGGTTGTGGGAAGACAACCTTGCTGAAGAACCTGAACAGGAACTTGAAGCCTCACGGCGGATGCGTCATGGTGGAGTCCGATGACATCGCCGACATGACCAAGAAGGAGATCGCCCAGAAGGTTGCGGTGGTCCCTCAGACCAATGAGATCAGGTTCGCTTTCACCGCAAGGGAGATCGTCGCCATGGGGCGTCTTCCTTTCCAGGAATCATTCAGAGGAGAATCCTCTGACGACCTGAGGATCATCGATGACGCCATGGTCCGTACCGACGTGATGAAGTTCGCGGACAGGCACATCAACACGATGTCCGGAGGCGAGCGCCAGAGGGTCATCATCGCACGCGCCATCGCGCAGACCCCCCAGATTCTGCTGATGGACGAGCCCACTCTGCATTTGGACATCAGCATGCAGTTCGAGGTTCTGGATCTGGTCCATCGTCTCGCTAAGGAGAAGAGCATCACCGTGGTGATCGTCTCCCATGACCTGCCGATGGTGGTACGCTACTGCGACAGGGTGGTTCTGATGCATGACAAGCGTATCTACGCCATGGGCAAGCCTAGGGACGTCCTCACGCCGGAGAATATGCGTGTCGTCTTCAACATCGATGCCGAGTTGGAGGACGATCCCCGTACCGGAAACCCCACCGTCAGGCTGTACGGTTCCTGCGGAATCGGCGGTCAGTGAGTTCTCTGCTGCGTTGTTCGATACGCAGAATCGCTTTCGAGAAACACGAGAGTGAGAAAGATGAGCGCCCTGGTCGGAATTCGAATCCGAGTCGAAGCCTCGACAGGGCTTCATGATAGGCCGCTACACTACCAGGGCGTGTGAAGCCATGTATGGACATGTACTATTTAATGATTATTAGAATGAGGAAGCATCCAGCAGGAAGTTTTATGCAATCCATCAGTGCCGACAACTCCGGTGGTCCGCGCTTTGTATTATAACCTTAAAACCATCCAGGGCTCAAGGTTGCAACATGTCGTCGCCCACAGTTGAAGAGTACATGGTCAAGGACGTGGTCTCCGTCACCCCGGAGATGACGGTCAGGGAGGTCTCCGAGAAGATGATCGATTCCAACTTCCACGGGTTCCCCATCGCCGAGCGCGGATACCTCCTGGGCTTCGTCACCGCCAAGGAGCTCCTCCGCTACCATGACAAGCAGGACGTCAGGATGCGCGAGGTCATGAAGCGGGGCACCATATGCTGCCGCCCCAGCATGACCATCGACGACGCCATCCGCGTGCTCTTCAGGTATGGCCTCCGCAACCTGCCGGTGGTGGACGAGAACAAGAAGCTGGTGGGGATCATCTCCAACATCGACATCGTCAGGTCGCAGATCGAGAAGTCCCGTCCCTCCAAGGTCATGAGCGTCAAGACCTTCCTGGAGCAGCAGAACGGCATCAGGATGAAGGTCATAACCATGGATGTCCCGGTGGAGCTTGCCCGCCCCACCCAGAAAGAGGTGTACAGGGACGAGCTCATCGGCAGGCAGTACGAACTGAAGCGCGGCCTCAACGAACCCCTCATCGTGGTGAAGAGGGAGTACGGCTACCTCCTGGTGGACGGTCACCACCGCGCCATGGCCGCCAAGGAGATGGGCGCCAAGACCTTCCGCGCCATCGTCCTGGAGCCCAACATCCTCAGCGTGCCCCTCGGCCTGGAGAGGACCGCGGACAGGTGGGGATTGCATTCCTTGGACGACGTGAAGATCATCGAGGGGTCCAAGCACCCGTTCATCGAGATGACCACCGTCCTCCTCCCCGACGAGGAGACCGAGGCCATCAACAAGAGGCTGAAGGAAGCCATCCAGTGAGCATACGCTCGCTACTTCTTTTTTTATCAATTGTGGGGCGTCCCACGCTCCCGAATCCATAAATAAGCAAATCGTGTTTTAGTAAATGGAGATTTAGTTGAGTCGCGCATTCTTCGGAAGGGACAGGGAGATCGGACGTCTGGAGGCTCTCTATTCGACGCCGGGGTTCGTCATCGCATCGGTGGAGGGGCCCCGCGGATGCGGCAAGACCTCTCTGATGAGGGAGTTCTGCCGCGGCAGGAGGGTGGTGCCGTTCACCGCCGTTGCCGGGGGGAGGGACCGCAACCTGGCCGCTTTATCGACGGCAGTCTCCAAGTCCATGTACAAAGGGCTCCGCAGCCTGGTGAGGTTCTCATCATTCCAGGATGCCGCCGGATTCGTGTCCAAGCTGTCGGAGAAGGGGAGGATCGTCCTGGTGGTGGACGGGTACGACAGGTTCCCGGAGGACGACGACCCCGTCGCAGAGGCCGTGCGCTCGGGGGCGTTCCGCGGTTCGGATGTGATGCTGGTGCTGGTCGGATCTACCGGATGCACCGCGGGAAGGCGCTACGGAACCGCCCTGAACACCATCGGCCTGGGTCCGCTGAGGTTCTCGGAGGTCGTTCAGGCATTCCCGTTCCTGTCCCCGGAGGATGCCGTCGGAGTCTATGCGGTCACCGGCGGGGAGCCGTCGATTATCTCGTCCATGGACGTCCGCAGCGGGGTCCAGTGGGGGATCGACCGTCTGCTGCTGTCCCCGGACGGCGCATGGTATCGTGACCCGCTTTCGCGCACATCCCTTCGGGGCTCCGACGCCTATGTGGCCATCCTGTCATCCATCGGGAGCGGGATGCTCCGCATGGGCGACATCGTGGAGAGATCCGGCATCGGCAGCGCAGCCGCCTGCTCCACTTATCTGTCGTCCCTTGTGAGAGAAGGTGTCGCTGAGAGGCTCTCGCCGTACGGGGAACCCGATTCAAGGCGGAGCATGTACCGCATACGGGACCCGGCGGCCAGGCTGTGGTACTCCTTCGTGGAGGGGAACCAGTCCATCATAGACTACCGTGCCGAGGATGATCTGTACGGTCCGTTAGCATCTGCGGGCATGGACGCGCTGGTCCGCTCTGCGTTCCGTGAGATATGCGTCCAGTTCATCGAGGGGAACCACGCCTTCTTCGACATGGCCCCGGGGGAGATCGGTATGTGGTGGGGTTCCGACGGCCGCAGGAGCATGGACCGCATAGACATCGTCGCCGAATCCGACGACAGGTCCCAGACCCTGTTCTGCGACTGCCGCTACCGCGACTCCGCCGTCGGCCTGAGCGTGCTGGACGAGCTGGAGGAGAAGTCCATGAGGGTCAGGGCTCCCGGGAAGAGGAGGTACGCCCTGTTCTCCAAAGGGGGGTTCACGCCCGAGCTGGAGGCATGCGCCGACGAGAGGGACGCGACGCTGGTGTCCCTGAAGGATATCTGCTGGTACAGATGAGTCGGTGAGAAATCTGTGGGAGGATGTGTAAGGGCGGGGCCTGAGGCCCCGCTTGGACTCACTGGCGGCTCCTGAGCTCCCTGAGACCCTCGAGGATGATCTTCTGCTCCACGGATGCGATCATCTTCTTGGTCTTCACCACGGTGTCGGGGTTGAGGGATACATAGTCTATGCCCTCTCTCACCAGGAACTCGGTGAACTCGGGGTAGACGCTGGGTCCCTGGCCGCAGATGCCCACGGTCTTGCCGTTGGCGTGGGCCACCTTGATCAGGTGGCTGATGCTCCTCTTGACCGCGTCGTTGCGCTCGTCGAAGTATCCCATGCGCCCCAGGATATCGGAGTCCCTGTCCGCGCCCATGGTGAGCTGGGTCAGGTCGTTGGAGCCTATGGAGAACCCGTCGCAGTACTTGGAGAACTCGTCCGCCATGATGATGTTGGCGGGGATCTCGGCCATGAAGTACAGGTGGAAGTCCCTGTTCCTCTTCAGGCCCATGTCCTCCATCATGCCCACGATCTCCCTGGCCTCGTCGACGGTCCTGACGAAGGGCAGCATGACGTTCAGGTTCTTCATGCCCATCTCCTGGCGGACCTTCTTGATGGCCCTGAGCTCGCAGAGGAACGCCTCCCTGTAGTCGGGGGAGACGTACCTGGAGCAGCCCCTCCATCCGATCATGGGGTTGGACTCCAGGGGCTCGTAGTCCAGGCCGCCCTTCATGTCGCGGTACTCGTTGGTCTTGAAGTCGGAGGTCCTGAGGACGATCTTCCTGGGGTAGAAGACGCGGCAGACCTTGGCGATGCCCTCCGCCAGCTTGTCCACCAGCTCGTCGGCCCTGCCCTCGGCGATGACCGCCAGGGGGTGCTCGCCGATGTAGTTGGTGAACAGGAACTCGGACCTCATGAGCCCGACGCCGTCCACCGGGAGGGTGGCGATCTCCTCCGCCTTGTTGGGCATGCTCATGTTGACCATGACCCCGGTGCCGGTGACCGGCACGGGGTCCGCTGCGATGACGGTGGCCGCGACGGCCTCCGCTCCGGAGGCCTTGGCGGTGATCTCGCCCTTGTAGACGGTTCCGGTGGTGCCGTCCACGGTGATCATCATGCCGTCGCTGAGGATGGAGGTGGCGTTGCCGGTGCCCACGACGCAGGGGGTCCCCAGCTCCCTGGAGATGATGGCCGCGTGGCAGGTCATGCCTCCCTCGTCGGTGACGATGGCGGCGGCCCTGCTCATGGCGGGGACCATGTCGGGCATGGTCATGCCGGTGACCAGCACGTCGCCGTCCTTCACGACATCCAGGCTCATGCTCTCGTCGTAGATGATGACCCTCCCGGATGCCAGTCCGGGGCTGGCTCCCAGGCCGGTGGTGAGGATGTCCTCGCTGGCGGCCTCGGTCTGGACGGTCTCGTTGACCGCGGAGTTGCCCACGGCGGTGATGGGCCTGGCCTGCACGATGTAGACCTTCCCGTCCTCGATGCACCACTCCATGTCCATGGGCTTCTCGTAGTGTATCTCGATCTGGCGGCCGATTTCGGCGATCTCGACGACCCTGCGGTCCTCGATCTTCTGGACGGCCTGCTTCTCCTCGGGGATGTCCTCCTTCACGGTGCTGCCGTCCGGGCCCTTGGTGTACTTCCACTTCTGGGTGGAGATCCTGCGGGCCTTGATGCTCATGTTGTCCTTGTCGATCTTGTAGGTGTCGGGGGTGACCTCTCCGCCCACGATCGCCTCTCCCAGGCCGTATCCGCCCTCGATGACGATCTCCTTGGCCCCGCTGTTGGGGTCCACGGTGAACATGATCCCGGAGACCTCCGAGTTCACCATCTTCTGCACCACCACCGCCAGCTTCACGTCCTCGTGGGCGAAGCCCTGCTTCTCCCTGTAGGCGATGGCCCTGGCGGTGAAGAGGGAGGACCAGCACTTGCGGATCTTGTCGAAGAGGTCCTCCTCCCCGTGGACGTTCAGGTAGGTCTCCTGCTGCCCGGCGAAGCTGGCGTCGGGGAGGTCCTCGGCGGTGGCGGAGGACCTGACGGCCACGAATCCCTCCTTGCCCTTGGCGAACAGCTTGGCGTAGCTCTTGCGTATGTCGTCCATCAGGTCCTTGGGGATCTCGAAGGACTCGAAGGCGTCCCTGATGCGCTTGGACGCGTCGGCCAGGGACTGGTCGGAGGTCCTGTCGATCCCTGCCAGCTCCTTGTTGATCAGGTCCATGACGCTGCTCTTCTCGATGAAGTAGTCATACGCCCCCGTGGTGAGGACGAAGGCGTTGGGCACCGGGAAGCCTGCCATGGTGAGCTCTCCGAGGTTGGCGCCCTTGCCTCCCACGATGGGTATGTCGGTCACACGCAGTTCGTTGACATCTACGATCTTCTTCATGATGGTCACTCACTCGTTGCGAATGGTTTCGGGCGCCCCTTCGGCGCGTTGGCTGTCGATTGGCGTCGCGTTTAATATCCTTTCCCGTCGGAAGGGTCCGAAACGCTGTATTATTTGATTTTCAACTAAAACAAAAACGGAGACGGAAGGGGGATGCGCCATGAGTTTGATGGGTTCCGAGGGATCCCTTGGTGCGGAGCGCATAGAATGCCCCGAAGAAGTGATGGGAGAAGTGGCTGACAGCGTGCCCGTGTTCCCGTACGCTTGCGCAATACAGTACAGACGGGTACGCGGACGGACTTTACTGCCGGGTTCGGAATGGGACCGGGTGTGACCCCGCCGCTATGGCCGTCATGCCAGAGGATGGGATAGCTGGGTGGTATATAATGTTTGCTATATGATCGTCCATCCGCAATCGGAGCGTCACATCTCGACGATGTCCGAGGCTATTGCCGGCCTTTTGCCGGAGAATGCGATGCCGTACATCAGGGTCTTTCCCCGGAGGCCGTGGGTGTAGTCCATCTTCCTGATTTGCTCCAGGGCATCGGCAGCTACGGCCCTCAGGTCGTCATCCGACAGGTCTCCAAGGGCGTTCTTCAGAAGCGGTGCGGCCGCTCTCCTCTCGATGACATCCTCGTATCTTTTCCTGAGCGATGCCGGGACGGAACCGCATTCGGCAATCTCAGGGAACTTCAGGTAGATGTCGGACATCCTTATCCCCATACTGATCTCGAACTCCTCGTATGTCGAGGTGTAAGCATCCTTCAGACTGAGCGATATGACGGGGTGTGCGTTCTTCTCAGGATCGTCGGGGCGCAGATCCGATATCTCAAGTCCATCGAACCAATCGTTGCCTGCGTATCTCATGTTGAAGTAGTAGTCCAGCATGCTCAGGTTGGTGCTCTTCCCGAATCTGCGGGGGCGTACGAACTGGTGGACCTTGGTGAGCTTATCCTTCAGCAGGTGGTCGATGAGCGCCGTCTTGTCGACGTAGTATCCGTCAGCCTCCATTATCTCCCGGAAGTCATCCACACCGATGGGAATCGCTCTCATCAGGTCTTGGATGCTTTGTGGTGATATCATCATTGCCTGCAGGTGTGGCAGACGGTCCGTTCTGTCGGAGTCCAGGGCGGGTAAGGTAACATTGATGTTTTGACTGTCCAGAAGACTGAATAAATATCTACGCAGCGGTCGGTCAGAGACTGTTCTCGGAGAGGGTGCAGATGGGTATGCCGGCTAAGGGCTCGGGTGCGGAACATGATGGCCGCAACAGCATTCGGCGTGACGGACGTTGCGCCAGGTTAATGACTTCGAATGGGAATCCAGGGCCGGCTGATCCGATGCCCTCTAGACCCGAGCTGAACAACAAGGAACTCGTCCGCCGTGCTCTGGATACCTTCCAGATCGGTCTGCAGGATTACATCATCTCGGAGATGAGCTTCCGTTATGGAACCTCGTGGTGGGCCGACGAGATCGTGCCGAAGAGGTTTGAATGCCATCTTTCTCGCGACATCCCGGTATCCACGGATGTAGGCAACGATACGGTGCGCACATACATGGACGTCATTTCCTGTCTGAAGATCATCGAAGAGATGAAGCTCATCCCAGCAGATCTTCCCAAGCAAGCCGTCCCCCCGTTACAGCGCATCCGGAATATCAGGAATGCCGTCTCCCATAGCGGGCATGTTGATTATAACCTGCATCGGGCGATGGAGCCCATATTGTCTATGATCAATGCGTCTGAGATGCTGTCACTGGGCGTCACCGACGAATTGGAGAAGCTGCTTGGTGTTCTCATCTCATCCATGGACGGATCCGATGCCGCCACAGCACCGTCCGAACCGACCGCATCGAAGCCTCAGGGGGCAGGGGTCCCGGCGAACGGGGCTACCAATGCGTCATCCCCGAAAGCCGGAGCAGGTCCGGCGGTGGATCCGGCACAGCGGCCTGAGAGCCGGAGGCCATGCACACTGACCGCTTCGTCCGGCGAGGGCATTGTTGGTGACATCTGCATCCTGGCGAGCAGCGGATTCAGGTCGGCGCTGCAGGAGGAGCAGGAAGTCAAACCGAAGACGGCCCGTTTCACCAACGAAGTGATCAAAGCGGAGCCGTCGTCCTTCGGATTCATCCTCAAAATGAAATATCAGATGCAGGTGGACGATTCCCTCGGCATCATCGTGGACGGGAAGGAGTTCTCCGGCTCGCAGGTGAGTTTCGACAGCTACAACCGCACTGCCAGGACGATAAAGTTGTATCCGAGTAACGAATTGCGGGAGGCTCTGGAGTCCGAACCCGGTGACATACTACTGTTCACTGACACGAAATGGCTGGCAGAGCGCACGGAATCGTTCTTCGTCGATTATGGAGACTACATGCGCTTCCCTCCTGCCCCCAATGTGTACCGCGACAGCGGGATCATCGCCGCTTTCGGCATCTCGGAGGAGCAGGAGGCATCCGTCAGATCTGTGCTGTCCAATCCCCTCTCGTATGTGTGGGGTGTCCCGGGTTCCGGCAAGACCCAGTCGGTGCTGGCAACGTCCATATGCGAGTCCATCTCCCACGGCGAGCGCATCGCCGTCATAGCGCCTACGAACGTCGCTTTGGAACAGGTGCTCAGAGGGCTGCTCAAGGCTTTCTCGTCCAAACCGGAGATCAAAGGGATCATAGACCCGCAGAAGGATGTGCTGAGGGTTGGGACTCCCACATCCGATTTCGCCAGGGAGTTCCCGTATGTATGTGAGGACAAGGGCTTGAAGAAGCAGCATGCCGAGAAGGTCGGCAGGCACCGCCATCTCTCCCGTGTGCTCCTCGAGGGGGAGTACGAGTCCCTCAGGGGGGTCTGCGATGACGCCGTCGGGGATGCGGAGCGCATCTCGGCCGCCGATGATGCCGGCAGGGACAGGATCTGGAAGAAGCTGGCTCCTGTTCTGGATGCCATGCGCCGGGACGACCGGTACTCCGTGAACGCCATGAGGGTCACCAGAAGCAATGTGGCGGAGTATGCGTCGTTCATCCGCAAACTGCTGTATGACCACGACCGCACCGACTATCTGGATGAACTGAAGGAGGTGGGCGGTGACAGCATCAGGAAGGAGATCGCCGAGCTGGATGTGGAAATCGATAGGATCCGCCCGCGGGACAGGACCGGGGACCTCAGCACATTCAAAGTGGTGGCTATGACGCTCTCCCGGTTCATCATCTCATTTGGACCGCGGGAGTCCAATGGCCGCAAGAAGCTGGATGTAGACAGGGTGTTCGTCGATGAGGCGGGTTACTGCAACAGCATCCAGGCCGCGTCGCTGTTCACGCTCGGTGTGCCCATAGCCATGCTGGGGGACCATATGCAGCTGCCGCCGGTCTGCGAGCTGAAGAGGGAGGACCTTCTGGAGTGGATCGATGACGGCGGCGACAAGCGCTGCAATTTCCTGTGGGACATGTCCGCGCTCTACATGGACCATTACTTCGACGGTTCCATGGACGCTCTTGCCCGCATGTACCGGCATTTCGAAGAGCCGGATTTCCCGTTCACCGCGCACACCATGCTGAAGAGGACGTACAGGTTCGGATCCAACATGGCGGAGGTGCTGGCCGGTCACGTGTACGGCACTGGGATGGACAGCGCCTCGGAATCGCTGGACATCGTGATCATCGATGCCCGTACGGAGGAGTTCCCGAAGGATTCCAAAGGCAATAGCCTCAGAATCAACAAGCCGGAGGCTCAGGCGGTGTGCGACTACATCAGAGCCAACAGGCTGGCCAACGACGATGACTATGTGGTGCTGGCCGCTTACAGGGATCAGGTATCCGAGATCAAGAGGATCGGTCGCACGATAGGCGACCATGTGCTCACCATACACAAGTCCCAGGGCAGGGAGTGGGACACGGTGATAGTCTCGGTCTGCGACGGGAGAGCCAATAAGAAAGCCGAGAAGGATCTGCGCTTCTCCAGCTCCCGCAGGACGGACGAGGGGAATATCGGCCTCAAGGTGATCAACACAGCCCTGTCCAGAGCGAAGAGAAGGTTGGTGCTGGTATGCGATACGGAGTTCTGGAGGGCTCAGGAGGGGGAGCTCATCGGGGACATCGTCCGCATGTGCGGTTGAGACGGATATGGTAATGTAAATATTTTGACCGTCATTCAATTCAGATATATGTCTACTTGAACGTCTTACCATCAATGGTTAGGAAGACGGGCTGGGGAATCTCCCCCGAGGATGCCATCGCGGTGTGAGGGGGGAAAGGGGTATGCACATTCACATTACCCCGGTAGGGTTCACCAAGGAACCCATCATGAAGGTGGTCAGCAAGCTGTCCGGGATAGACTCACTCTACCTTCTGCACACAACCCATGAGGAGTCCCAGAGGACGGCCGAGGGCATCAGGGACACCCTCTCCTGCATGATACCGTCCATATCGCTGCGCATCATCCCCTTCTCGGATTTCATGGGGATCGTCACCACCATCTACTCCATCTTCGAGGGCACCAAGGGCCGTGATGTGGAGTACTCGGTGAACATCACCGCCGGCACCAACCTTATGGCGGCGGCAACCTGCTACAGCGCCTACTACATCCGCGCCAAGATCTACTACTCCCTGAACGGTGACGGCCCCATCGACCGGCAGGTCATCGAGATCACCGCGCCGAAGACCGTAGATGTGAGCGGCTATCGTGATTTGACCAAGGAGATACTGCGCTACATCCTCCGCTGTAGGGACGACGGGGCGGTGGCCACCGGGTCCGATGTGGCACAGCAGTTCGGCATAAACAAACAGAAGGCCGGATACCACATCAGGATCCTGGTGAACGACGGTCTCCTGAAGAAGTCTGAGTATATCGGTTCAGACGGGAAGGTGGACGGCCGCAGGTGCGCATTGGTGCTGACGTCCCAGGGTGTGATGATCGCCAACACCCTCTGATCATTCGGAGAGCCAGCTTGCCACCAGCCGTCCCTGTCCGGTGATCCTCAGGGCGTTCATCCTGTTGTCCACCCTGCCGTCCCCGGTCATGCCGCGGACCTTCTCCACCAGGCCCTCCTCGACCAGCACCCTGACGTGATACGACACCGCCTGCTTCCCGTATCCGAAGTCGGAGTCGATCTGCGTGGAAGTCACCGCCCCGCCGTCCCTGGTCCTCTCCATGATGTAGGACAGGATCTCGCGGGTCTTGCCCTTGACGCGGTGCAGGTCCGGGATGCTCGGCGTCGGTATCCAGATGAGCTGCTCGGATGCGGTCTTCTCCGGGCTGCGGAGCACATAGCAGATCCTGGCGCCTACGAAGAACGCCGTGGAGCAGGCGGATGCGGCCATCAGATTGGTTCCGCCTGTAATGTTGATGGAGAAATCGGTTCCTTTCCCGCCTTCCCTCTCGAAGATGGCGTAGATGGCATCCACCATCCCCTGGAAGTCGAACCCGTCCACATACCTGGTCTCTACGGGCACCATCGCCGCCTGGAAGAAGCTCTCCAGATGCATCGCCGATTCTCTGAAGGGGTTGCTGCACAGCAGGTACACTTTATCGATCCCCGGGATGGCGTTGAACGCCTTGACCACCGGTTCCACCGCCTGGCCCGCCGTGGCTATGTGCACGTGCATGGTAAGAAGGATTTTGTGACGGTATTAGACTTTTTCCATATATCTATGCACACATAGGACCGTATGAGGATTCAAGATGATAGTCGGCATAGACTTCGGCACCTGTTATTCGAGCGCTGCGATCATGAGCGGACTCATCCCCGTCACCAACTTCATCAAGGACCACGAAGGCATGGGGGTGCCCTCGCTTTTCATGTACTCCGCCGAGAAGGGGAAGGAGCTGTACGGGAGGGACTGCACAACCGCGGAAGCGCTCCGCCATTCCGCAGACATCATCCGCTACATGAAGCGCACCGTCAGGGAGGACCCGGCGAATCTGGGGAAGACTGTGTCCAGCGGCGGGAAGGAGTACACCCTCAGCGAGGTCATCGAGAAGTACCTGACGTTCCTCATCAGTGAGATCAAGTCCGCAGCCATAAAGTCCGGAGAGTACAGCAACACGGACATCGAGATGATCACGATCACCGCTCCTGTGGGAATCGCCGCCGGGCAGATGATGGCCTCCGAGTACAACCAGCTCCTGCAGGACGCCGTCATGAGGATCACCGGGCTCCCGAAGGAGAACGTCAGGATCCTCCAGGAGCCTGTGGCGGCTGCGATATCATATCTGTACAGCGAAGACGTCCGCACACATTACGACGGGACGCAGAAGATTCTGGTCTTCGACCTCGGCGGAGGGACCCTCGACGTCAGCATCGTCGAGCACGACCCTGTCACCATGGAGTACAGGATTCTTGCGAAGGAAGGGGATTTGAATCTGGGAGGCAACGACTGGGATGCGGTTCTGAGGGAGAGAATCCTGGAGAAGACCGTAGGCAAATGGACGGGTACCGAGGAGGAGGAGGCCAGGTTCAACAACTCCGTCACCAAGGCCAAGATGGAACTCACCGAGATGGATGAAGCCATAGTTCTGTTCAGCATGGCCGGGCAGGACCGTTTCGTCCGCATCAACCGCAGGGAGTTCGAGGACTGCACAGCTCATCTCTTGGAGAGGGCGATGGATGTCGTGGATAAAGCCAGAGATTTCGATGAGGGATCCTCCGTTGACAAGATCGTTCTTGTCGGCGGCAGCAGCAACATGCCTCAGATAAGAGATGGGATCATCAGCAGAACCGGTTTCAGACCCGAAGATGTGATGGTGTACGAACCTTCGAAGGCCATAGCGAAGGGGGCAGCAGTGTTCTCCAAGATGAACTTCCAGACCGATGGATCCGCTATGGGGCCGAGGGTCATGGATATGGTCACTCTCACATACGGGTTCGATTCCCGCTACCATTCAGAAAGGGATGCGATCTACAACATGATCTACAAAGGTGACCGGTTCGGAGACAACGGCATGATCGTCGTGGACTCTGATTCGAGCTTCATACCGCTGAGGGACAATCAGAACAGGGTGTCGTTCATAGTCTACGAGTCGGAGAATCTCCGGGGAACCGGTTTCGATGAGAACTGGTACGATCTCAACTCCGGGGAGACGCAGAACGGCCTTGTGGTCACCGTTCAGGTCCCGCCGGAGTTCCTCGGGAAGGCCAGAGGGTTCCGCATGTATGCAACCATGTCTCTGGACGTCAACGGCATCCTGGAGCTGACGGTCACGGACCCGTCGGGAAAGAAGCTGGCGTTTGGCAAGCGGTCGGTCAGCAGCGATTCTCAGAGAGGAGACGAGCAGTAGGCGGGTGCGTTCGCAGATGGGACTCGTGGAATACATGGGCAAGAAATCGAAGAAAAGCGAAAAGGAGAGCGACAGCGCCCCTCGTATCGAGTATTTTGCGATGATCGAACTCAGCTGCGGATGCAAGGATATCAATCTGAGGTCTAGCAAAGACGGATACAGCTGCAAGAACTGTTCGAGGATAATTACACAATCGCTCATCACCGATCTCTATGAAACGCCGGATGACCTCGTGGGTTGTCTTGCATCAAGCATGATTCAGGGTTCCGTGAATTTGTTCGGTTCCAGGAAGAAGTACAAGGTCATCCCCAGATGCAGCGATTCGGATCCGATGGAAGAGCTGCGTTCACTCAAAACCGTTGAAGGTGAGAGGTATAGTCTGGAGGAGGATAGGGACGCACTCAGGAAGAAGGTCGAAGACAGGGATTCCGAGATATCTGAGCTTAAATCGGCGATAGAAGATCTGAGGAAGAACAACTGCGAGCTCTCCGAGAATCTACAGAAGAGTCAGGCACACTCCGAAAGCCTTCAGAACACGTTGCAGAAGCTTCAGGGAGATAGAACCGAACTGCAGAGCAGGATGGCTGAGTTGCAGAGCAGGATTGATGGGCTGCAGAAGAGGAATGCCGAGCTGCAGAGCAGAAACAGCACACTCAGCAGTCGCCTCAATAGCAGGGAGAGGGATCTCGACGAGACTCTGAGAAGGAGGTCCGCTGAGCTGAAGGCCAAGGATTCGGTGCAGGTCAGAGCTGTCGTCAGAGACTTCCTGAAGTACATCGGGTACGTCAACAACATGCTCGAAGACAACCAATCATTCGACAGAGGATTCTATGATGCCATCACGGATGATCTGAGAAAGCACTTATCCGCTCACGGGGTGGAGCTGCTCTGGCACAAGCGCGGTCATCAGTTGGTTGATGAGCAGCTGTATGAACCGATTTTCGTTTCCACCAATCAGCAGTCGCTGGATATGTGCGTGAAACGTGTGGAGGGCATCGGATGCCGTTTCAAGGATGGAGCATATGATGACGTACCGGAGCGGCTCTCGATTCACCGTTATGATCCGGGGGCGGATTCATCCTTGGGCGCAACGGGTGCCGGAGAAACCGTAGACACAGATGTACAGGAGGCTGACGGTTCACGCGATACGGGCAGTCGGGAATCCGATGAGCAGGACGGTTCCGAGGAAGCCGGTCCTGTTCAGGAGAACGATGCGCCTCTGCCTGACGTCATCGAGCTCCCGGGTCCAGATCAAATCGTCAGAGGCGCTGAGGAAGCAGAATCGCAGAATGTACAGCAATCTACAGAGGTTCGGTATGTAGAAGCGGGGCCTGAGGAGGGCGAGATCGTAATCGATGACGTATCCGACCCGGAATCGGCTTCAGACAGTGAGCTCAACGAGCCCGCATCCGCAAAGCAGGATGATGGACCGCTGCCCGAGGTGGGGGATGATACTGCTCCACAGGATGAATCGCATACTGCGGATGTCAGCTCTCTGGAATCCGAAGAGGCGGCGGCCGATGACCAATCCGGTGGAATCCGTAATCCGGAACCTGCCGTTGATATCGATGTTTCAGAGCCGCCGGTGATTCCCGCACCTCTAGTTTCGGAGGATCAGGAACGCGATGCATCGCCCGCAGAGGAAGTCGGTGCAGCTCCTCAGGATGGGTCTGAAGCAGCAGCTCTTGAGTCGGTGGAACAAAAGGACCCCGTTGCAGACGGTCAATCGGATGGGATCCCCGAATCCGAACCGATCATTGATAATGATGTGCCGAAATCGCCCTCGATACCGGAAGCTTCCATGCCCGAAAGAGACGAGTGTGAGGTGCCAGCTCAAGAGGGGGAGCACGAGGCCCATCTGGATGAGCCGGAATCCGCTGTTTCGAATCGGCGATACAGGAGGAAACGATGGCTGACGACCAACCAGGCGAGATCCGGGGCCCGGAATCGTTTGCTAACGTACCGCAAGAACCCCTCCCGCAAGAGAGGCAGGAGAACGGGAAACCGTCTGCGGGTGGAGACGATTCTGTCACTGAGGATGGGTCTGAGGACGAGTGATATGGATCAGTGCACGAAGAGCACCGTTCTGATCCTCGGCATCACCGTGGTCACCTACACCATCGTCGGCGCACTTCTGGGGTTTGCCGTCACCTATTTCTTCACCGGAGGCTCCGGATGGAAGTACGGCATGGCACTGTTTCTGATGGTTGCCATCGCATGCTCCGTCTACGCTGTCGTGCAGAGCGGAAAGCCGCTGGTGGAGAAGCTCAGGGGCAAGGGGGTCACAGCCGACACCGAGCCCCGTCTTTACAGCATAGTGCAGAGGCTGGCCGAAAAGGAAAGGGTCCCGATGCCGGAGGTGTTCGTCCTGGACGTCGATTATCCTAACGCATTCGCCCTCGGCAGGGGTCCGGACGATGCGATGGTGGCTGCTACCGCTCCTCTTATGAGGCTGCTGTCCGACGAGGAGCTGGAGGGGGTGATGGCCCATGAGATCTCCCATATCGTCAATCGGGACACGGCGGTCAACGGCACCGCCCGCATCAGCGCCAAACTGCTCACGGTCTCCGCAATCGCCATGGGTGGTGTAGGAGTGATGCTATTGGCATCGCTCGGCATGGGATCCAATACGAGATCCGGCGGTAACGGCATACTCTTCCTGATCGTGCTGGCTATCGCGATACCGGTGATGCTGGTCTGTCTTGTGATGGCAGTCGCTCTTCCGTCTGCGGCTGCGTTGATGAGGTTCGGCGTGTCCAGGAACAGGGAGTACGGTGCGGATGAATCGGCGGCGTATATGACCGGGAAGCCCATGGCACTGGCGCGCGCCCTGGTGAAGCTGGATGAGTGGTGCGGCAGAGAAGCCAACGATTACGGGGATGCCTCTGCCGCGAACCTCTGGATCGTTAATCCCTTCGGAAGGAGGAGGCGCAGGCTTCTGTGCTCCCTCCTTGACACGCACCCGTCCGTAGAAGACAGGGTGGAGAGGCTGGCGGAGATAGAGAAGACACTCGGGGCGGAAAAGTACAGGCGGTGAAAGATTCTGAGTGAGCTGGACTCAGCATAAGCAGTTCAGTTCAAATTGGACTCAGACTCTATGGTTGATGGCTTATGGTCCGTGACGTGTCTTAATGCCCTTGGATGACGTGCGTGAAGCTGTTACCGGCTGATGCTGGGCGGCAGGTTATCGGCTTTCGACTCATGAACGACTATGAATCCGCCGGACGGTTCACGATTCTGCGTACATACAGAAGTGTGACTTCCCGTTCCCGGCGCCATTCATACAGTGTGGGCAGTGGTTCCTGAAGGGCCGGAGGAGTCCGGTGGCGATAGTGGCGTTCTTGCGCATACGGTCATGAGAGCAACAGCATCATGGCTGTGGCCATCAGCCCTCCGGCGATCCCGGTGATGCAGTTGTTGCCGTACTTGGATACGTACCCCCCGTCCTCCAGGGTTGCGCCCACCAGGCTGTCAAGCAGGCATCCAATGAATCCGCAGACAATGGGGATCAGCACCCACGCGTCCATCGTGCGGAACAGGGCCGCATAGCCGATTGCCGACACAACCGCCGCCGCGGCCAGCGAGATGATCGTGCCCTTGACGGACACTCCGCCGTTGGTGCCGGGTTTCGTGGGCTTCAGGGTGGTGATGAGCCAGACCTTCGGGTCCCTCACTCCCAGCTCGCTCCCCGCGGTGTCCGCCGCTGCCACCGAGACGGTGGCTATGTACATCATGGCGAACACCCGACTGTGCTCCGGGAACAGGAAGCACAGGACAGCCGCTATCACCGGCGGGATCCCCACGCCCAGGATGTTCCTGTATCCGCGCTCCCCGCGTTTCCCCTCCTGGACCCCCATGTCCCGCTTCCTGGTGAACCCCAGCCTCGTGGCCGCGAAGCCCAGCAGCGCGAACAGTATCAGGAGGAGGAGCCAGTCCAGGCCTCCGAACCCGCCGATGGCGAATCCGACGATGGCGGCCGAAACGCATCCCCCCTTGGTGAGGAGCCTCAGCCCGTAGCACATCACCGAGAGCACCATCGCCAGAGCGGCGGAGGCCGCCGCCTGCACAAGGGGATCCGTCAGACCACCTTCGAAAGAATCTCGGAAGCGTACTCGGCTGCCTTGGATTTGTCAGTCAGGGGGTGGAACATCACCTTCCCCTGAGGGTACAGTGTGACTTCCATCCCGTTCCACTCCGCGACGATCATCATGTCGTCGGCAGTCTTGACCCGTCCTATCGACGCCAGGCACTCCTCCGCTCTGGCCATGTCCAGGTCCATGTACTCCCTGGAGGCGGCCATCTGCGCCTTGCCGCCGCAGAGGGTGGTGATGACGAACCTCATCTGAGGCTCTCCAGCAGGTCGCCCGCATCCATCTTGAAATCCGGGAGGGAGCCGTCGTTCACCAGCATATGCTCCGACAGGGAGATCACCCCGGCGATCCCCCAGCCCATCTCCCTCAGGTCCCGCTCCTCGAACTCGCGTATGTCCTTCGGAGCGTCATCCCTGTGGCGGGCCACCAGCCTGGCATACCTTTGGGAGGGAGGGGCGTGTATGGCCACGATCTCCACGTCGTCCGCCAGCTCGCGGAACGCTTTCACCTCGTCCATGCTGCGGCAGCCGTCGATGAGCCAGAGGCGGTCGTCCACGATGTCCAGCACCCTCCGGGCCCAGATGTTGGCGCCGAAGCGCTCTCTCTCCCTGGCGGCGAACTGGCCGACGGAGAGGCCTCTGTCCTCATCTCCGCGGACGGCGTAGGCCTCCCTGACCACATCCCCCATCCTGACGAAGGGGATGCTCATGGACGATGCGACCGTCAGGAACTCCTCCTTGCCGGAGCCCGGCATGCCGGTGACGACGATCAGCCTCATATCAGGTTGTCGGAGATGTTCGTCAGCATCCTGTCGCAGTAGGCGCACCTGAGGGCGGGCGGGTCCCTGGAGGTGACGATGAACTCGGTCTCCACCGGCTCCCCCTTGTTGGTGATGCAGTCGGGGTTGCTGCACCTGGCCAGTCCGAACACTCTGTCGTACAGCTTCACCTTGTACTTCTCGGCGACGTAGAAGTCGCGGATGATGGCGATGGTGGCGTTGGGCGCCAGCAGCGCGATCTGGTCCAGGGTCTTGGGGTCCAGCTCGCGGTCCTCGATCTTGATGATGTCCTTCCACATGTAGCCCTTCTGGGACCTCACGTGCATGGCCACGCTGATGGTGGAGTTGATGGTGTTCTCGTTCACGTTGAGTATCTTCAGGACGTTCAGCGCCTGGCCGGCGGTGATGTGGTCGATGACTGTGCCGTTCCTGATCGGTGTTATCTTGAAATCCTCCATCAGATCTCACCTCCGAGTATGGAGCAGAGCAGAGCCATCCTCACGGGGATGCCGTTGAAGGCCTGCTCGAAGTACTTGGCATGCTCGGTGCCGTCCACCTCGGGAGCGATCTCGTCGATCCTGGGGAGGGGGTGCATGACGATGGCGTCGTTCCTGGCCTCCCTGAGCATGGCGTTGTCGATGCGGTACGTCCCGGCGACCTTGCTGTACTCGGCAGGATCCGGGAACCTCTCCCGCTGGATGCGGGTGACGTAGAGGACGTCGGCGTCGGCGATGGTGCTCTCCAGGTCGTCGGTCTGCACGGGGTTGCATCCCTTGGCCTTGAGGTGCTCCATGATGTCCGCCGGCATCTGCAGGGACTCCGGGGCCACGAAGGTGAGCTTGGCGCCGAACATGGTGAGGGCGTCGGCCAGGGAGTGCACGGTCCTTCCGTACTTCAGATCGCCGACAAGCACGATGTTCAGTCCGTCGAGGGAGCCCTTCTCCCTCCTCATGGTGAAGAGGTCCAGCAGGGTCTGGGTCGGATGGGAGCCGGCGCCGTCTCCGGCGTTGATCACCGGGTTCTCCGAGAATTTGGCGGCCAGGCGGGCGGCGCCCTCGTGGGGGTGCCTGAGGACGATGACGTCGCAGTAGGTGTCCACCATCCTGATGGTGTCCGCCAGGGTCTCGCCTTTGGCGATGGAGGTCATGGACATCTGGGAGACGTCTATCACATCCGCACCGAGCCTGTGGGCGGCGCTCTCGAAGGAGAGCCTGGTGCGGGTGGACGGCTCGAAGAACAGGTTGCCGAGTATCCTGCCGTCCAATGTGTGCGTCTTCTTCTCCCCTCTCGCGTAGGGTATCATCTCCTCGGAGAGGTCCAGGATGAGCTCGATCTGCTCCCTGGTGAGGTCCCTGATGGAGACGATGTCCTTGTCGTAGAACTCCCTGTGGTCCATGCATCGCCTATCCCTTTACACCGCTTTAAGGTTCGCGTCGCGCGCGTGTTCCGGGTTTTAATAGTGTCACGCGATGGGGTCAGGCATGTTGGATGTGACCGCCCGGTCCTTCCGGGGGAGGGTGTGCGGGCTGACCTGCGGGGACTCGTCTCTGACGACCCCTGCCGTGGTGCCGTGCACGGACGGCGAATGCGATGAGCCAGTGTACATCAGGTTGACGGATTCCGGACGCGTTCTGTCGTATTTCGGCGGCGAGACCCCTCTGGATTCCCGCCTGAAGACGACGCAGACATCCGGCGCCGCATGCGCGCCCTCCGTCCACGGTCCGGTGGCCGTGGTGCGTCTGCCGCTTCCTCCCGTTATCGACCTCCCCGAGGGGGTAGAGTGCGTGGTGCTGGCCGACGCCTTCGAGCTCAGGGGGAACCCGAGGCTGCTGGTGGACACAGTCATCGCCCTCAGGTCCGCCATCGGCGCCAACCGGGCGCTCATGCTCCCCGGACTCGCCGAGCCGTCGACGCTGGCACTCCTCGCCTACATGGGTGCGGACATCTTCGACGACTCCCTGTGCCGCGTAACCGGGCAGGCAGGGCTGAGGTCCATGCCCGAGGGCATCGCGGTGGAGGACGCCGACGTCACCGGGGAGAACATCGCCGACCTCCGCGGCGAGTGCGGCAAGGTTATCAGATTCATCCGCGGCGGGAGGCTGAGGGAGCTGGTGGACCAGCGCTCCGCCTCGTCGCCGTCGTCTGTTGCGGCGCTCAGGGTCTTCGACAGGGTCGGATACGCATACCAGGAGGAGGCGGCCGACACCTGCGGAGGCAGGTTCTGCTGCAACACCACCCAGTCATTGAGGAGGCCCGACGTCCTGAGGTATCGGGAGAGGATCCTGACGGAGTACCGCAAGCCCGCCCACAAGCGCATCCTGGTGCTGCTGCCCTGCTCCGCCAAGAAGCCCTACCACACATCCAAGACCCACCGCAGGTTCGCGTCGGCGATCCACTTCTCCGACATCGAGACCGTGGTGCACGAAGTGATAGTCACATCCCCCCTGGGGGCCGTCCCAAGGGAGCTGGACATATTCTATCCGGCAAGGTCCTACGACATCCCGGTCACCGGGGAATGGAAGTGCCAGGAGAGGGAGTTCATCAGGGAGCTGGTCTCCCACATCGTCTCCCAGGGCTACGACCGCGTGATCTCCCATCTCGGAGAGGACACCGACCTGATACGCGGGATATGCGACATGGAGGAGACCGTAGTCGGTGACCCTACATCCCCGGCATCCCTCCGGAACCTGGAGGACGCCATCCGCCGCGCGGCGGAGGGCATGGAGGCGGGCGACTACATGACCGACCGCAAGGAGACGGTCCGCGCCGCCATGACCTTCCAGTTCGGACGCGGAGTGGCGGACGCCATCATGGACGGAGACACATTCGCCGTCGGCAAGTTCCCCTACTGGAAGGTGAACCGCGGGAAGAGGCAGCTGTGCATGATGTCCGAGGAGAGGGGAGGGTTCTCCCTGACCATGGACGGCGCCTCCATCCTGGCGGAAGCCGGAACCCACACTGTGGACATGACGGACTTCGAGCTCAAGGGCAATCTGTTCGCGGTGGGCGTGCTGTCCGCCGACCCCTCCATCCGCATCGGTGAGGAGGTGGTGGTCCTCCGGGACGGGAAGCCCGTAGCCGTGGGGGTGGCGATGATGTCCGGTATGGAGATGCAGCAGCTGAGGCGCGGCATCGCCGTGAAGATCCGTCACAAGCTGAAGTGAGTTCGGTATTCGGCGGTATTCGGCCACCTCCCCCTGTGACGCTTATATGCGGCAGGGGTGATGAAGTGATCAGAGGCGCTGAGAAAGAATGCGCCTGAGGGGGACAGGGGTTTCCATGCTACATCCCTAATCCTTTCGCCCTGTCCCTCCGTTTCCCACATACGACGTATGAGGGGCGAGGCGGCGCGGCCTCACCTCTTCTTCTGGAACGAGCCGTCCATCTTCTTGCGGACCACCTGCGTGCCCTGCTTCTTCGCCAGCTCCTTGGCGTACTCCTCGGCCTCGGCCTTCGTCTTGAACCTCTTGGTGGCCTTGGAGGACCCCTCGAGCTTGACCTGCCATCCGCCGTCGGGGTGGGTGGACACGTACTGCTTCCTGGTCTTCTTCTTGGCATCCTGAGATTCCTGGATCTCCTGCTCTGCTTCGTCTGCCATCTCAGTCCTCTCCCGGGGCCGCACGCCTCCGCGGAGCACCGTTCCGTCGGCTCCCGCCTCTTCTCGCCGCTACACAGAGGGTCTGCGGCGGCATTCGGTCCTGCGGCTCCCTGAACCAAAGACGCAGTTGTGGTGATTTAACCCTGCCGTCCGGGACGGTGTAGCGGAGGATACACGAGGTTGATGGTCTCGTAGAGGACGATCCTGTCGTCGGTGGCCTTCATCCGCACGGTCCGCCCGTACTGATGGAACTCGATGCCCGTGAGGATCTTGGACAGGGCTGCGCTGTAGAACATCAGGGCGGCGCGGGTGTATGCTCCGATCCCGGTCTCCTTGGACACCCTGATCACCGGGGGGACCGCGTTGACCACGGATATGGACACGCCGACCATCTTCCCGACCCAGTCCGCCAGAGCGGCCTCGTCGGAGTGGGTCTCCCCTCTGCTCAGCAGCAGGTAGTCCCCTATCCTGCTGCCGAAGCAGCGCATAAGGCCTCCGGAGTCGAACCCCAGGCGCCCGAGGGCGTACATGGAGTACATCAGCAGGCATTCGCTGAACGCCCCGGGTCCCGACGACAGGCGCTCTGCGATCCCGTTCCTGACGTCTACGTGCTCGGCCGAGGGCTTCTGCCTCTTGAGCACCGGGTTGCAGGTCAGGCAGTAGTAGGCGGTCCCGCAGCCGGACACTAGCTGGTCGACGGCTCCCATGTCCTGCAGCTTCTGCAGGTTGGAGGCTGCGGTAGAACGGGGCATGTCCAGCTTCGCCAGGATCTCCGTGATGCACATCGGGCGCTCCTCCAGCACCGAAAGCAGCAGCACCTGGGCATCGGATTCCACCACGAATGTCCGGCTGCCGCCCTCGCAGACGCACATGCCTATGCGCTCGCCGTCCTCCTTGGCGCCGCGGAGGGCGGCGGACATGTCGAAGGCGCCGTCAACAGGTCCGAAGACGACCCTCACACTGCCTGACGGGCCGTAGACCGCATCCCCGATGACCGGCTTCCATTGGCTCCCTGTGGCGGAAAGCGCTCCGGCGATGACGCCGGCGTATACGGCGACCCCTCTCGCGGAATAGACGTGATGGGGCGGGTGTATGGCCACGGTCGGAGGCTCCGCCGAGCACACGTCGATCACGGTGCCGTCCGCCTCTCTCAGGAATGCGGCGGTGTTGCGGAGGACATCTTCGGGACGCGGTCCCGCGAGACGCTCCCCGAAGACCTCCGCGGCGAACCTCCCGTAGTCGTACATGACGGTCTGCACGTCCACGCCGATAGAGGCCATATACGCTCCCAGCACCCAGGGGGCGGTGGAGCGGACCACGCCGCTGTCCGAGGCGAGAATGCATTTCATGATCTCCGGGGTCACGTCCCTGCTGATGTCGATCCTGGGGGCCGACTCGATGATCGTCCTGCATGACAGGGCGTATCTCGTGGTCTTCTTGCTCTGTCCGGTCCTGGATTTGGTGACCAGGCCGTTCTCCATGAGCTTCTCCATCTGGAAGAAGAGCGATGACGGGGCGACGTCGATCTCGCGGGAGAGCTCGGCGAGGGACATGTCCCTCTCGGCTAGCATGTCCATGACCGACAGCGTGTCCGGGTCGGTGACCGCTCTGACGCCGACGAGCGTCATGACAATCCTGAATCCGTCTCTTCCGGCCATCGTCCAGCCTGAGAATCGGGCCGGATATAAATCATTCGATTATGATGTTGCGAAGCACGCCGACATCATATTCGCATATCACCGTCCATGCGCTTCCGTGCGCGGTCCCGTGTGGGGATGCGGAAGGTCTTTACGGCGGCGATGCGTGGGTGTCTGTGCTGTTGTAAGCCGCGGAGTGCGACCTTGGTCCCTCCGTCGCATTCAGCTCTCCTTTTGTCAATCCGGCCGATGGAGGCCGGAATGCCGCAGTCATGGAACGGCCGGTTCCCGAACGCGGTAACGGCCGGGAGCGGAAACATGAGCCAGATGGTGAGAGAGAAGTGCATCCGCCGGGAATCGAACCCGGGCAACAAGCTTGGAAGGCTTGAATCCTAACCCCTAGATCACAGATGCGCAACGTCCTGATTCTCGAAGTCGTATTTAATCAATGCGCTTCCGTCCCTTCTTATATAGGGACAGTATGATGCTCCGGCATGGAACATCCGGTGCCGATGCTGTCGGATCCGAGGCATCGCAGGCTGTGGGACGCCCTCGACTCCGCGATCCCGGCGTCCAAGAGGCGCAGGTCCTCCGATGCGCAGGCCATGAAGGCGGCCGAGGAGGCGCTCTCCATGGATCCGCCCGACGGCCCTCTGACCGCCAGAGCGTCGGAGGTAGTGCTGGCCCGTGCGCCGGATAGGTTCGACGAACTCGTCATGTCCGCGGTCCACCGCATGCAGGGAGGCGCCGGGGACCTTGTATCCGTTGCATGGGTGCTTCTGGAGCGCGGGGACCACCGCAGGGCGTCGGAGATTCTGGATGCAATGGGGGACGGGGGCCGTCTGGCCGAGGTGACCGCCGCCAGGGGCGTCTGCGCATATCTGGCAGGCTCATCCGACGCATTCGACCTCCTGGTCCGGGCATGGGAGCTGGATCCCGACGAGCCCAGGATATACCCGGGGCTGTCGCAGCTCGACCCGGATGCGGGGTGGGAGCAGATCGAGTGCATGCAGGCCCTCCACAGAGGCGAGCGCCTGCCCGACGTCTGCCCCGCCGGAGGGAGGTACTCCGAGCTGTACGACTGCTGCGTCATGTGGGCC
The DNA here is from genome assembly GCA_944321505.1 of Candidatus Methanomethylophilaceae archaeon. GTDB lineage: Archaea > Thermoplasmatota > Thermoplasmata > Methanomassiliicoccales > Methanomethylophilaceae > SIG5. The sequence continues at coordinate 33,723 of CALULN010000021.1, read as the reverse complement.
GACGGCCTCAGGGAGGAGGCCCTGGGGGCGGTCTCCGGAAGCGACCTGTGCCGCGAGGATGCGTTCTGCAAAGTCGTGTACGCCCGCATGTGCGCCAACCGCGGGCTGTATCCGAAGGCCGCCGAGGCCTACCGCGAGGCGCTGGAGGCGGAGCCCGGGTGGCTGTTCGCCGTCGCCGAGGAGGCCACGGTCCTCCGCAAATCGGGGGACCGCGCATCGGCCATGGACATCTGCCGCACGGCGTTGGAGTCCGATCCGGGCAACCGCACCGTACTGGAGGCCATGATCGCATCCGCACTCGATGCAGGAAGGAAGCACGAGGCGGACCTGGCCGTATCCGCTCTGGTGTCCGTGAGGCCGGAGGACGCCCGCGACTACGCGTACGCCGCAGGGAGGCTGGACTCCGCAGGGTTCCCTGCCGACGCCACGGCATTGGTGAAGCGCATGGCCCTCCGCTGCGCAGACCAGGGCTACGGGGAGCTGCAGCTGGCCGTCAGAGCCAACGCCGACGGCGACGCCCGTTCGGCGTTGGCTCATGCGACGAAGGCCCTCAAGGTGATGCCCGGGGACGTGGACGCCCTGTGCGAGAAGGCCAGGGCGCTGCTGACTCTCGGCAAGGTCAGGAAGGCCGCAGAGGCCGCAGACCGGGCATCCGCCGCCGACCCGTCGGACATCCGTCCGCTGGCGGTCCGCAGGGACATACTGGTGGCGGAGGGCGAATCCGAACGCGCCCTGGAGCTCTACGACGCCATGGTCTCCGAGCATCCCGGCAGCTCCGGCCTGCGTAGAGGGAGGGCGGAGCTGCTGGCATCCATGGGGAGGAGGGACGAGGCCCTGGAGGGGTACCGCGAGGCCCTCAACGCCAAGGAGGACTCCCGCTTATTCATCACCATCATCACCAGTCTGCTGGCGGACAGGGACATCGATTCACTCTGCCGCTTCGTGGACGACTACGACGACATCTACGGCATGCTGCCGGAGGTCTGGATGATCCGCGGCAACGCGGAGTACGCCGACGGCAGGTACGACGATGCCGCCGGGTCATATGCCAGAGTCGCCGCGTTGGCTCCCAACGACCCAGCGGTATGGTACTCGAAGGGCCTGTCGGAGATGAGGTCCGGCAGCCTGCTGGCGGCCCAGAGCTCCTTCGACCGCGCGATCATACTGGACCTGGAGAATCCCGAGTACTGGACCTCCAAGGCATTGGTGCAGGAGGAGCTGGACGACGTCAAGGGGGCCGTCAAGTCCGTGAACAGGGTCATATCCATGGCTCCGGACGACCCGGAGCCTCTGGTCATGAAGGCCAGGCTACTGGTAAGGGCGGGCATGTACGGCGAGGCCCTGGCGTTCCTGGACAAGGCCCTGCGGATGCGCCCCGGCGACCTGGACATGCTCACCATGCAGAAGGACATCTGCCGCCACACGGGCGACAGCGAGCATGCCGCCGACCTCTGCACGAGGATACTGGCCGCGGACAGATGGCGCCCCGACGCCGCCGTGGACCTGGCCTTCGTGAATGCCGAGACAGGCAAGGCCGACGACGGCAGGAGGCTCATCGACGATCTGTGCAGACACGCCCCGGATTCGAGGGAAGCCCTCCGCGGCAGGGCGCTGTTCTACTCGCGCTATGCGACGCTGGACGAGGCGATAGGCGCGTACGAGGTGCTGACCGGGGCATTCCCTGATGACAGGGAATCGGCGGAGGAGCTGTCCGCTCTATACATCTCATCGGGCGAGGGCGACCGCGCCGAAACCCTGATGTCCAGGTTCCGCGAGCCGGAGCCGGCCATCGTGCACGATGTCCCGGATGCTCCGTCCATGGACGAGGTCCGCGACGCCCTGTCCTCCGGCGACGACGCCCGCGCGGTCACGCTGCTGAGGGCGGCGGTGAATTCCGGCACGGAGGATCCGGAGGCCTACATCATGCTGTCGGGCCTGATGCTGGACGCCGGGAACCTGCAGGAGGCGCTGTACGCGGCGGAGCGGGGGAGGTATGTGGCGCCGTCCGATCCGGGGATGCTCCGCGTCCTCGCCCGGGCGCAGCTGGCATGCGGTGACGGCATCTCCGCTCTCGGATCGTTCAACGGGGCGGTGGCAGCAGGCGCCGCCGATGCGCCCCTGATGATCGAGAAAGGGGATCTGGAGTTCGAGCTGGGGCTCTACCGCCCGTCCGCAGACAGCTATCTCGCGGCCATGAGGTCCGACCCGGACTCGAGAGATGCCGCCATGGGCCTGTGCCGCGTGCACATGAGGCTGGGGGACCGCGACCGTGCCGGGCCGCTGCTGGACGGCATAATATCCAGGCACCCGGATGACGAGGAGGCCCTTATGATGAGGGCGGAGATCTACAGCTGGCACAGGGATGCGGAAGGGCTGCTGTCCCTGTACGACATGATACGGGACTCGGTGGGGGACCCGGACGACCTGATGTCCTACGCATCGGCTCTGAGGGATGTCGGCGAGGGCGCGCGGGCGGATTCGCTGTTCGGCATCGGGACGGTCGGGAGCACCGAGCCGGCCCCCGACGGGCCTGCAGAGGCGGTGCAGGCAGAGGAGCCTCCTCCGGACGAGGTCCCGGAGCCTCCTGCGGAGGAGGAATGGGAGGCAGTGGATGCTCCGGACGAGGTCCGGGTGGTCCCCACCCGCGAGGAGGTGGAGGCCGCGGCGGAGAGGCTGTTCGGGGCCGCCCCTCCCGGCAGGAGGGTTGATGACCCGTCGGTCTACCGTCCGGCAGGCATCCCCGCCGAGACCGCCGAGAGGGCGTACGCGTACCTCTGCGTGCCCGAGAGGTATCCCTTCATCAATCCCGGGGACGACTTCTTCAAGGAGATGGAGGACGGCTCCTTCAAGGTGATAGTGGGCTCCGGCCTCACGGGCATAGAGGCATCGCCGGCGGTCCCCGTGGAGGCGATCTCCGCGGTCATGCCCGACCTGGGCTTCGCGGAGGTCCGCCGCCTCCAGGCATACATCAACTTCGCCCTCACGGCGGACGAGGATCCCATAGCGTTCTCCAAGGAGGTGGAGGCCGTGGCCGACGCCATACGCGGCACGGATGCGGGGATATTCACCGTGATGGACAGGTACAGCGTGGGTGTCTACACGGCACGCACCGCGAAGATGCTCTCTCAGTAGCGGTTCATCTCGGTCTTCATCAGCTCCCGCATCAGGCAGGTGGCGTAGTTGCCCTTGGTGAGGTAGAACGATGCGGAGTAGCTGTCTTCGTCGAAGGACACGCTGAGGTCCTCCGCCCTGCACAGGACCTCCCTCCAGCTCCCGGATGCGGAGCAGTGCGGGAGGCCGGGGACCACGAAGTCCTCCGGGGACAGTTTCTCCTTCTCCAGGACGGACCTCTCGATCTTCCCCATGTCGCCGTCGGAGAGCATGCCGTCGCTGCCGAAGACCGATGCGGCGACGTACGCCCTGCCCCTGGCGACCTGCCTCTCCGCCAGCCTGATGTTCCTGGAGGTGACCTTCGACGGCTCCTCGTGGATCGGCACCCCGGCGGCGTCCACGGGTATCACCGTGTCCCCCTCCACGGGACGGTCGAGGGGCATTCCGGCGGCCATCCTGCCGCTGAGCATGAGGTTGAACAGGTAGGACTGGTACGCATGGGTGAACATCATCTGCAGGCCGGAGGGCAGCTCCGATATAGCACCGGCCCAGTCACCCGGATTCTTCTTGAGGTGGAACACCAGGATGCTCTCGTACCCCATCATCTTCGGCAGGCCGTCCACATCCGAATAGTCGCCTCCGCAGCGGGACAGCATCCTCCTGGCTTCGGAGACGTCCTCTCCCTCGAACTCCGACGGGAATGCGAGGTACGTCTCCACGGCCCCTCTCAGGTCCCCCCTGACGATCCGCTCGCCCACCAGATGTGTGACCGGCCTGGCGGGTCCGAAGCGCTGGACGCCGTAGTAGTTGGGGAACCCGCCCGCTTCGCCGATGATGCCCACGGACTCCGTCACGAGCGCCTCCGCATCATCCGCCTCGATCTCCCTGACTGTGATGGAGAATCTGTTGCCGGACAGGTCGCCCATGCGGATCTGCCGGTCGGACCTGTAGATGTCCGAAACGGAGACGTCCTTCAGGTCAATTCCCGAAAGGGCGGAAGGGGGGCACTCGAAAGACATCCTCTGGGAGGTGACCGCCCGCTTGTCCTTGGTCCCGGCGTAGCCGATGCGCTCCCTGGAGATGTGCATCGCCTTCGCCATCATCCTGATGAGGCGGTTGGTCTCCCAGTTCCTGGAGGTGACGGTGGCGATGGTGTACTTCCCGCTGTCGGAGGGGGCCGGGCCTTCGGATACCTCGCGGACCACGAAATCCTCCGCATCCGCCTTCAGCCTCCCGCCGGTGCCGTCGGTGTCCGTCAGATAGTAGAGCATGCCGACGCCGGCTTCGGCGGTCCTGCATGCGCGGTACATGTTCACTGGTTGACGGTGCCGAAGTACTCGGAGACCGCCATGGCCGCCTTCCTGACCGCCTCGACGGGGTCGCCCTCGCGGGTCTCCACCACCAGGGCGGGGTCGTCCAGCTCCGGGTGGGTGTTGATGTACCTCACGATCCTGACATCGTCGTCCTTGTCGAGCACATCCATTATCGGGCTGATGAGAGTGGTGTCGATGCCCTTGAACTTCAGCGTGACCGACCTGTCGGTCTTTTCGGCAAGGTAGAATTCCATGCGGCCCCCATTCGGACCCCTTCATATAAAGGTATCGCGCCCGTCACGCGCGATCGGAGCCCTGCATCTCGTACATGCCGAAGATCTCCTGTACGCTGGTGGCGGCGTCGGGGCCCTTGTCGTCCCTGAGCCTCCCGGTGTAGCGGGGGAACCTGATGCCGATCCCGGCATCGTCCTTGACCCAGCCCCATGCGGCGGTGTGTATGGGGCTGACGCTTATCTCCGCCCCGGCCACCTCCAGCACCAGACCCGGCTCGAACCACACGTCGGGGACCATCCTCGCCTCCACCGACTTCGGGCACGACTCCGTCCTGTAAGGCTCCAGCATCTCCGGCAGGGCGTCCAGGAAGGCGTCGTCGAACCCGGTGCCCAGCTTGCACACGGTGCAGAACCTGCCGGTCTCGGTGTCCGGAGATGCCATCAGCAGCGCGCCGTACTTCCCCGCGCGTTTGCCCATGCCGTAGAAGGCTCCCACGGCGACCAGGTCGAAGGTGTCCGTGAGGGCCTGATGGTAGTCCTTCTTGTACTTGATCCATAGGAACCCCCTGGAGCCTGCGCGGTACACCGACGCGTCGGACAGGGATTTGGCCATGACGCCCTCGCAGCGGGATGCGATGGCCCTGTCGAAGAACTCCTCCGCCTCCGCCTCGCTCTCCACGACCTCCATGGTGGTGAGTGTGAGCAGAGGGTCCTCTGAGAAGGACTCCGAAAGGACCCGCCTCCTCTCGGCGTAAGGGGTCTGGGTCATGTCCTCCCCGTCGAGGAAGAGCATGTCGAACATGAACAGTCTGACGGGGATGTCCCTGACGGCGGAGTCCATGCCGTGCTTCCTCCTGCGGTGGGTGACGGTCTGGAACGGCAGGAGGGTCCCGGTCTCCGGGTCCACCGCCACGCACTCCCCCTCGATGATGGCCTCCTTCCCCTTCAGGGCGGAGGACAGGTGCTCGGCGATGTCGGGGAAGTTGCCGGTGAGGTTCTCCAGCCTCCTGGAGTAGAGGACGGCTCCGCCCTCCGATATGTGAGCCTGGATCCTCATGCCGTCGTACTTGAACTCCATGGCGCATCTGCCGTCCATCCTGGCCATCACCTCCGGCAGGGAGGGCAGCCTCTCTGCCAGCATCACCTTTATCGGGCTCCCGACGGAGACCTTCATCTCCGACACGGCGGCCATGCCTCCGCGGGCGAGGGTCTCGCCCACCAGGCCCATGTCGCAGGTCACGTTGAATGCCCTCTCGATCTCCGGCCTGGCGCTCTTGTCGGCGAAGCATTCCGCCAGAGCGTCCAGCACCGTCATGGCGGATGCCCCGGTCCTCATCCTGCCGGTGACTATCCTGCACAGGTACTTCGCCCCCTCCGGCTCGGAGTTGCTGAGCAGACGGGACAGGATCTTCATCTTCTGGCTCTGCGAGTCCTTCCCGTCGGAGCGCTCTATCTCGGTCAGCCCCTCCACCACGGCCTCCAGGGTCAGGGTCTCGGAGAACAGGGTGCGCTGCCTCTTCCTGGAGATCAGGTCCTCGGCGACTATGCCCGGGTCCCCCTCCTTCTGCCAGATCCTCTCGGCCTCCTCCTCCGGGTACCCGGCGGCCTTGGCGACGGCCTTGAGCACCAACCTGTCCGCCATGCCCAGCTCGATGGGGTAGAAGTCCGGGTGCAGCCTCCCCTGGGAGAGGTATATAACGTTCCTCAGCTCGGAAGGCTCCAGCCTCCCGAAGAACTCAGCGAGTATGGACGTCATCTCCAGCCTGCTTCCGGTGGCCTCCAGTCTTCCGAAGACGTCTGCAATCTCCGAGTAGAGCATGCTCCGTGAACCGCGGTGACGGTTATAAGCTTTCCACTGCTGGCTCAGTAGTCGCCCAGGCGCCTCTGCCCTCTGGGGGCGGGTCTGCTGACGGTGCGCTCCAGCTCGCTGTTCAGCTTCGGCAGGCGGGCCAGCATCCGCTCCTCCTTCTTGGCGCTGGTGCTCTCGAAGGCCTCGTCAATGGTGTCCCTGGCCACCAGGACCACCACCCTCCCGTCGCTCCTCCTGCCGGTGCGCCCCCTGCGCTGGATGGTGCGGATCTCGGAGGGCACGGGCTCGTAGAAGACCACGAGGTCGGTGCTGGAGACGTCCAGGCCCTCCTCGCCCACCGACGTGCACACGAGTACGTTGGTCTCCCCGGATCTGAAGCGCGAGAGCATCTCCACCTGCTCCTTCTGCCTGAGCCCGCCTTTGGACTGGCCCACCAGCTTCTCCACCTTGGCGCCCGGTATGCCGGAGAGCTTGGCTGCGATCAGGTCGCAGGTGTCCCGGTACTGGGCGAAGACCATGACCTTCGATCCCGGGTCGTCGGCCAGGGCCATGCTCACCAGGCTCATGGCCCTGGAGAGCTTGGGGTGCTCGGTGCGGGAGCCTGCCGCGATGCGGCGGGCCGCCCTGAACTCCGGGCGCTCCACCAATTCCCTGGAGCTGCGGCTGCCCGCCTCTCCCGCCGCCTCCTCAGAGAGGCGGTCCGCGTAGGTCCTGAAGGCCGTCATCCCCTGGGTCTGCACCAGTCCGATGGCGTGTCCCAGCTTGACGGCGATGGACTGCGCCACCAGGCCGCGGTAAACGTAGGATGACTTCTCGTCCCCTCTGATCTTCGTCTGCAGGGCGGCCCCCACCTGGAGCAGGTGGCTCATCGTTGGCGGGCGGTAGGGGTCCATCAGGCCCATGGAGACCAGCTCCTTGGCGTACTCCGCCTGCAGGGCGGTGAGCGAATCGGATATGGACCTCAGATCCGGGGGCAGGGTGACCTCCACCCTGTCCACCTTGGTGTCGAACACATACGGCGACACGTCGGGGTCGTCGTCGGTGCGCATGTCGATGCGGGTGAAGCACAGGTTGCGGCAGACCTCCATAATCCTGTCGTGGCTGCTCCCCGGGGATGCGGTCATGCCCATGGAGATGGCCTTGGAGTTGTGCTTCGCCACCTCCACGTATGCGTATCCGCCGACTCCGCGGTGCGCCTCGTCGTAGATCACCAGGCCGAAACCATCGAGGTCGTACAGTCCTCCGTCCAGGTCGTTGGCCACGGCCTGGGGCGTGGCGATGAACATGTCGCATCCCCTCGCCTCCGCGGCCCTGCGCTCCGGCGGGGTGTTGCCGTTGACCGACGATATGCGGACGTCCGGCGTCAGCCATCCGGAGAACGTGATGCGGTGCTGGTCTACCAGCGGCTTGGTGGGGGCCAGGAGCAGCACCTTCCTCCCCTTGGAGATCACGTCGGCGGCGACCATTAGCGCCACCACAGTCTTCCCCAGGCCGGTGGGGAGTATGATCAGAGTGTCCCTCTCCAGGCATCCGGCGGCCATGGCCACCTGGTACCTCCGCTCCTCGACGGTGTCCGGCCTGATCCTGGGGCGGGAGAGGTACTTCATGACCGCTTCTCACAGAACAGATTAAAATAATTATGGGGGGAGGTCCCCGAATCGGTTTAGTGGCATCCGCCGCCGCAGGAAGCGCATCCCTGGGCGTTGGGGTCCCTTATGATGAGGCCGTTGCCGAAGTTGGGGTCCTCGACGTACTCGACCACGCAGGGCTCCAGGGCCTCTTTGGTCTCGTTGTCGAAGTAGAAGGAGAAACCGTCCATGGGGAGCTCGTTCTCCTCCTCGCCCTTGCCCTCCTGGAAGTTCATCCCGAACTGGGGGCCGCTGCAGGCCATGCCCGCGAAGTAGATCCTGATTCCGTATCCGGTCTTCCCCTGCTTCTCCAGGAGGTCCTTCAGGAATTTGACAGCGTCATCCGTTATCGTGACCATGGGGCCTGGTATGCTGGCGGCCGTATATAAGGGTGATACGGCTACTCCTCTTTGAAAATCTCCTGGAAGGCGCGGAACCCGTACGCCTGCGAGCGGTTCATGGCCATCAGCGACGCTATGTGCATGGCCTCGAGGATCTCCTCCCTGGTGGCTCCGGCTTCCTTGGCGTGTATGCCCTGGACCCTGGCGCAGTGCTCGGCGCCCAGCGCCACCGCCGATGCCGTGGCGATGAGGTACGTGGTCTTGGCGTCCAGCTTCTTGCCCTCGCCTTCGAAGGCGGCCTTGGACATGTTGGAGCTGGGTATGAACAGGTCGGGGCGTTCGGAAAGGACCTGGTTCACCAGCGGGACGAACCCGTAGAGCTCCTCGATCCGCTTCAGTATCTTGTCGGCCACCGCCCTCTCCTCTTCGGGTGTCATGGCTGACGGAGCGTCGGATGCGCGGATATGCTTTGTGCATCGTTTTATATACTGCCGCGACGAGTGGGAACCGCCGCGCCGACGTACGGCCGCGATCCGTGAACGGCATGTGTACGGTGCGGCATACAGCGGCCCTGAACCTTTATGGGAACCGGGGGGAGCCTGCGACGCGTCGTCGTCTGCCATGACCTTCCGGACAACGCAGGGTCCGACACATACCCCGGACGGGGTCAGTGCCCGGAGGCCGCCGTCACCGGCGGACGATGAAGCGGTGTGTTATCGTCCGGGGACACTCCTCCCTTGCTCATCCGGGATCGGCTGTCGGAGACGTATCAAGATCGGCATCAGAATCGATGTTGTGGTTTGATGCGGAGGCCGACCGGCCTCCGCGTTTCTCTCAGACGAACAGGCACAGCTTGTCCAGCAGCCTCTCCGCGTCCCTGTATGCGGGGAACAGCCTCTCCTCCTCGCGGGTGAAGATCTCGCCCCTGCCGAAGACCTCCTGCCCCTTGACGATCCTCAGGTACTGGGAGTACACGGCGAAGTCCACCGCCATGTCGGGGATGTCCGGGTCGTCCAGCAGGTCGTTGACGCTGATGAGCTTCATCAGCACCGAGCATGATGCCGCCCTTCTGAGCCTGACACCGGTGGACCAGACGCACTGGATGTCGTCGTTGCCCTTCCAGAGCCCCAGGCCCCTGAGCCTCTGCACCGAGTCCGCCAGGTCCCTCCCGATGCCCGCGGATGTGCGGGTCAGGTTCCTGCTCCTGCGCAGGTAGACCGGCCTCTTCTCCTCCGCGAAGCAGGGGGCGGTGACGAACGTGCGCATGGCCTCGTCGTAGGGGGTCTCCTCCCTCCCGGTTATGCGGGAGAACAGGGTCTCTGCCAGCCCTTCGAAGACGGCCGCGTCCGCGTCCATCAGGTAGTCGCTGACCCTGAAGGCGGCCCACTTGTAGGAGCGCTGCCACTGGACCTTGAACTCGCGGAACTGGGCGAACTCAGCCTCGACTTTCTCATAGCCGTGCCTCCTCCCGACATCGCGGAAGGCCTCCGATAGAATCTCTGCGGATTCCGACATATCTCATCTCCTGGCATCTCTGCCGGGGGACGCTTCGCCGTCCGCTGTTATCTTCGGCCGAGGCTAACTGTAGAGGTCACTCTTCGGCGATTATCTCCTTCGGGGCGCCGGCGAAGTACACCAGCCCGTAGGCCTCCATGAAGTGGAGGTCCCCCGGGATCACCAGGGTGAACAGGGGCTGGCCCAGGTCCTCCTCCAGGAGGTCCCTGGCGTATCCCGCCCTGAGCTTCTGGTCGGGGGCGCCGATCCTGGAGGCCACGCAGATCAGGGTGTCCTCCTTCATCAGCCCGCCGTGCCATTTCTCCTCGGCGGTCAGCAGCCATTCTATGGCGTCCTTGGCGGTCATGTACCTGAGCTCGTCGGCGCGGATGTCCAGCAGCACCATGGTGTGCAGCCCCCTCTCCTTGTTCTCGAGGATGTGGTCGTAGGGGGACCTGGGCTGGTAGCCCTCCTCGATGAAGGGCAGCGTCACCGTCCTCCCGAACTTGTAGTTCTGCAGGCCGAATGCGGTGGGGCATGCGGAGAATATGGACACCCCGTTGAACAGCCTGACGGGGATCCCCTCCTCCTTCGCCTGGAGCATCAGGTCCACGTGGGTGGTGGCGGACATGGTGTCCCCGGCGGTGACGAAGCCGACCCTCATCTCACGGGCATCCGAGATTATGTCCTCCCCCTCCTCCACCTGCATGCGGTGGAGCACCTTGATCCTCTTCCCCACGGCCTTCTCCACCTCGGAGACGTCGGTGCCGATCAGGTGCGAGGTGTAGAACTCCGCGTAGATCCTGTCGCATTCCTTCAGCGCGTTCAGCGCCTTGACGGTCATGCCGTCGGCGCCGCAGAGGCCGAGGCCGACGAAGACGAGTTCGGAAACCATGAGACCCGAACATCGGACCCCATGATAAACATCACGCGCGGGTGCCGGTGATAAATACCGACCGCGCTTACGAGGACCCATGGTCCTGTGCGTCAGAGTCCCCAAGTCGGAAGGGAACCACGTCAGGCTCTCCCTGAAGGAGAGGGGGCTGCTGGATGTCGGCCACAGGATAGCCGCCGACGGCGATAGCCTGCTCATACCCGTCCTATCAGCGCCCGAAGGGTACGAGTGCCTGGAGGCGGACCTGGCCGAGAACGAGCACAGGGAGACCGACTACCGCATGCTCCTCCCCGAGGGGATACGCAGCCATCTGCCCACATCCTACGACTGCATCGGCGACGTCATCGTGGTGAAGATCCCCGAGGAGATCTCGGAACACGCGGAGGATATCGGCAGAGCGCTGCTGCAGGTGAACTCCAACGCCAGGCTGGTGCTGGAGGACGGGGGCGTCAAGGGCGAGCTGAGGGTGAGGGACCTGCGTCCGCTGGCAGGCACCGGCCCTTCGGAGACCCGCCACAGGGAGTCCGGGGTGACCATGATTACCGATCCCGCAAAGGTCTACTTCAACCCGAGGCTGGCCACCGAGAGGATGAGGGTGGCGTCGCTGGTGAGGGACGGGGAGACCATCATAGACATGTTCGCCGGCGTCGCGCCCTTCCCGCTGGTGATCGCGAAGCATGCTCACCCTTCGGTGATATACTCGATAGACCTGAACCCCGACGCCTATGCATACATGAGCGAGAACATCCGCCTGAACAGGACCGGATGCATCGTCCCGATACTGGGGGATGCGGTGGAGGAGATCGAGAAGCTGCCCATGGCGGACAGGGTGATCATGAATCTGCCGCAGATAGCCTACAGGTTCCTTCCGGACGCATTGTCCCATACCAAGGGGGGCGGGATCGTCCACATGCACACAATACGCGAACGCGCCGATGCGGAGAGGGAGGCGCAGGCGCTGATCGACGATATGAGCGCCCGCGGCCTGCGCTGCAGGCTGGAGGGGATGAGGGAGCTGAAGACCTACTCCCCCACCGCCAGCGTGTACGTCCTGGACATCGTCAGGCTTTCCTGACCGGGTCCAGGGTGATCCCGGTCTGCCCCTGGTAGTTCCCGCTCCTCTGGGCGTAGTCCTTCAGGGTGGCGGAGTTCAGGCTCTCGATGACCATCTGGCAGAACCTCTCGCCGATGGGCAGCTCCAGCTCCTTGTCGGATGCGTTGTACGCTCCCAGGGTCAGGGTACCTTCGAACCCGGCGTCGATCTTCCCGAAGCTGGCCATGACGCCCCTCCTTATCCAGGTGGTCCTCAGCCACAGCTGGGCGCAGGCGTCGGAGGGCATGCGGACCCTCTCCACGGTGGAGACGTAGAACATGGTCTTGGGCGGGATCCTGGCGACGCCCTCGGACTGCTTCCCCTCCTGCCCGAGTACGCTGACCTCGGCTATGCGCAGGTCGTATCCGTTGGGTGTCAGCCCCCTCTCGCTGTAGTCGCTGATGCCGAGGTACCCGGTCATCATGCTCTCGACGATGTCCTTGTCGGAGAATATGCCCATGGAGCGGGTATCCCGCTCGAGGGTAAAATAGGGATTGATGATGGATACGAATTGGATATATAGTCCAATAGATATTGACTTAACCAGTTGGATGTTGCATCCTACTTAAGGTGATACTATGGATTCGAAGAGCACAGCCTTCCTGGCGGTGGCCTTGGTGGTCGGCCTTGTCATCGGTGCGGCCGCGGGGTTCTTCCTCTGGGGGAACAACGGCGATTCCGGAAATGAGGACGAGACCTACTGGTTCTACATCAACTTTGGAGACGGAGATGAGAGAACTGCATGGTATAGTGGTGAGGGGAAGAGCGTCTCTGAAGGCTTCGATGCTGCAATGGTCAGTGCGGGCATGGAGTACACACTCAATGAGTACGGATATCTTGCCGAAATTGGAGGTGTGAGTGCCTCATGGTCTTCTTTCAACTACCTCTATGACGAGTACAACACCGCCGCGCAGTCTACGAGCGTTCAGTATCCGAATTACTACCAGCAGCTTGTTGATGATCCTGACAATCCTGGAGAGAAGGTGATGGTGGACACAACCAACTTCATTAGTAGCAACGGTTGGGCTACCTTCAATGGATATGGTGCATTCAAGAACATGCTTGACGGCTCTGTTTCCAACGTGTTCTACATGTCCATGTATGTAGAGTTGTCCCCTAACGTCTGGGGATGCCCTAATCCCGTCACTGACACCGGCTGGATGAACAGCGGTCCCTTCGCAGGTGCCGCTACCGCCTGAAACGGATGAAACCGGGGGCATTGCCCCCATTCCTTTTCAATCATGAACGCAGGCAGGCTGAAGGTCATCGTGACGGCGATCCTGCTGCTCTCTGGAGCCATCTTGGGAGTGGCTTTCGCCAACGGCGGTCAGCCGCAGCTCCGCCAGTCGGAGGGCCTGATAATCGATTACGGAGGGTACGACACCCTCTGGACGGGAGCCGATCTCTCGTTGTACACCGACGGGGACTCGCTCTTGGACTACGCCGCGGGCGCCAACGGCCTGGAGGTCGTCAGAGACGGTGACGGCACAGTCATCTCCGTAGGGGGGAAGGCCGCCGACGATACGCATTCCTGGGGATTCTGGGTCATAGAGAACGGATCCGACAGTTGGATGAAAGCCCCTTCGGATGCGGTGCCGTCCGACTACCGCATGTGTGCCTGGGCGTACTGCGCCGACGGGGATACGCCGGCGACCCCCTTCGACGCCTCCGGGAACTCCATATACGGTTACCCGCAGGCGATGAGGACGGTCTCGCTGGCACCTGCCATAACCGAGATCATCGGCGCGTTGAATGCCACCTCCACTCTGGTGGGCGCCGACCAGTACAGCAACTATCCGGATTCGGTGGCCGAGGGCAAGGCATCGGGACGCATCGCCGTGACCGGCGGGTACACCAACCCCAGCTTCGAGTCGATAATCGCCACGGACCCGGACATCGTCTTCTGCGATTCGTCGCAGTACCTGCACAATGAGGTGCAGAAGAAACTCATCGACAACGGTTACAGCGCCGTGTCCCTGTACGATGGGCAGGACATAGACACGGTGCTGAAGAACATCTTCATCGTCGGCACGGTCATGGGATACGGGATGGCTGCCAGGAGCGTCATCTCCGATATACAGTCAGTGATGTCCCTGATCATGAACTCTGTGGACTCGGACCCGCTCTCCCAGTCATTCAGCACGCTGATCACCTTGTCAGCCGACAAATCCCCTTGGGCATCCGGCTCCGGCACCTACGCCCACGATGCCGTGGTTGTGGCAGGCGGAAGCAACATACTGTCGGAGATGGACGGGTGGGTGCATGTGAACTCCGAGGTCATCTCCAAGGGGAACCCGCAGGTGATAATCGTGCTCCATTCATCGGTCGAGGGCACTTTGGACTACGGTTCCATGCTGGAGAACATGTCTGCGGAGTGGAAGAGCACCGACGCATACAAGAACGGCAGGGTGTACCTGCTGACGGACGATGCGGCCGACATGGCGCAGCGCCCATCGCCGAGGGTGGCGCAGCTGGCGGAGCTGGTGGCCAGGATCATACAGCCCGACGTCTTCACCGACATAGATATGCCGAAGGTCATCGGTGACGACTACCGCGATTACCTCGTGTACTCTAAGAACATGGATTTCAACAACTGAGGACGGACTATGAAAGGGAAGGTGCTGGGCGTTTTGGCGGCGGTATTCGCGTGCATGCTGTTGGCACTGCCGTTCGCCGCCGCGGTGCCCGAAGAGGAGAGCACGGTGCCCGTGCTCATGGACAATGGGGACGGCAGCACGGAATGGGGCGAGGCTCCGGTGTCCGGCACCGTGTCGGACGTCATAGAGGCGGCTTTCCCCGGGACCGTTTTCAGCTGGACCGAAGGGATCACGGTCGACGGCACCGGCTCGGTCACCACCGGAGGTGCGGATTCCGGAGGGAGCTATACGGAACCGGGTGCGACCGGGAATTCGACCACAGCATCCTGGAAGGTATACTCATGGAACGGGAGCGCCTGGGAGGAGACCTCTCCGTCGTCAGCATGCACCGGCCCGGTGGCCATCGGGCTGTATCCCGATGGGTTCGTTCCGACGGAGACGCCGGACCACCGCACATCGTGGACGATGATACGCGGCGATTCTTCGCAGACGGGGGCGGCCGATGCTGTGTTCTCCTCCACCGAACCATCATCGGTGAAGTGGACGGACCGCGGCTCCGCCTACGCCGCCATGCTGCATGCCGGAGGATATGTGTTCGTGAAGTACGGATGCGGAACGGACCTGAGAGCATCAGTGGTTTGCTACAAGCTCGAGACCGGTGACAAGGTCTGGGAGTTCACCTACCCTGGCATATCAAACTACGAGACCGGGACCCCGGTAATCGTCGGGGACATGATCTACATCCCATCCGCTCTCGGCTATGTGTTCTCCTTCGACTGGAGGGACGGACCCGGCACATTGGATGCCTCCGCCGGGACGTACTCGGGGGAGGTGATGATGACCAATGCGACCGGCTCCCCCAGAGCCTATTCCGACGGGGACGTGGACCAAAGAGTCGGCGCGATCCCAAACTCGACTGCGACCCTGGAAGGTACCACGTACAACGCGGGGAACACCTCCATCGTCTATGACCGGGGAGCGCTGTTCTTCAGCAACACCAACGGCATGGTCTACTGTCTGGACACGTCCCTGAATCTCATCTGGTCCTATCAGACCGGGGGATCCATCTACTTCACCACCCCCACCGTCTACAAGGACACGGTGTTCGTAGGCGCATTGGATGGCCGCCTCTATGCATTGGACAGGACGGACGGCTCCGAGATCGATTCGGCTCTCGTCTACCAGAACGACCGCAACGGGAAGAAGTACGGCTCAGTCGCTTCCGTGTCGGTTGTGGAGGATGGCGGCAGGGCCGTCCTCATGTTCTCCGTCTCTGAAGGCAGGGGCATGAACACCACCACCGGAGGGTATGCGGTCTACTCCTTCGACGGCTCTTCCCTGTCCGAGGTGGCCACCGTCACCGACGGTGTGGGGCTTACGGGCAACTTCTTCGCCGCTTCCCAGCGCAACGGCTCGCCCGGCGCCTACTTCCTGAGCACCAACGGCCTGTATTGGCTGAACACCGACGGAACCGCCGAGCTCCTCAACGGCGGTCTGGCGCTCACCAAGGCCCCGCCGGTGACAGTCAACGGGGAGTATGTGTATGTGGCGTCCTACGCTCCGGGTAATCCAATGTACCGCATGGATGCGGACGGCAAGATACTGTCGACCATCCGCGGGACAACCACTCTTTACAACTACTGCATGTCGCAGCCCCTGGTCATCGGCGATTGGGTCATATGGGCAAACGATTCGGGTGTCGCAGCGTACTACGGCGAGTTCGAGGCGTACTCGGCTCCGGCAGAGCCTGCGGGAATAGACCTGATGTGGGTGGTCCTGGCGGTCATCGCCGCGATAATAGTGCTGCTCATAGCGATGGCGATCTTGGAGAAGAGGAGGGGCGAAGGCATCCTCACACGCACATGCTCCCGCGTCGCCTCCTACGCTTCCGGCGACTCCCTGTCACACAACACTCGCAGCCGCCACAGACTGCTGATAATGGTCTCCGTCGGTGCGCTACTGTCGCTGATCATGGCGATAGCCTGCCTGTGCATCGGCCCCAGCGGGACGTACTCTCCCGGAGAGGCGCTGTCCGCATTGTTCTCCGCCGTATCGAAAGGCGGCCAGAACCTGACCGTGGAGGAGATCGACGTCTACAGCTCCCGTCTTCCCAGAACGGTGATGGCTCTGGTGGTCGGCATAGGGCTCTCGGTGGCCGGCGTCATGTACCAGGCGGTCATCCGCAACCCGCTGGTGGACCCATATATAATGGGCGTGTCCGCCGGAGCGGGGACGGCTGCGGTGGCCGTGCTCAGCTTCAACTTCACATTCTTCGGACTGCTGACCGGCTCTGTGTATACCACCGCCATCGCCGCCATGGTCGGCGGGCTGTTCGCCTTCGGGGTGACGATGCTCATAGCCGAGAAGGCCGGCGGCACCTCGATCAACTACGTCCTGGCGGGAGTGGTGGTGGGACTGGTGTTCTCCGCCATCCAGTCGCTGATCCTCACTATGGGTTCGGAGAATGTCTCCGGATCCCTGACATGGCTGTTCGGATCCTTCTCCAGCGTCGACTGGAACGAGGTGGCCATCGTGCTGTTCCCCGCGCTGGCGATGTCCCTGGTCCCGCTGATCTGGGCGAAGGAGTTCAACCTCATCCTCCTGGGGGAGGACCAGGCCAGGCAGATGGGCCTCAACGTCAGGAGGTTCAACCGCGGGGTGCTGGTGCTGGCGTCGGTGCTTGCATCGCTGTGCGTGGCCTTCGTCGGCATCATCGGGTTCGTGGGCCTTGTGGTGCCCCACCTCTGCAGGATGGTGCTGGGGGGCGACCACAGGCTGGTGCTGCCTTCGTCCATCGCATTCGGCGGGTTCCTGATGATGGCCGCCGACCTGGCCTCCAGGATGCTACTGGCCGGCATCGAGCTGCCTGTGGGGGCAATCACCACGCTGATCGGAGTGCCGGTGTTCGCCTGGCTGCTCATAAGGAAAGGGAGGATGTACGATGGGTGAGACGCCGCTTCTTGAGCTCCGCAATCTGAACAAGGTCTACGAGGACGGGTACCACGCGGTGAGGGACGTCTCGTACTCCCTGGGCCCCGGGCTGTTGGTTGGCCTCATAGGCCCCAACGGCTGCGGGAAGACCACCATGATGCGCTGCATCAACCGTCTCCACGACTGCACATCCGGGGATGTCCTCATAGACGGGGAATCGGTGCTGTCGAAGACCCCCGGGGAGATCGCCCGGAAGGTGGCCAACGTCCCTGCGGAGCTGAGGACCAGCTTCGGCCTGACGGTGTACGAGACCGTGATGCTCGGACGCTATCCCCACATGCGCAACCTGTGGTGGGAGCCGATGGAGGACGAGGAGTTCGTGTCCGACACCCTTCGCAAGTTCGGCGTATACCATCTCAGGGACCGTCCGCTGAACATGCTGTCCTCTGGCGAGCGCCAGAGGGTGCTGATCGCCAAGGCCTACGTGCAGGAGCCCAGGCTGATGCTGGTGGACGAGCCCACGTCCCATCTCGACATGAAGTACAAGCTGGACGTGATGGAGTACCTCAACGCCATGGTGAAGAAGGACATGACCGTCCTGGTGGCGGAGCACGACATCTCCCTCATGGCCAGGTACTGCGACCTGTGCATCATCATGAAGAAGGGGCAGATAGTCGCCATGGGCGACCCGAAGAAGGTCATCACCCCGGAGCTGATCGAGGATGTCTACGAGGTTTCCGCCTCGGTGGGCTTCGACGAGAGCGGAGAGCTGTACGTCATCCCGAAGCGTTACCGCGAGCCCCACGGCAGCGGCGGATTCTGAGCCAACACATAATGGATGGTTGTTGGATGGTGTATCCAAAGAATAAATACGGGTCACGCCATGCACGCGGTGTAGCGGAGCTGTGACCATGGCCGTCTCCCGGAGAGCGCTGTCCCATATGCCCAAGACCGTCCACGGAGGACAGGCCTGGAGGCTGGACGGCGTGGAGGATTACAGCCACAATCTGAATCCCTTCGGCCCTCCGCCCTGCATCCGCCAGCTGATGGCCGCTGCCGCGGATCACGTCTGGCACTACCCCGACGACTCATCCATAGGCTTCAGGTCGGCGGTGGCCGGAGAGTTCGGCGTGTCCCCAGAGAACGTGGTGGCCGGCGCAGGCTCCTCCGACATAATACGCATGTTCCCCAACACTTTCCTGGAAGCGGGGGACAGGGCGGTGGTGTTCTCTCCTTCCTTCGCGGAGTACTCCCAGCAGCTGATGATCGCCGGGGCGGTGCCGGTCAGGGTCCCCCTGCCGGCGAAGGACGATTTCCGCATAAACCGCGGCCGCCTGTCCGAGGCATTGGATGGCGCGAAGGCGCTGTACATCTGCAATCCGAACAATCCCACCGGCAGGGTCACCGGCCGGGACGATGTGCTCTCCATCGTGGACGAGTGCAGGGACCGGGGCATCCTGGTGTTCCTGGACGAGACCCTGCTGGAGCTGGTGGACGGCTCCGAGAGCATCAGCTGCGCCCGGTACGTCGGCGAATACGACAACCTGGTGGTGGCCGGCTCCCTGACCAAGTCCTTCGCGATCCCGGGGATAAGGATCGGGTTCGGCATCATGCATCCCGACCTGGCGGACGAGATGAACAAGGTCCGCATGACCTGGAACATCGGGGCGGCTGAGCAGGCCGTGGGCGAGGAGCTGATACGCGGTCATATGGGCTACGTCCGCGATGCCGCCGAAGCCCTGGCGGAGGAGAACCGCAGGATGTTCCCCGTTCTGAGGGACATGGGGATGCCCGTGTATGCGCCTTCCGACTCCTTCTTCTATTTCTGTGATGTGACACCCATCGGACTGGACGCTCCGGAGCTTGTGAGCCGGATGCGTGACCGGGGGTTCATGGTGAGGGACTGCTCGTCGTTCGGCCCCGAGTACTCCGGCTGCGTCCGCTTCTGCGTCAAGGACCGGGAGCGCGACGACAGGTTCCTGGAGGCCCTCAGGGCATCGCTGGGGTGATATCCTGGATCTCTGGGTCTCCGCGGTGTGCATAGTCGTCCTGGCATTCGCCATCGACGCCGTCGTGGGGGAGGTCCCCAATGCGGTGCACCCCCTGAGGTGGATGGGGAACCTGGTGGCTTTCCTGGACCGTCACATCTCCAGAGGATCTAAGGCGGGCACACGCATCAAGGGGATGCTGTCCTACATCCTGGTGCTCCTCATCTTCGGCACCGTGGCCGTCGCGCTGTCCGCACTATCCCGCCATTGTCTCGGCGAGATCGGATGGATTGTTGTCACCGCCCTGCTGTTCAAGGTGACCTTCGCGGTGACATCCTTCCGCCGCCACTGCAGGCCCATACAGAGGGACCTGGAGGCCGGGGACCTGGATGCGGCCGCGGCCAAGACCCAGATGATAGTCAGCAGGAGGACCGCCGGCATGGACGCGGATCACATCGCATCCTCGTGCGCGGAGACGGTCTCCGAGAACCTGGTGGACAGCGCGGTGTCCCCCTCGTTCTGGTTCGGCGTTCTGGGCCTGCCCGGAGCGGTGATGTTCAGGTGCGCGAATCTGATGGACGCCATGTGGGGCTACCTCAACGAGAGGTACGGGAACCTGGGGTTCTTCGTAGCCAAGCTGGACGACGTCCTCGGATTCGTCACGTCGAGGGCATCCATCGTCTTCGTCGCGATCGCGGCGTTCATCCTCCGCATGGACTGGAGGTCCGTCATCCCCAAGGCGGTGGAGGGCAAGGGCCTGACGCCGTCACCCAACAGCGCATGGTCCATGGTGGCATGCGCAGCCGCCCTCGGTATCAGGATGGAGAAGTCCGGGGTGTACGTCATGGGCGAAGGGGATATGCCCACCGTGAAGGACATCTCCCGCTGCTGCAGGCTGGTGGAGCTGTCCTCCCTGCTGTTCTTCATAGCCGTATGCATCCCGCTGTACGCTCTGGTCGGGGTGCAAGTCCAGATGTTCTTCGAGGACCTGATCCTCGCTGCGGGAGGGCTTATATGAGGTATGCCGAAGGCAGGTCCTACGCATTCTCCGCCGAGCTTATGCATCACTGCGGCACGCCGGTGCAGGTGATCAGGTTCGATAACCGCATGGAGGCGCTGTCCTCCGCCATCGTCGGCGGAGGCAGGTCGCAGACCTCCACGGTCATGATAATGGAGGTGCCCAAGGATTATCCGGGCACCGATCCGGTGGCGGATGCCGAGCGCATGCGCGACGGTCTCGGCCTGCCGGAGGACACGGTCTGCCTTATGACGGCGGCGGAGGTGGAGTTCGTGTTCAACGTCGCCGGTCACTCCTACGGCGGAGAAGAAGGCTATGCGGCCGTCACCGCCGGCCTCAGCAACCAGGTGGTCGCCGGCGAGGTACTGGAGGACTGGGAGTCCAGGCACGCCCTGTCGTTGGAGCGGTCCGCCAGGATGAGGCATGCCGGCACCATCAACACTGTCGCCGTCTCGTCGGTGGCGTTGGACGATGCGGGGCTGGTGAACGCGGTCATATGCGTCACGGAGGCCAAGACCGCCGCCATGAACGCCCTGGGGTACAGGGAGACCGGCACCACATCCGATGCCGTGGCGGTTCTCTGCCCGCCCGGCGGCCGCTGCTCCTATGCGGGCACGGCATCCGATGTGGGCATTGCCATGGCCCGCTCCGTCAGGGACGGGGTGGCCAGGGCGCTGATCAGGAGGGATGATTTCCCGGAGGGTACCGAGGATGGAGTCAAACGGAGCATCAGAGAGCGGTTCGGCGTCTGAGACGTACGAGAGTGCGCCGGAGGCTGGCGTGCTGGCGGGGCTGAAGGGCATGGTGTCATTCTACACCATCCTGCCGGTGAACATCGGCTACAGGGAGATGAAGGCCATGGACCGTCATTTCTGGGCGGCTCCGGCCATCGGGCTGCTGTTCGGAATAGTGGGCGCATTGGTCTTCGAATCCATGGGCTGGCTCACCGGATCGTCCCTGGCGTCTGCCGCCGTGGCAATATTCGCTATGCATGTCTTCAACCGCCTCCTGCACCTGGACGGTCTCATCGACGTGGGGGACGGCCTCACCGTCGCCGGGAAGAGGGAGGACCATCTGAGGGCGTTGAAGGACACCGTCATCGGGGCCGGGGGCATGGCCACCGGGATGCTGGTGACGCTGATGCTGTTCTGCGAGTGGACCGCTCTGGGCACGGGCGCGGCCATGGTCGTGGCGGTCCTGTGCTCCGAGATCTGCGCCAGGAACGCCCAGGTGTCGGCCGCGGCCTTCGGCACTCCCGGCAACGGCATGGCGGGGAACTCCGTAAGGTCCACCGACACCAGGTCGCTGGTCTGTTCCACCATCCTCTCCGCGGCGCTCATGGCTCTGTCCTGGGTGGCGGTGACCGCCCTCATGGGCTCCCGGTCCTCAGGCACCTGGCCCTTCGGAGGATGCCTGCTGGCACTCATCGTATCCGTGCTGTGGGGGAAGTATCTTGCATCCGTGGCCGAGAGGAACTTCGGCATGGTCAACGGCGACGTCCTGGGAGCATCCAACGAGAGCGCCAGGGTGCTGTGCATGCTCATGATGATCATCGCGTGGAGGCTCGCCGTCTGATGGATGCGCTCATAATGGCAGGCGGCAGGGGCTCGAGGATGGGTCCCGGAATGGTGGAGAAGCCGATGCTGGAAGTGGGCGGAAGGCACATCATCCACAGGGTCGTGGAGGCCGTCTCCGGAGCGGAGAAGGTCTCCAGGGTGCTGGTCTCCGTTAGCGACAACACCCCCAGGACGGAGGAGTTCCTGCGCAGCATCGGCGTGGAGACCATCCGCACTTCGGGAGTGGACTTCATGGAGGACATGCACTCCGCCTTCGAGGTGCTGGACAGCGATTTCGTCCTCACCTGCCCGTCGGACATGCCGATGCTGAAATCATTCACCGTGGACAGCTTCATCCGCTTCTTCTCGCCGGAGATGGAGTCCGCCATCGCCGTGGTGGATTACGACACCGTGGTGAACACCGGCATCACGCCGTCATTCTCCATAGACATAGATGGCTCCAGATGGGTGCTGTCGGGGCTGTGCATATCCGACCGCCGCAAGACCCTGGACGGGGTGTACCTGAAGGAATGCTACATGAAGACGGACTGGCCGGACCTGGCGGTGAACGTCAACACCCCGTACGAGCTCCGCATTTCCAGGGCGTTCTTCGGGGAGCCCTGCCTCAGTCGGTGATGCCCAGGATGCCCCTGTAGAGGCGGTGGACCTCGTCCAGCAGCTCCCTGCATCCGATCCTTCCAGCGCTGGAGACGATGGCTCCCACCGAGGAGCCTCCGCATCCGACGCCCTCTTTGATGTATCCCCATTCGTAGGCCTGCAGGCCCTCGTAGGGGCTCTCGGAGTAGTCCATGTTCACGTAGACCATGGGGATCCCGGGGTCGATGTCGTGTATGATCCTGACTATGTCGGAGTTGGGGTCGTTGACCAGCCACCTGGTGGTCCCCTGGATGAACTTCCCAACGCAGGAGGGGTCCATGCGTGCGGCGACAGCCATCACGGCCGCCATCTGGGTCCCGCCGCCGACGATGACCGGCACGGTCTCGCAGGCGCCGACGATCATCCCTGCGTTGACGGCGATCATCGGGTCACCCACGCATTCCACCGCCTTCAGCGGGTCGTCCGCCAGGCCGCCGATGCGGGTTCCGGCGGCCTCCAGTGCTTCCGCCACGAGTCTGCTCTTCAGCTCCTTCGGGTTCTTGGGGGAGCTGCTGCTGACCAGGTTCTCGGTCATGACGCCCATGGCCATCATCACGGCCATGGCGGTGGTGGTCCCGCCGGCGCAGCTCTCGCTGATTATCAGGTAGTCGGTCCCCCTGGCGAACAGGCGTCCCAGCTCCACGCCCATTTCGTAGAGTCTGCGGGCATCGGGCACAGCGTGCCCGCATGTGATCGCCTCCCCGTAGGTCCCGCCGACGGCGTAGCAGGGTATGTTGGGGACGACCTTGCATCCGGCGTCTATGATGTGGTACGGCATGCTGGAGAGGTTCAGCGCTGCCTGGGTCAGTGTGGCCGGGGTGGGGATCCCTCCCGGGTTGATGGGTATGCCCTTCATGCAGACCGTCCTCCCCAGAACCAGCAGCTCCGCGTCCGCCGCGGGGGTGAACAGGGTGAGCTCGGGGGTGTCGCCGGCATCGGAGACTCCGGGAATCGTGGAGGTCATGGTGTTGGCGACCGTGCAGGTGAAGACGCCTCTGCGTCCCCAGATCCCTGAGAGTATCCTCTCGGCCGCGGCCCTGTCCCCGGCTATGCTCAGGGAGGGCGGAAGGGTGAATCCGTCTGACATCGCCGAGGGGATGCCTCGGCAGTAGATAATGGGTTGCATACCCGCCATCGAATGTTTTTATCGGAGTAGGACATATCCTCCAACATGGAGACCCAGACTCCAAGCGGCAGGAAGGGACGCGCCATCATGGTCCTCGGTGCCACCTCGGACGCCGGCAAATCCGTGACGGCGGTCGCGCTGTGCCGCATCCTCTCCGACATGGGCTACAGCGTGTGCCCGTTCAAGTCGCAGAACATGAGCCTCAACGCCAAGGTGACTGCCGACGGGCATGAGATCTCCATGATACAGGACCTCCAGTGCCAGGCGGCGAGAGTGGAGCCCACGTTCCGTGTGAACCCCATACTGCTCAAGCCCACCTCGGACATGCGCTCCCAGGTGATCGTGGAGGGCCGCCCCGTGGGGGTGTACGATGTGCCGTCGTACTACGGGGAGTTCATCCCGCAGAAGGGCTTCGGCATACTGAGGGAGAACCTCGACGCCCTCCGCGACGAGTACGACTTCGTGGTGATGGAGGGCGCCGGGTCCCCTGCCGAGATAAACATCTACGATGCGGACATCGCCAACATGCGCGCCGCGGAAGCCGCCGATGCCGACTGCATACTCGTTGTGAACACCGAATGGGGAGGGTCCTTCGCCTACGTCCTGGGGACGCTGATGCTGATGCCCGAGGACGACCGCAGGAGGATCAAGGCGGTGCTGTACAACAACGTCCGGGGCGACACCTCTGGGATACTTGAGGGCGCAGCGGAGCTGAGCAGGTTGACGGGAGTGCCGGTCCTGGGAGCGGTGCCTCATCTGGACTGCCGCCTCCCCCAGGAGGATTCGGAGTTCTTCCGCCACACCGACTCCGTCGGTGACGGGGATGCGGTGATCGGAGTGGTCAGGCTGCCGAGGATCTCCAACTTCACCGACCTGGACCCGCTCTACGGGGAGGACGTCACCGTCCGCTTCGTCAGGTCGCCTTCAGAGCTGGAGGGCTGCGGAGCGGTCATCATCCCGGGCACCAAGAACTCCGTCTCGGACATGAGGTGGATGAGGTCATCCGGCATGGCCGACGCGATCACGGACCTTCGCGGCATGGTCCCGATACTGGGGATCTGCGGAGGGTATCAGATGATGGGGCGCATGCTGTCCGACCCCAGGGGCGCGGAGGACCCCGATGCAGGTGACACCCCGGGGCTGGGGCTGTTCGATGCCGTCACATCCTGGCCCTCCGATGACAAGGTCGCCGTACGCGACGAGGGTGTGTTCAACCTCACCGGAGAGCCTGTGACCGGGTACGAGATACACATGGGCAGGACGGAGACCCGTGAGGATCCGCTGTTCACAGTGGGCGGGAAGCCGGAGGGGTCCGTGAGGCACGGCGAGATGCTCTTCGGCACCTACCTCCACGGGGTGCTGGAGCGCCCGGCGTTCAGGAGGCATCTCCTGTCCCTGATGGGCGAAGTCCCCGCCAGGGAGGGGGACGTCTACGCCGAGGACCTGGAGGCCGCCATCGACGGCGTGGCCGACGGATTCAGGAAGGCGATGGATACGGGTCTGTTCCGCAGGGTGTTCATGGAGGGGTTCTGATGGCATTGATGGTCCTCGGTACGTCGTCCAATGCGGGCAAGACCACATTGGCGGCGGCCATCTGCAGGTGCATGGCCCGCAGAGGCATCGCTGTCGCACCGTTCAAGGCATCCAATCTGTCATTGAACTCTTATGTCACGGATGAGGGCGCCGAGATCGGCATGGGGCAGGCCATGCAGGCATGGGCCTGCGGCCTGGAACCCGCTGCGGACATGAACCCCGTGCTGCTGAAGCCCTCTGGCAGAGGAGTCATCCAGTACGTGGTCAACGGGAAGGTGCATCCGGGCGGACGCCCGGAACCGGAGTACCTGCTGGAGCAGGCCTGCGCCGCATACGACAGGCTCGCGGAGAGTTATGCGATGGTGTGCGAAGGGTCCGGTTCCCCGGTGGAGATAAACCTCATGGGGAGGGACATCGCCAACCTGCGCATGGCGGCGGAACGCGGGATGGACATCATCTTGGTTGGCGACATAGAGCGCGGCGGGGTCTTCGCGGCGCTGTACGGCACATGGCTGCTGATCCCGGAGGGGATGCGCGGGCTGGTGAAGGGATTCGTCATCAACCGCTTCAGAGGGGACCCCGGCATACTGGAATCCGGGATCTCCAGGATAGAGGGGCTCACGGGCATGTCCTGCCTGGGGATCATGCCCTACGAAGAGGTCATGCTGCCAGAGGAGGACTCGATCTCTGCGAAGAAGGGAGGCAGGTTCTCGGATGCGCGGAAGGCCTACATGGAATCGCTGGACCGTTTGGCGGACACCGCCGAGAGGTGCCTGGACATGGATGCCCTGATGCTCATGGCGACATCAGACGCGGCAGCAGGTCCCCGACGCTGACCAGCTCGCCTCTGCGTATGTCAGTGCGATAGGTCGCTCTGAACGGGGTGTTTATCGGCAGGTGCTCGCCGGTTATGGACGATGTGCCGTGGTCTATGAAGTACACGATGCGCTCCGCATCCGAGAAATGCTTCTCCATGAGGCGGTCCGCGCGTTCAAGGATGGCCACCTTCTTCTCCGGGTCCCGCATGTGGCTGTACTCGTCTATCTCGTCGAGATGCAGGAACACGTTCCCCTTCTCCAGGGCTTCCCTGGCAGGAGCGAACCTGTCATCGAAGTCTCTGATCATGCGTATGTCGTAGCCCAAGGAGGCGCAGATCCCCAGGGACGTCGGGCTGTCGGAGAAGGCTGTCAGGTTGTCCAAGCAGGAGAAGGGAGTATACTGTTCTGTGAACCGTCCGCATCCCCAGGGATAGTCGGTGATCCCGCCCATCCTCCTGCAGACTTCCTCCACCAGCCCCCCCAGCGGTCCGGGTATGTCCGCTCTCGGCGCATCCACCGGCGGTGCCGGGAGGCCGGGGACGGGGTCGCAGTCCATGGTCAGTATCGCCCTGCCGCTGATGAAGAACTCTATGCGCGGATCGTACTCCTCCACTATGTGCAGGCAGTCGGAGACGGTGTGCTGCAGCTCCTCGTAGAAGGAGGATGTGTCGTAGGCCCATCTGACGGTCTCATCGCCGAGATAGGCGGGGCTCAGCCTGAAGGCGGTCCTGCCTCCTCCCATGTCCATGCCGAGGCCCAGGGCCTCCAGCACCGCCCGCTCAAGCACGGGAGGCTTCCCTGTGAAGAACTCGTTGAGGAAGAGGTGGGTGTACCCTCTGCCGGTGGTCTCGCCCGCCGTGCCGTCGGCGGACCTGATGAACGGCATCTCCGCCTTCTCCAGCGGCTCGAGGCCTCCGAACTCCGGTATGGGGTGGTCCTTGGCACCGTCCAGAAGGACCAGCAGCGTGTTCATGACACCCTCCTCAGGGCGATGGCGGCCTGGCCGACGGAGATTCCTCCGTCCCCGTTGGGGACACGGCGGTGAAGCACCGGAGTCATTCCGTTCCTGCGGACCCTCTCCATGAACATCCTGCTCACGGGCAGGCTGTATGAGACGCCTCCCGTTAATCCTATCTCTCTCATGCCGAGATCCGCCGCCGCATCGCAGGCGCAGTCCGTCATGGCATCCACGATGCTTCCGACGATGCTGACGGCAACGTCGCATGCCTTCGCATCCGCGGGGATGTCGGCGAACAGGCGGGAGGTGCCGATCACACCGTTCCTGACGGTCGTCTCGAAACCGTCCAGGCGGCTGCCCCGTTCCAGGAGGGGCTCCAGCCTCATGGCCGGCTCACCGTCGTAGGTCCTCATGGCGCAGACGCCCAGCCTGTATGCCAAAGCATCCATGACGCGGCCCAGGGAGGACGTCCTCACGCTCCCGGCCGCCATCTTGGAGAACACGGATGCCTCCTGATCCGTGACGTATGCGGCCTCCGTCCCGTTGACGGAGTCTATGGCGAACATCAGCCTGCGTATGTCTCTGAGGGCGGCATCGCCTCCGATCAGCGGGATGTACTCCAGATGCGCGGTCCTGGTGAAGGATGACAGGTCGGCGGTCATCACCTCTCCTCCCCAGGCCTGCCCGTCGGTGCCGTGGCCGGTGCCGTCCACCGCCAATGCGGCGATGGACTCCAGGCCGTTGTCTGCTATTAGGGAGGCGCAGTGGGCCCAGTGGTGCTGCACCTCGACGGTCTCCGCACCGCACTCCTCGGCGATCCTCATCCCCACCCGTCTGCTGGCGTATCCGGGATGGAGGTCCACAGCCACCGCCTGCGGCTCGCATCCCGTCATGGACATCAGCGATCTCACCGCCTCGTCCAGGTACTCGGTCACGCCGATGGACTCGGCGTTGCCGATGTGCTGCGTGGTGTGCATCCTCCCGCCGGCTGCCACCGTGGCGGTGATGTTCTCCTGCGGACCCACGGCTATCGCGGACCCCTGCAGCGGGATGTCGATGTACGACGGGATGTGCCCTCTGGACTTGCGGAGGAAGTAGGTGCGGTCGTCCAGCATCTTGATGACGGAGTCGTCGGCGCGGTTCACTATCTCCTGGTTGTGGAGCAGGTACATGTCCGCGCCCATGGACATCACGTCCCTGTCGTCCAGAACCATGGGCTCACCGGGGAGGTTGGCGGATGTCATGATCAGCGCGTCCGTCTCCAGGCGGTCGAACAGCAGGTGGTGCATCCCCGTGTAGGGGAGGAACATCCCGACGGTGTCCAACCCGGGGGACACCTCCTCCGGGACGCAGTCCCTCTTCCTGACCAGGACGATGGGCCTGCGGGGGGACGTCATCTCCTCCAGCTCCCAGGGCGTGGGGTCGCCGTATCTGCGGACCGCATTCTCGTCCCTGACCATGACCGCGAACGGCTTGTACTGCCTGCGGTACCATTCCCTCAGCTCCGCCACGCGGCTGATGGAGGCGCATATGTGCATCCCGCCCCAGCTCTTGGCGATGCCTATCCTCCCGTCGTCCAGACCTTGGGCGAACGCAGTTATAGGGTCTCCGGGGATCCCGTTGCCGTCCCTGTCCAGGAGGCGGTAGGACGGTCCGCACACCGGGCAGCAGACCGTCTGGTGATGGAACCTCCGGTCCGTCGGGTCATCGTACTCCCTGCCGCACTCCGGACAGACCGGGAATCCGGACATGGACGTGCGTGCACGGTCATAGGGCATGGAGCGCATGAGGGTGAATCTGGCCCCGCATTCCGTGCAGGTGGTGAAGGGATACCCTTTCCTCCTCCCGTCGGAGCGCATCTCCGCCAGGCACTTCGGGCATACCGCGGTGTCCGCCGGTATGCCCACGCCTCCGGTGCCGTCGGAGGACTCCGATATGGAGAACCCGGTTCCGGGAGGAACCTCCGCTTCGCACAGGGTCACAGACTCCACCTCCGCCAGCGGCGGGAGGCTGTGCAGGAGGGCGTCGATGAACCCGTCGTCCCTGTCGAGCTCGATCACCACCGAGGCGCCGTCGTTGCGCACGCTGCCGCTGCGCCCCATGGCTTCCGCGAGGCGGTACACGGAGGGGCGGAAGCCCACTCCCTGCACGGTGCCGGTGATGACCGCTCTGACCCCCATCACATCCCGTCCGGGTCCTTCGATCCCGCTTCGGTGATCTCTGTCCTGTCGATGTTCACGGTGTACTGCGAGTAGGGGATCTCGATGCCCTCCTCGTTGAAGCGGTCGTACACCGCCCTCCTCACCTGCGATGCGTAGGTGCCGTAGTTCTCGTGGTCGCTGACTATGTACGCCAGCCTCAGGCTGATGCCGCTGCGGTCCACGCCCATGAACTTCACATCCGGGACGCCGAAGGTGCCGTCGGTGACCACCTCGGGGTGGTCGAGAGCGCATTCAAGCATGATGCTCTTGGCCTTCCCGATGTCTGAGTCGTGTGCGATGCTGAAGTAGTCGTACACCTTGTAGTTCACATTGTCCTTGGTGATGTTCACCACGCTGTTCCCTGTGAGGGTGCTGTTGGGGATGATGTAGTTCTCCTCGTTGTTCCAGTTCTTCAGCTCGGTGCTCATGATCCTGACCTTCTTCACGATGAGCTCGGTCCTGTCGGTGCCGACCATGACCTTGTCGCCGGTGGTGAAGGGGCGGTCGATGAGTATGACCAGTCCGCTGAGGAACTGGCTGATGATGCTGGACGCACCGATGGATATCGCTGTGGCGGCCAGACCGAGTCCTGCGATGAGCGAGACCAGGTCTATGCCGAATATTGCCAGGACCACCGTGGCCGCGCCGAAGAGGATGACGATCTTCCCCAGCATGAGCAGCAGCGGGGTGAGGGACTGGTAGTCGTCGTTGTCGTTCCTGATGCCCATCTCCACCACGAAGGCGCGGTAGAGGTCCCAGACCAGCTTGGCGCCGCAGACGGCGATGATGAGGAACAGGAAGTCGTCTATGGTGACGACGACGCTCTCCTCCAGTCCGAGGACGTTGAGGCACTTCATGACGCCCACCATCATCGCGATGATGAACACCGATCTCCACATGACCCTGAGGTTCCTGTAGTTCTCCTCCTCGGCCGCGTTCCTGGTCTTGGACGGCCTGATGATTATCCTGCCGGCGATCCTGGTGGCGATGAAGGCCACGATGCCCGCTCCGATCGCCCAGAGGATCAGCGTCAGCACAGCGGACACCGGGGCGGTGTTGAGGGGAGAGGGCAGGGGGTTGCCGAAGATCCCCAGTATCTTGTTGTAGTCCCCTTCGACGGATATGGTGGATGCGGCGTTGATGGAGAACGTTTTGACGATCGGCTCCAGACCGGTCTGCCCTTCCGCCGCCACATAGGGTATGAGGGTCAGGGTGCCGGAGAAGCTTCCGTTCTCCAGGAACTTGTCGCCGGTGAGCTCGATCCTTATGGCCAGGTTGTCCCCGGGCTTCAGGGTGAACGGCGTCATGGCGCCGGAGGCCACGGCGGTGCCGTTGACGCTCATCGTCACGCCCAGATGGGCACAGTCGGTGGCGAACACCGGCGTGATGGTGTACGTCAGGTTCGACGAGTTGTGGACCACGGCGGTGTAGGTGGCGGCCTCCAGGGTCTCGATGTCCAGGCTGTCGGGGTCCGTGTGGACCGTCAGGTCCGTGGACGGGCTCGCCGCATCCGCGGTCTGCACCGGGACAAGCAGCATCGCGAGGATGACCGCAATCAGCACGGCGCATGTTCTGCGGCTCATGTCATCCCCTCACGTGCACGTCCACGACGTTGAACGGGATCTCGATGCCCTCGGCCCTGAATCTCCTGTAGACAGCCTCCTTGATCTGCCCGGAGATGGTCAGGTAGTTCTCGTGGTCGGGGACGACATAGGTTACCCTGAGCTTCACCGAGGAGCTGTCCAGGGACTGGAACCTGAAGAGCGGCATGGACTTGGAGCCGTCCTTGATGACCTGGGGATGGGCCATGACCGTGCTCATGATGATCTCCCTGGCCTTGTCCACGTCTGCGCCGTAGGCGATGTCGAAGTAGTCGTAGACCTTGTAGGACTTGTCGTCCATGGTCATGTTGACGATGGTGGACGCCATCACGGTGCTGTTGGGCACGCGGGTGACCTCCTCGTTGAGCCAGTTCTTGAACTCCGTCTCCATGACGCTGATCTTCCTGACGATGAGGACCTCCCCGTCGGTTCCGAGACGGATCTTGTCGCCGATGCGGAAGGGGCGGCTGGTCATGAGGACCAGCCCGCTGAAGAACTGGTTGAGGGTGCTCTGCGCTCCGAGGGAGATACCCAGTGTGACCAGGCCGGCGCTGGTCAGTATTGCGGCGAGGCTGAGCCCCATCACCGCCAGTATGACGGATACGGCGACGATGGCGATGATGATCTTGCCTATCATATTCAGGAGCGGCAGCAGCGAGTCGTCGATCCTGTCCTTGGTGTCCATCCTGACGACGATGTTGTAGACCACGACCTTGTACGCCTTCCATGCCAGCACCGCGCCGACGAAGTAGGCGACGATCTTGCCTATGTCGGAGAAGGTGCCGATGTAGTACTCGTCCGCGCCGTAGACGCTGAGGCAGTTGGATATCCCGAAGAGGATGATCAGCACGGCGATCATGCGTCCGGCCCAGCGGATGTCCTTCATCTCCTGGGATGAGCGGTCTGCTTTGGTCTTCCCCTGCATGAGGCGGTCGGAGACCAGCGCAGCGGCAACGGCGATCAGCAGCCAGATGATCGCGGAGATGGCGGTGTTGACGGCAGGGGTGTTCAGGGAGTCACCGAGGGGGTTGGCGAACACGCCGAGGATCATGTTGAACCTGCCCTCGGACTCGTATGCGGAGGTGACCTCGATGCCGATGGACAGGGTCCCGGTCTCCACGGTCCCGGAGATCACCCTGAAGCCGATTGGTATGCTGACCGTCTCGGTGGGGGCGAACTTGTCCACGCGTATGGTCACAGGGATCTGGACCATGCTGTTGGCATCGATGGGGACGCCGGTCCCGGAGCCGGAGGACAGGGTCACCCCGTCTGCGGTGGCTGAGCAGTCCATGGTCACTATGACCTGGCTGTTGGAGTGGTTGGTAAGGACTAGGTAGATCGTATGGGTGGATCTGGCATCGAGCACCACGTCGGAATCGACGCAGTACACGTTGACGCCGCCGATGTCGACGCTCTGCTCGCCTGCCGCAGAGGAGTCTACGGAGGCGAAGCAGGCTGTCAGTGCGACGAGGCAAACTGCCAGCACGGTAAGGCTGCCGGTCTTCATCGACTCCCGCAGACGCTCCTAGGATAAAAAGGAGGGGAGCTCACTCCCCGGTGGCTCCGCACTCCTCGGCCGCATCTGCGCAGCGGCAGCGGGACGGCAGCGCCGCCAGATCCGGCAGCGCCCTCTCGAGGATGGCGGTGATGTTCTTCAGGCAGGCCGCCATGGTGTCCATCACCATCTGGATGTCCACGGTCTCCTCCTTCCAGGCGTCGTAGTCCGTGATGGTGGCCAGGGAGCAGTAGCACATTCCCATCTCCCGTGCCAGCTGGCACTCCGGAACCATGGTCATGCCGATGATGTCGGCGAACTGCCTGAACATGGCGCTCTCCGCCCTGGTGGAGAATCTGGGTCCCTCGATGCACACGTAGGTGCCGCCCTTGTGGTGCTTTATCCCAAGCTCCTTCGCCGCGGCGTCGAAGACGTCGGCCATGGCCGGGCAGCATGGGTCGGCGATGCTGATGTGCACGGTCCTGTCGTGGAAGAAGCTGTAGTCCCTCTTCTTGGTGAAGTCGATGAACTGGTCCACGATCACCATGTCCCCGGGGGCGATCTCCTCCTTCAGGGAGCCTACGGCGCAGGGTGAGACGATCATGTCCACGCCCAGCTGCTTCAGCGCCCATATGTTCGCTTTGTAGGGCACCTCGGAGGGAGGGTAGCGGTGGTCCTTCCCGTGCCTAGGGAGGAACGCGACATCCACGCCGCTGATCCTCCCCAGCAGTATCTCGTCGGAGGGTTTGCCGTAGGGGGTGTCCGGGAACGCCGTCCCGGTCTGTTCGAACCTGTCCGGGTTGTAGACGCCGGACCCGCCTATGATTCCGATTCTGGGCATGCCGGCGGTATGTCCGTGGCACTAGAAAAACATGACACGGGCGATCTCACCGGCGCCCGATTATGCCGTACGGGGACACCCGCACCGCCCGCTCAGCCTCCCTGACGGTGAGCCCGGCTCCGAGAGCCACCGCCATGGCGGCCGCCTCGTCCATCAGGTTCTCCGGGGCATGGGTATCGGAGTCCACCACCATCTCGGCTCCGACGGCCCTGGCCACCGCGGCCACGTGCCCGTTGGTCAGGCTGTGCCCGGCCCTGCCGCTGATCTCCAGCGCCACGCCGGCGTCCTTGGCCGCCTGGGCGTCGTCGACGGTGATCATGCCGGGGTGGGCGAGTATGTCCACGTCAGGTATGCACGCGGCCCTGTTGGTGCCCTTCTCCACCGGCTCCACCGGGGTCTCGCCGTGGACAACTACGCTCCTTACGCCGAGCCTGCGGGCCTCCCTCACCACCGCCTCCATCTTGGAGGGGGGCACGTGGGTGATC
>CALULN010000020.1 GCA_944321505.1 Candidatus Methanomethylophilaceae archaeon | reverse complement strand
CCTTATTCCTTAAGTTATCTACGCTTAAGAAAAGCTAACACTAATGTGCTAGCACTAGGAATTCCCTCATCGGAGTTGCCTCCAGTGTGAAGTTTTCGCGACTGCTGCGCCCCGTAGGGCCTGGATTCGTGTCTCAGAATCCATCTCTGGGCTCCCTCTCTCAAGGCCCATACCCGTCATGGGCTAGTGGGTCCGTTACACCCACTACTACCTGATAGGCCGCAGACCAATCCTAGAGCGCCGGAACTTTCGACCATAAGTCATTCCAGATCCTATGATCTATGGAGTATTATCCTCAATTTCCCGAGATTATCCTCCACTCTAGGGCATGTTATCCACGTGTTACTGAGCAGTCCGCCGAGTCCATTACGACTCTCGACTCGCATGTCTTAATCGAATTCCTATAGCGGTGGCCGCCGGCAGGATCAACCGGAGTCAAATCACTTGACTATTCACGTCTTATGATGGATGAAATTGAAACTGGCAGTTTACCATGTTTCACCGCTGTCCCGCTAAACGGCACACTCGTTCGAATGATCCGTCTAACGGAACATTCGTAGCATCGAACGTCAGAACTCAAGAGTGCACGCCGCTCCTGCGGCGGAGATCTTGGCTCTCCATCAGGGGACTCGACCTTGGGGGTCGCCGTCCCGCGCATCTCCCCGTACAACAGGGAGGTATATAAGACTTCCGCCCCCCTCGTTCCCGAGGAGGAGTAGGTCTCATGCCTCTCCCAGTTGACTGAGTAGGCCCCACTATCTCGCAGTCATATTTATAGATTTGCATATGCGGATCCGCAGATTCGATCAGAATCCGCAGATTTCCGCTAAGATCGGGCAAATTCTGACGTTTCCATACATTCTTCGGGACCGTTGACGGCCTGCTGACGGCAGCAGAGGCCGTGTCGTCCTATCCGCCCCGGTTTCCCCGCCGAAAGGCCAGACCCGGACCCAAATCCAAAGTTTTAATATCATCTTATAATTAGGAGGGGTCGCTGTGGAGGTGGCCCAGCCTGGTAAGGCGCTAGACTGCTAATCTAGTGTCCGCAAGGACCCGGGGGTTCGAATCCCCCCCTCCACGCTCATTTCTGACTGAACCTCGGATTGCGCTCTGCGAACACACAGCCGTACCGATGACTTTCGCACCTCATTGTGCATTTCTCATATTCTCTCTATATAGGTAGAAGGGGAGATGGATTGACGACCCACCGATCGACGACTCGGGTTATATCGGGATATGCCATCCACCCCCTATGGACGGCAGGACTCTGACGGGCAAGACCGCCACATTCGCCATAGTGTGCGTGTTCTTCGCTCTGTTCGTGATGTTCTTCGGCACGGCCCATGCCATGCTCGGCATCATAACCGCGGTGGCGGCCATGCTGATGCTGGGGAAGGACATGTCCTCCCGTCCGGTGTCCAACATCGTCAGCCTGGCCGCATTCATGATGTTCCTGGGCATCGGTGCGTTCCTGGCGACCCTGAACCCCTACCTCGGACTGGCGGTGAATTTCTGCGTGGTGTTCCTGACGGTGTTCTCCTCCATGCAGGACCTGAAATCGCCCATGCACTTCCCGCTGCTGCTGTTCTACGCCGTCATGGTCATCATGCCGGTCTCCGCGGAGGAGCTGCCGAACCGCCTGCTCAGCCTGGTGTTCGCCGCCGCATTCGTGGTGTCGCTGAACGTGCTGATAAACCGCGGGAGCAGGAGGCAGATGAGCCACAGGGGAGTGGCGGCGGTCTGCAGGGAGATCGCCGTCCGCGCCCGGGAGGCGATGGACGGCGGAGAGCCTGATGCGGCGGAGCTGGAGAGGCTGTGCACCGATCTGAACCGGGGGCTGTACGACAGGCTGAAGGGGCATTTCTTCACGTCGCCCAGGGACCGCACGCTGCTGGATCTGATCGTCTCACTGATGGACCTGGGGAGGGCGGTGTGCCTGAGGGAGAGATCCAGCGGATGCCTGGCGGACGTCATCTCGTTCATGGAGACCGTGGAGAGCCATGAGCTGGGCGGCGCGCCCCTGGAGGATGTCAGAACAGAAGCGGAGCGCCTCATCGCATCCCATCCCGATGCGGACCTGGCCGTGCGGTCCTCCGTCCGCGACGTTGCCAACGGGCTCACCGTGCTGGAATCCCCCAAGCCCAGGCAGGGGATGATGATAAGGGCCATGATCCCCGACATCATGGCATCCGTGAGGGAGGAGGCCCGTCACGATTCCGCCAGATTCACGTTCGCCGTCCGGATGGCGCTCATGTTCTCCCTGGTGGCGTTCGCATCCGACTACTGGGACTGGATAAGCGGTCAGGTCCTGCTGTTCACCGTCATAGCCCTGCTGGTGCCGTATCTGGAAGACGCCTGGCAGAAGACTGTCATGCGTCTCACCGGTACCGTCATCGGTGCCGCGGTGTTCGCCGCGGTGCTCATCATTTTCCAGGGGAGCAATCTGTCCTTGGCGGTTCTGGCTCTGCTTTCCGGATACCTCTACACCGTGCTGGGCGGAGGCAGGTACGATCATCAGATGCTCTTCTTCACCATGGTGGTTCTGGCGGTGAGCGCTCTGACATCCCCGGACCCCGATGCGGACGTCCTCGAGAGGATCGTGTTCACCCTGGCCGGTGCCCTGGTGGCGATGGTGGCCAACAGGGTGGTCCTCCCGTACAGGATATCCGATGGCAACACGGAGCTGGTGGCCAGGTCCCTGGCCAACAGCCACCGGAGGATAGCGAACATCAGGGAGTGCCTCGCCGGCACCGACAACTCCGCGGATGATGCCAGGCACTCCGTCGTCTCGGCAGGCATGTCGCAGAAGATGATGATCAACGCAGAGAAGGCGGACGACCCGCTGATCCGCAGGTTCCAGATCAGGCAGGACTCCCTGTCCATCCAGTGCTCGTCGCTGTACAAGTCCATCGGAGGCAT
Organism: Candidatus Methanomethylophilaceae archaeon; assembly: GCA_944321505.1. Classification (GTDB taxonomy): domain Archaea; phylum Thermoplasmatota; class Thermoplasmata; order Methanomassiliicoccales; family Methanomethylophilaceae; genus SIG5. The sequence continues at coordinate 54,302 of CALULN010000020.1, read as the reverse complement.
GTCGCCGCTGTGCAGACAGAGGGTGTCGGAGGTCATCGGCGCGGACCTTGACTCCGACGAGCCCCTGCCGTACTCAGACATCTCCGGCCTCGACGATGACGAGGCGGAGCTGGTCATGGCCGCCAGGAGGATAGTCCTGCATTACCGGATGGACCGCAGACTGATGTACGACATCATCGTGGCCGGGTACATGCGCGGGATGCCTAATTCGGGTTCATGAGGCCGCTCCTGGTGGATCTGGGGCCGCCGAGGTTCTCCCTGACTATGCCCGCTATCATCGATGCGTTGATCCAGAAGCAGTACTTCTTCTGCATCGACCCTCTGAACTCCACCAGATCCCTGCTGTCCCTCCCATGAGGGCGCAGATGGAATCCTCTGTCATCGGAGATGGAGACGAAACCGCCGATCTCGCCTCTGCGGACCTTGTCCCTGGTATCTGCCCATACAGACTCGGCGGCTTTCATGTCTTCCTCGCCAAGGGCCCAGAAGAATGCCCCTGCGAAGACCAGGTCCCTGCGGTCGACACCTTCCGTCTGCGAGGTCTTGAACTGGAACACCGGAGAGAAGAACATGGTGTCCAGCTGCTCGAAGAAGTCACTGTCATCCCAGGTCTCGTCCACGAGCCTATCGTACCTGATGTAGGGGAACGACATGCTCTCCTTGGAGGACAGGTTGCGCGTCATACGGATCGTCTTCATGGTTATGCCTGCCTGATCAAACTCCTTGATACGCTTCTTCCCGACCACACCGACCATGGCACGTGCCAGATCAGAGTAGTAGCTCTTGCTGTCGGGGTTTAAGCGCACGCAGAGCGCCTCCTCTATCGCCCTGCAATCCATGCCGACGAAGTGTTCGAAACGATTCAGGATGTGCCGCTCGAAGCTCTCCGATTCGCTCCAGCCCCCCATCACCGAAACGGAGATGCTGTCGTCCCCAACGGACTGACATCCGCTCTGGGAGAGAATCACGTTGACGTCATCCCAGTTGTTGAAAATGTGCTCAACGTACGAGGGCTTGAATGACAACGCGCGCTGCTTAGCTGGCTTATCGCTGAAAGGCTGCTTCCTGAGGTCCGCTCCGTGACCGACGCCTTTGGTGCATGCAGCCAGAAGCTTGGTATGACGCTCCGAGAGCTCATGCGCCCGGCCGGACATGATGTAGCTCTCGATCACATCCCAGTCCTCCTTGATCATCCTCAGATCATCGGCATCCGGCTCCCAGAACACAACTTTGATTACCTTGTAGTCCGGGGAGGCCGTTCCTGCCTCCCACCTGTAGAACACGATCAGAAGGCGGGAGTTCTTGTCGGAGAAGATTCTGAACCTTTTGTCTGGCACCTCGTTGTAGTCAATTATCCCGAGAACCATACGCTCCTTCACTCTGTGCCCTTTGGCTCCGTATTTGATCGGGGATACCTTGATCTCTATCCGGACGTTGGGCAGGTCGGGCTCTGCACGGGAATTCGGCGCCACATCGAACCACCCCTCCTCGACCAGATTGCCCATGCTGCCTTTCCCATTGCGGATGTCGATGTCGTCCACGCCTCTGCTCACCAGCATCTGACGCATCGTATGACCTGTGAGCTTCGAAGCATGCCTCAGCACCGAGTCCACATCGTTCGGGTCGAAAGAGAAATCATCCATGGACACGGTGCGTATCTCAGGAGTCAAGGATAACCCTATGCCTGCAAGAATCGTGTGCCCTCCTTTGGACGAGCACACCACCAGATCCATGAAGGGGAACCGTAGGAAGGACACGTCCCCGGAACTGATGCTGCGCAAAGCCCTCAGGGAAGAGGGATGCAGTGGGTACAGGCTGCAGTGGAAGGTGCCAGGCAGACCCGACATCTGTTACCCAGGCAAGAGAGTGGCCGTGTTCGTGAACGGCTGCTTCTGGCACAGATGCCCGTCGTGCGACCTTCCGATCCCCCATCACAATTCTGAGTACTGGACGGCGAAGTTCGAAGCGAACGTCCGCAGGGATGCCGAGAAGATCCGCCTGCTCGAAGAAGACGGGTGGACGGTCATCGTCGCTTGGGAATGCGAGATAAAGAAGGATGCTGGGTCGGTCGCCCAGCGGATAAAGGACGCGGTCACCGGGGGATCAAAAACTTAAAGTGCCTGTTGCTTCTCCCAGGTCAGTGGACGAGGACATCAGGGTTGTTGAGCTGTTCGCAGGCGTCGGCGGATTCAGATGCGGACTGGAGGCGGCCTCCGACAGATTCGTCACCGTCTGGGCGAACCAGTGGGAGCCGGGTCGCAAGAATCAGTTCGCATTCGATTGCTACCAGCGCCACTTCGGGAACTCCGGTTCGGTGAATGTCAATGAGGATATCGCCCTCGTCAAAGAGGATGTCCCCGAGGACATAGGGCTCCTCGTAGGAGGGTTCCCATGTCAGGATTACTCCGTCGCCACCACCAATGCCAAGGGCATCCAGGGGAAGAAAGGTGTCCTCTGGTGGTACATCAACGACATCATTGCTGCTAGGAAACCGCAATACGTCCTGTTGGAGAACGTGGACCGGTTGCTGAAATCCCCGGCATCACAGCGCGGAAGGGACTTCGGAGTCATCCTCAGATGCCTCGCGGACCTGGGGTACACAGTCGAATGGAGGGTCATCAACGCCGCCGACTACGGACTGGTGCAGAAGAGGAGGAGGACATTCATATTCGCGTCCAGAAAGGACAGCCATCACTCCGAAATGCTGGCATCAGCGGACCCGGAGGACGTGATGCTGAGATGCGGCTTCTTCGCACGCACATTCCCTGTCTCCGTCGGCACCAAACGCGGACTGATCACCGTCGATATCGGAAGCAACGCATTCAGCACCCTTCAGAAGGTGTCCGATGGGTTCAGAATGGAGTTCCGCAACTCCGGATGCATGGTCGGAGGCATCATACACAGCATGGAGGTCGTACCGGAATACGATGGCCCAAGGACGATGCTGAAGGACATCCTTGTGAAGGATGCCGATCCATCCTACTCCGAAGAGGACCACCTGGAGAAATGGAAGGTCATGAAGGGGTCCAAACACATGGTCCGTGTGAATAAGAAGACAGGAATCGAGTACAACTACTCTGAAGGAGCCATACCTTTCCCCGATCACCTGGACGCCCCCGGGAGGACCATGCTGACCTCGGAGGGATCCAGGAACCGCAGCAGCCATCTGATCAAAGACCCTATCTCGGGTCTGCACAGGGTGCTGACGCCGATAGAATGCGAGCGCATGAACGGCTTCCCCGATGGATGGACCGAAGGCATGACCGATTCACAGCGCTACTTCACCATGGGCAACGCGCTTGTGGTCGGACTCATAACCAAGATGGGTAAGACGCTCCTCGAACTGTAGGATGATGTCACGTCAACCTATAGCGCACACGCAGGACCATGATTAACGATATGAAACTTTGAGAAAAACGATTTTTTGTATCGTTGAATGTCTCAGTATTCGTCACAGGATCCGGCCTCTGCCTCAGCGGTGAGCTGGTGACCAAGCTCACCGGACGCTACGTGGAGTTCGGCATCATACCGTTCTCCCTGTCCGGGATAAGGGAGTTCAAACAGCAGAACGGGATAGGTTTCGATCCGCGCGGGGAGCTGGAGGACTACCTCGTCAACGGAGGATTCCCCAGGATATTCTTCCTCGGCGACAGCGACAGCCAGGCTGAATACGTTCAGTCCGTAGTGAGGGGGATCGTCGAGAAGGACATACTCGTTAGGAACCGCGTCCGCGGACGCGGGTCGTTCGAAAGGACACTGGCATATGTGCTGTCCACCCCTTCGGCCACAATCTCCTCCACTTCGGTATCCGACTATCTGTGCAGCGAGCGTATCGATATCCTGCCGTCCACCGTGAACAGGTACCTCGCACTCATATTCGACAGCAAGCTTGCTGTCAGATGCATGCGCGTGGACCTGGTGGGCAGGAAGGCGCTGAAGACCCTGTACAAATCATACCTTGCCGACCCGGCATTGCACAGCTACGGCGCCGGACCGAGGACCGAGCTCCGCACCGGCATGATGCTGGAGAACATAGTGCACAACGAGCTGGTGTCGCGCGGATACGGCGTAGCGGTCGGGAAGCAGGGCGATAAGGAAGTGGATTTCGTCGTCTCCAAGGCCGTCGCGTCGCCTAAGTGCAGATGCGTACGTTCTGAGCACCCCGGATACGGAGCGCAGGAAGGAGGCCCCGCTCCTGGCGATCAGGGATGCCTTCCCGAAATACATCATCTCCATGGATCCGCTGACCGTCTCCCGGAACGGCATCATACGCCTGAATCTGCTGGGGGATTTCCTGCTGGGAGACGGATTCTCCATGTGACCGTCCTTGGGAAGGTGCCGCGGAAAGAAAGAAAAAAGGTTCAGGAGGAGGCCCCCGCAGGGACCTCACTCCGCGTTCTTCTTCCCAGAGAAGGCGGCCTTCATCCTCACCACATAGGGGTTCTGGGATATGCCGGTGATCAGGATGTCCGACTTGTACAGCCTGACGGTCGCCAGGATCACCGCCACGGTGAACACCGCAAGGTACGCTATGCCAGCGTAGACCAGCGTCATGTCCCCGAACATCAGGTTGGTCATCACCATCATGGGGTGGGTGAATGGTATGATGAACAGCACGGCCTGGAGCACCAGGGGCAGCCCGTTCCATCCCATGAACATGATGACGAACATGGGGATCATCGCCAGGACGCTGATGGGCAGCGTGAGGGTCTGAGCGGACTTGTAGTTCTTGGCGAAGGCCCCCATGATCATGCAGATGCCCAGGGCGGCCAGTATGGCCAGGAACATCTGGATCAGTATCAGCACCCAGTCGAAGGCGTCTATGGTCAGACCGATGTCGGCCAGGTTGACCCCGGACACCGTCCCGGACATGATGCCGTTGGTGTACATCATCATGCCCACCATGTAGGCCGCGCCGAACACCAGGCCGGTGATGCCTGCCGCCAACAGCTTCCCGGTGACGATCGTGGTGCGCTTCACCGGCATGGTGAGCAGGGTCTCCAGGGTCTTGTTCTCCTTCTCGTTGCCCATGGAGCTGATGACGATGCTGCCGATCATCACGATGACGATCATGATGATCAGCGGGACCATCATGTTCTGGCTGGAGACGGCGCTGTCTATCTCCGTCGGGGTCACGCCGGATGCGAAATCCCCGTTGATGTATGTGGCGGAGGCGCCGGTGTCTATCGCCGGCTCGGTCCATCCCTGGTCGGTCATCAGAGCCAGATTGAGGCTGGAGATGATGCTGCCGGCGATGGCCGACGACAGGTTCCCGAACAGCCCGCCGGAGCTGTAGATGTATGTGGCGTACATCTCGCCGGTCCTGTGGGAGGTGACATTGGAATAGAATCCTTCACCGATGACGATGGCGCTGCCGGCTCCGACCTCCACCATGCGATCCACCAGGTCCTGGCCGGCCAGCGGCCCGTCCACCACGGTTATGTATTCGGAAAGGTCCGCATCGGGATACGTCGCACCGTACACGGACTCTATCTGGCTCACCGCCCAGTCATCGCTGTCGTTGTTCACCACCAGCAGCTTCTGGGGCGCCATGGCGCTCTCGGTCTGCCCCGACATCATGCTGCCGAGGGCCGCGAACAGCACCACGACCACCAGCACAGACGCCACGGAGCTGGGGGTCAGGAGCTCCCTGAGCTCCTTCTTCGTTATGTTGAGGAGATGGTTCATACCAGTCCCTCCGCCTCGCGGACCGCCCTGATAAACACCTCTTCCAGGTTCGGCGCGTCGAACCTCCTCTTCAGCTCCTCGGGGGTGCCCATCTGCACGATCCTGCCGCCGTCGATCATGGCGACCCTCTCGCACAGCAGCTCAACCTCGGACATGTTGTGGGACGACAGCAGCACCGTCACGCCGTGCCTGGCTATGTCCCTGATGATCTCCCTGATCTCGTAGGCGTTCACCACATCCAATCCGGAGGTGACCTCATCCAGAATCGCCAGCTTCGGGGACGGCATCATTGCCCTGGCTATGAGCAGCCTGCGCATCATGCCCTTGCTGTAGGTGTCCACCTTCGAATCGATCCTGTCCCCCAGGTCGGCGAAGCCTATGGCCCTGTCCACCATGGCCTCCAGCTCCTCGCCGTCAGCGAAGAACCCGGCCATGAACCGGAGGTACTGCCTGCCGGTGAGGTCCTTGTAGGCCCCGGCATCCTCGGGCAGGTACGATATGACGCTGCGGACGCTGTCGGATTCCGTCGCCACGTCGTACCCGCACACCGTTATCGTGCCGGAGGATATCCTCAGCAGCGTGGATATCATCCTCAGCGTCGTGCTCTTGCCGGCGCCGTTGGGTCCGATGAGCCCGAAGATCTCCCCCTCCCTGACGGAGAAGGAGATCCCCCTGACCGCTTCCCTGTCGCCGTAGACCTTGCGGACGTCGGCGACCGTGAGTGCATCTGTCATCGGGTGTGCCAACACATACCATGTATATCAACATGAGAGAAGGGCGGAGCATGCCGTCCCGCCGACGTCAGTACCGCCTGGGCACCCCGCATCTGCATCCGGAGTCGAAGTCGTCCCGGGTCAGCTGGGTCCAGTCCCCCAGGGCGTCGTGTATCCAGGTGTCGTCCATGCGGGATGCCTCCCGCTCGGCTATGGCGATCACCGACGCTATCTCCTTCAGGGACACGCCGCAGGCCACCGCCCCGTGGAAATGCGCTCTGAGCGACACGGGGCTGCGGGAGCCCACGGCCATAGCCAGGCAGATCAGGTGATAGGTGCGGTCGTCCACCGCCCTGCGCATCTCGGAAACGGCGTCCACCTCGTCCATGGCCTCGGCGAACTCCGGGAAGTACTCCTCCAGGAACCTCATGGCACCCGGATGCCGCGGGATGTGCAAATCACTTGCGCACCATGAAGGGGCATCTGGAGCCGATGCACTCCGGATTGGCATCGCTCCTGCCGCAGACGAAATCCGAGCATGCCATGCGTCTCCCCAGCAGCTCCTCCGACATGTCGCAGGCGGCCTGCACCGCCAGGGCGGAGTCCCGCTTGCAGCACCTGGGACCGCCCACCTCCCCTATGCGCCGCAGTGCCTCGGATGTGAGGATGTTGCCGTTGCCCCATCTCCTCCCCCGGGTCAGCGGCCCAGTGCGGGTGACCACGCTGTGGAAGATCCCCGCTCCCACCGCCGCCCCGCAGCATCCGCAGTAGCCGCAGGAGGCCTCCGGCAGCGAGGCCGCGCGCTCCTCCGCCTCCCTCAGATAGGCTTCCAGATCGAAGAACGGGTCCGCATGCCAGTAGGAGGTGATCAGCGCCAGCGGCACCGCCCTGTGATGCATCGGCCCGTTCATGGGCGCGGGAGGCGCGGTCAGCAGGCGGAGGTTGCGCATCGCATCCTCGGTCCCCTTCTCCAGGCAGACGGCCACGAGGTCCATGCCTCCGAATCCGACAGACGCTTAATAGCAGTTCGCAGATACGGGAGGCATGAAGTTCCTGGTCCTCACAGACCTGCACGGCAAGGAGTCCGCCATGGACTGGATCAACCCCCTCATCGAGAGGGAGGGCATCGGATGCGTCCTCTTCCTTGGGGACGCGGTGGAGCTGCCCTGCGACGTGGAAGAGTCCGTGAGGATGATCTCCCTCATCAAGGCCCCGAGGGTCCTGGCGCTGCCGGGCAACATCGACGACCCATCGCTCCCCGAGCACCTGGGCGATGTTGCAGAGGACATGCACGGCGTCGGCAAGGAGATCGGCGGGGTGTACATAGCCGGGTGCGGAGGGTCCAACCCCACCATCTTCGACACCCCCTGCGAGTTCCCCGAGGAGGAGATTTACGACATCCTCGACCCCGTCTCCGAAGAGGGCATGGTGCTGATGGTCCACTGCCCCGCCTACGGGTTCAGGGACCACATCCCCAACGGCATGAGCGTGGGCTCCAAGTCGGTGCTGGAGATCGTCCAGAAGTACCATCCGAAGGCGGTCCTCTCCGGCCACATCCACGAGGACTTCGGCATGGAGGAGGCGGACGGCACCGTTTTCGTCAACCCCGGGCCGGCGAAGGACGGCAGATGCGCCATCATGGAGACGGACGGAGGGGACGTGAGGGTGCGCCTCCTGGGCCCCACCGACTGATCCATTCCGCTATGCAGAACAAGGGGCTCCGGCCCCTCCCAACCTGTAAAGTTTAAATATAGTACCATATTTCACAGGTCTGAGTAATCATGGCACTTTGGCAGGGTACATCCAACAGAAAGTCCACCGGCGGTAGGCTGGTCCCCAGCAAGGGGAAGAGGAAGTTCGAGATCGGCAGAGAGAAGCAGTACACCAGGCTGGGAACCGAGAGCCTGAGGCAGTACCGCGGCTGCGGAGGGAATGTCAAGGTGGGAATGCTCGCTGCGGAATACGCAAACGTGGTCGACAAGAAGACCAACAAGGTCTCCAGGGTCAAGATCATCAACGTCAAGACCAACCCCGCCGACCCCAACTTCGTCCAGCGCAACATCCTGAACAAGGGCGCTACCATCACCACCGAGCTCGGAGACGCCGTCGTCACCAGCAGGCCCGGCCAGGACGGAGCTGTCAACGCAGTGCTGATTGCATAATCCCAAACCTTTTCAATCCCCCTTAGGATTCTGAGAGCATGGCTTACGACGAGGACACGGCTATCGTCCTCTGGCCCGAGTACTTCGACAGGGACAGAACCAGAGCCGCAGGGCGCAGGATGCCCAAGGACCTCTGCGTCAGCAAGCCCCGCCTCGACATCATGGCCAAGGGCGCCATGATCCTGGACCGGGAGTATAGGGTCCACGAGGAGATGTGCTACCCGGGCAACTGGACCGCCCGCGGTGGATGCATCAAGGTAGAGAAGGGCAAGCTCTCCAAGACCGAGATCATGAGGTCGATCGGAGAGACCCTGGTCGCCAACAGCTGAATCCGATTTTTTATAGTGCGGCACAGATTCCCAGGGCATGATCACAGCCCTGGACTCCGCGGTCCTGGATGCCAACTCGGAAGAGCTAGGGGTATCGGTTTCGAAGCTCATGGAGAACGCCGGCAGGGCGCTGGCCGGGAAGGTGGACTCCATGGGGCCCCGCAGGGCGCTGTTCATCTGCGGAAGCGGCAACAACGGAGGTGACGGGTACACCGCGGCGAGGATGTGCTCCTCGCCCCACGACGTCTGCGCCTTCAGACCACCGAAGAGCGCACTGTGCAGAGCCGCCGCAGAGGGCTCGGAGACCGTGGTTTACGATGAGGTGAACCTCTCTGACTACGACCTTCTGGTGGACTGCGTCCTCGGGACGGGGCAGTCCGGGACCCTCAGGCCGGAGTACGTGAGGTACATCGAAAGGGTGAACTCATCCGGATGCAGGGTGGTCGCCTGCGACATGCCCACCGGGCTGGGCACGGGCACATGCGTGAAGGCCGACATCACCGTCACGTTCCACGACATCAAAGAGGGGATGGATGCCCCCGAATGCGGAACCGTCATCATAGCCGACATCGGCATACCCGCTGATGCGTCCGGAGTCGTGGGGAGGGGGGACTTCCTCAGGTATCCCCGCCCGAACCCCGGAAGCCACAAGGGGCAGAACGGCAGGCTGCTGATAGTCGGTGGTGGCCCCTACATCGGTGCGCCTGCCATGGCCGCCCTGGGGGCACTGAGGACCGGTGCGGATCTGGTGACCATCATGACCCCGGAGAGCAGCGCCGTGCAGATCGGATCCATGTCGCCGGCGTACATGGTCAGAACGCTGAAGGGCGACTGGCTGAAGCCGGAGCATCTGTATACAATATTGTCTATCGCTGATGGTTCGGACGCTGTCCTCATCGGCCCGGGACTCGGCACCGCCAAAGACACCGCCGAGACAGTGCGCGCCCTCATCCAGAAGGTCCGGAAGCCCATGGTCATCGATGCCGACGGCATCAACTGCCTGGCAGGAGCGGTGCCCGAATCGCTTAAGGATGTCGTTCTGACACCGCACTCCAGGGAGGCCATCGGGCTCCTGGGCAGCGAGGATCCCGCATCTTTCTGCAGGGAGAAGGGATGCGTGCTGCTCATCAAAGGCCTGGAGGACATGATATACAGCGATATCGACACCAGAGTCAACCGCACCGGATGCGTCGGGATGACCGTCGGTGGCACCGGGGACGTGCTCGCGGGCATCTGCGCCGGGCTGCTGTCCAAGGGCATGAGGCCGAAGGACGCCGCCGCCCTGGGTGCCTACATCTCCGGCAAGGCCGGAGAGCTGGCCTTCGACGAGAAATCCTACGGCATGCTGCCCACAGATGTCATAGACCGCATACCGGATGTGCTGAGAGAATACCTATGACCGACATCCAGCCGGTATACGGCATCCCTGCCCTGACCGTCGGCGACACCCTGGTCATCGCGGACCTCCACATAGGCGTGGAGTCCCATCTCGGAAGCAAGGGCTTCCACATCACCTCCCGCACCTCGGACATGCACGATGCCATCCTGGATGCCGCGGGGGACTGCCGCCACCTGGTGGTCCTCGGCGACGTGAAGAACAGCGTCCCCGGATCGTCCAAGCAGGAGTACAGGGAGATCCCCGACTTCTTCATCAGCCTCACCGAGGTGTTCAACACCGTGACCATAGTCCGCGGGAACCACGACACAGGCATAGAGGAGTTCATACCGCCGGAGGTGAGGGTGGCGCCAGCCACCGGCATGAAGGTAGGAGACACCGGCATGGTCCACGGGCACACCTGGCCATCCGAGGAGGTCATGGACTGCGACACCCTGGTCATGGCCCACAACCACCCGGCGGTCATGTTCGTCGACGGCGTCGGCAAGCAGACCACAGAGCCCTGCTGGATGAGAGGGGACTTCCTCGGAGGAGGAGACCGCTATCCGAAGCATCCACGCAGGTTCATAGTGGTCCCTGCTTTCAACCGCCTGCTGGGCGGGTCCCCCGTGAACGTAAGGGACGGGGAGTTCCTGGGCCCGCTGATGACCCCGGAGTACGTGGACCTGGACGGATCCGACCTCTACCTCTTGGACGGGATATACCTGGGCAAACGCGGCGACCTGATGGTGAAGGCCCGCACGGCCTGGGGGAGGCGCAGAGGACCCTCGGACTGACGTGATCGGCACATCATCTGCCGTCACCCCTGCTGGTCCGCTCTCTCAGCAGATTGATGTAGTAGGCCTTTATGGCGACATGGATGCAATACAGGAACGTCCTGGACCTATCGACAAGACAGCAATTCCGGGAATGGCTGAGCTGCAATGCTCAATCCGAAAGAGAATGCCATGTCTGTGCCAAAAGAGGTCGCCCCGCCAGCGATGAGGTCTTCTGGTATCTGGACGCGGTTGAGGAAGCGCTGTGTTTCGGCTGGATAGACAGCACGATCCGGACCATAGACGGAAGGACGATGCAGCGCTTCTCACCGAGAAACAAAAACGGGAACTGGACGGAGCAGAACAAAGAACGTGTCAGAAGATTGGAGAAACCAGGTCTCATGACGGACGCCGGACGCGCCGTACTGCCGTCTGATATGGACGTCGGCTCTTTCAGGATCGACGAGGATATCGAGAACGCACTGGAATCCGAAGGTGTCTTGGACACATTCAGGACTTTTCATCCCCTTTATCAGAGATCCGCGCTTCCAAACTTGCATTCTACAGAACACATCGTCCGACCACCTATGAGCGGATGCTGAGGCACGTTGTGACGGAGACGAGGAAAGGAAGGATGTATGGCGAATGGAATGACTATGGAAGAATAGACTACTAGCGGATCGACATCCCCCTGATCTTTGCTTTCTCGGTCACCCATGATGACGCGGGCCTTCACATCCGCAGGCTGCCGTCTGAAACCCCTTTGAGTACCTCGAGCCGAACCATCCCCTTCGAACCTTCGTTACGGTGCGGACTGCAATGAAGACATGGACATACAGTGATTCTCTGTGAAAAATGGAAATAAGGGGGCTTGTAGCCCCCGTTTCGCTCACTGGCGGGAGACGGTCTCGAAGACCTCTCCGTCCCTGTACCTGATGACCGCGGTCAGAGGCATCTTGCCGGGGAGGCTGTGAGTCGCGCAGGAGTTGCAGGGGTCGTACGCCCTGAACGCCATCTCGACCATGTTCAGCAGACCGGGGGAGACCTCGAAGTTGTGGATCAGCCCCTTGGCCGCCTTCTTCACGTCGATGCACATGGAGCCGTTGTTGTTGGTGGTTCCGACGACCATGTTGCATGCGGTGACAATGCCGTTCTCGTCGCAGGTATAGTCGTGGGTCAGAGTCCCTCTGGGGGCCTCGACGCATCCGACACCGCGTCCTCCGGGCACCAGGTCGGTCTGCTTGATGTCTCCGTTCAGCAGGTCCGCGCGCTGCGCGTCCTCGTTGGCCTTCTCGGCGGCGTACAGCATCTCGATGACCCTTGCCCAGTGGGTGGCCAGGGAGAAGTGCACGGGGCCGGTGATGCCCAGGTCCTTGAAGAACCCGCGGTACTCGTCCAGAGCCTCCTGCGCCAGCGGGGTGGAGATGCTGTCGCAGACGTTCAGCCTGGAGAGGGGCGTGGCACGGTAGATACCGGAGTCCTTGCCGGTGACCAGTCCCTTGTAGCCGACCTTCTTGAGGTACGGGAACTTCTCGTAGGACCAGGGCTCGACGGCCTCGGCGATGTGGTCCAGGTAGTCCTTGGCATCGTACTTGTCGAACTCGTTGCCGTCCTGGTCCTTCACCCTGATGGGTCCGTCGTGGAACTCCAGCTGGTTCTTGTCGTTGACCATGCCCATGTAGTAGGAGTCCTGGTAGTACAGGTCCGGGTTCTTGATGATGTCCACGTAGTCCTTGTTGGACAGGACGACATCGTGCAGGACCTTCAGGGAGGTCTGCGCGAACTTCACCAGGTTCTCGGTGTAGCCGAGGATCTCCTTCTGCTCGTCGGCGGAGATGGCCTTGGTGACACCGCCCGCCACACCCATGACGGGGTGGGTGGCCTTGCCTCCGATGATGGCCTGGATCCTCTGCGCCTGGGACCTGGCCCTGAGCACGGCTCCGCCGAGCTCCAGGCCCACGTGTCCGACGACGCCCAGGACGTTCCTCTCCGCGGAGGGTGCTCCGGGCCCGCACACGAAGTCGGGCGCAGCCAGCGCATAGAAGTGCGCGATGTGGCTGTGCACGAAGTGCGCGTGGTAGAACAGGTCCCTGATCAGGAACGCGGTGGGGGTGGGCTTCGCGTTGAAGCACCCGTCGATGGCCTTGGTGGAGGCCATGTGGTGGGCACCGGGGCAGACACCGCAGAGACGAGCGGTGATCTGGTTGAGCTCGGTGACCTTCCTTCCGACGCAGAACCTCTCGAATCCCCTCAGCTCGGGGACCTGCCAGTAGCAGTTCTCCACGTCTCCGTTGTCATCCAGGAAGATCTCGATCTTCCCGTGCCCCTCGAGGCGGGTGATCGGGTCCACCAGGATCCTCTTGGAGTCTGTCTTCTTCTTCTCATCCCATATGATAGGTCCGGCCATTTACTGACCTCCTTCCTTGACGGCCCTCTTGATCAGAGCCTTGGACATCGTGAACGCATAGAAGTACCCCAGCGGGTCCTTGACGCTGCTCATGATGTCGATGATCTTGTCCTCCTTGCAGGTGGGGTCCTCCTCCAGCACGGGGAACAGCGATGCCACGGCGGTGAAGATGGACGCTCCCTGCTCGGAGACGATCTCGGTGGGCCCGTAGCATCCGCGGCAGGGCTGGCCCACGCGGGTGCACTTGGCTCCGCATCCGCCGACGGTGGCGGCGCCGAGGCAGAGGATCCCCTGGTCCATCAGGCAGAGGTCGGGGTCGACGTCGACCTGATAGGGGTCCTTGATCTCGGTGATCCTCCTGTTCTCCTTGTGCCTGGGGCACTCCTCGCACATGGTGGTCTTGGTCACACCGATGGTGGTGCCCTTGGGGGGCAGCGGGGTGCCGTTGTAGACGAATGCCACGACGGCGTCCAGCAGCGCGCCGAGGGTCTCCTGGGTGGGCGGGCATCCGGGGACGTAGTAGTCCACGTCGATGACCTGGTCCAGGGCCTTCACGGTGTCGTACAGCTTGGGCAGGGTCAGGGTGCCCTCGGGGACGGAGATCTCCGTCTGGGGGATGACCGGCGCGCCGGGGTGGTAGGTCTGCTGGAAGTCCGCGGAGGTGGGGGTCTTGGTGTAGACGTAGTCCAGGATGTCCTGGGCGCCCGCGGTCAGGTTGGCCAGGGCGGGGGTTCCGCCGAACATGGCGCAGGTCCCGTAGGCCACCACCAGCTGGGACTTCTGCCTCAGCAGCTTGACCATGTGCTCGTTCTCGCTGTTCCTCACGGCGCCGTTGATCAGGGAGACGGTGATGGCACCGTCGTCCATCTCGGCGATCTCGTGCTCCTTCCCGTCGGAGGCGACCGGCCACATGACGATGTCCGCCATGTCGCCCACGTTCAGGACCTTCTCGTCGGAGTCCAGAACGGAGACGTCGCATCCGCCACATGCCGCAGCCCAGTACAGGGCGATCTTGATCTTGCCGCCCGCCGGCGCGCCCAGGTTGGGGACGTAGCCGGGGATGGGGTGCAGCGCATCGGTCTTCGCGTAGACGGACAGGTCCGTGGGGGCGCCGGCGGCGGCGGGAGCCGCCGCGGGAGCGGCTGCGGGCGCAGCCGCAGGTGCCGCGGCAGGGGCGGCAGCGGGGGCTGCGGCCTCCTTCTTCGCGGCGGGGGCCGGGGCGGCCGCCTCGGCCTTGTCCTTCTTGAAGACGCTCTTGAGTTTGTCAACTATTCCCATCTTCACTCCTCCTTGACGAGCGGGGTGGGTCCGAGGGCCTTAATGGTGTCCACGAACTCCACGATGGTCTTCTGGAACTTCTCTCCCTCAGAGGCGGAGACCCACTCGAGCTTCAGCCTCTTGGGGTCGAATCCGTACTGCTCGAGGACCATCCTCAGCAGCGCAATCCTCCTCCTGGCCCTGTAGTTGCCGCCGATGTAGTGGCAGTCGGCAGGGTGGCATCCGAGGACAATGACCCCATCGGCGCCCTTGGAGAACGCCCTGAGGACGTGCTCCGGGTCCACACGGGCGGAGCACATGGTCCTGATGATGCGGAAGTTGGTGGGCATCTGCAGCCTCGCGACACCTGCTCCGTCGGCGCCCGCATAGGAGCACCAGTTGCAGCAGAACGCGACGATCCTAGGCTCGAAATCTGCCATCGGTATCACTCTCCTCCTACAGGGTAGTCCAGGCAGGCGTCGATCTCGGCCTGTATCTGGTTGTTCTTGAAGCCCTTCTGCTCCATGGCTCCGGACGGGCAGGCGGCGACGCAGCATCCGCATCCCTTGCAGAGACCGGCGTTGACGTTGGACACCAGGCGTCCGTCCTTCTCGATGATGGTGATGGCCTTGTACTCGCAGCATCCCTCGCACACACCGCATCCGTCGCAGTAGTTCTCGTTGACGGAGGCGACGATTCCCTCGGAGGTGAGGAAGGGCTTGGAGATGATGGTCAGGGCCCTGGAGGCTGCTCCGGATCCCTGCGCGATGCACTCGTCCATGTGCTTGGGCCAGTGGGCAAGTCCCGCCACGAAGACACCCTCGGTGGCGAAGTCCACGGGCCTCAGCTTCTGGTGGGCCTCGAAGTAGTAGCCGTCCTTGCTGATGGGGACCTTCAGCATCTTGGCGATCTCCTCCTTCTCCTCGCGGTCGGGGGCGATTCCGTTGCTGAGGACCACGCAGTCCACGGGCACGGAGACATCCATTCCCAGGACGGTGTCGAAGGCGGTGACGCTGCTGCCGTCGTAGGCGGGCAGGGGCGCCTCCTCGTCGTACCTCAGGAACCTGACTCCGACCTCGGAGGCCTTCCTGTACAGCTCCTCGCGGAAGCCGTAGGTCCTGATGTCCTTGTGGAACACGGTCACGTTGGCCATGGGGTCGTTCATCTTGATCTGGATGGCGTTCCTCAGGGCGGACGTGCAGCAGACACGGCTGCAGTAGGACACCTTGTCGTTCCTGGAACCGACGCACTGGATGAAGGCCACGTTCTTGGCGGCGAATTTGCCGTCGGCGATGGCCTTCTCGGCCTCGAGGGTGGTCATGACCTTCGGGTCGGATCCGTAGTTGAACTCGGTGGGCTTGTACGCGGAGGCTCCGACGGCCAGGATGACCGCGCCGACGTCGTACTCCTCGCCGCTCTTGAGCTGCAGCTTGAAGTTGCCCACGAATCCGGGGATGTCCTTGACCTCGGTGTTGAGGTGGACGGTGATGAGCTTGTTGTCCTGCACCTTCTTGATCAGGGACTGGACGTACTCCTGGGTGTCCACGCCGTTCTCCTTGTGCCTGAAGTTGAGCGCGTTGCCTCCCAGCTGGCCGGCCCTCTCCACGAGATGGACGGGGAAGCCCTGGCTGGCGATGTCCAACGCAGTGGTCATGCCGGTGATACCGCCGCCGATGACAGCGGCCGCGTTGGTAACGGGGATCTTGGATCCCTGCAGAGGCTCCAGCAGGCAGGCCTTGGCGATGGCCATCCTGACCAGGTCCTTGGCCTTCTTGGTGGCGGCCTCGGGCTCGTGCATGTGGATCCACGAGCACTGGTCGCGGATGTTGGCCATGTTGAACAGGTACTGGTTCAGGCCTCCCTCGCGGCAGGCGATCCTGAACAGGGGCTCGTGGGTCCTGGGGGTGCAGGACGCGACGACGACGCGGTTCAGGTTGTGCTCGGTGATGGCCTCGGAGATGGCCTTCAGGGTGTCCTGGGCGCAGGCGTACATGGTGGACGTGGAGTAGACCACGTTGGGCAGGGTCTCTGCGTATGCTGCGACGGCGGGGACGTCGACGGTAGCGCCGATGTTGATACCGCACTCGCACACCCACACACCGACCCTGGGCTCCTGTCCGGAGACGTCCTTCTCGGGCGGGTACTCCTTGGGCGCGCAGGGCTCGAAGTTGGCGTCGACGATGTAGGATCCGGCCTTGGCGGCGGCTCCGGAGGACTCGGCGACGGTGGTCGGGATGTCCTTGGGCGCGGAGAACGCACCGGAGACCAGGATACCGGGCCTGGAGGTCTCCAGGGGGTTGAACACGGAGGTCTCGCAGAATCCGTACTCGTTGAGCTTGACACCCAGGATCTCGGACAGCTTCATGGCGTCCTCGGGCGGGTTCAGTCCGATGGACAGGACGACCAGGTCGTAGACCTCGGACTTGGGGTTGCCCTCCTTGTCGGCGAAGTTGACGGCGATCTTCTGGTCGGGGAGCTCCTCCAGGTTGGAGACGCGGGCGCCCCTGTGCATGTTGATCTTGTACTGGCTCTCGGCCCTCTTGATGTAGGCCTCGAACTCCTTTCCGTAGGACCTGATGTCCATGAAGTAGATGTCCTCCTGGACATCCGCGTGCTCCTTGGTGATGATGGCCTGCTTGGTGGCGTACATGCAGCACACGGAGGAGCAGTACTTCTTCCACTCCCTCTTCTCGGACCTGGATCCGCAGCACTGGATGAACGCGATCTTGGCGGGGGCCTCTCCGGTGGAGGGCACCTTGATGTGTCCGTGGTCGGGACCGGAGGCGCACATCATCCTCTCGAACTCCATGGAGGTGACCACGTTCTTGTACCTGCCGTAGCCGTACTCGGTGGCGATGCCGGCATCCCACAGCTGGAATCCAGCAGCGGCGATGATGGATCCGACCTCGATGACCTCCTCGGTCTCCTTGTCGGTGTAGCTGATGGCACCCTTCTTGCACGCGGTCTGGCAGAGTCCGCACTTGTCCTTCAGGATCTTGCGGCAGTAGTTGGGGTCGATGAGGGCGACCCTGGGCACGGCCTGGGCGTGGGGGATATAGATTGCCTTCCTCGTGGTGAGCCCGTACTCGAACTCGTCGGGGATGTTCTTGGTGGGGCACTTGGCGATACAGTCGCCGCATCCCGTGCACTCGTCGGGGTTGACGTAGCGGGGCTTCTTCTTCACGGTGACCTTGAAGTCTCCGGCCTCGCCCTCGACCTTCACGACCTCGGAGTAGGTCATGACGGTGACGTTGGGGTGCCCGGCGCAGTCCGCCATCTTGGGCGAGAGAATGCAGGCGGAACAGTCGTTCGTCGGGAAGGTCTTGTCCAGACGGCACATCTTTCCACCGATGGTGGGATCCTTCTCCACCAGGTAGACATGGATGTCCCTGTCGGCAAGGTCCAACGAAGCCTGGATACCCGCGATTCCTCCACCGATAACCAATGCAGATTTTGTCAAACTCTTTGCCTCCTTCTTGTTACATGTAACAATGTTGGAACGGAGCGAAAATGAGTGAGTGGTATTTTAATCGTTTCTACGTATGTTTTAAATATGTATGATGTTTTTTAAAACGCCAGTCAGATTTTTGGATGAGGAAAACCGAACAATATTTTTAGGTACTCTAAAATCTGCATAGCCAGCAATGCATAGGAAAGAGGTAGGGTAGACATATCATAACAGGTAATGCTACTGAATTTTTGGTATGTTATGGACATATGCTTCGTATCGGAACGAAACATTTTCGGAGCCATCCGAGCCTATTTCCTATAAACCGCAGGTCAATCCTTTAAATCGGCGCACCATGATGCGAAAGCATGCATGCAGCAGTCCTCGCCGCCTTCGCCGCACTGTCAGCGGCGGTGTGCATCCTTGGTATGAGGGCGGCGGTGAGGGCCTCGCGGGAATCCGCTGAGCTGAGGCGCATCCTGGCCGAAAGGCCCTCCACCTACTGCGAGGCGGACTACCGTGCAGACGGTGAATGCGGACTGTGCTTCGACCCGATCGGCGACGAGAAGGTGGCGGTGTGCGGATGCGGGAGGACCTACCATCTCTCATGCGCCGAGCCCACCGGGGAGTGCCCCTACTGCGGGAGGCCCTTCGATTCCTTCGGGATCCGCGACCCCAGGAGCGTCACCTGCCCACGCTGCGGCGCAAAGGTGACGTCTGGCATATGCTCGTGCGGCACCGTCATGCCCGACTCCAGGGGGAGGTTCCCCTGCATCTGCGGAGAAGAGCTCCGCATAACCGCCGACAGATGCCCAAACTGCGGGCGCACCTTCGAGAAGGTGGTCTGCTCCGCCGAAAAACGGTTTATACCGAGAGATGGTGGGCACGCACCATGACGGTCAAATCGGTCAGGGGCAGGAGGAGGTACGTGGCGTTCGTCTGCGACCCGTCGCTGGACCGCCCGAACCTGGTGGCCGCGCTGAGGGCGGTCGCCGGGGACGGCGCCCCCAAGGTGATCCAGTGCTCCGAGGGATGGTGCATCCTGAGGTGCTCCCCGGAGACCAGGGACGAGGCCGTCGCCGCCATGTCATCGGCGGATCCTTCGTCGAGGTCCCTCAGGACATCTGGCACCCTCCGCGCCCTCCGCTCCCGCTACCCGCGGCTGATGGAGCTGAGGCCTCCGCCCAGACGCTGACGGCGCATGCGCCTGTGCGCGCTGGCTATTGCACCGGACGGCATGAGGTCCCGGCACCTCTCCCGCCCGCGCGGTATAAAGGTACATATAGTTCCGAGGTATAGCCCGCGCCGGAGAAGATCATGCAACCGGGACAAATGGCTTATGACAGGGGAATCACCGTTTTCTCCCCTGACGGAAGGCTCTTCCAGGTGGAGTATGCCCGCGAGGCGGTCAAGAAGGGAACCACCACCGTCGGACTGAAGTTCGACAACGGCGTGATCCTCATCGTGGACAAGAGGGTGTCCAGCAGGCTTGTGGAGCCCGAGTCCATCGAGAAGATCTACGACATCGACAAGTACATCGGCTGCGCCACATCCGGACTCGTCGCCGACGCCAGGATACTGGTGGACGAGGCCAGGAAGAACGCGCAGGTCCACAGGATCACCTACGGCGAGAACATAACCGTCGGAGCACTCGTCAAGAAGATCTGCGATATGAAGCAGAACTACACCCAGTACGGCGGCGCCCGCCCCTTCGGCACCGCGCTGCTCATGGCAGGGGTCGACGACCTCGGCTGCCATCTCTTCGAGACCGACCCCTCCGGGGCCCTGGTCGCGTACAAGGCCGGCAGCATTGGGTCCGGACGCCCCACGGTCATGGACATCTTCGAGAAGGAGTTCAAGGACGGCATGACCTTCGAGGAGGCCATGCTCCTGGGGCTGAAGGCCCTGTCCGCCGCCATCGAGGAGAAGCTGGACCCCCAGACCGTGGAGTGCGCTGTCGTGGAGAAGGACAAGCCCTTCAGAAGGCTGGACGACGCCGAGATCGGCGCTTACATCGCGAAGCTCTGAGAGACATGGTGGACCTCGACGACGCCATAGTCGCGCGCCTGGAGACCCACGGCGAGACGTTCGAGATACTGCTGGATCCGGCCGTCACCGACCTGCTGAAGAGCGGGAAGGAGATCGACCTGGCCGAATACATGGCGGTGGAGGACGTCTTCAACAACGCTGGCAAGGGGACCCGGCCTCCCGAGGAGAAGATCAGGGAGGCCTTCGGCACCTCCGATGTCATGGAGATCGCCCGCAGGATAATCGAGAAGGGCGAGGTTCAGATAACCGCCGAGCAGCGGAAGGAGATGCAGGCCGCGAAGAAGCGCCAGGTGGTCACCTACATCGCCGCCAACGCCATCAACCCGCAGACCAAGCTCCCCCACCCGCCGCTCAGGATCGAGCTGGCGCTGGACGAGGCGAAGTTCAGGGCGGACCCTTTCAAGCCGGTGGAGAAGCAGGTGGAGGAGGCCATGAAGCTCCTGAAGCCGGTCCTCCCCATCAGGTTCGAGAAGACCAGGGTCGCCATCCGCCTCAAAGGCGACGCCTACGGGAAGTGCTACGACGACATGATACACATGGGCGTCGTGGAGAAGGAGGAATGGCAGGCGGACGGCTCGTGGATAGGCATCATGGAGATACCCGCCGGCCTCATCGACGAACTCAGGAACAAACTCAACAGCAGGACCAAAGGCGCCGCCGAGGTCAAGACGCTGTGAACTTTTCGCATTCAAGAGAGTGATAGAAATGGATAGAAGGAACGCCAAACCCAAGCGCGAACTCGTGCTCCCCGGCGACGTCCTCGACGAGGGCGACGCTAAGCCCGGAGAGTACGCCTACGCGAGGGAAGGCAAGGTCTACGCCGCTGTGCTGGGGATCAAGAACGTGTCCCCCCTCGGCGTCGGAGTGATCCCGCTGTGGGGGCAGTACATGCCCTCCGCAGGAGACCTGGTGATCGGAATCATAAACGACATAGGATCCTCCAACTGGATGGTCGACATCAAGGCGCCCTACCCCGCGCCCCTGCACGTCAACGAGGTGCCCTGGAAGGTGGAGTTCGGCGACACCTCCAGGTTCCTGAACATCGGGAACGTGGTGCTGCTCAAGGTGCTGTCGGTGGACGAGAGCAAGAAGATACAGGTGACCATGAACGACTCCGGCCTCAGGAGGCTGGAGGGCGGCATGCTGGTGGAGATCGCCCACTCGAAGGTCTCCAGGGTCATCGGCAAGAGCGGCTCCATGATCCAGCTCCTGAAGGGCATGTCCGACTGCAGGATAACCGTCGGGCAGAACGGCAGGATATGGATCGACGGCGACGAGGACCGCGCCGCGGTGGTGGCTGAGGCGATCAAGATGATAGAGGAGAACGCCCAGTCCCACGACCTGACGAACAGGATCAAAGATTTTCTCGAGAGCAGGCTCCCGGCTTACGATGAGGAGGAGTGAGCATGAGCGGACACACTGACATGGTATTGGTTGACGAGAACGGCATGAGGATCGACGGCAGGACCGCCACCGAGCACAGGCCGATCAAGATTGAGGCGGGAGTCCTCAAGAACGCGGACGGATCCGCATACGTTGAGATAGGCAAGAACAAGGTGCTGGCGGCGGTGTACGGCCCCAGGGAGTGCCACCCCAGGCACCTCCAGGACCCCACCAAGGCGATCGTCCAGTGCAAGTACAACATGCAGGCGTTCTCCGTCAGCGACAGGAAGAGGCCCGGAACCGACAGGAGGTCCATCGAGATCTCCAAGATCACCGCCGAGGCCCTGGAGAACGTGGTCCTCACCGAGCTCTACCCCAGGGCGTCCATCGACGTCTACATCGAGATCCTCCAGGCCAACGCGGGCACCAGGTGCGCCGGCCTCACCGCCGCATCCGTCGCCCTCGCAGACGCGGGCATCCCCATGAGGGACATCGTCCCCGCCATCGCCGCCGGCAAGGCGGTCGGGCAGGTCCTGCTGGACCTCAACAAAGAGGAGGACAACTACGGCCAGGCGGACGTCCCCATCGCCATCGTGCCCTCCACCGACGAGATCGTGCTGCTCCAGATGGACGGCAACATGACCCGCGAGGAGTTCGATAGGGCGATCGGCATGGCCATGAACGCCTGCCACGAGGTCTACGACCTCCAGAAGGACGCGCTGAAGAGGCGCTACTCCGCCAACAAGACAGAGGAGGCTGAGGCAGATGAGTAACGAGGTCATCTCAGAGATCAAGCGCGACCACATCATGAACCTCCTGGCGAAAGGCACCAGGACTGACGGCCGCTCCCCCACCGACATCAGGAAGATCGAGATCGTCACGGACTGCATCGAGTCCGCCGACGGATCCGCCAGGGTGAAGCTGGGCAACACCGAGGTCATCGCGGGGATCAAGATCATCCCCGGCAGCCCGTTCCCCGACACCCCCAGGTCCGGCGTGCTGACCACCGGCGCGGAGCTCATACCCATGGCCCACCAGTCCTTCGAGTCCGGCCCGCCCGGAGAGGACGCCATCGAGCTGGCCCGTGTGGTGGACCGCGGCATCAGGGAGTCCGGCATGGTCGATGTGGACGCCCTCTGCATCGAAGAGGGCGAGAAGGTCTGGATGTGCTTCATCGACATCTACGCCCTCGACTACGACGGCAACCTGTTCGACGCATCCAACCTGGCGGCCGTGGCCGCCCTGAAGACGGCAACCATCCCCTGGGTCCAGTACGGCCTGGGCGAAGAGGACACCCCCCTGCCCATAACCTGCACGCCCATCTCGGTCACGTCCTGCAAGATAGGAAACACTTTAATACTTGACCCAAATTTCGACGAAGAGCACATTTCCTCTGCGCGCCTGACGGTCACCACTGACGACCAGGGCAACTTCAGGGCGATGCAGAAGGGCGGCAAGGGGTCCATCACCCTTGATGACCTCTCCCGCTGCCTGGACGCCGCCGTCGAGAAGGGCAAGGAGATCAGACAGATCATCGGGTGATACCAATGGCAAAGAGAACCAACAAGGCAGGAACCTCCGGGAGGTTCGGCGCCAGGTACGGCGTCGTCATCCGCAACAGGGTGAGGACCATCGAGGCTGACCAGAAGAGGGCCCACGAGTGCCCCGTGTGCCACCACACCTCCGTCAAGAGGGTGAGCTCCGGCATCTGGGGATGCAGGCACTGCGGCGCCAAGTTCGCCGCCGGCGCATACAGCCCCGAGGCCAAGAGGGCCATCTCCAAGGTCTCCGAGAACTGATTCACGTTCCGAGGCGATCGAATGTACAGATGCGGTAAGTGCAACGAGCCCATCAGGGACGTCAAGACGCTGGGACTCCAGTGCGAGAAGTGCGGATCCAAGATCTTCTACAAGGAGAGGCCCAACGTCAAGAAGGTCCTCAAATCCGACTGAGATGCTGAGAGCGGTGCTGACGGCGGAGTCTCCCCTGGCGGAGACGATGCTGGCCTCCCTCTCCCCGGAGACGGAGAGGCAGCCGCCCAGGACCCGCATCTCGCTGTCCTGCAGCGAGGGGGTCCTCACCGCTGTCTTCGAGGCCGCCGACGCCACGGCGATGCGGGCGGCCCTCAACTCATACCTCGGATGCATGAAGATCACAGAGGACGTAGCAAGGATCACAGGTGATTGAATGAACAACATCAGCCCCCAGCTCCAGAACCAGATCGCACAGTTCCAGCAGGTCCAGCAGCAGCTCCAGGCCATCGGCACCCAGAAGATGCAGATGAACGCCCAGAAGAAGGAGATGGAGAGGACCCTGGAAGAGCTCGCCAAAGCCCAGGGCGACGTCTACAAGAACGTCGGCTCCCTGCTCATCAAGGTGGACGACAAGGCCACCGTCAGGGATGAGATCGAGGAGGCCATGGAGACCGTGGACGTCAGGATCAAATCCATCGAGCGCCAGGAGAAGAGCCTCCGCGAGAAGTTCGAGACGCTGCAGGAATCCATCAACAAGGCGATGGGTCAGCAGCAGGCCTGAAACTGACCCCCGCACCCGCGGGGGCTGTCTTCATGGATTATGAAAGGTTCGCCGCCAGGCTGTCCGGCGGCAGGAAACTGATATACGTCCACGGCAACGCGGACTGCGATGCCGTGGGCTCCGCGTACGCGCTGTCCGCCTGCTTCGGAGACAGCACCATCTGCGCCCCCGGAGGGGTGGAGAGGGTTGCCAAGCTCGTATCCGAGAAGCTGGGCATCCGTCTGGAGGAGAGCGCCGACCCTTCCGATTACGACACGGTCGTGGCGGTGGACTGCTCCTCCCCCGACCAGCTGGCGCCAGCGGAGGTGCCGGTGGACAGGATGCTCGTCATCGACCACCACCGCATCACCGGGAGGTGGGACGGAGCGGATCTGCTCTGCGACGACTCCGCGGTCTCCTGCGCGCAGGTCGTCCGCAGGATCCTGAAGGCGAAGGGATACGTGCCCGACACCGTCTGCGCCAAGGCGCTGTGCGCCGCCATGCTCACCGACAGCGGCAGATTCCAGTACGCCGATCCCGAGCTCCTGAGGGACTTCGCCGAGCTGATGGAGGAGTCCGGATTGCACATGGACGAGGCCCTGGAGGTCGTCAAGGCCCCGGTGAGCATGTCCGAGAGGGTGGCGGACCTGAAATGCGTCGGCCGCTCCAGATTCGAGAGGGTGGGCGACATGCTGGTGGCCATATCCTACGGCGGCAGCTTCGAGGCCTCTGGATGCCATGCTCTGCTGTCGGCAGGAGCCGACGTGGCCTTCGTGGCCAGCCAGAGGGACGATGTCTTCCGCATAAGCGGCAGGGCCACCCAGCAGATGACCCGCAGGGGCGTGCACCTGGGGGAGCTCATGTCCTCTCTGGGCACCGAGGTGGACGCGGACGGCGGAGGCCATTCCGGCGCCGCCGGGATCTCCGGCAACGGGGACATGGAGGCCATGCTCAACATCTGCATGGCCAAGACCATGGACGCGTTCCGCGCGATAAAGAAGAGAGAGGAGGCCGAACGGGACCGCAACGACCCGTCGACCTCCGAGTAAACTCACCTGAGCTTGCCGATCCCTTTGAGGATGGATACCATCCTCTCGTAGTTCTCGGGCTTCTCCGCGAAGTACTCCGCCACCGGCGCCAGGCGCTTTATGACCCCTTCCGCAGTGCCCTTCTTGAGGTCCATGGGGTGGAGCTTCCCGGCGAAGTAGTAGTCCGTGAGCTCCTCGTAGGAGTCGAAGGCCACGGGTCCGCCGAACTTCTCGGGACGGTCGAACTCCATCCTGCCCAGGTACGGGAAGAGGATGTACCTGCAGATCATGAGCACGGGGTTGGTGTCCTCCTCCTCCTTCTCCACGGGGCAGTAGGCCTTGCCCATCTTCCTCCTGATCTCGTCGGGGGAGTCGTGGATGTGGATGCTGCTGTCCGGCTTGCTCTTGGACATCTTGGATGCCGCGGGATCCATCCTGTCCCCGCCGGAGAGGCCGGGGAGGAGAGGGGTGTGGAGCGCGATGGGCTTGCGCCACTTCAGCTTCTCCGCCGCATCCCTGGCGAGCATGTGGGCCCTCCTCTGGTCCATGCCCGCGTAGGCCAGGTCCACGTCCATGCAGAATATGTCGGTGGCCTGGAGGATGGGGTAGAACATCTTGGATGCATCCACCTCCGCCTCGTCCTCGGAGCGGCCCATGATGGTCATGGCGCGCTTGACCCTGGACAGGGAGGTGACCTTGGCCACCTTGATGGCTTTCTCCCAATAGGAGATGTCGTCGAGGATCTGCGATGCATACCTGAACTCGACGCTCTCGGCCGGTACGCCCAGGGCGAGGAAGCAGTCCTCCATGTAGGCGGCGCAGGCGCGGATGTTGTCCAGATCGCCTCCGAGCTTGTCGTTGATGTATGCGTGCCAGTCGGCCCAGAACACCGTGACCTTGAATCCGGCCTCGGCGAGATCGCGGATCTTGCCCGCCACGAGGGTCCATCCCATGTGGACCAGCCCGGAGGGCTCGAAACCGATGTATGCCGTAGGCTGCCTGTCCTCCGCCAGGACCGCCCTGAGCTCGTCCTCCGAGATGAGCTCCGCCGAGTTCCTGGTGACCAGCGCGTACCTCTCTTCGATGTCCATTTGAATCGGGGCGTGGATGGGCTTCGGCTATAAAGCGTTTGACGGCACCGTAATATCGTCCGTAGGACGATACGGGACCGATGCGTCGGGTGGAGGAAGCGGTCGGCGGATGGCCTGTCATCGACAGGAACGGGTATCCATATGTGGTGAGCCCCCTCATGGACGGCGTGCCGTCGGTGGACCCGGATATGCTGGCGGAGGTCGCGGACGAGATGGTCCGCATAGGAGACTTCGACTGCGACCTGATCCTGGCCCCGGAGGCCATGGGCATCATGTACGCCGCCGCGGTATCGGAGCGCACCGGGATCCCGTTCTCCGTCGTCAGGAAGAGGAGGTACGGTCTGGAAGGGGAATTGCCGGTTTCCGTGGACACCGGGTACTCCCACTCGGAGCAGTGCATCAACGGCGTGACGGCGGGCATGAGGGTCGTCATCGTCGACGACGTGGTCAGCACCGGCGGGACGCTGTCCGCCATAGTCTCCGCGCTGAGGGGCACCGGCGCGGTCCCCGTGTGCGCCGTGGCGGCGGTGGACAAGAGCCGCGACATAGGGGAGCTGTCCCGCAGGATCGGCATACCCGTCATGGCCGCGGTGCGCATCGCGGTCAGGGACGGCAGAGCCGTGGTTCCCGACTAACTGTAGCCGAACCCCCGTTCAAAAGCCCGGATGATGGCAGGCGCCATGGAGGCGGACCTGCTGCTCTTCGCATTCTACATGTGCGTCATCGGCGCGGGCATGGGCACGTTCACCGGGCTGGTCCCCGGAATCCACGTGAACACCCTCGCGCTGATGCTCATGGCGTTCAGCGGACCGCTCACAGATATCATATCCTCTTTCGCACCTGCGGAGCTGGCGCCGCTGCTGCTGAGCGCCTGCGTGCTCTCCGCCGCCGTGGTGCATTCGGCGACGGACTTCGTGCCTTCGGTGTTCCTGGGCGTCCCCGACCCGGATTCTGTGCTGAACATCCTGCCGGGCCACCGCCTGCTCCTGGAGGGCAGGGGGATGACGGCGGTGAGGTGCGCCGCCATCGGCAGCGTCGTCGGCGCCGCCGCATCGCTGATGCTCGCGATTCCGATGCACTGGCTGCTGTCCTCCGGACTGGGAGGGTACCTGGACGGCATAACCGTGGGGTTCCTGATCGCGGTGCTGATCCTCATGGTGGCCACGGAGAGGGGGAGCAGGACGACCGCGATGCTGGTCATCCCCGCCTCCGGACTGCTGGGGCTGGCCTGCATGACGGACATGGTGCCCATGGACAACCTCCTGGGCGGGGAGCCCGAGATCATGCTCCCGCTGCTCTCCGGACTGTTCGGCGTGCCGTCGATGCTGCTGCCCGCCGACGGGGGGAAGATACCCGCTCAGACGGACACAGACATCCACCCCGTTGGCATCCTCCCGGGGCTCAAGGGCGTGGTCACCGGCAGCGTCACCGGGTGGTTCCCCGGCGTCACATCGAACACGGGCGCGTCCCTGGCGGGCTGCATATTCGGAGAGGAGGACGAGAAGGGGTTCATCTCCATGGTGTCCTCCATCGGCACCGCGTCGACGATGTTCACATTCGTCACGTTCTGCGTCAACGGCAACGAGCGCTCCGGGGCCATGACGGTCATCGGCGGGCTCCTCGGCGGATCCGCGGTCGCACCGGGCACCGATGCCTTCGCGGTGATGATGTTCGCCATGGCGGTGTCCTCGGCCATCGCATACCCAGTCACCATCCGCGCAGGCAGGGCTATGTGCGGACTGGTGGAGCACGTCGGCATCCGCAGACTGAACGCCTGCGTCCTGGCCTTCATGGTCATCCTGACCGTCGTCTTCACCGGCTACTGGGGCCTGGTGGTCCTGCTGGCCGGCGGGCTGCTGGGCATGGTTCCCGTGCTGGCGGGATGCGGCAGGACCCATCTCACCGGATGCCTGATCGTCCCGGTGCTGCTGTTCAAACTGGGCCTGTTCTAGCGGCGCCCCTTCTGCTTCGGCTTGGCCCTCAGGTACTTCAGGAGGTCGGCGTCGGCATCCGTCCACGGAGGCGTGCAGCCGGTGCGGATGTACTCATTGTACCAATCCTCCGCCTCCCTCATGTACGGTCCCATGTCCGGACAGTCCATGGGGATGATGGCCGTGTTCTCCTCGGTGGGCACCCACTTCGAGGGCATGCGGTAGTCCTCCTCGTCGAGGAAGCCCACCACGAAGACGATCCTATCCAGACCGGACAGCTGCGCGTAGAGTCCCGCCTGCAGGATGTACGACATGGGCACCTTTGTCGGCTCCCCGTCCCCGTCCAGCCACTTGGAGCGGTCGCCGGAGGTCTTGATCTCCAGGACGCCGGCCCTCCTGCCGGCGGACTGTATGTACCCGTCCACCATGCCGCCGAACAGCCTCTCATTATGGAAGTGGTCGTACTGGCACATCTCCGGGGGCGCCGGATCCTCGATGGACGGGGACTGTATCCCCGACAGCCTGCCAATGTCGCCTATGCGCTTCCTGGCGTACTCCCTGAGGATGGGCTCTATGGCGTTCCCCGCATCGATGTACTTGTTGGGGGGATCGCCGGGATACAGCCCCGCGATCTCACAGGCCGCCTTGAAGGGGGTGGAGAACTCGCTGTACCCCAGTATCGCGCCGATCCTGTGGCCGGTGATCTTCTTGGTCTTCCAGGTGTCGAACACCACCGTCCTCTCGTCCTCGTCGAACTCGATGATGTTCATTCTGCCGTCGAACGCCACGGTCCGCACCTCCCCGGTCAGAGCGAGGCCATTATGGCATCCGCCAGGGCGTCCAGCTCCGGCTCCTGCTCGGGCTTCATGGCGGACCTGACCACGAAGGGCTCGCCCACCGGCTCCATGTCCTTCATGCGGGAGGACACCTCCTCTTCCATCAGCTTGTGCGCCCTGGGAGCCCAGGACCCGTTGGCGATCAGGGAGTACCTCCTGCCCTGGACGCACATGTTGGACATGTCCTCGATGACCGCCGACATGGTGGGGTGGATCGCGTTGTTGTAGGTGGGCGCCGCCAGCACGATGTTGGTGTACCTGAAGGCGTCGGACACCACGTAGGACGGGTGCACGCGGGTCACGTTGTACACGGAGAGGTTCTGCAGGCCGCGCTCCCTGAGCTTCATGGCCAGCCTGTCCGCCACCGCCTCGGTGTTCCCGTACATGGAGGAGTATGCGATCACCACGCCCTTCTCCTCCGGGCGGTAGGAGCTCCAGGCGTCGTACTTGGAGATTATGTAGCCGAGGTCCTCCCTCCAGACCGGGCCGTGCAGGGGGCAGATGCGCCTGATGTCCAGGCCCGCCGCCTTCTGCAGCACCGTCTGGACGTTCTGCCCGTACTTCCCCACGATGTTGGCGTAGTATCTCCTGGCCTCGTCCAGGTACACCGACTCGAAGTCCGACTCGTCGGCGAACAGCCTGCCGCAGAGGGCGCCGAATGTGCCGAATCCGTCCTCGGAGTAGAGGGTGCCGTCGGACTCATCGTAGGCGAACATCACCTCCGGCCAGTGGACCATGGTGGCGGCGATGAACCTGAGGGTGTGCCTGCCGGTGCACAGGGTGTCCCCCTCCTTGACGGCGATGCTCTTCTCCGGGCGGATGCCGTAGAAGTTGTACAGCATGTCCAGAGCCCGCTCGCTGGCCACCACGGTGGCGCATGGGTAGGTCTCGATGACCCTGCGGATGCACGCGCCGTGGTCCGGCTCCATATGGCCTATGTACAGGTAGTCCAGCTCCCTCCCGCCGAGGGTGGATGTGAGGTTCTCCCAGAACCTGCTCTCCACCGAAGCGTCGCAGGTGTCCATGAGGATGGTCTTCTCATCCATTATGAGGTAGGAGTTGTAGGACACGCCCTCGGGGATGGGGAACATGCCCTCGAAGATCGATGCGCTCCGGTCGTCTCCCCCGATCCAGACCACATCATCGGTAACATTCCTGGTCGCTGTCATTGCTATCCCCGCACCCAGCTCCGTCATCGGAGTTAAGGGTTTCTGATTCGGGAGGCGGAGGGAAAATGGTTGCATAGTCAATAATCATATATACCAGCAAGACCAAACGGGCCTCATGGATTCGGGAGGCCGGGCCGACGAGGCCGTCGATGCAGTGTTCGATGCCATGGCAGCCGCAGGCTTCCCGACCGGATGCGCCGAGATGGCCGCTGTCCTGGAGGACGGGTTCGGCGTGGAGGGGATGGAGGCCATGTGCCGCTCCCTGGGAGCGGATATAAGCACCACCTCCGAGGAGATCGAGGGCCTCCCGGAGGCCCTGACGGCCGCCGGCTCCGCCCCGTATGCCAGGACGGGCAGGCTGTCCTGCTCCTTCGGCGACGTGGACCTCTCCTTCGTCTGCGCCGACAGGCTGCCGGGGGACGGCTTCGACCCCCACGGCATGGCGCTCCCGCCGGGGGTGTTCGGATGGAGGGGGAGGCTGGCCGCCGAATCCCTGATGCTGGCGTGCCAGCAGCACGTGTCGTCGTCCGCCGACCCGCGTTTCGAGAGCGCTTCGGAGATGCTGAACATGGGGGTCAGCCCCCCTACGTCCGGTTCCGTGCTCTCGGACAGGGGGCTGCGGGCCCACCGCTTGGACGGGTTCAGCAACTGCATGCGCACCATGGGCCTGCTGAGGGGGTGCGTGGACATGCGCCCGGAGGACAGCATGCTGATATCCGACAAGCGCAGGAAGCCCGCTGCGGTCAGGAGGATGGAGGCGGACACGCCGCTGAACAGGTACTTCTCAAAGGTGGAGTTCGACGTCTCCGTCAGCAGGGAGGAGGCGGATGCCATAGCGTCCTGCTACATCGACATGGCGGAGTCCAAGGCGATCCACGTCTTCGGCCGCGAATCCGGGATGATCCTTAGGTTCAGGAGGTTCCCGGGAGACAGCCAACGCAGCTACTACACCTCCGGGATGGGCAACATAGTGGTCAACTCCAGGGAGCCTGGGTCCTTCATCCACGAGTACGGCCACGCCATAGACTTCGCCTTCGGCATGCTGTCCAAGAGGGACGGCTTCGACAGGGTCTACTCGATGTACAGGGAGGAGGTATCCGAGATGGTGGGCAGCAACCGCAGGTACGACCTGGACTACTACTTCCGCCGCACCGAGGTGTTCGCCCGCGCCTACGAGACGTACGTCTCCAGGACATACGGCACCTGCGTCCTGCTGGACGACTTCCGCGATTCCAGGGTCTACCCGGATTCGGAGGACTACGTGTCGGAGGTCATGAACTACTTCAACACCCTGGATGACACGCTGTTCAGGCACTGACCTTTTTTCACCCCGTATCCGCATCCCACTCCCATGGACACCATGGAAGCCATCCTGACGAGGAGGAGCGTGAAGAGGTACAGGCCGGACCCGGTCCCCGACGGCCTCATCGATAGGATAGTGGAGGCGGGGCTGTACGCGGCCAGCGGCATGAACCGCCAGTCGCCCATACTGATCGCCATCACCGACAAGGGCCTCAGAGACAGGCTGTCAGCGATGAACGCGAGGATACTGGGTATGCAGACCGACCCGTTCTACGGGGCGCCGGCAGTGATCGCCGTCCTGGCGGACCGGAGCATCCCCACCGCAGTGTACGACGGCAGCCTCGCCATCGGCAACATGATGCTGGCCGCCCATGCGCTGGGACTCGGGAGCTGCTGGATCCACAGGGCGGAGGAGGAGTTCGACTCGCCCGAGGGGAAGACCGTGCTCAGAGAGCTGGGCATCGAGGGCGACTACGTCGGTGTCGGCCACTGCATAATCGGATACGCGGACGGCCCCCTTCCGGAAGCATCCGCCCGCAGACCCGGCAGAGTATTCAGAGCATGACGGTCATGCGGACGCGTCCCTCTCCCGCATGCCGCGGAAAAGGCGGATGAAGCAGTAGGCGGAAGCCGCGACCAGGAATGCCGCTCCCACATACCCGATGTCGTTGATGGACAGGGCGTCCACCACCGTGCCGCCCAGCAGCGACCCCAGGCCTATGCCCACGTTGAACAGTCCGGAGAACAGGGACATGGCCACCGCCGTCCCCTCCGCCGGAGCGGTGCGTATCATCTCCGACTGGAAGCTGACGGAGAAGGCCGTCATTGCCGCGCCCCACACCACCAGCAGCAGCGGCAATGCGAAGGAGGACGACAGGGGCATCAGGAGAGCCAGGCATGCCGTGACGAGGACCATGACCCATGCGATGAACCTGTACGGCCTGACGCCGTAGAACCGTGCGAACATGAAGCTGCCCAGCAGCCCCGCCGCTCCGAACACCGCCAGCAGCAGCGTTATCACCGTCTCGGAGAGCCCCGACACCTGCCCCAGGAAGGGCTCTATGTAGCTGTACGCGGTGTAGTGCCCGGTGACCAGCAGGATCGTGACGGCGTAGATGCCCATGATGACCCTGTTCCCGAGGATGGAGCGCATGTCCCCCAGGGAGAACGCGCCGTCGCTGCGGACATGGGGGAACACCAGCACCAGCAGGACGGCGGCGGCCAGGGCCATGATGCCGACCACCGCGAAGGTCATCCTCCATCCCAGCAGCAGGCCCACCGCCCTCCCGAAGGGCAGCCCCACCACCATGGCCACGGACGTCCCGGTGACCACCGCGCTGAGAGCCAGCGCCCTCTTCTCCGGAGGGACGACCTTCACCGCCAGCGGCGATGCTATGGACCAGAACACCGCATGGGCGCAGGCCACGCCTATCCTGGACCCCACCAGCATCCAGTAGCCGGACGACAGGGCGGATGCTGTCTGGAAGACCACGAACACCGCTACCGTCGCGATGAGCAGCAGCCTGTAGTCGACGTTCCTGAACAGCAGCATCAGCGGAAGCGAGAGCAGCGCCACCGCCCAGGCGTAGGCAGTGATGACCATCCCCGCGGACGACTCCGAGACCCCGAGATCCGTGGCGATGTCCGTCAGCAGCGCCATGGGCATGAACTCCGACGTGTTGAACACGAACACCGCCAGGACTATCCCCGCCAACGGGAGCCACCGCCTCACAGCCATGCGGGCGCCCAGGCCTGTGACGTATATACGTGCTTCCCTGCCGCCCGAGCAGAATCTAAATAATCCCAGACCCTGCGAAGGAGCATGACTCACACAGTACGCATGAAGGAGGCCTCCGCATGACCGCCAGGATCGCCCTGGTGGGCGCCTGCGGCAGGATGGGCACCCTGATCATACGCCGCATACTCGCCACCGAGGGCCTGGAGCTCTCGGCGGCCTTCGACCTGGTGAACATCGGGAAGGACATCGGCGAGGTCATCAACGCCGGCGCCCTGGGCGTCCCGGTGTCCGACCCCAAGAACCTGGCCTCCGTCCTCAAGGAGAGCAGGACCGATGTGCTGGTGGACTTCACCGTCGCCGCGGCCACCGCTGTCAACGCGCCCATAGCAGCGTCGGCGGGCGTGAACCTCGTCATCGGCACCACCGGGATCTCGGCGGAGCAGAGGGCGGCCATCGAGGCCGCCGTGAAGGAGAACAACGTCGCGGCGGTCATATCCACCAACTACTCCATCGGAGTGGGCGTGTTCAACAAGCTGATCAGACAGGCGGCGGAGCTCCTGGGCCTGGACTACGACGTGGAGATCATCGAGGCCCACCACAACCAGAAGAAAGACGCCCCCAGCGGGACCGCCATGACCGCAGCCGAAATCATCAGCGAGGCCATGGGCGGCAAGGAGTTCGTCTTCGGCAGGGAGGGCGTCTGCCCCCGCGGCAAGGAGATCGGCATCCACGCCATCAGAGGAGGTGACATCGTCGGCGACCACACCGTCATGTTCATCGGAAACTCCGAGCGCATCGAGATCCGCCACCAGGCCCACTCCAGGGAGATCTTCGTGGGCGGCGCCGTCATGGCCGCCGGCTGGGTCGTGAACCAGCCCAAGGGCAGGGTCTACGGCATGGCCGACGTCCTCGGGTGAGCATACAGACGCGGAACGGCCGCGGAGGGATCCCCTCCCGGCCTCCCGCAACCTCTGCCACGACTCTTCATTCCACAGGGGACCGAGCGATGCCGGAGCTGCCCGAGATAGAGACCATGAGGAGGGCGGTCCGCCCACGGGCACTGGGAAGGACCATCGTGTCCGCAGAGGTGCGACACCCGTCCGTCATCGCGCGTCCCGATCCGGAATCTTTCATCCGCCTCACGGAAGGCCGTAGGATCGACGGCCTCGACCGCAGAGGGAAGTACATCATCGCCCGCCTTGATGACGGCGGCCGCATCGTCATGCACATGCGCATGACCGGGTGCATAGTGGCGGCACCGCCCGGGCACCCGGAGATGCCCCACACCCACATCGTCCTGCATCTCGACGACGGAACGGAGCTCAGATTCTCCGACAGCCGCAGGTTCGGACGCTTCTGGCTCTTCGCAGACGGAGAGGAGGATGCGGAGAGCGGCGTGTCCTCCCTCGGCCCGGAACCCGACAATCCCGCCCTCACACCGGGATACCTGAGAGGCCGCATCGGCGGTAGCGGGAGGCCTATCAAGACGTGCCTCCTGGACCAGAGCGTGGTGGCCGGCATCGGCAACATCTACTCCGACGAGATCCTCTTCTCCTGCGGCATCGACCCGGCCTGCCCGGCGAAGGCTCTCGATGATGACGACTGGGCCAGGCTCGCCGACGAGATACCCGGATGCATCGGCAGGTTCACGGAGGCCAACACCGTCGGCCCCGAGGAGTTCCTGGAATCCGGAGGGCGGAGCTACCGCAGCGCCCCCATGATCCGCATATACGCACACGACGGCAGCCCCTGCCCGGTCTGCGGAACCATCCTGGAGCGCAGGGTCATCGGCGGCAGGAGCAGTGTCTCCTGTCCGAAGTGCCAGAGAAGACACTGAATCTATGAAATGCACAGGGATGTGCAAACAGCTCGTTCGCACGAGCATTCACAAACAGAGCATCGGGGTCCCGACTATCGAGCGACCGACGGTGATGATACGAACGTCAAAAGAACACTTCTCATAGCGTTAACGGCGACGATGCTTCTGATCACGCCCTGCATCGCATCGGTGGATTCGAACGCCAGGATGGCGGAGGATGAAGCCGAAGGGATGACGGCACCGGACACAGGGATTCGGGAAGCAGTGCTTGGATCCACGGAAGCCGTGTCTTCGATCCCCGGACCCTCCCCTGATGTCGGAGAGCTCCGCAGGATCCTCGAGGAATCGGGATTCGACACCGCCGAATACACGGACGATCAGCTGGAACCGCTTGCCAAATCGTTCTCGGGCAAGAAGCTCGTGGGGGAGTACGGGTGGAACGACCCAACCGGCATAAACTGGCTGCTCGAAAGGGCCGGGGTGGATACAAGGATCACAGACATCCTCATGGCAGGAGAGATCGCCGGAGTCGTCGTCGACGGAGTCTTCTATGCCCTCACAGGATCGATGTTGTCCCTAGGCCCGCTCGGGATCATCGCTTCGATAGCGGGCCAAGCGTATGGATCTGTAACAGTGTGATGAAGGAAAACGCTCTTAAGAAGGCCAATGAAGCTCTCTCGATGGCTCTTCAGCAGAAGAACTACGCCGTGTACGAGACGACTGTGTTCTGGGGCCTGCTTACCAACGGATACGATGTCGAGGAATGGTGACTGAAACGGAAAGTGATTTTCTGGATCATGCCGTCTCGGGTTTCATCTCCCTGGATAGGACATCCATAGTCTGCATGGTGATTCTGACGGCCATCATATCCATCCAATCGTTCATCATCATCCGCAGGATAGGAGGAGGCGCCCCCTCTCCACCAACATATATGAGTCGGCTGGTGAAGGTCATCTGGATCGTTGCATTGATGGCCATCGCACTCGTCTGCGCCTACGTAGGATTCGGATTTGACACGCCCATGCACTCCAAGTTGTACATCCTCATGATATTCTGGAATCTGTCCGTGTTCTGGTACACCCTGACTGTAGTGTACGCCGACATCAGATCGGGGAAGTGGAAAGCGTCGAGAGAGCAATGATGACCCATGCGAATGGAATGTTATATACCTCCCTTCATCGATCCACCGATTCAGTGCTTACGCGGAAGGGATCGGTTTTCTGACCTCTCCTACGCAGACACCGGAGGTGACAGCGATGGCAGAGACATCCAAGAAGCACGACAGAGAGCTGAAGAGGAAGGAGAAGAAGGCTGCGCGCCAGGCAAGGCACGACGCCCGCAACGGAACCTCTTCCCAATGAACAACGACGGGGACGCTGTCCCCGCCTGGTTTTTTTTCGATCACCCTGTGCTGAAGGGCGGGTGGCACAGGTTCCCCGGGCGCGACGCGCACACCGGCGACGTCCGGGATTGCGATAGCTTCAACACTGCCTTCGGCCTTGTCTAAGAAACCGCTGTTTTCTTTGATAAGAGGGCCCTTGTGCAGATTCCCTTTATTGGAGTGCCTGATTCGAATTGCGCAAAACGTTCAGATATTGCGATATGCCCAAATGACCGGACGGATGATTCGGTGCGTCGAACAGATATAATGATACAGGATGCCCTCATCTCTTGAGCGGTTCATGAATGGCATGTCTGAACATCAGACACGTGCGATCATAGAACGCTCAGCAATCACCTCGGAATACACGCGGAACCCTCCACAATGTACCAATGCATCGAAGATCTCAATGCCCTCGACAGAGCGCATCGATACAACCAGAGCATAATCCACCCCTTCTCTGTCGAACGTACCACGTGTATGTGGCTCCAATCTCAGTTTGAACATGTTGGTTTCACCACTGTTGACACGGAACACTCTCGACTTCACCGGATTCCACCATTTGCCCTGGAATCTATCAGGCACCGTAGCACTAATCCCGTTCTCACTGAACATGAACGCAGTGCATTCAATACACTCCGTGCTCATATTGTGATTCACAACGGGTTCGACAACACAGGTGATCCTTATCTCCACATCCCCAGCATCAGAAGGTATAGGGATTTCGAAAGTCCTGGACCGTGCAGCCCGAAGCATCCCTCTGTGAAGCATATTGACTTCTGTGTCTGATGATCCGAGCACGTATTCGGGCCCGAACACACCTCTTCCGAGTGCATCGACAACATCCTGGTTGGAGCAATTCCCTGTTCTACAGGCACTGATGATACTTGCAAACGTTAACAGACCGTCTGGATCCGCCAGAGCCTTCCTAATCTGAACGTAGTGGCATGCCGCCACCGGAGCAGAAAAGCTTGTTCCGGCTTCGTATGCGATTCCGCTTCCTGACAACACAGCAGAGAACCTGTCCTTGATGACGCTGCCTTCAGAATCTATGGTTGCCGAACGCTCACAGTAATTCGGCTTCTCTACATATGCAAAACCGGGTCCACGACGCGAATACGCGGCAGGTTCGTCTTTTGCAGATATCGACTCGGGATGTGATTCACCCACCGCTGCACCAATGGTCACGGCAGTGACAGCATCTGCTGGAGATGATATCCTGCATTCATCATCTGACAATATGTATTCTATGTCCCCTCCGGCCTTCCATGCATCATGGTTGCCTGCAGATACGAAGAACCTGCACCCGCGCTTCTGTTTCAGAACATCAATCCTACGTGCCATCATACTGATAGCGACCCCATCTATCGGCGATTCGGAATTGATGCACAGAACATACGTATCGATGTCGGGGTGCGTCTCGACCGCCTCTTCCACACGATCCATTAGGGTGCTTCCATCGATTCTCACCGAATCCATTATCTGACAGTCAAGAACCTTGGCGTATGGAACGAGCGGACTGCCGGAACAAACGGGTTGATTCGCGAATATTGCCTTGAATGCCACTTCGGTGCCATGTTGTATGTCGCATTCGCGAACACCGCTGGCTCTCCAATGTCCTGACACCAACCGGTTCAACGGTTCTGGAAGCTTCACCCCTGTGTCCAGGATTGCTATCGTCGGAAGTGCCTCAAAATCCACATCCTCGTCCAAGACAACTCCTGCCAGCGATTCGTGATCTGACGACAAATTGACGACACAGACATCGACAGACGTGATGGAGGCAATGTACGGGTCGCTGCACATGGATTCGATTGTTGCCCCATCGGCCTCGAATTCAAACTCCGAGACCCCTCCGCCGAGATCGGACTCACGTGTCTTGCAGGATGGACCCCAATACCTGCGCATATGTGCATGAGGACCCTCCGGCCGCTCTTCTGGCACAGAGATTGCGGAAACCAGCACCCTCTCTTCGCCGATGTCCTTCAATCTGCCTGAGACCTTCCCGGCACCTGTGTTCGGTCTGATCGCGTCTATATCGCGGAACAGAGACTTGTACGTATCAGCACCTGCATATGCATTCAGCTTAGACCTCATGGTTTCGAAGGCCAGGGGAGTCACAGACACCACTGCCTCATGCTCCCTTGGACAGAACAGCACCTTCATCCCATTCTTTTTGAGATTGTCGGTTCTGCTGAACTTAACCTTCTCGTTCAGAGTGACAAGCATTACATACTCTGTTCCGAACGCATCGGTGCGCCTCATGCTGTCCTCTATGTGGGGCAGTGCGCTCAGCAGCCTTTGTCCATGCTCACCACACTGCCTCTTGACGGTGTTGGCACCCTTCCGAGGAATGATATCCGCATCGGTGAAAAGAGCGTCATCAATCCACAGGTTGTCTCTGTCACGCATCACCTCTTCCCTCCGAATCTGTAGCTCAGTGTTGATCTGGGTATCCCAGTTATCCTCTCCACCTCCCTGAGCGCCACTCCCGATTCATGAAGCCGCCGGGCAACCTCCCAATCGCCGCCGGAAGCAGACACAAGCCCCTCGATCGTCAATACGGCATGCCCCCCGTTGCTGATTGCCGATGATTTCGCAGCGGCCTTCAGAACCCTCAGTTCATCCGCGCAGCTGAGTCCGGCGCTCATATCCGCCACGATGTCTCCGACATCCCCCAGATCGACCTCGTGCCTGGATGCGAACAGCTCAGCCAGCCTCTTCCGCGATCCCCTGTCAGGAAGTCCGATCTCGATGGATAGGTCGAATCTGCGGACTGCAGCGGGATCAAGCATCCCAGAGAGGTTTGTGGCGGCGATGAGTAGAACGTCTCCGCTGAGGGAATCCATATTCTGCAGCAGAGAGGTCATCATGCGCTTGACCTCCCCCACATCGTTAGAATCCATCCTGTTCTTGCCAATCGATTCGAACTCGTCCATGAACAGTACGCACCTGGTTCCGCGCACAGCCTCGAACACCTTCCTGATATTGGCTCCGGTCTGCCCCAGATACGAGGAGATGATCCCATCAGGGCGGACGACGGCCAACGGAATCCCCAGCATGGCTGCGATGGCTTTCGAAACACTGGTCTTTCCACAGCCGGGGGGACCGGTGAACAATATGGAGGATGTGGGTCCGATGCCTGTCGGAAGGATTGACGGATCCCTCCATTCGGACACCACCT
Source organism: Candidatus Methanomethylophilaceae archaeon (assembly GCA_944321505.1). GTDB lineage: Archaea > Thermoplasmatota > Thermoplasmata > Methanomassiliicoccales > Methanomethylophilaceae > SIG5. Next base: position 14,722 of record CALULN010000020.1, on the reverse strand, counting down.
GCATGATGGATGCCTTGATTCCATCAGAAAGCACCACATCATCGATGCTGACATCCGGTTCGATGAACTCCACGAGACCCAAGCCTGTGTCCTTATCGTGAGGGACGTTCTGAAGGACGAACATCTCCTTTCTCACCGCTCTCTCCGCAGAGAATGATGGCTTACCTTTGCTCCCGTAGGACGAACGGAGATCCATGGCCAAGGCTATGTTGCCCTTCTTCTCCTCATCAGAGGCCAAGCGCTCTACGGCTCCTGCGAAATCAGCCTCATCGCCATTGACATGAGCCGAAATGAGATCGATGATTAATTTGGATTTCATTGGACAATGTTGGACAATACGTTATAGATATATAATATAATCAATAAAACACCGAGACACTATTGGACTGTTGTGTATATTGTGTTCAAACCCGAGTCTGCAGTCATAGGACAAATATGCACATGCTGGATTCAGGCAGCTGGAAGATCGGTCAGATTCCGCAAAACTCTGTTGTCTCTGTTGCCGTCAACGACAACGTATTCGATGGTCACATCTGGCGCCCTATGGTGGATTCGCCCTTGAATCACGGGTTATGCGAGAACACCGATGTGCGGGATGCCCGAGTGTGCCGTGATTTCCCAACCCATCATTGCACTCGGTACCGTCCCGGCAGAAGGTGACTGGGGCCTCGTGATCAACGTCTGTTGCGGACACAACAACATCTGTATAAGGACAATGACCGAAGAGATCACAATCATCATAGGCGATCCGTGAGTAACGCTGATGTCCGATCCGCCTTGAAGGCCCGATATAGCAAGGGGCCGTCATTCCCTTCTTGTATGAAGAGACGTCGGATCCTTGTTTGTCATTTCAAAAGCCTGTAGCGATGACGCCGTTCCCGACTATACCGCAATTCCAAGCCATGGACCCATGCACCTGGAACCTTCCGTCCCCTTCGAGGTGTAGAACTTCTCCTGATATGATTTGAACATCCATGGAAATGTGTTCCGTCCCCTGCATGCAATCCAGAGTGCTTATGCCGGCACAAGCACAGCATATGTCATGCACATGTGCGGCTTAAGCTGCATGAGCACAGCATATGTCATACATATGCTCAGCATATGTCATGCTTAAGTACGGCTTAAGCGTACATAGGTCAGCACAAGCACGGCATATACCGTGTTTGAGCCGGAGCCCTAACATGCCTCTGCCGATCAACGTTTCGAACCTCATCTCGGGCAGGACCATCGAAAGCAGCAGGATCGAGTACAAACTCGGATGGAACCCGGAGAAGATCATCCACACGATCTGCGCATTCGCCAACGACTACGAGAACATCGGCGGAGGGTACGTCATCATCGGAGTGAGCGAAGAGGACGACAGACCCAAGACCGCCATCGGACTCACAGACGGAGAGATATCCGCACTGGAGAAGGACCTGTTCAACAAGTGCAACCTCATCCAACCCAGATACATGCCCGTGGTATCGGTCGAACGCTATCAGGATGTGAACATCGTGGTGCTGTGGGTCCCCAGCAACGACTCCCGTCCGTTCACATGCCCGGTGTCCCTGTCACAGGAGAAGGGCCGCGGATCGGAACGCGCCTATTTCATACGCAGGATGTCCCACACCATCCGCGCCGACAGGGACGAGGTGGCCGAGCTCATGATGAGGGCGAAGCGCAGATCCTTCGACGAACTGGTGAATCCGGATGCGAGCATCGCCGACGTGAGCCGCTCCCGTGTCCTGGAGTACCTCCGGCGCGTCGGGAGCTCGATTCCGGAGAGCATGCCTACGGAGGAGATCCTGGATTCGATGAGGCTCACTACCGGCCCCCGGGAGCAGAGGATGATTGTGAATGCTGCCCTGATGATGTTCTCCGAGGATCCGGAGAGGTTCTTCGACCGCGCCCGCATAGAGGTTGTAGTGAAGCCAGACCCCACCGGCGAAGGGATGACGGAGAACATTTTCAGAGGCCCAATCTACGCACAGCTGGAGATGGCGCTGGGATTCATCAGATCGTACATCATAAGAGAGCGCATCTTCAAGATCGAAGGGCAGGCGGAGGCGCTCAGGATATACAATTTCCCATACAACGCCGTGGAAGAGGTGCTGGTGAACGCCGTGTTCCACAAGAGCTATCAGATTGGAGCACCGGTCGTTGTCACCCTCACCCCCGATGCCCTGGAGGTCCTGAGCTTCCCGGGATTGGACAGCGGGATAACCGACGAGGACATCGCCAGACTGGAGATCAGATCGAGAGGCGACAGGAACAGGCGCCTCGGCGACTTCCTCAAAGAGCTCGGGATGGCCGAGGCCCGCAACACCGGCATCCCGAAGATAGTCGAGGCCATGAGACGTAACGGCTCTCCCGACCCGGTGTACGAGACAGATGCTGCCCGTAGATACCTCAACGTGGTGCTGAAGGTGCATCCGAGCTTCAGGGACGATGCGCGGCAGACGTCCCTCGGACCCGCCCCGAGCCATACCGACGAGGAAGCGAAGGGGATCATGATGGAATCCCTCGCAAAGGAAGGGTGCATGACCTCCAAAGCCCTGTGCGAACACCTGGGATACAAGGCGGTCAACGCAAGGTTCCGCAGGCTGCTCTCGGAGCTCATGGATGAGGGGCGCGTGGAATACCTGTATCCGAGTCCCAAGGACAGCCGTCAGAGGATATGTCTGAAGAGATGAGACATGACCGGTCGCATCTCCGTCTGCCGGAAGAGACCCGAATCTGGATGATGAGAATTTGGCGACGAAGCAGATGATTCAAGCGTGAATGCTACTGCATCGATCAACGAATCCGTTGCAGAATCCCATCTCAGGAAGAAGGCCATCGGGATGGGACGCATGGATCTCTCACCATGTCCCGGGGGATGCCCCCGCACAGCCCGATCCCTTTCCACTCCGTCCTCGAAGAACATCGCTGGACCCTGATGGCCGTCTAAGTCCAGATGTGGGAACTCCGGAATCTGCCCTAGATACCGTCACCCTTCTACCCACTTACCCTCCTGCATGACGGGACATACCGCATCCCCGCCCACGGACGCAGTGCCGTACGGCAGATCCGGTGTCCTCTTGACCTCTGAGAACAGGTCGCAGACGAACCAGGGGCTGGGAGCACCGGCCTGATGATCGGGTTTCCGACGGAGAAGTTTCATTCCGACTCCCCCGGAATGTAGAATCTCACACCATCGGACATTATCAGCCTGCCTTCGGCGTACAGTCTGTCGCATGCCTTGTCCGCTTGGTCTTCGGTCAGGCCGTAGTCCATCAGGTCGCAGCTGTAGAACATCCCGTCCTTCGGATGCATCGCGCCGTACAGGGCGATCCTCTCCGCCCACTCGTCCGTGGTCGGTTCGCCTTCCACATCCTCGCCGTCGATCACGGAGTGCTTCCTCTCCATGTACGGGATCAGCGGGTTGTCCGGCTGCATATCCTCGCGGAGCATGCCGTACAGGTGCCTCATGCGCACCAGCTCGATGATCAGCTCCTCCTTCGTGAGCTTCTCCAGCTCCTCCCATTCGCTTGCCATTCCTTTCTCACCTCCTTTCCGTTTCTGTCCGGATATCATGCAAGCGGTTGTTATCGTTTCGTCCGCTGCGGGCGGTCCCGTGACATGGGAGGTCATCTCTCCGACCTCCTCAGCGTGGGCACCTCGCCCAGGTACACGAAGCCCCGGGGGGCCTCCCTGAGCCAAAACCTCTCAACCCTTGCAGGACCCCTGTGCTCTGATGCGCCTCCGGGGCGAACAAGCGAACAGGACCCCGGAGAGCAGGTGGACGTGAATAGCGGGTGCCCCGCATACTATTCGAAACATAGCCAGAAGCCGTGGAGGTGGGCCCGCCCAGATTTGAACTGGAGTTACTTGCACCCCAAGCAAGAAGGATACCAAGCTACCCCACGGGCCCTTAAGGGGGGTGAAAATGTTTTTGTTTAAAAAAGTTTAGCCAAGAGGGGATATCTCCTCTATCAGGTTGGCATGGGAGATGATCATCCTGCGGCAGCAGTACCTCTCCAGGCCGAGGTCGTCCAGGACCTTCTGGGGGTCCTCTCCCATCTCGACACGGGTCTTGTACTTGACGTAGGCGGATCCGACCACCTTCCCGCATGTGAAACATCTGACCGGTATGATCATGCCATCACCTGTAGGACTTCTGCTTCTTGGCGCGGGCACCGCGTCCCAGAGGGTTCTTGGGGAGCTTCCTGCGGTCGTCGTTGATGATGAGCGACCTGTCGTAGGCCCTGAACATGGCCTCCAGCTCCTCGTCCTTGAAGTAGTCCACCATGCCCCTGGCGATGGCGGTCCTGATGGCCGCAGCCTGGCCCATGACGCCTCCGCCCTTCACGTTGACGGCGACATCCACCTTCGCAGACATCTCGGGGGCGAGCTCCAGGGGCTCCTTGATCTTGAGCCTGGCGAGCTCGGGGGTGTAGACCTCGATGGGCACCTTGTTGATGGTGACCTTGCCGGTCCCCTCCTTGACGACCGCCCTGGCGACGGCGGTCTTCCTCTTTCCGCTTGTGTTGACGCACTCCATCGAATCACCTCACCTTGGATCCGAGGAAGCCGGAGATGGCTCCCAGGGTGACGTACTTTCCAGTGATCTTCTTCGTCGAGTACTCGACGCACTCTGCGGGGGACTCGGCGAACTGCTTGGGGACCCCAACGAACACGTGGAGCCTCCTGTAGGCCTCTCTGCCGGAGGTGGATGTCCACGGGATCATTCCCCTGACCGCCCTCTTGAACAGGAGGTCGGACCTGCGGGGGTAGAACGGACCCTTCCTGGACTTGCACTCTCCGCGGTCGACCTTCGCCTTGAAGTCGGCGAAGACCGCGTCCCTCTCACCGGTGATCAGGATCTGCTCGCAGTTGAGCACGACGATCTCCTCACCGTTCATGATCCTCTTGGCGACGAGGCTTGCCAGCCTTCCGTACACCGCGTTTCTTCCGTCGATGACCGTAACCATTCGAATCACCTCATTATCCTGACGTTGGATCCCTTGGGGTTCTCGGCCATGAGGTCCCTGATGGAGACGGCCTTGCCTCCGGCCGCCTCGATCCCCTCGGCCGCCGCAGCGGAGAAGCTGTAAGCGGCGACGGTCAGTTTCTTGCTGATGCTGCCTGCGGCGAGCACCTTGCCGGGGACGAGGATGGTCTCGCCCTCGTTGGCATATCTCTCGAGCCTGCTCAGGTTCGTCTCGGCCCAGTTCCTGCTGGGCTTCTCGAGCCTGACGGCAATGTCTCGCCAGATGGCGGAGCCGGTCTCCCTCTCCGCCTTCTTCAGGTCGCTGATGAGAGCGACCAGGACAGGATTTGTCTTCCTAGTTCCCTTCATATTCTGACTCTCCCGACATCGGGTACCCCTCTCGAATATGGAGGTTGTTAATAAACTATACGCCCGGGGAACGGCGGCGCCGTTATAAGTAGGGGTAGCGGTGGCATACGCCGGACGGTGATGATGCTGCCTGCATCCTTGCACGACAAGCGGGAAAACAACGGTGCGGATCCGAGGAGGTCGCATCCGGATGCCTTCCGCGCCGACAGGGACGCCCGCGATGCATCGGCAGACTGGGTCATCGATTCGCAGCCGACCGCATCGGCTTCGACGGCGCCCTCGCACAATCCGGCGGATGGCGATCCACGGACCGGAGCATAAGATGTCTGGCTCTGCGGACTGCCGTCTGTGACGCCCCCTGCTCCGCCGTTCCCGGGGCTCAGCTACCTAAATATAATAGCAGGGGAATCCCAGGGTCCATCGGAGAGCATACTTATGATCAGATTCGGACCTGCCGGCATCCCGCTTTCCTGCAAAGGACGCACACTCAAGGACGGAATCGAGGACGTGCACAACCTCAGCCTGACGGCGATGGAGGTGCAGATGGTCCGCGCAGGGACATCGATCCTCTACATCGACGACGAGTTCGCGGGGGAGACCATGAACACCCTGGAGTGCGGCATGGCGGTAGAGATCATCAGGGACGGGGAGCCCTACACGGACCCGGACATGCCCTTCGAGGAGGAGGACGAGGTCGTGATCATGAACTCCGGCATCGTGGACTCCTTCGGGGAGCTGGCGCCGCTGGGCCGCATGGCGAAGCGCCTGGACATATCCATGAGCCTGCACACCCCCAACTACATGGACCTGGGCTCCAACAACGAGCTCACGGACATCTGCATCGACAACATCCGCCACGCCGGCCTGGTGGTCGACGCCCTCGGCGGGGACCTGGTGGTCACCAGCCTCGGGCTGTACAACGGCAACCTCTCCGAAGAGGACATCGACGTCAACATCATGGACAACGTGGCGATGGTCATTGACGAGTGGCACGAGAAGGGCCTCAAACCCAAGCTGGGCGTGGAGGTCACCGGCCAGCAGGAGGTCTTCGGATCCATGGACCAGGTCCTGAACATCTGCGACCAGATCGACGGGCTGGTCCCCGTGATCAACTTCCCCCACCTCCACTCCCGCACCATGGGCTCCCTGATGGAGCCGGAGGACTTCGCATACGTCATAGAGCAGGTGGCGCCCTACTGCGACGGCAGGCTGTACGCCGACTTCGCCGGAGTGGAGCACCGCGACGGCAACGAGCTCAGGCTCACCCCCATCAAGAAGGGGGACCTCAGATTCGAGACCCTGGCGGAGTGCCTGGCGGACGTACGCCCGGAGGCCACCATCATCTCGTCCTCCCCGCTGCTGGAGCACGACGCCATGTACATGAGGGTCATCTACGAGAGGGTCATCAACAAGCGCGTGGGCAAGATGCTCAGAGCCAAGCGCAAGGAAGCGGAATCCGCTGCCGCAGAGGCGGCCGACTGATGGACGGCTACAAGAGCAACCTCGACGCCCTCCTGGAGGGCATCAGGGACGTGGCGGCCTCCGCCGACACCGCGTCCCTCTCCCGCCTCGCCGACCTCCTGCTGGAGAGCAGGAAGGTCTTCATCTACGGGTCCGGCAGGTCCGGCCTCGTGGGACAGTACTTCGCGGTCAGGCTGGTGCAGATGGGCCTCGACGTCCATTTCGTCGGAGACATGACCACGCCTATCATCGGCAGGGACGACCTGACGCTCATAATCTCCAACACCGGCGAGACGGTGTCCGCCGTCCAGACCGCCAACATAGCCAGAAGGATCGGGTCGCACGTCGCCTGCGTCACCGGGTCCCGCTACGGCAAGCTGGCCCACGCCTCGAACACCGCCATCGTCCTGGACACCAGGGGGAAGGGGGACGGCAGCTGGGCGCCTCTGGGGACGCTTTTCGAGGATGCGGCCATGATGATGTTCGACTCGATCGTGCCCGTGCTCATGAGGAGGCTGGGCACCGGCGAGGACGACATGCGCAGGCGTCACGCGATCTGGGTCTAATCCAGAACGACCATCGTCGCCTGACGGGTGCCGCCGTCGGCAGACATGTGGACGGAAAGCTCTCCGCGGACCGGGTCCACCACCATCGCGTATCCGAATTCTCTGAACAGCGCGCGCTGGGTCCTCACATCCGTCTCCGACAGGGCGCATCCCGCGCCCAGATGGGAATGGTACCATCCGACTATGGAGTCCCCGCCGTCCATCGAGTCGATGGAGTCCGCCAGGGCCTCGAAGGAGTCCTTGTCGAACCTGACCTCCGCGGAACCCGCATCCAGGTCCCCGGTGACGATGCCGGTGACCTCGGCGTACATGCCTGAGCCGTCCTCGTAGACCCTGCCCACCAGCAGTCCCATGACCTCCTGGCACTCCGACAGGCCGGCATCCGCATGGTCGGTGGCCGCGTGGAGCACGCCCTCCCTCACGAACACGTCCGCGCCGGGCACCCTGCGCGCCCTGCGCTCCGGCTCCCTGGTCTCGGACGACAGCACCCTGGGGCTCATGGGTCGGCACCGTACTCTATGCGGGCGTCGAACCTCGATCCGTTGCCGGAGAAGTACCTGGCCGCCTCCAGGCACCGCTCGGTGCCGAAGGGGCTGTTGGGGTTCGGCTCGCTGACCAGCGTCTCCACGCCCTTCAGGAAGTTGAGGAGGCTGGTGTCGAAGGTCCACTCGTTCAGCATCTTTATGCACACGTACCCGCCCTCGTCCGGGCCCAGGATGTTTGGGTGGAAGATCGGCGACCTCCACCTGACCTCGGGCTTCCTGAACCCGTACTCCTCGGTGAGTATTATCACGAAATCATGCTCAGTGATTATGCTGCCGGGAGCGTCGTACCCGATAACGTTGCTCATATGCATGTCTATGCGGATGGGGAACTCCGCCTTCTCCGGATCGAAATCGAAATCGGAGCCCAGGTAGTCCCCGCACTCCCGCAGCTCCTTGGTGATCCTGCGCATCAGCACAGGCCGGGGGAGCCCCATCGGCATCCGCCTTCCGGATCGGGGATCATCTCGAGGACGTCGTCGGTCACCAGGTTGATCTCCGCCACGGTGTCGGAGCCCCGGAGGAGCTTCTTGCCCTTCTTGAGCACATATGCGCCGGCGTCCTTGTTCCAGAAGTCCGCTGCGCTGTCGATTATGTCGCACACCTTGTCCGCGGGCTCCACCTCCATGCGGATGGTGGCTCCGTTGGACACGTTCCTGACCGTGATCTTTATCGGCATCTCGTCACCCCGTGTGGTTCGGACAGCCGGGATCTATGTCCGCGGCGGCATTGAACATCTCGCATAGGGACCCGTCGTAATAAGTAATGTTCGAGATGCACAGGTCCCTCCTGCCGGAGGCTATCTTCAGGGCCTCGCGGACCTGCATGGCGGCGATGACCGCGGTGGTGGTGATGTCCGACGCCATGCGCGGGACGTACATGCTCCCTCCGCCGGTGCAGCTGAACCTGCGCTCCATCTCCCGGACGTGGGTGCGATTCACGGTGCATTGGATGCATGGTCCGCCCGGCAGTACGGTCTGGACCTTGCCCCGCATGCCGTCGGTGCCGCCGTCCACGTAGGGGATGCGGTGGTGCATGCAGTACGCGTTCACATGCAGGCGGGCCGCGATGTTGTCCAGGCAGCCCAGCGCGATATCGTAGTCCCAGACGTCTATATCCTGCACAGACGACTCCAGCGGCCTGACGTCGGCCCCCGGTGCCATGGCGGAGGCCCTGGATGCGGCGACGAGGCATTTGGACCGCCCGACGTCCGCATCGGTGAACAGTGCGCAGCGGCTGAGATTGGATACCTCCACCGCATCCATGTCGGCCACGTCGATCCTGCGGAAGCCCGCCAGGACCAGGTCCTTCAGCGCCTCGTTGCCCAGAGCCCCGGCTCCCGCCACCAGCACCCTGGCCGATGAAACCGCATCCATGTCCATCCACCAGATGCGCTTCTGGCGGTCGTACCTGTCCCCGTCCGCGCTGCCCACTGCGAGGTCCATGACGTTCCCAGGACGTCAGCCCATAAATAACCCGATGCGCATGCACGGTCCATGGCTTCCGTGAGGCTCCCCGACCACTCCCACTGCCTGTCCTGCGGCGACCCCGTGCCCTTCGGGGAGGAGTACTGCAGCGACGCATGCAGGGCGAAGGCCGCAGAGGATTCCAAGAAGGACAGATGGAAGGACATCCTCTTCTACGGCGTGGTCGCCGTCGCCATCCTCGTCCTGGTCTACGGGATAATGCTCCCGTGAAGCTCCTCTATCACGGACAGGCCGTGCACCCTCACCATCGATGCCCCGGCCTCCGCGGCCCTGAGGCTGGCCATCACCGTCGCCTTCTCGGCATCGACACCAGGGTACATGTGTGCCAGCACCCTCTTGCGGGAGACGCCGATCAGCACCGGGCACCCGCAGGAGAATGACGCCGACGAGTCGATGATGCGGATGTTGTCCTCCATGGTCTTCCCGAAACCAACGCCGGGATCGACGATGATGCTGCCCATGGGCACCCCGGCATCGCACGCATATGCCACCCTCTCCTCCAGGAAGCGGCGGATCCCCCCGAGGGTGTCGGGGCCGCGCATCTCCGCATGGAGATCCGGATACGGGCCTCCCGAATGGGCTATCACCGCACCTGCGCCGGCCTCGGCGATCAGCTCCGCCATGCCCGGCGAGCGCAGGCCGTTCATGTCGTTTATGATGTCCGCCCCGGCGGACAGCGCGGCGGTGGCTGTCTCCGTCTTGACGGTATCCACGGAGACCGCGGCGTCGGTGACCTGCTTCAGAATCGACACCACCGGCAGCAGCCTGCGGATCTCCTCCTCCGCAGGGACAGGCGCGAATCCGGGACGGGTGGACTCCGCGCCCACGTCGATGACCGAGGCTCCCGCCTCCACCATGTCCAGGGCGTGGCGGACGGCGGCCTCCGCCGTGGGGTAGCTGCCGCCGTCCGAGAAGGAGTCAGGGGTGACGTTCAGCACCCCCATTATCCGGATCACAGCAGTCCGTCCACCAGCTCCATCAGGTCGACCACTTTCTTGTCGGTCCTGCCGTCCAGCCCCAGGGTGAGGTTGCTGACGCAGAAGGGGCAGGTGGTGATGATGTAGTCCGCGAAGTCCGCTTCCTCGATCCTGGTGCGGGCGATGGCCGCGGACTCATCGGGGTATGCGGACCTGACGCCTCCGCCTCCGCCGCAGCAGTGGGCCACGGAGCGGTTGAACTCCATCTCCCTGAACTCCAGGCCGGGGATGGCGGCGATGATCTTCCTGGGCTCCTCGTACACGCCGGCGTGCCTTCCGAGATGGCAGGGGTCGTGGTAGGTGGCGACGCCCTCCATGGGCTTGAGCTTCAGGTCCTGCTCCGCCAGGAACTCGGTCATGTGGAGCACCCTGAAGGGCACGTCCACGTGCTTGGGGTACTCCTTCTTGAACATCCTGTAGCACCCGGCGCAGGACAGCACCAGGGTCTCCACGCCGAGGGAGGCTATGGCGTCCACGTTCCTCTTCATCAGGGCGACGATGTCCTTCTCGTCCCAGCCTATCCTCTGCATGACGGATCCGCAGCAGACCTCGTCCACGGTGGTGAAGTCCACGCCCAGCTTCTTCAGTATGGACAGGGATGCCTGGGAGGTCTTCTTGGAGCGGTAGGTGGCGGTGCATCCTGCGAAGTAGCCGATCTTGGCCTTCTTCGGCTGGATGCCCAGGGTCTCCACCACGGACTTCTCCTCCCCGAAGGGGTTGTTGTGCTTCAGCACGTTCTCGCAGACCTGGCGGTGCTTGGGCAGGATGTGCCCGGACTTGACCAGGTCCGCGCGGCAGAGCTCGATGATGTCCACGATCTTGACCTTGGAGGGGCAGCGCCTCTCGCAGTCCGCGCAGGTGGTGCAGGTGTACATGTTCTCCACCACCGAGTCGTCCGGGCGCAGGTCCCCGGTCAGCAGGCCGTAGGACAGGATGATGCGCCCTCTGGAGAGGGCGGAGTCCCAGCCGATCGCCTTGAACGAAGGGCACACGCTCTTGCAGAACCCGCACATAGTGCACACGTTGACCGCATTCCTGACGGCCTCCAGATTGACAGTCTCGAATCCGCTCATCTCACTCCACCTTCGGTATCGTAACGCTCCCGTCGGATAGGACTATGATCCTCGCATCGGGGTTCTCGTCCAGCATCCTCTTGACCGCATCGCCCACGGACGGGAACGGGGTGATGTTGGCCGCGGAGATGATCTCCGGGTCCAGGTCGGTGACCGCCCAGATGTCCGCCCAGACGGCGATCTCCGCCATCTTGGCCGCCTTGTGGTATCCGAGCTTGTACTCCTTCTTCAGGTTCTCCAGGACCTCCTTCGGGTCCTTGGAGCTGGAGAGCTGCTGCAGGAAGGTGTCGTGGCCGATGCCTTCCCTGCACTTGGAGACCATTAGTATCCTGCCGCCCTCCTTCAGCGCCCACTTGCCGTTGTCCAGAGCCTTCTGCGACTGGTAGAGGTCCACGTCCATCGGGTAGGGCGCCACGGAGATGACCATGTCCGCCTTCTCCGGCACGGGGACGCAGAACACGCCGTCCGCCCATTCGACCGCCTGGGCGAAGGCCTTGTTCAGGTCGCCGCTGGCCACCTTGTAGATGTTCTGATGGCGGTCCAGCACCATCTGGATCGAGAAGATCCTCTTCCCCTTGACCTGCTCCAGGGCGTCCATCATGTCCTCGTGGACGGGGTTGCCCTCCAGCACCAGGGACTGGGCCTCCATCCTCATGGCCAGCCTGTGGTTCGCCTCGATGGTGCGGAATGATGCCACTCCGGGGAGGAAGGACTTCCTGCCGCCGGTGTATCCGGCGAAGTAGTGGGGCTCCACGCTGGTGATGATGACCAGGCGGTCCGCCTCGACGGCGATCCTGTTGACCTCCATAGGGGTGCCGTTCTTCGAATCTCCCAGGTACACGCAGTCGGAGCGCTTGGCGTCGTGGCAGATTATCCTGTCCTTCAGCTCCTCGTAGTGGGAGCCGAAGACGAAGGCGTACTCCTCCGCCGTCATGTCGCGGTGGTTGCCGGTGGCCACCAGGTACCTGGCCTTCCTCAGGTCCATCCTGGAGGACAGCATGTCCAGGACCTTCGCCGTGGGCGTGGGCCTGGTGCCGTCGTTGACGATGAAGACGATGTCCTCTCCGCCCTCCAGGAACTCGGCCAGGGACCCGCAGCCGATTGGGTTGTCTATGGATCTCCCGATGACCTCGTCCGCGTCCCCAACCGGGACGTCCGCAGGGGCGAACACGCCCACGAGGTTCCTGTCCGGAATGTCCACCTTCTGGACTCCGTCCCTGCCGTACCTGATGTCCACATTCATGTTAACCGGTGCATAATCCCGACCCGCGTATATAGGGGTTGTCCGCGCGTGCGTGCGAACGTTTTAACCGCCCCCAGGACATGGAGCGGACGATGGCTTCCTTCAGGGATGTGGGCGAGAGAGGCATGATCGGCATCATCCGCGGCGCCGTGAGGCCGGGCGGCGACGCCAGGGGCATGAGCGACGACGCCGCGGTCCTCCCCGGGGGGATCGTCGCATCCACGGACTGCGTCACCTTCGAGAGGCACATGCCGGAGGGCATGGGCTGGGAGAGGTTCGGATGGACCGCGGCGGCGGTGAACATAAGCGACATCGCCTCCATGGGCGCCAGGCCGATCGCGGTGCTGGCCGCCATGGCCCTGCCCGAGGACATGGACTCGGAGGACATCGCGCTGATAGCCAGCGGCATGGACCAGTGCGCCGAGTTCGCCGGAGCGCACATCGTCGGAGGGGACACGAAGCCGGGTCCCGGGGTGATCGCCGGGACCGCCATCGGGGACATGGAGGGCCGCAGGCCCATGACCCGCGACGGCATGCGCCCGGGGGACCTGATAGCGGTCACCGGCACCCTGGGCGGACCCGCCGCAGGGTTCCTGGCACTCGGGAACGGCATCGATGCCCCGGACTGCGTGTTCTCGCTCTACGTGCCCATACCCAGGGTGGAAGAGGGCATCGCGCTGTCCTCCACCGGAATGGTCACATCATGCATGGACCTGTCCGACGGCCTGTCCACCTGCCTCAACACCCTGTGCACCGAATCCGGGTGCGGGGCGGTGGTCGAATGGGACCTCCTGCCCGTGGCCGACGGCGTGGAGGATGTCTGCGTGAGCACCGGAACCGACGTCAGGAAGGCCGTGATGGACTGGGGCGGGGAGTACGAGCTCCTGTTCTCATTCGCAAAAGCCGATATAGAGGGATTGCGTGCCAGCGGCGTGGAGTTCAGCGTCATCGGGATCGCCACCGAGGAGGAGGGCGCGATGCTGCGCAGGGACGGCAAATGCGAGAGGATCTGCAATGGGAGCTATTAGCCCGGTGACAGTGGAGGCCAGATTCTACAGGCGCACGAAGGACGGCTACAGATGCGGGCTGTGCCCCCACGGCTGCCTGGTGCCGGTGGGAGGATACGGCAGATGTGGTAGCCGCCGGGGAGGCGAGGAGGTCCTCGAGGCCTACACCTACGGCCGCGTCTCCAGCATCGCCGTGGACCCCATGGAGAAGAAGCCCCTGTACCATTTCAGGCCCGGGAGCAGGGTGTTCTCCCTGGGCGGCATCGGGTGCAACATGACCTGCCGCCACTGCCAGAACTACGCCATATCCCAGTCGGCCTCCGGCAAGAAGCGCACCACCTTCAAGTCCGCCCGCGAGATAGCCGCCATGTGCCGCGCCGAGGGGACGGACTGCATAGCCTTCACGTACAACGAGCCGGCGATATGGTTCGAGTACATCATGGACGTCATGGGCGCGGACCCGGAACTGGGGTGCGTCATCGTCTCCAACGGGTTCATCGAGGAGGCGCCACTGAGGGAGCTCTGCAGCGTGGCCGACGCGTTCAACATCGATGTGAAGGGGTTCGACGAGGAGTTCTACCGCAGCATCTGCGGAGGGGAGCTCGCCGACGTGCTGCATTCGCTGAAGGTCATCCGCGAGGAGGGCGTCCATCTGGAGCTTACATACCTCATCATCCCGGGATACAACGACGGCGGTGATGAGATCTCTGGGTTCTGCCGCTGGGTCCTGGACAACCTGTCCGCGGACGTCCCGGTGCACTTCACCCGGTTCCACCCGGACAACGAGATGTCCGACGTGCCCTGGACCCCGGAGGAAACCATGCTGTGGGCCAGGAGGACGGCCATGGGCATGGGCCTCAGATATGTCTACCTGGGCAACATCATCACCGAGGATGGAGGCAGGACATTCTGCCCGGAATGCGGCGCCGTGGCCATCGACAGGATAGGCTACAGGGTGGACGCCTCCGGCCTGACCCCCGACGGCAGATGCGCATCCTGCGGCGCGGACCTGAGCATCGTCAGATGAGCAGGAACAGCGGGTT
>CALULN010000019.1 GCA_944321505.1 Candidatus Methanomethylophilaceae archaeon | reverse complement strand
AGGACCGCGGCCATAGCCGAATGCTCCCCGACGACCGTGCAGAGCGTCGTCAGGAGGGCTGGATCCCACATCTCGAAGGTCTCGTCGGCGGTTGAAGGCGGCGGCGTCGCCCCCGAAGTCCTGCAGTTCGACGAGCTGCAGTACACTTTAAAAAAAAACTCCTCCGGGTAGGGGACCATTTCAGAGAGGACGGGGATTGGATCTGGACCTCTTTCTGTGCCAAAGAGAAATACCTGCTGGCTATGTCAGCTGACGGACGCGGTCTGAAAGTGGCTTCCCGCTTCGTCAACGTCCAGCTGGACAAGCTGAGGGACGGGCATATCCCGTATTTCGTAACCGACGGCTACCGTCCGTATCTGACCATCCTCTTCCGCAGATTCAGCTGTTTCGTGCCCGGGAACCGCGGACGCGGCCGTCCGGGACGTCCGCGCAGAGTGGCGCTTCTGGATCTCAACCACGGCGTTGTGGAGAAGACCAGAGATGGCATGAAACTGAAGAAGGTGAGGATGTATTCGGTGCACGGCCATGTGCCAGACGATCTGCTGAACACGTCTGCGGTGGAGCGGATGAACCTTACGATCCGTCTGTTCTCCTCCCGCGCCAGACGCAGAACCGTGACCTTCGGAAGATCCAGGGAGGCCGTCCAGGCCTCGCTGGACATCCTGAGGGGCGTCTACAACCTCTGCACACCGCATTCGTCGATCTCGGTGAGGAGGAGAGACAACGGCGGAACATACGTCCCAATCACTCCGGCGATGAAACTGGGCCTGACAGATCACAGATGGTCGATCCGCGAGATGCTGGCATATCTTTATAGACAAAATATCAACTAAAAAGTGTTACACCACCAATTTTGCTTACATTGAAATTAGTAAGTTCAAAGTAAGCATCCTTGGAAGCAAACAAACATCCCCGCATATACACACACCCCATGCCAACACATTATCAACACCCAGACCGTTCGGCACCCATGAAGAAAGAGAGCGGACTGCTCTTTACCGGATCATCCTGGGCGGATTCATGACCGCCCTGGACGCCACCGTGGTGTCCGTCGCCCTTCCCAGCATGGCCGAGACCTTCGGACAGGGAGGGGACACCTCCGACATCTCGTGGATACTTCTGGGATACACTCTGATGCTCTGCTGCTTCGTGCTGCTGTGGAGCAAGATCGGCACCAACATCGGGTACCCGAAGGTGTTCGTCACCGGCATAGCGGTGTTCACGGTCACATCCCTGCTGATATTCCTCACAGAATCGCTGCATCTGACCCTCACCATGGTCATCATCCTCAGGATGATCCAGGGCCTGGGGGCCGGCATGGTGATGGCCATGAGCATGGCATTGGCCTCCTATTTCTTCCCGGAGTCCCAGGGGACCAAGATGGGGTACATGACGCTGGCACAGTCCGCCGGCACGGCATTCGGACCCGCCCTGGGAGGACTGCTGACCCAGTTCGACTGGTCCTACATCTTCCTGATCAACGTCCCCATCGGCATCGCCTGTATTGCCATCTGCCTAAGGACAATGGATCTGAAGGCCGCACCCTCGGAGAGGAGGAGGATCGACGTCCCCGGCGCGGTGTGCCTGTTCATCATGGTCTCGGGATTCATACTGTTCCTCAACAGGGGGAGCGAGTTCGGATGGACGTCGCTGCACTCCATGGCCATCCTGGCCATGGGCGTGATCGGAGCGCTGCTGGTGTGGCAGGCGGAGAAGAGGGCCGCCGACCCGATCATCTCGTTCCGCCTCATAAAAGAGAGGAGCATCCTCGCATCCAACCTGTCCGCTCTGCTGCTGTTCGGCGCCATGGCCGGAAGCTACCTGCTGATACCCTACTACCTGGAGTACGTCCTGGGATTCGGGGACATGGACTTCGGCATAGTGTACGTGGGCCTGATCATGATCGCCAACTCCCTTGGCATGATAGTGGTGGGCCCCTTCGTGGGCAAGGCCTCCGACAGGACCGGGAAGAACAGGATGTTCGTCACCGCCGGATGCCTGGTGGGCGCAGTCGGATTCGTCATGATGTCTTTCTTCGGGCTGCACACCCAGGTGTGGTACGTGCTGGCATCCCTGTTCGTCATGGGACTGGGAGTGGGCATGGCGCTGGTGGCCAGCACCAACCTGGCCTACAGGCACATCGAGAGGAGCGGGGAGGGGCTGATGTCCGGCCTGATCATAATGTTCAGGCAGGGAGGGAGCTCCATGGGGGTGTGCGTGCTCCAGGCGGTGCTGGTGCTGTCCATCGGCAACTACGTGACCGGGACGTCCATAATGCACTTCATGCTCCCCGGCTTCGAGCCGGCGTTCATAGTGGCGGCGGTGATGGCGGTCATAGCCGCCGCGGTGTCCCTGTTCGCCAGAGATAAGGAGAGCCAGACGGCGGCATCCGCCGCCGTCTGATTCAGTCCGAAGGATACTCCCCGGCGGCCCTCATGGCCGCCAGGGCATCAACCACCCTCTCCTTGTCCTGGAGATAGGTGACGCCGTACCAATCCTCGGATGATCTGACGCACCTGAGCGAGGCCTTCCCCTCTGATACCAGTTCGGAGATCACATCAGGCAGGAGGTACTCGTCCTTCATGAGATCCTTCATCCCGTCCAGGAACGCGTCGAAACCTTTCTCCAAGTGGGGGAACACCGAAGGAGCCAGCAGGAACATGTTCATGGAAACGGGGGCATCCTCGGATATGGCGAACGCGGGCGAGCCGTCCAGCGGCTCCGCGGCTATCCTCCCCTCAGATTTCAATATGGACGACTCCGTGATGCCGGTGACGCAGCCATCCTCCACGGTGCATATGCCCCTCTTCACCGAACCGTTCTCGGTCATAGTCCTGCCGGCCTCGTAGGCTATGCATCCGTAAACGGAATCATCGCACTCGTCGTTCAGGAACCGGTGTGCCAGGACATAGGATTCGCGGCCGTAGAAGTCGTCGGCGTTGATGATCATGAACGGATCCTTCACGACATCCCTGCAGCACAGGACCGCGTGCGCCGTGCCCAGGGGCTTGGTCCTCCCGGAGGGGATCCTCGCATCAGGGACGGAATCGTTCTCCTGGATCACGTACTCCACGTCCATGACTGATTCCAATCTTCTGCCGACGGTGTCCCTGAACGCCCGCTCGTTCTCCCTGCGGACGATCAGCACCGCCCTGTCGAAGCCCGCCCTCGCCGCATCGTACATGGAGTAGTCGATGATGAAGCGCCCCTGCGGATCCATGGGCTCCATCTGTTTGAGCCCCCCGAAACGGCTGCCCATGCCGGCAGCCAGCACCACCAGGTCCATGGATGGCGAATCGGTTACGGGTTAATGCTATTAGCGCAGGGGGTCGGACGGAAGAACGAGATGCTTGTCGAACGATGGAACCGAAGTGAAGCTTACACATCCGAGAGCGAAGCAGTCTCGGTGTGAATGATGGACTGATGCCGCCGTCACTCCCTGAGACATGACAGCGGGATCACATGCACCCCGTCTTCCCTCGTGTACGCAGCCCCGTCTGCGGTCACGACGGCCAGGAATCTCGGAGGCTTCACCGTCTTCTCCTTCAGACGGATGAGACTCTGCGCAGCCTGGTCCGCACGGGCATCGTTCAGTTTGACCTCCACGGCGCCCCATGCACCGCCCGGCAGATGCACTATCGCGTCCACCTCGAGGCCGTTCTTGTCACGGTAATGGCAGACATGTCCGCCCAGCGTCTGGGCGTACACCCTCAGGTCCCTGACAGCCATGGATTCGAACAGCAGTCCGAAGGTCTCAGGGTCGGAAATCAGATCATCGGGGCCTGCATCCAGAAAGTACGCCGCAATCGCAGGGTCCGTCATGTGACGGGTGTCTGTTGTGCGAATGACTGTCTTGGAACGGAGATCAGGAGCCCATGCAGGAAGATCGTCGGTCATGCAGATGTTGCGCAGAGCCGCGAAATACCTGTGCATGGTGCTCGCCCCGATATCCACGCCCCCGTTCCCAATCATATCCTGACGGATAGCCTCCAACGACGTCTCCGAAGCGGTGGCTCTGGATAGCGAGCGCAACATGGTACGCAGCGTCCGCCCATCCTTCAACGCCGCATTAGACTCCCAATCCGCCGAAAAGCCGCTGTCGACGATAGCATTGCAATAGCCCTCCACCTTGCGGTAAGCATCCAGATCGCTCATCCCCATCGTATCCGGCCAACCTCCGCGAACCAGGTTCCTGGCCATGGTATCATAGCCATAGTCCGGCAACCCGGATATGGAACCCTCCCCCTCGAAAAGCCTTTTCAGACTCACGTCCCCCGTGGACCTGCCAGATTCCCACAGGCTCATGGTCCTCATCCTCAGACGCTTGATCCTCCCGGCCCCCGAATGCTCCAGATTCGTGTCGGCGACCAGCTTCGATCCTGTCAGGATGAAAAGGCCTTTTTCTTTGCGAAGATCCACCTGATACCTCACCGCTCCCCAGACATCTGGGATTCTCTGCCACTCGTCGATGAGGACAGGAGGGTCCCCTCTCAACAAGAGGGACGGATCCAGTTCAGCAATCTGCCTGTACCTCGCATATTGAACTGTATCCTGCAGATACACCTTGGTCTCGGCGACCTGCTCTGCAGTCGTAGTCTTGCCACACCATTTCGGACCCGTGATTAGAACCCCTCCGAACAAACGCATCTCATCGTGTAGCACACCGTCAATGAGACGCGGGATGTATTCACTGTCCGTTTTGGCAGGCATATCAACTGATATCTCCTATCAATATATAAACTGATAAGATTCGGCGATGGTTCTGTGGTAGATTCGGCGATGGTTCTGTGGTAGATTCGGATGTCACTCAGTCGAACACGCACAGTCCCGCCAGCGATTCCGCCAGCGCCGCATCGTCCAGAGCCTCCGCCAGCCCCTCCGATCCGGAGAACGGCCTGGCGGCGGCGATCCTCGCCGCCCTCTTCTTGCCGACACCGGGAAGCGACGCCAGCGCAGCCAGCGGAGCTGTGTTGATCGGGAACGGATGCTCTATGCCGGTGACGGACCTCTGGCCCCACCCCGTGATGACGACATCCACGAACCTCCCGACCTCCACTGGGTACGGTATGCCGACAAGCAGCGGATACGATCCGATCTGCCTGCCGAAAGTCACGTTCCCGTCGCGGAGCTCCGTGTACACGCCCCTCAGCACGGTGCCCTCCGGCACCAGCCTGCGGAGCATCTCCGAGTCCACCGACTCCCGCACCTCCTCCTTGAACCTGCGGAACCTGCGCTGGTCTATCCTCGTATCGAACTCCCTGCGGACCGGCAGCACCTGCCGGATGTTTATCCTGCGGACGAGAAGACCCTCGTCCAGCAGCCCTCTGAGGAAGCCGATGTCCATATCGTAGGTGCCGGGTGTCTCCCCGTCCAGACCGGCGATGATGTTCAGCCCGGGCAGCAGCATCGGCATGCCGTTGCCCCCTCTGGCGCCGCCGATGCGGTTTATTGTCCTCACCGCCGTCAGCACATCCTCAGGGGTGCTGTTGAGGTTGTTCTCCCCTATCACCCTGGGATCGGCGGATTCCATGCCGAGTGCCAGCACGTTGCCGGGAGTGCAGCATTCCGTCAGTGTACGAAGAACATCTTCGGATTCCTCGGGATAGCGGGCGATGGCCGCCGGGTTGGCGTTGTCGGTATGCAGGACGTCGAAGCCGAGGTCCCTGAGCCCCTCGAACAGCTCCCTGACCGCATCCGGGTTGGGGCGCGGCGGATCGCCCGGATCCTCCGAACCGTAGGACACTATGCATGTCTGCCCTCCCACTCTGACGTTCCTGACCCCCAGCCCCCTGAGCCTGGCGGCCTCCGCGATGATATCATCTGGCTTGCGCATCAGAGGCTTCCCCTTCAGCGGCTCCACGCAGTACGAGCATCCTCCGGAGGCGTAGCGGTGGCATCCCCTGTAGGATTCGATCTCCGCCACCAGCGGCACCGGGAAATCCTGATGCATCCGCACTATGTCCGCACCGAGGAGCATCCACCTGTTCCACTCGTCCAGGGTGCGGAGCCTCTCGCCCACCTCCCTGCCGATGAGGCCGTCGTACAGCGATGCTGCCAGGTCCTTCCTCACGGAGAAGTCGAAGAGCTCCGCCTCCGGCATGCCGGAGGCCGAGCCCCCCAGCATCCGCCAGCCCTTCAGCCTCGGCACCAGCGCCCTCAACTCCTTCAGGGACATGGGCATGGAGCGGATGTACTTCCCCGGGACGGTGCTCCCGGACAGCACGACGGACACATCAGCATCCGGCACATCGGCCCCTCCGCGGACCATGTCCACGGTGAGGTACTCCACCTCCGCTCCCGCATCCATGGCTGCACCCGCCACCGCACGGATCATCGGCGATATGTACGGAGGTACACCCAGCGCCGCCGGGTCGTCGATGTACCCGTCCACCACCAGCACCCTGGTCATGCCACCCGTATCCTGTTGGGTTGATAATACAGGATGTCCGTACGCGCATGTGCGCGCACGCGCATCATATTCTCCGAATCACGCCGCACAGGTTAGATATAAATAAGGAGAATCAGTTATTCAGCTTTGCAATTCGAACTATATCTACGAATTTCGTAGAAAAAGGAGAGATACAGAATGAGCAAGAGCTACGAAGAGATGACAGAGGAGGAGCGCATCGCGAAGGCGGCTCAGCCCGGCAAGGACGCCATGGTCCTGCATAAGTACTACGGAGGGAAGGTCGAGGTCGTGCCCAAGGCGTGCGTCAGGTCCTTCGACGACTTCGCCATATGGTACTCCCCCGGAGTGGCGGAGCCCTGCAAGGCCATCGCCAAGGACGTGGAGGCCGTCTACGACTACACCTGGAAGTGGAACACCGTCGCCGTCGTTTCCGACGGGACCCGCGTCCTGGGCCTGGGGGACATCGGACCCGAGGCAGCCATGCCCGTCATGGAGGGCAAGGCCATGCTGTTCAAGTACCTGGGAGGAGTGGACTGCGTCCCCATCTGCCTGGACACCAAGGACCCCGAGAAGATCATCGAGACCGTCAGGCTCATCGCCCCCTCCTTCGGGGGCATCAACCTGGAGGACATCTCCAACCCCAAGTGCTTCGACATCCTGGACGAGCTGAGAAGGGACTGCAAGATCCCCGTCTGGCACGACGACCAGCAGGGTACCGCCACCGTGGAGGTGGCCGGAGCCATCAACGCCATGAAGCTGGTGGGCAAGAAGCTGGAGGAGGCGCAGATCACCGTCGTGGGAGCGGGAGCCGCATCCATCGCCATCGCCAGGCTGCTGCTGGCCACCGGATTCAAGCCCCAGAACATGTGCGTCGTCGATTCCAAGGGAATCCTGAACCTGGAGAGGACCGACGTCCAGGAACAGTTCAAGCAGAAGTGGGAGCTGTGCCAGAAGACCAACGGCGCAGGCAAGACCGGCGGACTGAAGGAGGCCATGGTGGGCTCCGATATCGTCATCGCCGCATCCAAGCCCGGACCCGGCACCATCCCCAAGGAGTACATCAAGCTCATGGCGGACGACCCCGTGGTTTTCGCCACCGCCAACCCCGTGCCGGAGATCTGGCCCTGGGAGGCGAAGGAGGCCGGTGTCAAGGTGTTCGCCACCGGAAGGTCCGACTTCCCCAACCAGGTGAACAACTCCATGGGATTCCCTGCCATCTTCAGAGGCGTGCTGGACGTGAGAGCGAAGACCATCACCGACGAGATGTGCATCGCAGCGGCAAGGGAGCTGGCCAGATGCGCGGAGGAGAAGGGAATCAGCGAGGACTACATCATCCCCACCATGTCCGAGACCGACGTATTCATCAGCGAGGCCGTCGCAGTGGCGGAGAAGGCCATGTCCCAGGGTGTGGCCAGACTCAAGCTCAGCAGGCAGGAGCTGCACGACCGCGCCGAGTACATGATCAAGAGGTCCCGCGGACTGACGGCGAAGATGATGGACGACGGATATATCATCGACGCCCAGAAGGCCTACGAGTGAACCCTTTAGGGCGGGCGCAAGCCCGCCCGAACATTGATATCATCAAGTCAGCAAGTATCAAGCTGGTTCATTTGATTCATTCTAGAAACGAGTCCGTAAGGACGGTTAGGGTTTGGATGAAGGCTTGCGCCTTCAGAGAACGGTGCTGTTGACGCACTCCACGTTCTCGATGCCGTCGACTCCCCTGAGGGCCTCCTCCAGCTTGCCGCCGACGGTGTCGTCGGCGTCGTCGATGATGAAGGCGGCCACAATCTTCTTCAGACCGAAGGCGACGGGCTCGATCTTGGTGTCCGGCTCGTTGTACTTGACGCCGGCGGGGCACAGAGAGGGGAGCTTGGCGACGATGGCGTCCAGGTCCACCTCGGTGTCCCCGGGCATCAGCTCGTACTGGGCGTAGATCTGTCCCATATAATCACGGACCCACGAAGCCGCAGCTCTTGCACTCGTACTTGACACCCTGGTCGCGGCACTGGGCGCATCTGCCGATCTCCTCCTTCCCGCACTTGGGGCACTTGAAGGTGGTGTTGGCGCGTCCCTGCAGCCTGACTCCGCATGAGGAACATATCTTGTCTGCCATGGTGGGGCCGATTACGTTCATCATATATAAGCGGGAAGGAATGTAACGTTGCTGTTTCCCACTACACAATTGTTGCCCTCTCACCTGAAAGTTACATAAGATTCGTCTCTTCATAACGCCCCTAGCGGTTTTATGTACGAACCTGACTTTGACAGAAGCCTCCGCTGAGACTTCAGTCAAAGTCAGGTTTCACGACAAAAACGGTTTTATGTCACCTTACGAATGGTTGCGAAGATGTTCGAATCGATACGCGAACTCCTAGACCACTCACCGATGATTCACAACATGGTGAAAAGGGAGATTCGCGGAAGGTACAAGGGATCCGCCCTCGGATTCCTCTGGAACTTCATCACCCCGATAATGCAGATCGTCGTGTACATCCTTGTTTTTAGCATCGTCTTCCGGGTGGATATCGACAATTACTATATGTACATCATAACAGGGATGGTCCCCTGGATCTTCTTCAGCGACTCCCTGATATACGGTTCGGGGTCCATCGTCGACAACTACCAGCTGGTCAACAAGATCTACTTCCCAAGGTCCGTACTTCCGTTGTCGGTAGTGCTATCCAAGCTGGTGAACATGCTGATCTCGTTCGGATTCACCTTTGTTATAATAGCCGTCACCGGGTACGGAGTGTCCTGGACCGCGCTGCTCACATTGGTTCCGGCGACAATACTGCTGTTCTTCTTCACCATGGGACTCGCATACATCCTGGCGGGATTGGACCCGTATCTGAGGGACATACAGTACATCGTGAACGTCCTGATGATGCTGCTGATCTGGATGGCCCCACTGATGTACACCCACGAGCAGTTCGACAATCAGTTCTTCAACCTCATACTGACACTGAATCCGTTCACGTACTTCTGCGACATATTCCACGGCATACTCTATTCGAAGATCGTCCCAGATCTGATGACGTGGGTCGTCACGTCCGGATTGTCTGTGGCTTCGATTGTTGTCGGATGGATGGCCTTCAACAAACTGGAACGCGACTTCGCGGAGGTGCTGTGATGAGGCCGGAGAATGCCATCGAGGTCAAGGATGTACGCAAATCATTCCGTGTCCGCGATGATGCCATGTCCGTCAAAGACCTGATTGTCTATCACAACAAACACAAGAAGGAATCGAGGGAGATCCTGCATGGGATATCCTTCGATGTTAAAAAAGGGGAAGCGGTCGGGATAATCGGACGCAACGGCTCCGGAAAATCCACCACACTCAAACTTCTGACCAAGATCCTCCACCCGAACAGCGGCAATGTGGAAGTTGAGGGGAGAGTCTCTTGCCTCATCGAGCTGGGTGCCGGGTTCCACCCAGATATGTCCGGGCGCGAGAACATCTACGTCAATGCATCCATATTCGGACTGGACAGGAAGGAGACCGAGAA
This sequence comes from Candidatus Methanomethylophilaceae archaeon, assembly GCA_944321505.1. Taxonomy (GTDB): domain Archaea; phylum Thermoplasmatota; class Thermoplasmata; order Methanomassiliicoccales; family Methanomethylophilaceae; genus SIG5. The sequence goes on along the minus strand of CALULN010000019.1, from coordinate 47,459 downwards.
GCGCATAGAGGACATCATCGAATTCTCCGAGATCCGCCCGTTCATAGACCAGAGAGTGCGCAACTACTCCTCAGGGATGTATCTCAGATTGGCCTTCGCGATAGCCACCAGCGTCGACGCCGATGTCATGATAGTCGACGAGATCCTGGCAGTGGGCGACATCGGCTTCCAGGACAAATGCCTCAGAAGATTCCGTCACCTCATTGACAACGGGATGACGTTGGTGTTCGTGTCCCAGAGCCCGGAGCAGGTGCTGAAGATATGCAGCCGTGCCATTTGGATCGATGATGGAACAATCCGCATGGACGGACCGGCAGAGACCGTGTGCGAAGCATATGAGCAGTACATGCTCGGCCCCAAGGAGGACAGGCTCAGCTGAGGATGTCCCTGTAGATCTCCACCAGTTTCTTCGCACAATACTCGGTGGTGAATCTGCTGCGGACCTGATCCAGGGCATTCTTCGACAGAGTGCCGGACAACTCGGCGGAGGCGAGTATCTTCAAGACAGCTTCCGCGAAATCTTCCGGAGTATCTGCCAGCAGGATGTTGTACGAATCCTGCGCCCCATTGCCTTCAGCACCGAATGTCGTCGAAACCACAGGGATCCCCGCAGCCCAGGCCGTCGGTATTTTGACCCTGGCGCCGCCGCCGATCCAGAGAGGGACCACGAAAACCCTGGCCCTATGGAAGAAATACACATCATCTGCCTGGAACCCCAGGAATTCCACACCCGGGATCCTATTCGCGACAGCCAGCATCGCCTGGTTCGGAGAGCCGGATCCGATGATGTGGAACCTGGTCCCTGGACGTTTCTGTTGGATTATCGGCAGTACCTGCTCCATGAACCAGACCAGACCCTGCGCATTTGGATACCAGTCCATGGTCCCGATGTATAGGATATCGTATGTCTTCTCCACATCAGGTTCCGGTTCATACTTGATCACGTCTATGCCGCCGCCCGTAGGAACCTCATACACCTTGTCTACGCCGCTGACCTCGCGGACAAGATCCCTCTCGTACGAAGAAACTGTCACTATAGCATCGAACCAGGCCCACGTCCTGAATTCCCATTCCTTCAAAGCGGCGGCACGGGCATGCATTGCCTTGGAAGGATCATACTTATCCCACAGCTCGATGATGCGGTACTCTGCATTGTGGGCATCCAACACGATTCTGACGTTCGGCGATGCTGCACGGATATACGGCACCAGCCATGAGAGGAACGAATGCTCGATCTGAACGATGTCGTACTCTTTTGTTGAAACCATCTCAACGGCCTTATCCAGAAGACGACGAGAGATTGTGTTCCAGACATCCTCTGGCATTCTGCCCGGAAGGAGATCGGCGAAGAGTTTGTTCTCCTCGTACACCACGAATTCCGCACAACCGACCACCGGAATGCGCTCGATGTACATTGAGCACTTGCACCCTGCCAATGGATCGTATGTCGCGAAAAGGAAATCGAACTCTATCTCCGACTCGGACATATGTGATAAAGGCGAAAGCATACGCTGGACCCCACCAGATTTGGGCGGGCACATCATGTAATGTGCGATGTCCAGCACCTTTATCGGCCTCATTGCACACGCCTCCCTTCAACAAATGCCTCTGCATCATCGTAACAGAGGACTCTGGCATTGCCATTGGATTTGGCAGACGCCAGATACTCCCCCGCCTTCTTTCCGACCAGGTGGATTTCGTCAAAGAGTATCGCATTGCTCTTCATCCACGATTCTCCGCTCTCTTTCTTGGAAAAAACACCTGTGTATCTCATCCCGCCTCTGCGTATGAGCTCCAGAGCTGGATCGGATGGGCGCGCAATCGGACCTATGGCCAGAACCTCCGCGCTGTTTGCAACCGGAAGGCCATCACAGCTGTCGATGACCACAAGGATGTTTCTCCTGTCCCTTGCCAGGAGCTCATCGGCCTCCTCGGGGCGCATAGCCCTGTAATTCGATGAAACGAATGCCCTCCACCTGCTCGCAAGGACAGAGGCGTCCGATTCGGAGATCGAAACGTCGGAGTCCACGCCTAAGCACATGAGCATAGGGAACGGCGAGACCAATTGGGAGAACCCACGCATTCTCAGGCGGAGAGACATGTCAGTCAATGCGGCATTGAGACTGCCGAATGTGCTGTCAAAGAGACCACACGACTCGATGACCGACTTCCTGAACGCAATCACTCCGTTGTTGATGAAATCCACTTCTACGGTGGAGCCTGGCAGCATGAATCTCTGTGAAGACAGATCGTTTGACAGCATCGTTCCGTCTTTCAGAAGCATCCCACCACAGCACACCGTCTCATCTTTTGACCTGATAATGTTGCAACCGGCCATCCCGGCGCTGGCACGATCGAGCAGTCCGACCAGTGATGCGACAGCTTTCAACTCTGCTCTGCAGGTATCCTTCATGACTAGGATCTTCTCGACAGGAGATGATGCTATGGCTGTGTTCAAACCACCCGTCCACACACCCCCATTGGCAATGCCACAGCCATTATCGCTGACTGGATTGGATGGGTTGATGACTGTCGACTTCCCATTGAATCCGATGGAACGAAGTTGGCGTATGCAACCTTCCGCATCACCGCCTACGTTCATAACAACAACAAACACATCACCAGGGAATGAGGAACACGGCTCTGATAGCGGCTCTGCAGAGTAGGGACAGTCATCTTCCGAAGGCGTATCTTCCAGCCGGAAATTACCTGACAGAACGCCTATCCCCGCTCTCACGACCGTCGGCAGACCATACTTGTCGACGAAACCCCGAAACCTGACGAATAATGATTTGATGACGGAGATCGGCCCTGCCTGACGTACCGCATTTACCGCTGCATACACCAGCTTAATGTGCTCCGAAGACGACTTTTTCTCAGTGTAAGCGCGGAACTTGAATTCTGCCTCTTCTCCCCCGGGGCACTTTGAATCCAGGATGTCATCCAGCACCGCAACGGCGTTCTGATAATCTGAACCTTCGGACATGAAACCACACACTCAAAAAAAACAATCTGCCTGGAATCAAACGGACATCATACATATCTGTTTCTTAGACCACATCCTCAACAGACGAAGAAAGGACGCAACACTCCGTGTTTTCTACTGCACCAATATACACACTCAATATAAACCACAGATGTATGTAAGGGCAAGGTAGATCACATTGCCGAATGAGATTATCCGTTCCTGCGCACCCCTCCGCATAGGCATCGCCGGCGGCGGCACCGACGTCGAGCCCTATGCATCGATGAAGGGCGGCCTGGTGCTCAACGCCACCATCGGGAAGCACGCATACTGCTCCATATCCCCCAACAACAGCGACCGCATGTCCATCAACTCCCTGGACTACGGCACATTCGAGGCAGACCTCTCGGACGGCCCCCTGGACTACGACGGGAACATGGATCTGGTGAAGGTCGTCACCAACCACTTCGGCATAACAGACGGATTCGACATGTTCATCCATTCGGAGGCTCCCCCGGGATCGGGACTCGGCGGATCCTCAACGGTCATCGTGGCGATTCTCAAAGCCGTCGCCGAGTGGAAGAACATCGGGATGTCCAACTCTGACCTGGCATCCCTGGCATATCACCTGGAGAGGGAGGAGCTTGGCCTCAAGGGAGGCAAACAGGACCAGTACGCGGCGGCATTCGGCGGATTCAACCTCATGGAGTTCACAGCCGACGGAGTGAGGGTCAACCCCCTGAACATCTCCAACGATACCGTGAACGAGCTGCAGTACTGTTCCCTGCTGTGCTACACCGGCCGTTCGAGGGAATCCGCCGGGATCATAGAGTCGCAGGTGAAGTCCTTCAGGAAAGGCACCAACGAAGATGCCCTGGACGCCACCAAGGCCCTGGCCGACGAGATCGCCACCGCACTCAGGAAGGGGGATGTGGTGGAAGCAGGCACACTCCTCAAGGAATCCTGGGCCCAGAAGAAGAGGTTCTCCGACAGCATTACCAACCCCCGCATCGATGCGATATACAAGGCCGCCATGGACTCCGGAGCATACGGAGGCAAGGTCTCCGGAGCCGGAGGCGGCGGATTCATGTTCTTCGTCTGCCAATACGACAAGAAACATCTGGTTGCGAAAGAGGTTCAGAAGCTCGGAGCGAAGGTCGTCGACTTCGCATTCGAGCCTCTCGGCGCCAGGAGCTGGAGGGCCACAATATGAACGACACCATCTCATACGAGCTGAGGAAGTCGGCGGAGACCATATCGAACATCGACCCGGAGCAGATATCGGCGATCGCCGACGCGATGGTCGAGGCTCTCCGCAACGGCAGCCAGGTCATATTCATGGGCAACGGCGGGTCCTCCGCCGACGCCCAGCACCTCGCAGCGGAGCTCTCCGGCAGATACCTCTTCGACCGCCCGGCGATGGCGGGGGTCTGCCTGTCCAACATCGCCCCCGTGACCGCTGTGGGCAACGACTACAGCTACGACATCGTGTTCTCCAGGCAGGTGGAGGCCATCGCACGCCCGGGGGATGTCATCGTGGGACTGTCAACCTCCGGGAACTCGAAGAACGTCATCCTTGCGATGGAGAAGGGGAAGGAGATCGGCTGCGTTACCGTCTCCTTCACCGGCATGAAGGGCAGGATGAGGGAGATCGCGGATTTCGCCCTCACCGTCCCGTCTGAGGACACGCCGCATATACAGGAAGGGTACCTGGCAGCGGGACACATGGTCTGCTGCCTGGTGGAGAGGATGATGTACGGTCGCAGAGCGGTCTTCGTCGACAGGGACGACACCATCGCCGAGGACGTCCCCTACTGCGACAGCCCCGACAAGTTCCGCCTCTTCGACGGCGTGCCCGAATCCATAAGAAGATTGAACGACGCTGGATACCTGGTCATCGTCGTCACCAACCAGTCCGGCATCGCCAGGGGGAAGTTCTCCGAAGAGACCCTGAACAGCATCCACCGGAAGATGGTGGACGAAGTGACCGCAAAAGGAGGCAGGATCGACGATATCTTCGTATGCCCCCACCATCCGGACGATAAATGCGGATGCAGGAAGCCCGAGACGGGCATGGGCGTCGCGGCGGTCAGGAAGCACCACATCGATGTGAAGAGATCGTACATGATCGGCAACGGGGACTGCGACATGGAGTTCGGAAGACGTCTCGGCTGCAGATGCATCAGGGTCGGTGACGGAACGACATTCGCGGATGCCGTGGATTCGATTCTGTCTGAATGATCACACTATCTTGGTGCTGTCCACCCTGTCCCAGACGCTCATGTCGCCCTTGTCCGCTTTCACATAGGCAAGAGCGTACAGCCGGGTGACCAGCTCCATGAGGACAGCTATTGTCAGCTTGAACGGATGGAAGCCGACGTCCTTTATCGATTGGAGTATCGCAGCATACAGCTTCCTATAGTCGTGAGTGGGGATCTGATAGCGGAAGCATTTCTTCATGTAGAGCTCGCCGATGTTCACCCGGACGCGCTGCTTGAAGAAATCCCTCAGATTCTCGGGACCGCGGTTGAGGACCAATGCGCCTTTGGCGTAAACGGATCTGTATCCCGCCTGCTCGAGATCCATTCTGAGGATGTCCTCATCGGACTGCATATCTGTGGGCAGACCCTTGCCGATGTCCCTGAATGCCATCAACTCGCCGATCTTGGGGCTCATCTGCGACACATGATGATGCATGGTCCAGACCAGATGGGATGTGAAACCGGCGACGGTATCCGTGTCGTTGACCGGCACAGGATGCCCGCCGACCATCCCCACCTTCGGATCCGAGAAGGGCTCGATCAGACGGTTCAAGGAATCCGGCGAGCCCAGGATGTTGTCGGCGTTGAGGAGCACCACGATCTCCGTCCCCTTCTCCTTCAGGATCAGGTTGATAGCGGAGTTCTTCCCCTCCCGCTTCTCCTGACGGATCAGGCGGATGCGGGGGAACTCCGGGATCATGGACTCCACGATCGAATCGGTGCGGTCGGTGCTTCCGGAGGAGACCACTATGACCGAATCCACACTGTACACGCCGCGCTCCTGGGAGAACAGGGAACGGAGCGTGCGCTCGATGTTGGCCTCCTCGTTGTAGGCGCATATCCCGACCGTTATCGGGATCATCTCCGTCCCCTCCTGACCGCCGGTTTGGTGAACATCCTGCCGTCCCTGTAGTACCAGAACCTCAGGAACAGGCGGATGGCTATATAGTACGTGGTGGGAGAGAAGTAATACCACATGGCCTCCGGGACCAGCGGTTCCGAGCACTCGCGCTTCAGCATCCCCCTGCATCCGTCGCTGCGAGCGTATCCCATGAAGGAACGGTAAGTCATGTGGCCGCTGGACCGTATACGCACCAGCGCCACCTTGGAACCCATGCCGTCCACGTCCATCACATCCTCGGGAAGACGGGAATAGGCCTCCTGCTCCGCCCCGCCGCGGCTGTCCATGTTGGCGGGGTCGTTGGTGAAGGATCTCGGATGCTGGTAGTAGATGTACAACGGCTCGTCGGTGTAGCACACCGTGCGGGCGCAGGACAGCGCGCGGTACGTGTGCCCTATGTCCTCGCACCAGCCCCTCCTGAACCTTATGCCGTTGTCCCTGAGGAGGGACAGTCTGAACACCTTGCTCCAGCTGGTGACCGGGAGCCTCTCCTCCGCTCTGGCGCGGATGGCGTCCTCGGACCCCATGACCTCCGTCCTGAAGGCATACCTGCCCTTGCGCAGATCAACGTGTTTATCGGAAGAGTAGACGAAGTTGCAGGCCACGATGTCCGCATCATGCTCCTGCTGTATGGACATCATCCGCTCCAGGAACTCCGGCAGCGGACGGTCGTCGGCGTCCAAGAACCATACGAACTCCCCTTCGGCATGATCCATGCCAAGGTTCCTGGGCCCGGAGATGGCGTCCTCGGTGCCCGATTGGATCACCCTCAGCCAATCCCTCCCTGCGGACAGTGCGGCATCCAGAGAGCCGTCGGTGGACGAGACGTCCACTACCATCACCGCCTCGAAATCGCGGTAGGTCTGATCGTCCAGGTACGAAAGTATCTCCGGGACGTACTCGGCGCCGTTCAGTATCGGCACCACCACGCTCACCTTCGGATGCATCTCCGTTTCGTCAAATGCAACCCTTGTATATAGGTGTCGCAACCCTCAATGCCTGACCAGACGGAGAAGGGCGCTCCCCGTGTCCAGGACCGCCTTCTTCAGATAGTACAGCGAGTCGCGGGGATGGAGGACCATGCTCACGTACACCCGGTTCGCGGGATCCACCGGCCAGCCCATGTCCGCAAGCATAGGTCTGTAAAGACGGTCCCCGGTGAGCACCCGCAGCCAGCGGGAGACCGCCCCGTACTCAAGACGGGGGATGCTGCCGCCGTACAGGCGCTTCATGTCCTCCGCGTATGAGACCTCCCCGTCGGTGATGTCCCCGTAGATGTCCAGGCGCCTGCGCTCCTGATCGGATACCTCCTCGTACACGGGCATCCCCGAATCGTCTATCGACCTCACGGGAGGCTCCGGAGCGGTCATGAAGAACTCCGTCAGGTTGATGTTGGACCCGGGCTGCGGGAACACCCCGCGGACGCAGTATCCCCTGTGGGGCAGGGGGCCGGAATCATCCAAAACGAAGTAGTACACACCGTCCACCTCCCGGTCTGGAAGCATCTCGGAGACCAGCCTCTGCGAGGTGTACTTCAGGGTGGTGACGTCCACCACCGTCAGGTCCCCTCCGCCTGCGGCCTCCTCCATCCTGGCGCGTATGCCCGCTGCCACCGACGATCTGCGGGCTTCGACCTCCTGCAGATGACCGTCGAAGAACCGCTCCCTCTCCCCGTCGTCCATCCCGGCGCACTCCGGGAACAGCCTGTCCGCCAGGATGGCCTTGTGGTTCCTGTAGGATGCGTAGTCCCTGCCGGCCAGGATGTACGCTATCCTGGGCGCGTAGAGGTACGTCGCCCTCCTGGAATCGCCGAACAGCACGCGGTACACCCGGATCAGGTTGTATCCGTCCCTGGCCACGAAGGCCAGCGGACGGTCCCCGGAATCGTGCACGAAGGCGCAGTACCCGCAGACCGCGGGACCGCCGAAGCGGTAGGCAACCTCCCTCCATGACAAGTCATCCCCGTGCTCCATCCAGCGGATCGCATCCGTTGCGGCGATGACCGACGACGACAGTGAGCCGTCGCGGCGATGGAAGCGGGCGGCTCTGCGATGCCTACCGAAATACGACTCCGCCAGCGACGGGACGCGGGTGGCGCGGATGCCCATGCCCTTCGGCACCCTGTGATCGGAATGGGCGTTGTCTCCGAAGTGGTGCAGCTCCTCCGGGCGCAGCCCGAGGTCCTCCAGCACCCTGCGGAACAGACCGCCGTGGCGCTTGTTGACGCCGTGCTCGCAGGACACGTACAGCCTGCCGTACCCGCGTATCCCGCAGGATTCCAGCATGGATGCTATGCGCTCCGACGGCAGGTACATGTCGGAGATCAGGACCACCTCCCTCCCCTCGGCGATCAGCCTGTCGAACAGATCCGCCACCGGGCGGTACCTGACGACGTTGGCCTCGTAGCGGAGCTCCGCCTCCTTCAGATGCCTGTACTGCGGAGCGATCTCCTCGTAGATGGCGTCGAAGGTCGTCTCCCTGGAGCCGTCGGCTCCCACCGACCTGCTGCTGCGCTTTTCGGCATCCACCCTCTCGGCGGCGAATCCCGGCGCACCCTCCGCCTGCTCCATGTGGGCGAACAGGTCCTTCGGGCGGATGTACGGACGGACGATGAGGGTGTCGAAGATGTCGAAGGAGACCACCTTCACTCCGTCTCCGATGGTGAGATCGTCCAGGCCTGGCATCGCCATCCCATGGGCTCGGGCGTATAACAAAATTGGGTTTTTCCAATCCGCCGTCTTAAACATCCACCAACCGGACAACCGTCAGCGGGAAGGAGCACCGGATTCGGAACAGATCGTCATGGATTGAGAACAGAACACGGATCTGATTGAACATAGCCAGACTTCGAAAGGATTGACCACGGATACCGATGCACGGCCCTTGCCGGAGAAAAACTAATTCTTGAAAAATACTAATCAGTATTTAAAGGAAAAACTATTTTCATAACACTTAGTAATTCGTGACATTGCGATCGCACGGTCGGCTTCCTTCCTCAGCAGACCGTACGTGACCCGTCGCGGATTGCGTCACGGTTAACTAATCCGGACCCAATCCCTCGGCGATGATCGGCTTCCTGGAGTCCCGCTACCCCTTCCTCGCCTCCGCCCAGGAGGTGGCCGCCGAGAACGGCGCGAGCCTGGAGGACCTCCTGTCCTCCCCGGGGTTCGAGGAGGCCAGAGCCAGAGGGGAGGAGAGGGTGCTCTCGGCCATCGAGCATTCCGAGGTCTCCATGGCCCCCCTCCGCAGCGACTTCGACAGGGTCATGGAGATCATGTCCTATCCCTACGCCAGGATCCTGGTCTCCTGCATCGGCGACAGGTTCCTCACCCGCAGGTACGCCCTGGCCGAGGCGGTCCGCATGAACAAGCTCCTCGGCGAGGAGGAGTACGCCGTGGTCCAGCGCATAGCCGGAGAGCTGGACGTCAAATCGAAGGTCTCCGACGACGGCCTGAGGATGCACTTCAGCGATTTCCTCAGGTTCTCCACCCGCATCAAGAGCACGGAATGGAAGCTGGTCAACACGGAGCTGAAGGAGGGGTACGTCTTCCTCACCCACGAGAAATTCGACAGGCTGCTGCAGAACGCCCTGCAGGACAGGATTGAAGGGGAGCTCCCCCTCGACGTCCCTCCAGAGGTGGCATCCGCGGTGTCCGAGAGGGTCACAAGACTGTCCAACATACTCACGGCGGCCAAGGCGAGGTTCAGCCCCCAGTTCTCCGGGGAGCTGAAGCCGGAGACCCTCCCGCCCTGCATCCGCACCCTCATGGCCAACGCCCAGAACGGAGTGAACCTGGGCCACAGCGGAAGGTTCGCCCTGGTGGCATTCCTGCACGCCATAGGTATGGGCTACGACCAGATCATCAGCGTGTTCTCCAGGTCCCCGGACTTCGACGAGTCGAAGTCCAGCTACCAGATAAGGCACATAACCGGGGAGCTCAACGGCACCGACGGGTACACCCCGCCAGAATGCTCCACCATGAAGACCAACGGCAACTGCTACGACCCTGACGACCTGTGCGCCAGGGAGACCGTCAACCACCCGCTGACATACTACAGGATAAAATGCGGGAGGCCGAAGAGGGAGTGATCTCACTCCTCCTTCGACATGTTCCTCCACGTGATGATGACGCGCTGAACCGCCGTGAGGTTTCCTACGATGGCGAAGTAGGCGATCATGATCTCCATCCACGATATGGAGAATCCGCCGATTTCGATCAACCCGTATCCAAGCGCGCAGGCGGCGTACTGGATTATGGGGAACAGCGTGGACAGCACCACCCTGTCCGCACGGCCCAAGAGGCCGGCGTACAGCCTGGGGGCCCCTACGGCCTGGGCCTGGGTGCCCATGTACGACGTGAGCAGGACACCTACGAGAGCCAGCATCCCCAGGTACGGATTGCACCAGGCGCTGATTGCCACACCGCCGATCATGAAGACGTCGGCATACCTGTCGAACACATGATCAAGATAATCCCCCTTCCTGGAGGCCTTCCCGGACAGCTTGGCAACCTTGCCGTCGATGGCGTCGAAGTACCCCGACACTATGACGACGATCGCCCCGACGATGAGGAGGATGTGGGTGTCGTAGCTCAGGTACATCAGCACCCCGGACACCAGAGCCAGTATGAGGCCTATCCACGACAGGGTGTTGGGGTTCACGTTGATGAGGCGCTTCGCCACCGGCGTCAGCGCGAAATCCACCTGGGAGCGCTTGGAATCTAGAACCATCTGTCCATCTCCTCCGCCCATGAGACGTCTCCGGGCAGATGCCCATCGGTCTCCCCTCTCATAATTGCTTCCACGGCATCGGCTGCCCGGGATGCGTTGGATGAGGTGGTGTCCACGGCGAAGACGGGGACACCGGAGTCCACCGCCTCGCAGAGTATGACGTCCAGCAGCTCCGCCTCGACGTTCTCGCGGACCTTGCCCTCCGCGTACCCGCGGTCGCGCAGACGCTGTGCCAGCACATCCGGGTGGCAGCGCATCACAATGCACATCCCAGTATCCAGGAAGTGCGACAGGTGCCCTTCCGCCATCTCGTGCTCCGAGTTCCTGAGAGACTCCCTCAGCAGGTCTGTGTCCACGTCGTAGGTGTCCATCTCCTCGACGTACTCTCCCCTGAGCCCCGAGTCCGAGATGTGCTTCTTCAGATCCAGGACGTCGTGCCCCCTGCGCCTCAGCTCCTCCGCCACGGAGGTCTTGCCCGTACCGGGGGTTCCGGTGAGGGCGATCATACGTCCCTCAGGTACTTCCCCGCACGCTCCACCACGCTGCCCCAGTCGGGAGCGGAGGTTATGGAGCCGTAGTCCTCCACCACGAAGGACGACACGGTAGCCGCTATCACCAGCGACTCCCTGACGTCGAACCCGTGGTACAGGCCGGCGTAGTACCCCGCGCGGTAGGCGTCGCCGGCACCGGTGGCGTCCACCACCCTCTCCGCCGGGATCGCGGGTATGTGGAAATGCTCCCCGTCGATGTACGCGTCGCTGCCCTTGGCTCCGCTGGTGCAGACCACCAGCGGCTTGTCGATCTCGCCGACGGCCCCTACGCCCAGGTACTTGATGACGGACTCCGCCTCGTACCTGTTGCAGAACAGGGCATCGCAATGAGCCAGCGCCCTTGCGGTGCTGTCGGCGTTCCATATCCTGTGGACCTCCTGCGCCGGGTCCAGGGCCATACTGCAGCCGATGTCCGGCATCAGGGAGATGTAGTACTCCGGATCGCCGGTGCAGAAATGCACATGCTCCGACTGCGACGCATTGGACAGCAGGCGCTCCCCTATGCGGGACGCGTATCCCTGAGGACCCTGGTAGAACAGGACCTTCTGGTCCATGGCGTCGTCGCTCACCACGATGGCCTGGGAGGTGTCGTAGCCGTCCACCCTCCTCAGCTCGTCGGTGATCACGCCCGCCTCGGAAATCAGGTCCTCGAAGGCCTTGGGGAAGTCCGCCCCAACGAAGGCGCACAGCGCCGTGGGCACCCCCAGCTTCGCCGCAACCACCGCGATGTTGGCCCCGGTTCCCCCGAGGTGGGTGCTCTTCTCCGTCACATCCACCGATGTGTTGAGGTCCGGGAACCTTGTCACGGTGAGGATCTGGTCGATGGCCACATGACCGTAGACCGACAGGAAGGGGGCGCTCACGTCCCCTCCTCCCATCCCGTGATGTACGCCTTCTGGACGTCGGTGAGCTCGTCGATGGTTATACCCATCGCATCCAGCTTCAGCCTGGCTATCTCCTCGTCTATGGACGCCGGCACGGTGTGCACCCCCCTCTCCATGGAGGCGTGGTTCCTCACCAGATGCTCCAGTCCCAGGGCCTGGACGGCGAAGCTCATGTCCATGATCTCGGCGGGATGCCCCTGCCCGGCGGCCAGGTTCATGAGCCTGCCGTCGGAGATCAGGTACAGCCTCCTGCCGTCCTTCATGCGGTACTCGTCCACGAAGTCCCTGACCCTTGTCCTCTCCTCCGCAAGGGCGTCCAGATCGGGCTTGCTGATCTCGTTGTCAAAATGACCCACGTTCCCCATGACGCAGCCGTCGCGCATCACCTCGAGATGCTCCCTGCGGACGATGTCCTTGCATCCTGTGACGGTTATGATTATCTCCGCCTCCCTGGCTGCATCCGCCATCCTCATGACGCGGAACCCGTCCATGCGGGCCTCTATCGCCCTGACGGGGTCCACCTCCGTGACTATCACATCAGCGCCGAGGCCCTTGGCGCGCATGGCGACGCCTTTCCCGCACCATCCGTACCCGGCCACCACCAGCGTCTTGCCGCTGACCATCAGGTTGGTGGCGGTCATCCACCCGTCGAAGGCGGACTGCCCGGTGCCGTAGCGGTTGTCGAACAGGAACTTCATCTTGGAGTCGTTCACCGCCATCACCGGGAACTCCAGCGCCCCGTCGGCGGCCATGGCCCTGAGCCTCACCACGCCGGTGGTGGTCTCCTCGTTGCCGCCCTTCACGTTGGGCAGCATCTCCCTGCGGGAGGTGTGCAGCATGGCTATCAGATCCGCGCCGTCATCGATCACGTAGTCCGGACCCATGTCCAGCACATGCCCCAGGTTGGCATAGTACTCCTCCTGGGTCTCCCCCTTCTTCGCCCGGACATCCAGGCCGTGGACCTCCCTGAGGGCCAGCGCCACCGAGTCGTCGGTGGACAGGGGGTTGCAGCTGGCCAACCTCACCTCCGCACCGGCTTCCGCAAGTGTGATCGCAAGCACCCCGGTCTTGGCCTCGGTGTGCAGCGCCATACCGACCTTCAGGCCCTCCAGCGGCCTCTCCTTCCTGAAACGCTCCCTCACGGCGGCCAGAACCGGCATGTGGGCCTCCGCCCACCTCAGCCTGAGGGTCCCCTTCTCCAAAAGATCCATGTGGAAATCACTCCCGATGCAGAGATTCACATATAGCGTCGATCAAACCGCGGCGCATGGCCCCGTTGTCGTACCCTTCGATCACCGAATCGATTAGGGCGTCGTCGCCCCTCATCTCCTCCACGAAGCGGATGATGTTCTCCAGCGCACGGGTCATCTCGTCGGAGATGGACACTGTGGCCTTCTTCGACGTGCGCGAGAGGGGGTTCAGATCGATGGATATCACCACCTTCCCCATGGCCACCAGGGCCTCCGCCCGGTCACCGTCCTCTATGGGCACCAGTATCACGTCGGAATCGAAGATCCCCTCGGAGGTGCACAGCGCCCTGTCGGAGGACAGACCGGGTATGCGGGCGTCCGGCTCCAGTCCGAGGACGTCCCTCCCGCCCGCCGACTCCAGGTAGGCCACCAGCTTCCTCATCCTCTCCTCGGTGCGGTGGAAGATGTTCACCTCCACCTTCGCCGGTACGGCGTCCGCAAGTGCCAGGAGGTGCTCCGCATCCAGCCCGGCGGCGTTGCCGTTGACGCAGACCACGGGGTTCCTGGCCCTCAGCAGGTAGGCCGCCGCCGCACGCTCCGCATCCAGGGACGGTGGCAGGGTCCTCTCGCCCATGAGGTAGTCAAAAGCCTCCCCCCTTCCGTGTGAAATAAGCCCGGTGGGGGTCACCAGGCCCTGATCGACCATCTCCGCCAGACGCTCCCTCACCATGAGGGACCTGTATCTGGGGTGGTCCTTGGGTACGCTCACGCCCCCGTGTATGCGGACAGGATATTAAACGGATTTCAGCGGGCAACGCATATATCGTGAATCCCCATCCGCCGCACCATGACCAACGTGCGGATCGTGCTGGTGGGTCCCAAGTTCGAGGGCAACATCGGAGCCGTTTGCAGGTCCATGGCCAACTTCGGCCTGGACGACCTGGTGCTTGTCAACCCCTGCCCCATCGGAGACGATGCGTACCGCAGAGCCAAGCACGGTTCGCACCTCCTCGATTCCGCAAGGATCGTGGACACCATCAGGGAAGCCGTCGACGGATGCTTCCTCATCGCCGGCACCAGCGGTGTGACCACAGCCGGGGACAAGAACTACACCCGCATCCCCCTGCCCGCACGGGAGTTCGCCCAGAGGGTGAAGGACTACCCGGAGAGGATCGCCATCCTCTTCGGCAGGGAGGACGTGGGCCTCCTGCAGGACGAGCTGGAGAGGTGCGACATCCTGGTGACCGTGCCCACCGACGACACCTACCCCATCCTCAACCTGTCGCACGCCGCCACGATAGTCATGTACGAGCTCTTCAACGGCAGCCTCCACGAGGCCGCTCCCGCCGACCCGGCGGAGAAGGAGCTGATGTTCCGCTTCTTCGACGACCTCATGGCCGCATCAGGGTATCCGGAGCACCGGAGGGAGATGACCTCCGTCATGTTCCGCAGGATGATGGGCAGGGCCATCCCCACCAAGTACGAGTTCAACACCATCATGGGCGTCTTCGGAGACGCCGTCAAGAAGATCAAAGGGCTCATTCCGTGAACCTGGAGCGGGTGTACTCCCGCACGGCGTTGCGGATGGCGTCGTCGAAGGAGACGGCGTCGCCGTCGCTGACCAGGCTCTCCAGCCTTATGGCGCTCTCCTTGGGGATGTCCACCGTCACCTTGCGGATGTTGTCCGGCGTGAAGCGCTTGGACATGAACTCGTCCACCGCCGCCCTGACCACGTCGGTCACGGTCTCGAATTCGCCGGAGTCCACAAGGTTCTGAATCAGGGCGATCTGCTCCGCCGTCAGGCGGACCGTCACCCTGTCTGTCACGGGCATCGTGTCGGACAAACGTCACACCCGTATTTATACGGACACTAGGGAAGAAGAAACTCTCCGACGGCAGGAACTCGAGGAACCTATCTTGGAATCTGTACGGGTATAACCGTACAAATATTGATCAATTTAAAAATATAACCGCTTACAAGCGTACAACATCATAATGATTTAAATGAATGTACTGTTATAAACGTGTATGCGTGAATCCACATCCACCATCATCCCCCGCGAGACATATTTATCGAAACTCAGAGCGGCTAGGGGATCAGATGTCATCAAAGGTCTGACAGGAATCAGAAGATGTGGGAAATCAACGCTTTTATTGGCATTCATGGACGAGCTGAAAGCCGAAGGCGTCCCTGAGGACAGGATGCTGTACGTGAATCTTGAGGAGAGTGATCTAGGTATCAGGACCTGCGACGACATCCTAGATTTGGTGTCGAAGAATCTGAGTTCGATTCCAGGATCCTACGTGTTCTTAGATGAAGTGCAGACGATTCCCAACTGGGAGATTGCAGTCTCCACTCTGTTCATCAAAAAAGCCGACATCTACGTCACCGGATCAAACTCACAGATGCTGTCATCGGAATTGTCCACTCGTCTATCTGGGAGATGTTTGGAAATACGCGTCCGCCCGCTGACGTTCTCCGAGTACGTTAAATTCAGGAATCCAGGGAAGAGCCGTGATGATCTCTTCGCAGAATACATCCGTCGTGGCGGATTCCCAGCAGTAGCGCGGATGGAGGACACAATTCCAGATCTCACCAATGACATGCTGTCCGGAATTTACAACACAGTATACACAAAAGATGTTACAGACAGACATTCCATTCGCAACACCTCCGCAATATCCAACCTCTGTAGATTCCTAATGAAGAATATTGGCGACAGAACATCCGTCCGTTCTGCCACCAACTACCTTTCGAGCAGCGGACTGAAAGTACGTCCGGAAACCATAGACTCGTATATCTCCATGCTAGAAGGCGCAATGCTGTTCGAAAGGGCGAAGAGAAAAGACAGCAAATCCAAAGA
Organism: Candidatus Methanomethylophilaceae archaeon; assembly: GCA_944321505.1. GTDB lineage: Archaea > Thermoplasmatota > Thermoplasmata > Methanomassiliicoccales > Methanomethylophilaceae > SIG5. Next base: position 31,112 of record CALULN010000019.1, on the reverse strand, counting down.
CTACCTCCGCACCAATGACAAATTCTACGCCACAGACATCGGACTCAGGAACATTATGATACCGTATTCAGAAACAGATCTGGACGGCATCCTAGAGAACATCGTATTCAACGAGCTGTCTGTCAGATACGGGACGGCATCCACATGCTCTGTCGGACAGTATGAAGTGGATTTCGTCACCGGCCCGATTAATGCCATCATGTACTGGCAGGTGTGCCTCAGCCTTGCCGACCCCGAGACGCTGAAGCGTGAACTGAGGCCCCTCAGGGCCATCGACGACAACTTCCCGAAGACGATCATCACCCTTGATAAGTATCCCGCAGACAACATCGACGGAATCAGGGTCGTGAGGATCGCCGACTGGCTCCTCGAGAACTGAATGCAACCCGGATCCGGAATCGATCCAAAATGGAAAGTGAAGGTAAGTGGTTTAGAGTCGTCAGACGGACAGCCGTTTCACCCGAACAGGGCGCTGAGACCGGCTGCTGCCTCTTCCTCGGAGACGGCCTCCTCCTCGGGCTCCTCAGCGGCGGCTGCGGGAGCGTCGGCGGCGGCTGCGGGAGCGGCTCCGGCTGCTGCGGGGGCAGCGGCCATGACGGACGCGGACGCGATGGCGTCGGCGATGTCGACTCCCTCGAGGGATGCGGTCAGTGCCTTGATCTTGGCTGCGTCAGGCTCGACACCGGCGGCCTTGAGGATGGCTGCGATAGCGTCCTCGGTGATGTCCTTGCCGGCTGCGTAAAGAACCATTGCGCTGTAGATGTACTCCATTTCATTCAACTCCTATTTATCCGAACAATGCAGAGAGGCCGGCGGCGGCTTCCTCCTCGCTGACCTCCTCCTCCTCTTCCTCGGGCTCCGCGGCTGCGGCCGGGGCCTCAGCAGCTGCAACGGGCGCGGCCGCCGCGGCGTTGGAGAGCCTGGCGGCGATGGCGTCGTTGGTGTAGCCGGAAGCAGATGCGACGGCGAGCATCTGAGCATCCGCCTTCGCGAGGAGCATCTCTATGTTCTCTTTGGTTGGTATCGCGGCCGATATCGAGAGACCCAGAGCCTCCCTGAACGCCTTCTGCAGCAGCGGCACGATGGTCTCCTTCGCGGGGAAGGCGATCGCGACGCCGAGAGCGCGGGCGTTGAATGCGGCCGTAGCGAACATGTCTCTGTAGTAGTTCTCGGGGATGTCCAGGACGTCCTTCTTGTAGATCACGCCATCCTCGTAGCAGGCCCTAAGGTCCATTCCCACGATCATGGGCAGGATCTCCAGCTTCGGGAGCATCGCTGCGACGTTGGCCGGGACGGGCTCGCCCTCCTTGACCAGCGTGGTATCCTTCTTGACTACTATCTTCCCGCCGTCGATGGCGGCGGGAAGGCCCAATTTCTGAAGATCTCCGATGATCGGGCCGGGTCCGAACGGGGTGGGCCCCTTGGGGACCACGATGTCGAACGGGGCGATCTCTCCGGGCTTCGCGGCTGCGGGGGTCTTGGTGGACTCCAGCTTAGCGAAGAGCTTGAACGGGTTGATGTCGGTGGACACAACCGCGCACTGGCCGTAGACCGCCTCGGTGAGCCCTGCGATCTCGGGCTTGGACTCGGCCGCCTTCTCGATGGCGAGGAGAATCAGGTTGTTCTTCGTCATCTTGAGCTTAGCGTGGCCTCTGAGTCCGGCCCTCATCGACTGGATCTGCTGTCCGCCGATGCCATGGACGTCGACGACGGCCACGACGGGCGAGGACACCATCTCCTGGGCGAGCTCGTTCACCAGATCTTTCTTCCAAGCTGCGACGTGTGCCATTTACGAACCTCCTCAGATCAACCTCACGGACTTGCCCATGGTGGTCTTCACGTAGGACGAAGCGATGTTCATCCTCCCCTTCTCCAGCTTGAGCTCGACACGCTTGATGACGGTCTCGATGTTCTCAGCCAGCTCTTCGGGGGACATGTCGACGGTTCCCACGGGTGCGTGGAAGGTTATCCTGTCTTTAGTCCTGACAGAAACGGTCTTGCGGAGGTTGTCGATCATGCCCTTCGGGTCTGCTCCCGGAGGGATGGGTTTCGGCATCTTTCCGCGGGGACCGAGGACGGTACCGAGCCTCTTACCGACGACCGCCATGAGGGGGGCTTCGGCGATGAAGTAATCGGTGTCGTTCGCGATCTTCTTGGCCTGCTTCTTGTCGTCTGCAATCGCCTGAAGCTCTTCAGGGGAGATCACAGTGTCGGCAACGTCTTTGGCTTTCAAGGCAAGTTCGCCACCACCAATCACGCAGACGTGGACCGGCCTGCCGCGTCCGTAGGGCAGGATGATGTCATCCTGGATACGGTTCTTCGGTATGGTCAGGTCGATGTCCTTGAGATTGATGGCCAACTCAACCGTTTCAACAAAATTGCGCTTCTTCGCACTCTCGAGTGCGTTCTGCACAGCCATAACGGTTGACTTATCTGCCAAATCTATTCCTCCTCGTAGTGCAAACGAACCTTGCGGCTCTCCTACAAGTGGATGCTTCGAATACAGGGGCTGTATTTAAAGATAACCGATTCGCTGACAGGCGCGAAATGACGATCGCACCGGACTGCCCGGAGCAGGGGACGTGCGTCTGTCTCACCCATCCGCATTACTTCATGACCTCCGCCACCGCATGGAGACATTTCATGAGGAGAATCCGTTCAACGAACACGGGTCATCCTGCATAACTTTACACTTTACACGAGAATGCAAAGTTATGCAAAGTTGGCTTGGTCGTTGTAAAGGTACGCATTCCTGTGTCCGATGCGCACCAACCTCACCATTCCGAGCTCGTCGAGCTTCTGGAGGTCCCTGCGCATACTAGCTGGATGGACCATGTACTTCGCTGCCAACTCATAAACGTCGATGGGTTCGGTATTGTTCATGAGATCGGAAAGAACGTCTCTCTGACGTATGCTGAGGCCGGACATACGGGGATCCTCTAACGTCTTGGCATCCTCCTCCATCTTGCACCTGACATATTTCAAAAACACATCAGTGGCCTCAGATACCGCATCCAGATTGAAGTTGATGAAGTAGGTGATGTCATTGCCATCAGTCTCTGACAGAAGGTAGGCATTGTCATACCTGCTGCGATGACTCTTCATAACCTTCGATATGGATAGGTATTCTATCGACGCATATCCGCTGCGCAGCATGTACCAGTAAAACAGGGATCTCGACACGCGCCCGTTGCCATCCATGAACGGATGGATGTAGGCGAGTCCAAAATGCAACACGATCCCCTTCACAATGGGATGAACAAAGACGCTGTCATCATTCGCGAACCCACACAATGCCTGTACCAAACCTGGAATCCTGCCGAAATCTGGCGGATCATGGTACGTCTCACCACTGAACGTATCGCGCACAGCAATAGAGTTGTTGTCCCTGAACCTCCCCTCGTACCTGACATCGTCAAGTGTACCGCGTGAGATAATGGAGTGAATCTCCCTTATCAAATCGGGGGAGAGTTCATCACCAGAATGTTCCTTAATAAACCGCATGGCATTGTAGTTGTTGATAATCATGAGATCGGACTTGTTTTTCGGTGCCGTGTTCTCGCGGAGCATCTTCTTCGCAGCCTTAGTAGTGGTTGATGCTCCCTCCAACTGACTTGATGCTATGGACTCTTCCATGACAGAGCTCACTGTAAGCAAAAGACGTCTATTATCATCCAGCTTACTGCTAGGAACGAGTCCCGACAAGATGCGCATATCCAAATCATGAAGGATGCGCTGGGCGTTGTCGGTGATATTGTACCTTATGACCAGATCGCGAAGTTCTACCTCCCTAATGGTTCCCTCCCTAAGAATCTTCATAAGAGCCCAGAGGATCTCTCTGGAATCCGGACCTACATCCCTATACTCCAGGTCTGACCAGTGGAGATACCTGCCGTTGTACTCCTTAGCCAACTCCATGGTCTTGTGAGACCAATTCACACGGCCTCTTGACAGGAGATCTTTCGGGTCCGGTGCCTGCTCTGGCATCTTCACATTACAAAAACAAAGAGCAGGAATATTAACTTTACACTTTACACGAGAATGCAAAGTTATGCAAAGTTATGCAAAGTTAGCAGAACGAGGAGCTGGCCGACACCAAAATCCCAAACTGTTTGAAGCAGCTGTGATCGCGGCTTCAGGCACCGCGGCCCGCGAGAGCGCATGGCCGCCTGCCCCCCTCCGCGCCGGGAGCCCTTCAACGGGCCCGGGTGTCTCACGACCCGACCGGCCGAGGATGCGCCGTCGCACCCTCCCGAAGACGACCGAGGTAGACCGTCGCCGCATCCGCGGCGCCCCCGTATAACGGGGTTCTATTCGATTCCAGGTCCCGGCCGCTGCGCCGCGGGGCCGTCACCCGGCACCGCGCGCCACATCGCGAGGATGTCACAGCTGCTTCCATCCCCGCTCCTCCCCTCCGCTTCGTGCGGAGCCGTCGGGAATGGGGATCCTGCGACGCGATCCGGACAGCCGGCAAGCCTCGCCCTCGAAGCCGTGCATGAACACATCAGGGTCTGCGCCGCCTTCCGCACCGCGCAAAACATACCATTCGTTGCGGAGTATAAATAGATGCCTTCGAACGAAGGTGTGTCCGGGGGCGGTGCCCCCGGAGAACATCGCGGGCTGAAGGCCCGCGGGGGGTTTCAGAACTGGCCGTCGTAGAGGCCGGCCTTGACGTCCTTCTGGAAGTCCTTGGGGTTCTTGCCGTCGATGGTGACTCCGACGGACACGCAGTTGCCTGCGACCTCGAGGACACGGGCCTTCATGTCCGCTCCGAGGAGGTCGTCCTTCTTCATGTCGGCAAGCTTCTTGGCCTGCTCGAGAGAGAGGTTTCCGACCTTGGTGGTGCGGGCGTTGGAGGATCCGGAGGCGATGCCGAGCTCTCCCTTGATCAGAGCGGAGATGGGGGGCGTGCCGACCTTGATCTCGAAGGACTTGTCGTCCGCGATCAGGATCTTCACGGGGACCTTCATTCCGGCGAAGGCTTTCGTCTTGTCGTTGATGGCCGCGATGATCTGACCGATGTTCACACCCTTCGGCCCGAGAGCGGGTCCGAGGGGAGGCCCTGCGGAGGCCCTGCCTCCGTCTACCAATGCCTCGACAGTATCTACCATTGTGTTCAGTTCTCCTTTTTCCTGACGCTGTCAGCTTTGACTGTGATGGGGATGGGGACCATTGCGCCGACCAGCAGCACCTTGATCTCCTCCTTGCCGGCTTCGATCTGCTGGACCTTGGCGCACTCGCCCTTGAACGGGCCGCTGACCAGCTCCACCAGGTCGTCCTCCGCGAGACCGACCACCGGGGACAAGGGCTGCAGGTAGTGCCCTATCTCGTCTATGGAGGACTCGCCCTCGACGAAGGACCTCGCCTTCCTGATGTCGCGGGTCTTCTCCCTCATGCGGTCGGTGTTCATGCCCTCCACGAAGATGTATCCCCTGAGGTTCGCGGGGCTGAGGATGGCGTAGATGTCCTTGTCGCCCAGGTCCGCTTTGGCGGCCAGGCTGTCGGCCACGCTGCGCTCCTGGTCCATCTGGGTCTTGAGCACCACGATGGACTGGACGGCGACGGCCTTGACGACGACCGAGTCGACCCCGTTGCCGACGGCGACCCTGACGGTGACCTCGGCGAACTCCCCGTACCTGGCGCCCTTGGGGCAGGTGACCTCCAGGACGAACTCCCTGGCTCCCGCCGCGGGCAGGTCCGCGGTGCACTCGGTGGTGTGGAGGTAGCTGTTCCAGATCTCCCCGGCGGAATCGCAGATGGCGACTGCCCACTCGGGCGCGTCATCGGCGTCCGGACCGGTGGCGATCTCCACCGTGAAGCGCGCTTCGTCGCCGCCGCTGACCCTGAACGGCCACCTGACGGCGGCTCCGGCGCGGACCTCCTTCGGACCTTCATCCCCAGTGAAATCGACTGTCATCCATGCACCTCAGAAGTATCCGGGAAGGTAGCTCATGAGCCAGTAGATGACGAAACCCGCGAGTCCGAGGACCAGCAGACCCGCTGCGACGATGCCGAGGGTCTTCCTGTACTCTTCGGGCGTGGGGGTGCGGCACATCTTGAGTATCCTGCCGTACTTGCCCTTCCCGAGGTTCTCGAACTTGGACTCCAGCGCCTCCTGGGTCTCCATAGCTCTCTGCTCGATGCTCATCCAGATCCCTTCCCAGCCGGAATGCCGGCTCCTTCCTCGCTACCGCTGAAGCAATAGCGTATGAAGATGACGGTCAATCATGACCTTTAAAATAAAGGTTTCGGTAGTATTCATATATTTAAGGATTGCGCCTCCGGCCGACCCCGCAGGCCCGCTAGGGGCGCCCTCCCCGAGATTATTAAATAGTGGTTTCTGATGTTCTGGCCGGTCTTCGGACCGGGTGAGCACATGGAAGAAGTACTCTGCAACATCGTACTTATCAAAGAGAACAACGATTTCATCGCGCGGATCCAGAGCGACCTCGGCGGCGTCAGGGAGTACACATCCTCCAACATCGAGGACGTCATCGAGCAGTTCGTCATGGATGTCCAAGATGAATTCGATTCGATGTGAGGTGAGAGGAAATGGCAGCAGCGGACGCGAAGATTAAGCAGATCGTGAACGAACTGGAGGGCCGTCTCGCAGTGGACAACGGCGTTCCCAGGAACATCAGGAAGGGAGCGTCCGAGGCTGTAGCGCACCTGCAGGACACCTCCAAGGCGATGGACCTGCGCGTCTCCAGCGCCCTCAGCGTGCTGGAGGACCTCTGCAACGACCCCAACATCCCCATGGAGTCCTGGAGCGTCATAATGCAGATCCTCTCCGAGCTCGAAGTCGTGCTCAAAGAGCTCTGAACCGGCATCACGCCGGTCATCCAACATCTTCCACTATTCTGCGGATTTCTGAAAAAGCACGGATGCCCTGACGGGCATCCGGATAATCATCGCAGTCAGGCCCTGTGCTCTCTGACCACGTCGAGGAAGTTCCTGAACATCTCCTCCCCGAACTGGGTGTTCTCCACCTCGGGATGGAACTGCACCCCGAATATGGGGCGGTCCAGGCACCTCACCGCCTCCACCTTGCAGGAGGGGGAGGATGCGGTCACCTTGAATCCGGACGGAGGCACCTTCACCTCGTCGTTGTGGGACGCCCAGACGATGATGTCTGACGGGATGCCCTTGAAGATGCCATCGTGGTCGTCGATGTGGAGGTCCACTGTGCTGTACTCGGGCTCGTCCGCCGGACCGAGCTTCCCGCCGAAATGCTCGCACATGAACTGCATGCCGGCGCAGATCCCCAGTATGGGATAATCCGCCTCGTCGAGGTATACGCCGTTGTTGCCCATGGCGTCCGCGTCGGTAGCCACGCTGGGGGACCCTCCGGAGAGGATCAGCCCGTCCAGGTCCCGCAGCTCGTCGAACGGGGTGGTGTTCGGCACGATCTTGACATCGACATCCAGGTTCCTGAGCACGCGCCACTCGCGGTGGGTCCACTGCCCGCCGTTGTCGACGACATACACCTTCATGCGCCCTCGCACTGCGTCCGCATATAATAATATGACACCGCCGACGCTACCTCAGCATGAATCCTGCCCACTGGCGGGGCTGGTCGGCGCGGGAGGTCCGGTACGCCAGCCTGTCGGCGTACTCGGAGACCCTTCTCTCCACATCGTCCTCGAAACCCTCGAAGCCTGAGCGGATCACCCGTGCTGTCAGCTCGTACACAGGGTACCCGAGGGCATGGCGCGGCGTATGGACCACAGAGCATGCCTGAGCGACCGCATGGCACAGTGCGGCATCCTCCGCATCCATCTCCCTCGCCATGGCGTGGCAGGACAGGATCGCTCTGCGGGCGACATCCATCTTCGCTTTGCCGGAGGCCCAGTCGGAAGAAGCGTCGACCGCATCCCGCGGACGGCGGTCGCCGGGATGCCTCTCCGCCAGCGCATCGGCGGTCCCGGAAGCCAGATCCAACGCCCATAGCGCCAGCGTACGGCGGTTCTGCTCGCCTATGAGCGCGCAGAGCTCCGACAGGCATGCCGACTGCGGAGTGAACAGTATGGCGCATCCCCTGGAGCGGCGGGCGCGGACGTCGTCCGCCCAGTCCGATGACGGGCTCACTCCCATTCGATGGTCGCCGGCGGCTTGTTGGTGATGTCGTACACCACCCTGTTCACCTGCGACTTCATGGTGTTGGTGATCCTCCTGGACATCTTGTCCAGGATGTCGATGGGGATCTTGGAGAACTCGGCGGTCATGGCGTCGGTGGAGCTGACCGCGCGGATCACGACGGTCCTTCCGTAGGCGCGCCTGTCTCCCTGGACGCCGACGGACCTGGAGGGGAGCAGCGCGGCGAAGTACTGCCAGGGCAGGTCCATCTTGCCGGCCTCGGCCGCCTTCCTGATCTCGTCCTCCACGATGAAGCATGCCTCGCGGACGATCTCGATGTTCTCGCGGGTGACCTCTCCGAGGCACCTGACCGCCAGTCCGGGGCCGGGGAAGGGCTGCCTCTCCGACGCCTTCACGCCCAGGAGCCTGGCCACCTGCCTGACCTCGTCCTTGTAGAGGTCCCACAGGGGCTCGCAGAGGGTCATGCCCATGTCCTTGGGCAGGCCGCCCACGTTGTGGTGGGACTTGATGGTGTCCCTGACGCCGTCGCCGGACTCGATCCAGTCGGGGGCGATGGTCCCCTGGACGAGGTATTCCGCACCGAACTCCTTGGCCTCCGCCTCGAAGACCCTGATGAACTTCTCGCCGATGATCTTCCTCTTCTGCTCGGGGTCGGTGACGCCCTCCAGGGCGCCGAAGAACAGGTCCTGGGCGTCCACGACCTTGAAGTTCAGGCCCATGGACTCGAACATGCCGCGGACCTCCCCGGTCTCGCCCTTGCGCATGAACCCGCTGTCCACGTAGACCGCCAGCAGCCTGTCGCCTATGGCGCGGCTGGCGAGGACCGCAGCGACCATGCTGTCCACGCCTCCGGAGCAGGCGATGATCGCCTTGCCCTTGACGCTCTCCGCTATCTTGCCGACCTGCTCATTGACGAACTTCTCCGCATCAAACATTGAGGGACACCTCCTCGGAATCCTTTGCCACCTTATCGGCCATCTCGCGCCTGTAGTCCGCGAGCTTGGCCGCCACATGCGCATCGCCCAGGGAGATCATCTCCGCGGCGAGGATGGCGGCGTTGTCGCCTCTGTCCAAACCGACTGCGGCGACGGGTATGCCCGGGGGCATCTGGACGATGGAAAGCACGGCATCCAGGGTCATCTTCCCGCTCACCGGGACGCCGATGACGGGCTTGGCGGTGAACGAGGCCACCACGCCGGGGAGCGCGGCAGCCATGCCTGCGATGGCGATGAAGACGTCCGCACCGCTGCCCTTCACCAGGCTCTCGACCCTGGAGGGGGTCCTGTGGGCGGATGCCACCGCAGCCTCGTAACCTATGCCGAATCTCTTGAGGATCGCCGCGGCCTTCTCCGCCACGGGGAGGTCGCTCTTGCTTCCCATTATGATGAGCACCTGAGCCATCGGCTGATGTATGAAGGGGTCGGATATAAACCCGACTACCTGCGCGAGCGCTCCCACGCCCACGCGCGACTGACGGAGTCCTCCAGGGTGCTGCGGGGGGACCAGCCCAGCACCGACTTCGCCTTGCGGTTGTCCGCCACCAGGACGGCGGGGTCGCCTTCCCTGCGGGGGCACTCCCTCACGGGTATGGGTTCCCCCACCACCTTCTGGCACACCCCGAACACCTCCCTCACGGTGGAGCCCCCGTTGGTGCCCAGGTTGAAGCAGTCTGAGGCACCGCCCTCCCTCAGGTACCTGAGTGCCAGGAGGTGGGCCTCCGCAAGGTCGTTGACGTCGATGTAATCCCTGACGCAGGTGCCGTCCCTGGTGTCGTAGTCGGTGCCGAACATGGAGAACTCCCTGCCGGTTCCGGCGGTCTTGAGGACGTTGGGGATGAGGTGGGTCTCGGGGTCGTGGCACTCCCCCAGCCTGCCCTCCGGGTCCGCGCCGGCCACGTTGAAGTACCTCAGCCTGGCGCTGCGGATGCCGTACCTCCCGTAATCGGACATCATCCTCTCGGCCATCAGCTTGGTGGCGCCGTAGGGATTTATGGGATGCTGGGGATGGACCTCGTCTATCGGCGTGTACTCCGGCTCGCCGTATGTGGCCGCGGTGGACGAGAAGACGATCATCCCCACCCCGGCGTCGGCCATGGCGCCGAGGAGGTTCATGGTGCCGCCCACGTTGTTCTCGTAGTACCTGCGGGGGTCGCGCATGGATTCGGCTACCTGGGAGTAGGCGGCGAAGTGCACCACCGCCTCGATGTCCCTGCCCCGGAAGACGGAGGCGATGCTGCCGCGGTCCTTCAGGTCCCCTTGCACGAACCCCTTGAACCTGTCGGGGAACTCCCTCGCGAGGACGTCCAGGGCGTGGCGCGTGCCCAGCTCCATGCTGTCGAAGACCATCACGTCCTCGCCGCTCTCCATGAGGCGCAGGGCGCAGTGGCTGCCGATGTATCCGGCACCGCCGGTGACGAGTATCATGCCTGCCCCATGACCGAGGATGCATATCAACAATGGCCCGCAGACCTCGGAGGGAGGGGGCATGGGCCCTGGATGCTGGCTCTAGCTCCATTTATATACTACGGTTTGTCATTCAATATATAATATTCCTATAGCTTTAAATAGTGGGTCTGTCATCTACCGTCTGTCGCGCCCTGGGCGCCGAACGGGGAGATTTATGGAGCTGTTGGGATTGGTGGAGACCGTGACGGCCGCTGGCAACCTGGTCGTCCGGGCATGCACCGCCCCTGATGTGAACTCGGCCGTTTACGACGGCGGCAACGCCCGCGTCGGAACGGTCAAGAGGATTTTCGGACCCGTCGACGAACCCTACGTGACCGTCGTCCCGGCAGACAGAGGAAGGGCCGGGTCGCTGATCGGCAAACGCGTTTTCCTCAAGGGAGAGAAGAGAGATGGCAAAGGTAAGAGAAGGGACCGAGGAGGTCCAGATATGCACCAACTGCGGCAGCAGGCACCTGGTCCGTGATTACAACAGAGGAGAGGTCGTCTGCGAGGACTGCGGCATGGTGGCCGAGGACGCTATCATCGACCAGGGGCCCGAGTGGAGGGCATTCGACGTCGAACAGGGCGAGAAGAGGGCGCGCACCGGTGCGCCCATGACCTACACCATCCACGACAAGGGGCTCTCCACCGAGATCTCCTGGAAGAACAAGGACAGCTACGGCAAGAGCATCCCCACCAGGAACCGCGCGCAGCTGTACAGGCTGAGGAAATGGCAGAGGAGGATCCGTGTCTCCAACGCCACCGAGAGGAACCTCGCATTCGCCCTGTCCGAGCTGGACAGGATGGCCTCCTCCATGGGGCTCCCCAGGAACGTCAGGGAGACCGCCGCCATGATCTACAGGAAGGCCGTCAACAAGAACCTCATCCGCGGAAGGTCCATCGAGGGCGTCGTCGCGGCGTCCCTGTACGCCGCCTGCAGGCAGTGCGGAGTGCCCAGGACCCTCGACGAGGTGGCCGGGTCCAGCCGCGTAGGCAGGAAGGAGATCGGCAGGACCTACAGGTTCATGACCCGCGAGCTGAAGCTGAAGCTCATGCCCACCAAGCCTCAGGACTACGTCCAGAGGTTCTGCTCCGAGCTGAAGCTGAGCGGAGAGGTCCAGAGCAAGGCGGCGGAGATCCTGAAGGACGCCTCCGAGAAGGAGCTCACCTCCGGGAGGGGGCCCACCGGCGTCGCCGCGGCGGCGATCTACATCTCATCCATTCTGTGCAACGAGCGCAGGACCCAGAGGGAGGTCGCCGATGTGGCGGGCGTCACCGAGGTCACCATCAGGAACCGCTACAAGGAGCTCACTGAGAAGCTGGGCATCGAGATCCAGCTCTGAAACCATCGCGGCCCCGTCAGGGGCCGCGGATACTTTTCCGAAGACATAATCCCGATCGGGATCCGTAGACGGGACTACTCGCCGTACTTCCCGATGACCGCATCCAGGAACGACAGGTCGTCCTCGGCTTCCGAGACCGGGTCGATGGCATCCATGAACGAGGCGGCGAACAGAGGGTAGTGGCGTACGCCCTTCTCGTCCTCGAACACGTTCCTGGTCTCGAACATCACTCCCGACGCATTGTACTGGGACATCAGCCGGTTCAGGGAGCTGCACCTCCTCTTCGACCCGGTCTTCACCTCGATACCGCACAGCCTCCCGCCTATGACGGTGAGGAAATCCACCTCCATCCGGGGGTCGTCGTGTGAGAAATAGAGGAGCCTCCTGCCCTGTGCGGTGAAAGCCTGAGCGACTGCGTTCTCCCCGATCGCCCCGGCGTTCACATCCGGATTGCCGAAGAGCACCTCCGTCAGCAGAGAATCGTCGTAACGGGAGACGAGGAGGCCTGTGTCCAACATGTACAGTTTGAAGGAGTTCAGCTTCACCCGCTCGGCCAACGGCCTCTTCGGCTCGGTGACGTTGTTGCACACATTGACGAGGCGGGCCATCTCCAACCACTCCAGCGCGGGAGCGAAGTACCTGAAGCCGGTGGAGCGGAACCCTGTACCCTCATCGGAACCGACCCTGCCGAAGACGAATTTCTTGTTCTCCTGGGCGAGCATGGACGGGATCGACCTGAAGCAGGATTTGATCTTGATCTTCGACTCCGCGTCCGCGTAGAGGTCGACATCGTCCTGGTACGCTCCGAACAGCTCGTCGAACACCAGATGCAGGTCGGTGAACCTCTTGGTCTCTGTGTAGAGCTTCACCGCCTTGGGCATCCCGCCCACGACCATGTACCGGGAGAACAGCTCAGTGAAGGTGGTGAAGAACGGCTCCTCTATCGGCTCCAGATCGGATATGCTTCTGCGGACCCGGTCTATGACGTTCTGCGGCATGTCCAACGCCCACAGGAACTCCTCGAAATCCATGGGGTGCATCTCCGCCCGCTCCATGTACCCGACGGGGTTCAGCCTGACCTCCCTCATGCGGATGCCAAGAAGCGAACCGGAAGCGATGACCCTGTACTCGCCGCCTCTCACCAGCGGTCTGACGGCCGTGCGGGCGTTGGGACACAGCTGGATCTCGTCCAGGAAGATCAGCGTCTTCCCGGGAATGAACCTGAACCCCCTGTACACTGCGCTCAGGCGCTCGATGAGACTGTCCTTGGAGAGATCGCCCTCGAACGCCCTGAGGACCTCCAGAGCCGCATCGGAGAAGTCGATGCACAGGAAGCCGTCGCCGTAGACCCGTCTGCCGTACTCGGTGACCGCGTACGTCTTCCCCACCTGCCTCGCACCGAGTATGAGGAGGGCCGCCTCCCTCCCGGAGGTGTCCCAGTCCTCTATGACCTTTGTGATCTTGCGCCGCACGACATGAGTACGCAGCCATGGGCATATCAAATTTTCTGACGATTATTCGGCCACTTGAATCAAATTTCCTGAGCATTTTCAGCAGTCATAATCAAATTTCCTGAGTGTTTTTCGGGTGCTGAAATCAAATTTCCTGAGATTCAGCGTCAGGGGACAAACCGCGGGATCCGCGATACGTATTTGTCGCAGGACGCAGTCGAATCCTCGTGAGCGATCAGAAACCCAGCAGGCACATCTGCCTGACCAACAGGCACGCGCTGAGCATATCGGAAGACCCGGAGGGCGACATACTCTCGGCTCTGGCGGACCCTGACGTCCTGACCATGGTCAGGGGGCTGTCGGAGCAGGAGGCGAGGTCGCCCTTCCCCGACGGGCTGTTCGGAATGGACGGCCGCAGGACGGATGCAGCGATACGGAGGATGAAATCGGCAGGGCTCATATCCTCCAGAAGGGACGGCCCCGACCACGTCTACTTCCTCAACGAAGGCAGGATAAGGTACCTGATCACGTTCCTGGAGGGCCTGATCAGGGCCTGAACCATCTGAAGGAGAAGTACTCCACCCCGCAGGGCGTCACCCTGGCGAAGAGGATCTCCTTCTTCACCCCGCCCGAGAGCCTCACCGCGCGGGAGATCTCCGGCCAGGTCGCGGCCTGCGAGGCGGACACCGCATGCACCAGATAGCGTGCGTGGCTGTCGTCCGGGGACCCCTCGTACACCCTGAAATGGGTGCCGTACTTGAATCCGGTCTTCACCGTCAGGCCCCTGTGCCTCAGGTCCCGATAGGCCTCGCGGCGGAGCCTGAAACCCTCCTGGGTCTCCTCGCCAAGGCGCCTTATGCCAGATGCGTCCACGGGAGTGCCGTCGTATGCGGACACCTCCAGGACCCCTTCCTCCGAGAGATACCAGGCCTCCATCAGCGAGAGCTGCAGCACGCCGGAGATCATCTTCCCGTAGAACCCGTTGCCCCGCAGCTCCGCGCAGCCGTCGGCGTCGAAGACGAACACCCTGTCCCTGACCAGCGTCCCCGCGATAGGCCCGGAAGGCGCGAGAGCGGTCCTGGGCTGCGGATCCGCACGGGACATGTCGTAGTAGGTGAGGTCGCCCTCCTCGTCCACCACGGCGTAGACCCGCCTCCTGTTACGCCTGGACACCTCCTCGGCATCCTCGACGAATGCGTCCATGCCCGAAGGGGCCCTCTCGGACACCGGGACCACCATGAACTCCGGCTGGGACCTGCTGGGGAGCATGCCGCGGGGATAGACCGCCATCTCCGGCCCCCCGGTCTCGTTCTTGACGATGAAACCCCTCTGGCGGATGTCGCGGTAGACGATGTAGCGTATGTCGAACTCGCCGTAGGCCCCGGAGGCGTATCTGAACAGGGCCTCGAAGTCCATGGGCGCCCCGTCCCTCAGGACCTCCAGCCTGCCGGACTCCACCAGATACGTGGCCTCCACCAGGTCCAGATCTATGCCGCCTCCGCTGAGGGTGTAGCCGTACGCTCCGCGGTTGTGGAGCTGGCTGCCCTCCTTCTGATCCCTGACCCTAACGGTGTCGCCCGACAGGACTCCGGCCATGCGCGTTCCTATGGTCGGTCCGTATTATTCGTTTTCGGTCCGGCACCTATCATCCATGATGCGATGGGCGCATGGACTGGCTGTGGATGCTGGCACATGGGCAGCGCTCCCGATTCCCGCCGTCATCCCCGACCTTCGGGAAAGCAATATAAGAGAGATAAGCCGATTGACGCGGCATGAGGATCGCCTTCGTGACCGACAGCTACCGCCCCACCGTCGACGGAGTGGTCACCATCATCGACACCATCAAGGCGTCCCTTGAGAGGCTGGGTCACAAGGTCTTCATCGTCGCCCCCGACCCTGGCGAGGGGAAGCGCATAGAGGGCGTGAGGTACTTCCCCGCTGTGGATTTCAAGTCCTATGAAGGGTACTACGTCCCCATCCTGCCGTCGGACAAGCTGTCTGTGCTGAGGGAGATCGACCCCGACATAGTCCACGGGTACGGCATAGCGCTGATGCCCCTGAAGGGGTTCATAGCGTCCAGGGCGCTGAAGGTGCCCTTCGTCCTCACCATGACCACGATGGTGGCGGACACCATCGGATACTACTCCCCCCTCAAGGCGCTGCCGGAGATACAGGAGAAGGCCGCCTGGGTGTACATGAGGTGGCTCATGAACTCCTGCGACGGGCTGGTGGTCCACACCCGCTGCGTCATGGACGAGCTCGGGTCCCACGGCGTGAAGCCGAAGGACGGCCGCATCATACCCGCCGGGATCGACACGGACAGGTTCCGCCCGACGGAAGGGCCGTTCGACATCAGGGACACCTACGGCATCCGCGGCAAGAAGGTGCTGATGCACGTCGGGCGCATCTCCTACGAGAAGCACGTGGACGACATCGTCCGCGCCATGGCCATGCTGGACGGCGACACCGTCCTGGTGGTTGTGGGCGACGGCCCGGCGAAGCAGTCCGTGGTCAACGCGGCGGAGGAATGCGGCGTCACCCACAGAGTGATCTTCACCGGGTTCATCGAGCGCAGCCTGCTGCCGGAGATATACGCATCCGCCGACGTGTGCGTGTCCTGCTCCAGATTCGAGACGCAGGGCCTCAGCATCATGGAGGCCATGGCCTGCGGGAAGCCGGTGGTCTGCCCCGACGCGAGAGCGTTCTCGGAGATCATCACCGACGGGAAGGACGGCTTCCTGTTCGACGGCGGCGTGGAGGCCCTGGCCACCAGGATCTCCGATGCCCTGAACGACGACGGCACCGTCGCCCGGGCGGGCATGGCTACCGCGGCATCGTACTCCGAGGAGAGCTGCGCCAAGATGCTGCTGAACCTCTACGAGGACCTCATAGACCGCAGGGATGCCGAGGCGAAGAAGCGCCGGTGACACCCGCGCGTCATATCCGTCTCCGATCTCCCATTCTACTCGCTTTATAACGGTAAGATGGGGCCTCTGAGGGCAATAATACATATCTTTTTATAGAAGAACGGCAATATGTGGTTTAGTTGTTAACCAACGGTTGACAACCGAGTGATAGCATGACCGACATCGACACCGTGCTGACGATGATCAACAACCCCACCAGGAGGCGGATACTGCAGGCCCTCGTGAGAGAGCCCCACTACCCGCTGCAGCTGTCCAAGGAGCTGGGAGTCAGCCAGCAGGCGGTGATGAAGAACCTGGACCTGCTGGAGAGGAGCGGGATGGTGGTCAGCCATCGCGAGACGAGCACCATCGGTCCCATGCGGACCATGTACGAACCCACCACCGAGTTCACCCTGGTGATAGACATGCGCGGATGCATGTTCACCGCCCGGATGGTCGAGGGATGGCATGAGGAAGACGGGAAAGAGCAGGTGATGCCAAAAGCAGACGGACTGGAGCAGGTCAGGAAGGCGATAGCGGATCTGGACGCGGAGATAGATGCGATCCATGCACAGCTCTCGGAGCTGATGGGCAGAAGGGAGCGCATGATCTCCGAGGCCATGTCCAGGCTGGACGGCGATCCGTTCCAGTACGTGCACAGGAACCTGATGTACAATCTGCTGAACCGGCCCACCGCCCCCATGGAAGAGGTGGCGGCCGATGTCGTTCCCGGCAGGGAGCGGATGAAGAACACGATCGAGGAAATCGAGAGCGCGATGAACGCAGACAACTGAGGAGGTATCATATGGCTAACGAGAAGGCCCTCAAGGTCGCAGAGCTGAAGAGCGGAGAGACCGGAAGGGGCGTCACAAGGATTGACCCAGAGGTCATGGAGATCCTGGGTCTGAAGGTAGGGGACATCGTCCAGATCGACGGCTCCAGGAAGACCGTCGCCAAGGTGCTCAGAGGCGGACCCGAGGATTCCAACAAGGGCATCATACGCATAGACGGCTCCACCAGGCGCAACGCCGGAACCGGCATCGACGAGCGGGTCGACATCAAGAAGGTGACGGCGAAGAACGCCGAGAGGATCACCTTCTCCCCCACGGAGCAGCTGAGGATCCAGGGCGGCGAGGAGTACCTTAGACAGGTCATGGAGGGGCGCGTGTTCGCCAAGGGGGACACCGTCACCCTCAACGTCATGGGGAACAAGATCGACCTGGTGGTCACGTCCTACTCCCCCGGAGCCGAGGCGGCCATGATGACGGCCAGCACCGTCGTCAAGATCAACGACAAGCCCGCACCCTCCGGAGGCGAGATCCCCAAGGTGTCCTACGACGACATTGGAGGGCTGGACGACGAGGTCAAGAAGATCCGCGAGATGGTGGAGCTGCCGCTGAGGCACCCGGAGCTCTTCAAGAGGCTGGGGGTCGAGGCGCCCAAGGGAGTGCTGCTCCACGGGCCCCCGGGAACCGGGAAGACCATGCTGGCCAAGGCCGTTGCGGGCGAGACCAGCAGCAACTTCACCTACATCGGGGGACCGGAGATCGTCAGCAAGTTCTACGGCGAGTCCGAGGGCAAGCTGAGGGAGATCTTCCAGGAGGCGGAGGAGAACGCGCCCAGCATCATCTTCATCGACGAGATCGACTCCCTGGCGCCCAAGCGCGACGAGGTGTCCGGCGAGACCGAGAGGAGGATAGTGGCGCAGCTGCTGGCTCTGATGGACGGGTTGAAGTCCCGTGGCAAGGTCGTGGTCATAGGCGCCACCAACCGCCCCAACTCCATCGACGAGGCCCTCAGGAGGCCCGGCAGGTTCGACCGCGAGATCGAGATCAGCATCCCAGACCGCGACGGAAGGTTCGACATCCTGGGCATACACACCAGGGGCATGCCCCTGTCCGACGACGTGGACCTGGGCAAGCTGGCCGACCTCACCCACGGCTACGCTGGAGCGGACCTGTCCGCCCTGACCAAGGAGGCCGCCATGGCCGCCCTCAGGAGGGTGCTGCCGGAGGTTGACCTGGAGTCCGAGGAGATCCCGTCCGAGACCCTGAACAAGATCGAGGTCAAGTGGGACGACTTCGTGGCCGCCCTGAAGGACATGCAGCCCTCCACCATGAGGGAGGTGCTCATCGAGAAGCCCAACGTCAAATGGGACGACATCGGGGCCCTGGAGGACGCCAAGCAGGAGCTCAAGGAGGCGGTGGAGTGGCCGCTGAAGTACGGCAAGATCTTCAGCCACATGAACGCCGAGCCCCCGAAGGGCATACTGATGTACGGCCCGCCCGGGACCGGGAAGACCATGCTGGCCAAAGCGGTGGCCACGGAGTCCGAGGCCAACTTCATCTCGGTGAAGGGGCCGGAGTTCCTGAGCAAATGGGTCGGCGAGTCCGAGAAGGCCGTGAGGGAGACCTTCAGGAAGGCCAGGCAGGCATCGCCCTGCGTGATCTTCATGGACGAGATCGACTCCATAACCTCCGAAAGGGGGACCGGATCGGACAGCAACGTCACCGAGAGGGTGATATCCCAGATGCTGACGGAGATGGACGGCCTGAACGCCATGCACGACGTGGTGGTCATAGCCGCCACCAACCGCCCCGACATGATCGACCCCGCCCTGCTGAGGCCGGGCAGGTTCGACAAGAGCATCTACATCGGGCCCCCGGACGAGGAGTCCAGGAAGAAGATCTTCCGGATCCACACCCGCAGCAAGCCGCTGGCGGACGACGTGGACATCGACAGGCTCGCCAAGGAGACCGAGGGCTACACCGGCGCGGACATCGCGGCCGTCTGCAACGAGGCGGTGATGATCGCGGTCAGGGAGCTGGTCAAATCCGGCAAGACGTCCGACGAGGACATCGAGGCCTGCAAAGTGGGGATGAACGACTTCCTCGCCTCCATCGAGAAGGTGGGTCCGAAGGTGAGGAAGGAACTGAAGGAATACGCAAGCAACAAGGAGGTGGAAGCATGAACGACGATCTGTGGAGCAGCCTCTTCGGAGACTTCGACAGCATGCAGAGGAGGTTCGAGAAGATGTTCTCCGACCTCTCCGACGGGAACAGCAAGACCTACGGGTACACCATGTACCAGGGACCGGACGGGATCCCCCATGTGAGGGAGTTCGGCAACGCGGTGAACGAGTTCTCTCCGAGGCTCGGGACCTCCCGCGACCCCTTCACCGACGTCACCAGGAACGGCGACGAGGTGTTCGTCACCGTCGAGCTCCCCGGCGTCAGGAAGGAGGACATCGTCCTGGAGGGCAACGGCAGCTCCCTCAAGGTCTCGGTGGATGCCGAGTCCAAGAGGTTCGACAAGACCGTGGCGCTGCCCTGCGAGGTGGACGAGGACTCCTTCTCCGCCGAGTACAACAACGGCATCCTGGAGGTCAGGATGAAGGCGAAGGAGGCCGCACCGGGCACCCGGAGGATCCAGATAGCCTGATGAAGGACCGCGGGGGGCCAGTCCCCCCGCCAAACCCCCCGGGGGAGGCCTACGGGAAACAGTTTTATCAATTGCAAGGCGGTTAGAGCCACCGCTGTGACCAGGGACACGCTCATCAACACCACAAGAGCCATACTGGCTAAGGCGGGTTTCGACATATCGGCAGCGCTGACGCTGCGCAGCGTGTGCTTCGACGTGGTCGCCAGGCGCGACTCGCAGCTTCTCATAATCAAGGTGCTCAGCAACGTGGACGCCTTCGCCAGGGACAACGCCGACGAGATGAAGGTCCTGGCCGACGCCCTCTGCGCCAGCCCCATGCTGATCGGGGAGAGGTCCAGCTCCGGCCCCCTGGAGCCCGGGATCGTGTACTCCAGATTCGGCATACCCATAATGTCCAACGAGACCCTGGCGGACCATCTTCTGGAGGAGGTCCCGCCCTTCATCTTCGCCGCCCCCGGCGGGCTGTATGTGAAGCTGGATAAGGACATGCTCAAGAGCATCCGCGAGGAAAGGGGGATAAGCCTGGGGACCCTGGCGGACGTGGCCGGCGTGTCCAGACGCACCATCCAGATGTACGAGGGCGGCATGAGCGCCATGATCGATGCCGCCGTCAGGCTGGAGGAGTACCTCGACGCTCCGATCATAGAGCCGGTGAACCCCTTCGAGTACAAGCCGGAGAAGAAGGGGGACTCCTACGAGCTCACCGGCGGCGACAGGCGCACCAACTCCATCATACTCAACCACCTCCTGGACATAGGGTACTCCGTCACCCCGGTGACGAAGAGCCCCTTCGAGGCCCTGAGCAGGGACAGGCGGGTCATCATCATGACCTCCGTGGACAACGAGAAGGACCTGCTCCAGAAGACGGAGATCGCATCGGACATCTCCAGGGTCACCGGGAGGCATTCGGTCGTCATAGTGGACAGCCCCGGAGGACTGGAGGGATTCAGGTTCACCGCGGTGGTCACCAAGGACGAACTCAGGAAGATCGACGACAAGGAAGAGCTCACCGACCTGGTGATGAGCAGAAGCGACATATGATCGAGATGGAGACCTCCGGCGCCAGGCTGCGCATACTCCCCGTCGTCAAGGGACTGAAGTCCGAGTACGCCAGGGTCGAGGACGCCCTCCGCGGGTACGGCGGCGTCGTCGGCGTCTCCCTGGGGGCGGAGGAGCTGGATGCCGTCCGCAAGGCGGATTCCGAGGAATGGGAGTACGACCCCTCCGACCTGGAGGCCGTCTACGCGTACCATCTCAAGAGGTTCGGGGAGGTGTCCGTGCCGGTGCCGGCCTTCCTCGCCGCGGCGAAGCTCAGGGACGACCTGGTGCCCCTGGACATGGACGACTCTGAGTACACCGAGGCGTACTGCGACTGCGTCGGCGTGGGGGACCTGCTGAAGGAGAAGAAGATCGCCAAGAAGGCCATGAAGCACTCCTTCGCATCCGAGGACGCGGAGGGCTTCGCCAGGGAATGGGACGATTACGTCAACGCCATCAAGGGTTTCCGCGCCCTGGCCCTCCGCAGGGAGGAGTGCATAGCCGGATCCATCGACGCCCTCCTCCGCGCCAAAGGGGACGTCCTCGCCATTATCGAAGCGGAGAGGGTGGACGGCGTGCTCTTCGAGCTCAAGATGCTGAGGGGCGCATGACCTGCCCCCGCTGCGATTCGGAGAGGGAGGCGGGCAGCAGGTTCTGCCGCTCCTGCGGCGCAGACCTGAAGGGCCCCTGCCCGGACTGCGGCAGGAACGCGTCCTCGGGCTGCGCGTACTGCAGGTCCTGCGGCAGGCGTCTTGAGGCGCCGCCGCGCAGATCGGCGGTCGAGACCATGGCTCTGATAGCCGGCCTGTTCGGAGCCTTGGTGCTGCTGGTGGAGATAGTCACCGCCTGGGCGAGGATCGGCGACGTCGTTGGCATCGCGGGATCCGTCTCCTTCGGAGCCGTCTACTGGCTGTCCCCGGCACCGGAATCCATCATCTGGCTCTCAGGGAACTGGGTCATCCTGCTGTATGTTGCCGAGGCCGCCGTCGTCACGTTCTGCCTCTACAGGCTGCTGCGGGAGCATCTGCGCATATCGAAGGAGGGCAGGCCGGTGGACTCGCCGGCCGTCCGCATCCCGCTCATCTACAGCATGATCTACGTGATGAACCTGGCCATACTGGCGCTCTCCGGCTGGGACGTCTCCACCCCTGACATCGGCGAGTCCGGCAGCGCCATGATACAGCTGATGCACGCCTCCGTGTACGAGGAGCTGTACTGCAGGGTGCTGGCACTCGGAGTGCCCATACTCGCGGTCTCGTACATTCTGGGAGACCGCGAGACCCCTGCTAAGCGGTTCCTGCTGGGCGGATTCGGATACAGGAAGTGGATGCTCGCCTTCGTGCTGCTGTCCTCACTCCTCTTCGGCATGGCCCATTACGACGGATGGGGGCTGTGGAAGATCCTGCCCAGCTTCGTCATGGGCGTGTTCCTCTCGTACCTCTTCATCAGGTACGGGCTGTACGCGGCGGTGTCCATGCACTTCCTCACCGACTTCGCCCTGGCCGGCACCTGGCTGACCGGGAGCGTGGGCGGATCGGTCCTCACGACGCTCCCCCTCCTGGGCGCGGTGTTCTTCGGCCTGTCGGCGTTCGTGGTGTTCGGCAGGGAGGCCGATTCGGCGATGAGGGAGCGCAGGATCCTCTGATCAGAGGCCCAGGGCTTCCAGCGCGGACTTGGAGTCCACGGCGGACTCCAGCGACTTGGACTCGATGATGTGCAGGCCGCGGTAGCCGCTCAGCTTCCCCAGATGGGCGGCGAAGTCGATGCTCCCGTCCCCCACCGTCAGGTGCTGGTCCGATGTGCCGTCGTTGTCGTGCACATGCATATGGATGATCCTGTCCCCGAGCCTGTCGATGATCTCGTCGATCTGCCCGGTGGTGTTGGCGTGCCCGATGTCGAAGCAGACCTTCATGTCGGTGCCGTCCAGCAGCTCCGCCATCTCGTCGGCAGTCCTGCCCAGCATCATCGGGAAGGAGGGCATGTTCTCCAGGCAGAGCCTCACGCCGTACTGGGAGACCATGCGGTCCAGGCCCCTAATGGACTTCTTGGCGGCGGCGACGGACTTCTCCTGCATGCCGGGGACGGAAAGGGAGTAGATGCCCGGATGGATGGTGATGGTGTCGATGTCCAGGTTGATGCACTCCTCCATCAGGCTCAGGACCTCCAGCACCGACGCTTCCCTCATGCGCTCCGTCAGAGCCGCCAGGTTGGTGTCCGATATCGGCGAATGCACGGAATAAGTCAGGTCGTAGCTGCCCTTCATCATGGAGAAGACGCCGGAGACCTCCTGCAGGTGATGCTCCGCCTCCGAGAAGATCTCCCAGTGGTCGAAGAACCTGGCAACCTGGGGGAGCACGTCGTCGAACCTGTAAGAGCTGAAATCCGTTGAAGAAACACCGATCCTCATATCCTGACCTCCTCGCCGTCCACCGTCTCCGGGGCCACCGTCTCGATGAGGGCGTCCAGCTCCGGGTCCTCCACCTCCACCCTTATGGGGCCGAGCAGCGCCCTCTCCCCGGAGAAGGACACCTTCCCCACGAAGGCCACCTGCTTGCTGAGGTGGAACACCGTCCTGCTCCTGCCCCTGCGGCCCTTCAGCATGACGGACCTGGCGGTGTCGAGGATGCGCTGCCTGCGGATCTGCTTCGAGAAATGATCCAGCGACGGCGCGGTACCTCTGAGCAGGCCCTCCTCCTCGGAGACCTCCGCATCGGGGAAGATGCTCTCCACGGCCATCCTCACCTTGGCCGGGTCCTCGCTGGGGTTCACCGGACAGGATACGGTGACGGTCGGCATGCGTGGATATCTCGGGACGGCTATAAAACAGCCTTGACCTGCCGTCCCCGCAAACGTTTTTACCGCGGTGCCGCTCACTTGGGGCATGAGCCGCAGGGAGGTGCTGAGCGAGGCAGCGAGGAGGAGGATGTTCCTCTCCCCGGATGCGCTGGAGATAATAATGTCCAGGCAGGAGCCCCTCGCATTCACCAACACCGTCCTCCAATCCCTGGCCGGCAGCCCCATGTTCGTCACCAAGGAGGACGTCCTGGCCTGCCTGGAGGGGGATGCCCCGGCATTCGCATCCCCGCCCGAGGTCCGCCCCAGCGTCCGCCGCGGCAGGAGCGAGATCAAGGTGGTGGACGGCACCGACATCACCGGCAACTCCACCTGCGAGGGCACCATCGAGGACTTCGCCAGGTACTTCCAGAGCAGGTACTCCATCCTCAAGCGCATCATCGAGCGCAACCGCCGTTTCGGGCAGGCGGTGCCCATCGACCGCGCCATGGGCATGGACAGGGAGGTCCACGTCATCGGCATGATATCCTCCAGGAAGGTCACGGAGAACAAGCACCTGATCCTGGAGATCGAGGACGACGAGGGCGGGTCCTGCAACGTCCTCATCACAAGCGAGAAGCCTTTCGTCAACGGCGTCTACGTCACCGACCAGGTGATCGGCGTGATAGGCAAACCAGTAAAGCGCCCCGAGAAGGGGAGGGACGGGAGGGAAAAGAAGGGCATGATCAGCGCCACGGAGATCGTCAACCCCGACGTGCCGGCCAACCACGCATGGGAGCGCAGCGACTCCGGCTCGGTGGTGGGCTTCCTCTCCGACGTGCACATAGGCAGCTACACCTTCCTGGAGAAGAACTGGAGGAAGATGATCGCCTGGCTCAAGGAGAACTCCGAGAACGTGGGCCTGGAGTACATCGTCCTCCCCGGGGACGTGGTGGACGGCGTCGGCATATTCCCCGGCCAGGAGGAGGAGCTCAACATAGACTCGGTGTTCCAGCAGTACGACACCCTGGCGGAGTACCTGAAGGAGGTGCCGGACCACATACAGATGGTCATTCATCCCGGGAACCACGACGCCTGCCGGCCAGCTGAGCCGCAGCCGGCCCTGGACAAGAGGTTCCTGTCCAAATTCGACTCCAACGTAATCATGACCGGCAACCCCATCAACCTGGAGATCGAGGGGAGGAGGATCCTCAGCTACCACGGCAGGAGCATCGACGACTGGATCTCCAGCGTCCAGCAGCTCACCTACGATGACCCCATCGCCGTCATGAGGCAGATGATGACCATGCGCCATCTGGCTCCCGTGTACGGCATGAAGACCGCGCTGGCACCTGAGAGGAAGGACTACATGGCCATCGAGACCGCCCCGGACATCTTCGTCTCCGGCCACGTCCACGGCGCCGGATACGAGGACTACCGCGGCATCAAGCTCATCAACGCATCCACCTGGCAGGACCAGACCGAGTACCAGAAGATGCACAACTTCAACCCCCAGCCGGGGATCATGCCCCTGGTGCACCTGGGCAGCGGACAGGTGCGGATGAGGGACTTCATGAAGGACTGAAACTGCAATGCCATAATAAGCGTAGTCACAGGTGACGTATCCGGATGCACACGGACGGATCACACCCATGACACGCCTGGGTATTCCATAGAAACCAAAGACACCGATACGGCCGGAGACAGTGTCCAGAAATCGGAGTACACCGCTAACAATAGCACGCCAGAAACTCAGAGGACATGATGATCACACATTACATCCTGCTCAGCAGCTCCTATTCGACGCATCGTCGCATAGTCCTGCATTTCCTAGGTGATTCCAAAGAGGAATACATCGCCGCAGTCAGAGAGGTCAGCCGTGCCTATGACGGGAAGATCGTACCGTTCAGCACCCACACGATAATATCAGACTCCGAGAGCTGGGAGAGCGTCGTGGAAACCGATCCCTACTTCGACGATGTCGCCGTGATCGGCACCGTAGCAGAGTTCGTGGAACTGGTGAAAAAAGAACGCTACCTGACAGGACTGCATGTGGCGAAGTACATCCTGTCAAGGATGAGATGCACGCATGCGCGTCTTGAGAAGCTCACCTACATGTGCTACGCCGACTACCTGTGCACCGAAGGCAGCAGACTGTTCGAAGACAAGATCTATGCGTTCGACTACGGGCCGGTCGTCGGAACAGTCTACAGGGAGTTCACAGTGGACAGTCATGACCGTCCGGGCATGACGTTGGATGACAGCGTGGACCTGGTGGGAGGCAAGACGCCTCCGATCATGAGCAGGATCATCTTCTCCGAGGACGGATGGCGGAAACTCGGCAGCATCGATGCAACCCTCAGAAGATGCGAGGGGATCCCCACTCAGGACCTCATAGATGCGACCCATCGCCCCGATACCCCGTGGTCAGTCTCGGACAGGAGCGAGAGGTTCGCGGTGATCGATGACGGGGACATACTCCGCCTCCATGCCGACGAGGCGCTCTGAACGAGGCGGCCGGTTCACAGCGGATCGGAATATCAGAATCTGAACACGCCCAGTATGAACGCCGCCAGGGCCACCAGCATCGCGATCTTGGCCGACCTCTGCGCCCTGTGGGGGTCGGAGAACACCTTGACGGCGCAGTACAGGAAGATGGCATCCGCCGCGGCCACCGCATAGTACAGCGGGCCATAGGTGTGCTGCACCATCGGGACGATGCTCAGAACGGGGCCGGCGACGAAGAACGCACAGGAAAGCACGGAGGCCTTCCCCACTCCGATCCTCATGGGCAGGGTGAGCCTCCCCTCGTCGGAATCCATGTCCTCGATATCCTTGGCGATCTCCCTGCCCACGGAGACCAGCAGGGCCATGGCCGCCACGATGAGGTTGTCGGCCGCATCCCCCGCAACGGCGCCTCCCAGCAGGAACAGCATGCCGGTGAGCACGGCGATGGCTACGTTGCCGACGAACCCCCTCTGCTTCAGCATGACCTCGTAGGCGACCATCAGGGCGCAGGCCACCACCACGATGACTATGCATTCGGGATCCCTGGTCAGCAGCGAGACTGCCACCGAGCCGAACAGCATCACCAGCGCCGCATGTAGGGCGGTGCGCCTCTCCATCCTCCCCGAGGGGATCGGGCGCTCCGGATGGGCGGTGCGGTCTATGTCGTGGTCGATGTAGTCGTTGAGGGCGTTGCCCCCGCAGATGAACATGAACACCACCACGGCCGATATCAGCAGATTGAGCCAGCTGTCCACGATGTCCAATCCGGCCGCCATGAAGGAGGCCACCGCCACGCCGACTATGCCCATCAGCGCATTGCCGGTCCTGAACAGCTGGAGGTAGGCGTTCACAGCCACCCATGACCTTGCGGATATATATTTATGGACACAGCCGCTGGTTTTATCCCGTGACGAGGCATAGCTCATTGCCAGATATCGCACGGTGATCGCATGACAGGACAGGACCTCGTCGGACTGGTTCTCGTCTATCTGATAATCGCCGCCTCGATCGGTGCCGCTCTGGCACTCGAGAAGCGCGGCTCCAGGGTAGACGTCCGGAAGGTCATGCACATGGGCGTCGGAGCCTTCGTGCTCGTCTGGTGGATGTTCTCCGCCAACTGGATAATGCTCGTCTTCTTCACCGTGCCCTTCGCCGTCATCCTGTTCTTCGGAATGCTGAAGGGCAATGCCGTATCCGATTCGAAGCTGGGGGACATAGCCAACAACAAAGGCCACAGGACCGGCCTCTTCCTCTACGCCGTGAGCATAACCATCCTGGTGGCCTTCTTCTGGGACCACTGGACCGCCGCCACCGTCGGAGTGGTGGCGATGACCTGGGGCGACGGGTTCGGAAGCGTGATCGGCAGGAGGTACGGGAGGCACGGGATCCTCAACGGCAAATCACTGGAGGGGTCGCTGGGTGTTTTCGCCGCCACGGCGGTCTCCGCCGCCGCCATCATGCTGTTCTACGGATTCCTGATCTCATCGGGATACTATCCCGGCGGCCATGCGACGCCCTCCGTCCCGGTGTGGGCGGCGTCCCTGGCCGCAGGAGCCGCAGCATCCGTGCTGGAGGCCGTGTGCCCCGGGGAGTACGACAACATAGTCATACCCCTGGCCGTGACCGGGGCGATGATTCTGCTGGGACTGTGATGCAATGACGTGGTACGTGGTGGACGGGATGGACGGCTCCGGAAAGAGCACCGCGGCGGCGATCCTCAGAGAGGAGCTGGAGTCCGAGGGGAGGACCGTTCTCTCCATCGAGCACCCCAACGCCGCCACTGCCGTAGGGAGAATGGAGCAGGCCTTCCTCCACAAGGACGGGAAGCTGTGCGTCATCCTCTCCTCCATCATGTATGTAGCCGACGTCCTCCGTTCGCTGACAGTGATGCGCGGGAGGAGGGGCAGGAGCGTCGATGACGTGGTGTTCGTCAGATACAGCATGGCCGTGGCGTACCTGCCAGACAGCGCATGCAGGAAGGCGGACAGGGCTGTCAAAGCGCTTCTCCCGCATCCGGATGCATCGGTCTTTGTGGACGTGACAGCGACCACTGCCATCCAACGCATCCGTATGCGCGGCGAGGCGCTGGAGTACTTCGAGA
This sequence comes from Candidatus Methanomethylophilaceae archaeon, assembly GCA_944321505.1. GTDB lineage: Archaea > Thermoplasmatota > Thermoplasmata > Methanomassiliicoccales > Methanomethylophilaceae > SIG5. Next base: position 3,011 of record CALULN010000019.1, on the reverse strand, counting down.
CCGAGGAGAGGCTCGATGCCATCCGCAGCAGGATGCTGGGCCTGGCAGACGGATGGGTCGTTGTGGACAACAACTCAGGCATCGAGGACCTGAGGGAGCAGATACGCCGCAAGGTTCTCGGCATAAACGCATCGGACGTCTCCTGAAGGATCCGAATGGTTCGCGATCGGTTCGGAACTAGTTCGGAACTAGTTCGGAACCATTTAACACATCTCGTCTCATCCATACTATGGGAGATGACGCCTGACTTTGACAGGATGAGTATGTTTCGATCCTGGATCCGAATCGGAACGAAATAATGAAGAGGTGTCCTGGAATGATGATTTGTGGCCAAACAAACGCATTTCAGGACGTTTCAGATTAGGTGCAACGACAATTTATCGATTCCCATCGGCAGCCTCGTCTGGGCCCAAGCGTTCTTCGAACGCTTCGGCCTCGACGAGGTCGTCCGCGCGTTCAAGACCAAGAATGGATTGTCTTCTGGCCCATCTCACCTATGTGTGTTATCTGATAGATCGTAAAGTCCTTCGGAAACAAGAGGCGGAATTGTTCGATTATCAAATTCGTTCGGTATCGAAGAATATCGGACTCCAGTCATACTTCTTCAACCTTTACCACTTTGCCCACAGAAACGGAACAGACTGTTCGTTCGAGCAACTTCTCAATTATTCGAAGTCTAAAGGGTTCCTCCCCGACTATTTCTTCGACAAGGATTGCGGAAAGTATTGCATCGTCAGTTTCAATGTCGGGTACATGGACGAATGCTCTGGTGTCTGTGAGGTCGGCATATTCAACAAACAATCCGAAGAAAAGTAATCGCGGATTCTTGTTTTTTCATCATAGGCCAGACACAGGTACAGCAAACAAATCGGTTGCCTTGCGCGGCGCGTATATATCTATCTTATGCCCCCCGCTTTCCGAGGGGTTTCCGAGGCCCCCGACGGACCCCGTTTGACCTAAGAAAAAGGACACGCTGCCCCGTCCAATCCTTCACGGAAGGGTACGGGGCGGCGTGCGAAAATCAGATGTTTCGTCAGAAGGATGGGATTTATTCCAAGCGTTCACCCAGTTGGTTATCGTGTTCTCGGATACATCAAACAATGATGCCACCGTCTCCCTCGGCACGTCGTATTCCACCCTCATCCTCACGGCGAGGGAACATCCAGCAGCCAATCAATGATGTTCACGGCCCTTATCCCGCCATAGGTACCCAATCCGTACCTGTCCAATGTGAGGACGGTCTTCGAATAGTTGTCCCTGACGGATCTCAGCGGATCCATCTCCCTCTCCCTGGTCTCCGGGGCCAGCATGGTATCGGACACCTGATAGTACTCAGTCTCGTCGCCTCTGACCGCTGTGAAATCGATCTCCTTGTCCCTGTAGGAACCCACTCTCACGTCGTAACCGCGCCTGAGCAGTTCCAGGAACACGACGTTCTCCATACACCTGCCCGTATCGGGAGTCCCGCTTCCGGATAGGGCGGTGTTCCTCATGCCTATGTCCGATGCGTAGTACTTCCCGTTGGTCGAGAGAAGCTTCTTGCCAGCGATGTCGTACTTGTCGGCGTGATGGAACAGCAGAGCCTTCTCCATCGCATCGACGTATCTGTCCACCGTCGCCTGGTTGAGGCCCGTACCCCTCGATATGGCGGATCTGTTGGTGATGTTGCCTATGTTGGAATACAGGAACCTCGCGATGGATTTTATCTTCCCGATGTCGTCGGTCTTCAGTCTCGCCAGCACGTCCTTCACGAGGACGGTGCTGAACACCCCCTCCAGATACCCTCTGCAGAACCTGTCCCCTTTGTCGGGGTCGGCATCGGGAAGACCGCCGTATCTGAGGTACTGGAGGAATCTCCCCTCCCTGTCCCCGGGGTGCAGTTCCAGATACTCCCTGAACGACAGCGGGAACATGCATATCTCGATGTATCTCCCCGAAAGATGGGTCGCAAGGTCCGTGGACAGCATGTTCGAGTTGGAACCCGTGATGTAGACGTCGTAGTTCTTCACGGTCTCCAGGGCGGCCACTATCATCTCCCATCCGTCCACCTCCTGTATCTCGTCCAGCATGATGTACACCATGCCGTGCCGCGGGAGGTCCCTCAGAGACTTCTTCAGATCATCGGGGGAGACGGCATCCTGTCCTTCGAACGATTCGAAGTTTACATGGAAGATGTGGTCCTCGGCGACGCCGTCGTTCCTGAGTTCCTCGGCGAACTGGTCCATGAGGGTGGATTTCCCGCAGCGTCTCATACCCGTGATGACCTTGATGACCCCGGGCGCATCCTTGGATTCGCGTAGCCGTTCGAGGTATCCTGTTCTTTTTACATAGTCCAACATGATATTTTTGATGTAATCGGATAATTTATATGTTGCGATAATAGATTTTCACAAATATTCAAAAATCATACGTTGCAGCATCACCCGTCATCAAAGGGTCTCTGATTTGGTCACAGAAGGTTATGGAACGGATATGCACACGATCCGACAAACAGGGACATATGGGGGTGCCTTTCGTGCACCCGGGGAAAAGGACACACCGCCCCGTCCGATCCTTCACGGAAAGGTACGGGGTGACGTGCGAAAATCAAGAGGTTTCGTCCGAAGGACGGGATTTCTTCCAGGCGTTCACCCAATTGGTGATCGTGTTCTCGGATACACCGAACAAGGCCGCCACGGCCTCCCTCGGCACGTTGTACTCCTCACGCATCCTCACGGCGAGGATCTTCCCGTACTCGTAGCGTATCTTATCCGCATCCAGCCTGACTTTGACAGAAGCGTCCGCTTAGAGATTCTGAACGTACTGTTTTTGACAGTTGCCCGGTCCCTCTGCGCGGGACCTTCCAACTGTCTTCCGAAATCCCCGAAAAGACCGGATTCACATGGTCGGAGCCTCCGAAAAGAGGCCGTAGCATCTCAGAACGGACTCGTTCAGAGGCGTGAAATTGGACAGGACGAACCTCCTCTCGCCGTCCTTCCTGCGCACCACCGTAAGTGTCAACTTCTGCATGG
>CALULN010000018.1 GCA_944321505.1 Candidatus Methanomethylophilaceae archaeon | reverse complement strand
GCGGAGACGGGATCGGACCCTACATCTGCGCCTCGGCCCAGAAGGTCATGGAGTTCCTCCTGGCGGACAAGATCGCCGCCGGGAAGGTCGAGATCAGGCAGATCGACGGCCTGACGATCGAGAGGAGAGCCGAGGTCATGAAGGCCATCCCCGATGACACGCTCGAGGAGCTCAAGAAGTGCCACGTCATCCTCAAGGGACCCACCACGACCCCCGCCAAGGGAGACCCCTGGCCCAACATCGAGTCGGCCAACGTGGCCATGAGGAAGGAGCTGGACCTGTTCGCCAACGTCAGACCGGTGTCCGTGCCGGAGCTGGGCATCGACTGGACCTTCTTCAGGGAGAACACCGAGGGCTCTTACGCATTGGGAAGCGACGGCTTCTTCGTCACCGACGACCTGGCCATGGACTTCTGCGTCGCCACCCACCAGGGGACCGAGAGGATCATCAGGGCAGGGTTCGAGCATGCGAAGAAGACCGGCAAGAACTACGTGTCCATCATCGTCAAGGCCAACATCATCAAGACCACCGACGGCCTGTTCGTGGACCTGGCCGACAGGATCGCCAAGGACTACCCCGAGGTCAAGCACGACGTCTGGTTCATCGACATCACCACCGCCAAGCTCATCGACCCCGCCAGGAGGAGCGACTTCAAGGTCTTCGTCCTGCCCAACCTCTACGGCGACATCATCACCGACGAGGCCGCTCAGATCCAGGGCGGCGTGGGCACCGCGGGATCCGCCAACATCGGTAACAGGTACGCCATGTTCGAGGCCATCCACGGGTCCGCCCCCAGGATGGTCACCGAGGGACGCGCCCAGTACGCCGACCCCTGCAGCATGATCAAGGCCGTGGCCATGATGATGAACCACATCGGCGAGTCCGAGAAGGGCAGGAAGCTGGAGATGGCCCTGGACATCTGCACCCAGTTCGAGAAGAAGCTGGTGATGACCGGCAGGTCCAACGGCGCCACCGGCGACGAGTTCGCCGACTACATCATGGAGACCATGCAGCGCCCCGACTTGGAGAAGGCGTGGCAGGCCTACGTGGACGAGGCCATCGCCAAAGCGAAGAACTGAGATCAAAAGGGCCCCTTCAAGGGCCCGTCAAACTTCTTACGCGTTTTTCGATTCACCGGACCCCCCTAGCAGAAATCCCAAAAAGCATGTGCCCTCTGTCATAAACCTTCAAAATAACAGAGATCCGCCCATAACCCTGCCAACTTCAAGGAGTCGCCCTCAACATCCTCAATCATCAGGACATGGTTCAAATCCAATGTACCACATCCTTCAAAACGTATAATACACAGCAGCTCGGCCAAAACCAATCATAATATTCGCACTCTCGATGAGACCTTCTGAACCCCCAGCATGGGATGCTGGTGGTTTAGAATCATCTGACCCACCGCGAATGATATTCATGACCCAGAACCACCGTTCATGTTCATCGGGTTCAGAACACACTACCATTCGTAATTAATTCATCCCCATCAAGATCTACTTCCACGAAATCACATCTACTCTCCGTGAACCAGGTGGAACCAGAGTATCTGTCCGTTACGTTCACGATTTTCTGGTTCCTCGAACCTATCAGGTTCCTGTCGTAATCGCGGTCGGCCGAGACGAACCTTCCGTCTATGACCGTGTCCACGTTCTCCACCAGCTCCGGATCCAACTCCGAGAACTCCCTGCCGGTGAACAGTATGACCCCCATCCCGAGGCCCCTGATACCTCTCGCGAGCTCCGGCAGGAACCTCTGCATCGTGGGCTCCCCGCCTATGAGGGTCACGCCCTCAACGCCCAGAGACTCCTTGGAGTCGGCAGCAACCTCCAGCAACTCCGACAGGCCTACGAGGTGCCTGGGGGCCAATGGCTGGAGCTCGGGGTTGCAGCACCCCTCACACCCGATGTCACACCCCTGGAACCATATGGCCATGCGGGTGCCAGGGCCCAGGGCTATGGTGCGCCTCTTAACGGAGGCGACGTTGAACACCAGCTCATCTCTCGACATCGAACTCCAGCCCCCCGTCGTCGACATGCACGGTCACGGTAGAACCCCTAAACCGATCGAGGTCATCGTAGTTAAGGAACAGGTACTGTGCCAGACTTGTCAGCAAATGGGCATCCAGGGCATTGAGGATGTCCCTCCCGCCCTTGGCGGCATCCGTCGACGACAGTATGTAGTCGAAGAAACTGTGTTCATTGCGTATCCTGAGATCTATGCCGTACTTCTCACGGACCGCATCCTGAACCGGCTTGATCTTGGATTTCAGTATGCTCTCGGCGAAGCCGGGGTCGTTGATGAAGTTGAACGGCACTATGTTCCCGTAGCCGATCCTCCCTAGGATCTCCGGCCTCTTCAGCTCGTTGTCGAAGTAGTCCTTGACAATCTCCACGAACTCCCTGGCCGTACGCTCGTTGTCCCCGGTGTCCACCACCTGGGCCGCACCCAAATTGGATGTAAAGATGATGACAGTGTCGGAGAAGTACGTGGTCTCCCCGCGGTTGTCCGTGAGCCTCCCATCCTCGAGGATCTGCAGGAATATATCCAGGATGCGCGGGTTGGGCTTAGCGGCCTTCTCTATCTCGTCGAAGAGGACAACGCTGAACGGCCTCTCCCTGATGGCGTTGGTGAGCTGTCCCCCCTCCTCGAACCCGACGTAGCCTGGCGGAGCCCCGATCAGCTTCTGGTCACTGTTCTCCTGGGTGTACTCGCTCATGTCGAAGCGTATGCACGCGGATTCGTCCCCGAACAGGAACTTAGCGAGAGCTTTGGAAAGCTCGGTCTTCCCGACTCCGGTGGGTCCGACGAAGAAGAAAACCCCCTTCGGCATGGACCTGGACGACGACTTGTGCATCCCAGTGATACCCATGAACGCCTTCACTATCGTGTCGTAGACGTGGTCGATGGCCTGGTCCTGGCCGATCACACGCTCCGACAGAATCCCCTTCATCCTGCGGACCTTGTCCGGATCGAGCTTCTCCCAGGGGTTCTCCTTCTCACCGTACCTGAAGAGATAGTACAGCTTGTCGAACGTCAGCCCCGGCTCCGTGCGGGACATGTTCGCCATCTGGATGATCTCGCGGTTGGTAAAGTCATTCAGCATGTCCACGTAGTCCTCGAACCTGGAGCTGTCGGCGATGTCGTCGACCTCCCGCAGATAGAAGCCTGCAGAGACCTTCTTCAGCATGGCCCTGCGCTCCTCCATGTCCGGACGGGTTATGGTGACGGTGCTGACCTCCGGGTTCCCGGAATAGAGCGACACAGGGAGCATCGACGACTTGCCGGCGACTATCAGCACCACGGGGCCGCGCTTATCGTCCCTGTACCTAGGGACGGAATCCCTCAGCGCTTTCCCGATCAGCGTAAGCCACTGCCTGTCGACGGGATCCAGCTGACCCCCGGTGCTGAAGAGGTACTCCGTCCAGTCGAGGATGAACGCGGTGCGACTGTCCTGCTCGGACATGGTGCGGTTCAGCATGGCGAACATATCTCCGGGATCGGTGCACGACCCTGATGCGCCGGCCTTCGGTATGTCTATGTCGCCCAAGTCGTATTCGTCACCCTCGTCTAGGCCCACGTCCTCCGTGAGCTTGATGGAGCGTGTGTCACCCTCTATCCCGGAGACCCTGTCCCACGTGACTATGTCCGTGTACCCCGCATCCTCCAGACAGCTGCGCAAGCAGTCCTTGATCCCG
>CALULN010000017.1 GCA_944321505.1 Candidatus Methanomethylophilaceae archaeon | reverse complement strand
GTCCCACGCGCTGAAGGTGAACGGTCTCCAGTGTGAGCCTTCCCTCGACGAGGTCACGCATGAGCTGCACGGGTTCGTAGGGCCATTCGCCGGAGAACTCCGCACGGAACCGGCTTTCCGGAGGCTCAGGATAATGGCGGGCATTAGGGTCGTAATAGTCCGCATTGTTGTCAAATTTCTGAGAAGCTGGAAAAGGATGGTACCCACTCCCTGATTTGAACAGGGGATCTGCTGATTTCAGCGGCTGCACCGGATTTCTCCGGGAACTCTCTACAGTCAGCCGCTCTAGCCAGGCTAAGCTAAGTGAGGACGTACCGTGATTAGGGAATTCTTATTTAAAACTTCATGTGCCGTCCAAGGCACGGCCGTACCGGGAGGTGAGGATGTGCCAGCCTCAGCCTATGTATCCGAGGTTGTCGGGCTTGTGCTGGGAGGCGGCGTACTCCATGACCTTGTTGTTGATCTCGTCGATCTGCCTGGCCTTGTCCTCCAGCTCGGACATGTCCAGCTCCAGGCCCAGCAGCCTCTCCAGTATGGTGAGGAGGCGCATCCCCGCCTTGTAGTCGGCGAAGAACCCGGAGGTCTCGCCGATGATGCACGCGGCGTCGATCCCATACTGCTGGGACAGCCCAACGAGTATGCCGCTGGCACCTACGATCCCGGCAGGGGGCTCGTGGGGGGAGAACTCCACGCCGTAGGGCTCCAGGCGCTCCTTCATGTCCAGGCTGCTGGCGGCTCCCAGCACCCTGCCGTCCTCCTTGACCTGCCCGGTGCCGTAGCCGCCGAGGGTGAACACGGTGGACACGTCGTAGGGCAGGAAGATCCTCTTCATCAGGTCGTCGCAGATCATGTACTGGCCGTCGGGGGTGGTGGCCTGGAACTCCCCAAGGAGGAGGATCACGTCGAGATGGCTGGTGCCCACGTCCTTCAGGTAATACAGCTCGTTGGTGGGGGGCACGGCGACCCCGTCCCCGTCCACCAGCACCTGAGGGGGCAGGTGGCAGGATGTCAGCGTCGCCAGGTGCTTGGCCTCCAGTGTGTCGGCCAGGAAGTCGGCGGCTATCTTGCCGACGTTCCCCACGCCGGGAAGCCCTTCGATGAGTATGGGGCGGTCCAGGTCAGGCCTTGCGCTGAACACCACCGAGCTTTCCGTTCTCACCGTATTCCTCCAGAATCGATCTCCTCCTGTACTCCCCGTACCTGTCCTCAGGCGAGTACCTGGGGGGTGACGGGCGGGATGCGGGGTGCCCGCATTTCGGGCAGACATCCTTCATGGTGTACGTCCCGCATTCCCGGCAGCGCAGGAGCCGTGATGTCATATCACTTGCTCTCGCGTTTCAGGACGGCCTCGCCGCCTGCCGCGGTGAACCTGTTTATGACCGCGCCGGAGACCTTCCTCATGATCTCCTCCGCGTCCTTGTATTCGTCGGCGGTTATGACCAGCCTGTACTTGGGCGACCCGACGCTGGCGATGTCCACGTTGGCGCCGTCAGCCGCCTCGATCCCCGCCAGCAGGGCCTCGCGGATGAGGTCCACGCCGTCGGGGGCCATGGTGGTCAGCTCGAGGATCCCGTCGATCTGCACGTAGGGCGGGGTGATGTTCTCCGTCGCCACGTCGATGAAGGTCTCCACCCAGTCCTCTCCGGAGTAGTCCTCGCGGAGCTCCTCGGGGGAGGATGCGACACCCTCGAAGGCGCCGTACAGCGTCTCGTAGGAGTCGATGAGCTCGTTGCCGAATCTGTCGTAGGCGTCGTCGACGGAGATGGACAGCCTCTCTGCCACGATCTCCATCAGCTTCTCCGCCTTGTTCTCGTTCTTCCACTGCTGGATCTTCTCCCGCTTCTGATGGTCGTTGACGGATTTCAGGGACAGGTCGATGTGACCCTTGGAGGAGTCCACGCCCAGGACCTTGCAGACTATCTTCTGCCCTTCCCTCACGTAGTCCCTGATGTACTTGACCCAGCCGGTGGCCACGTCCCTGACGTGGACGAAGCCCTGCTTGCCGTCGTATTCGTCGAGGGTGACGAAGGCGCCGTAGTTCTTGACCGAATCCACGGTGCAGACGACCAGCTCCCCGTTGTCTGGGAAGCCTCTGTCGCGGGACATCAGTTCAGTTCCTCGACGATCTCGCCCTTGACATCGCCCTTGCCGCCGGTGGAGCGGACCAGGGTCGCGCCGCAGACGTGGCAGGTGACCGTGGTAGCGGGCTTGCTGTACGCTATCTGGTCGTTGCCGCAGTCGGTGCATTTGACTTTGATGAAGCTGCTTGCCATTGCGATCACTCCGTGAGCTCGAACTTCTTGGCCCTGATGCAGGCGGTCAGGTGCGCCTTCTTGCAGGTGGTGCACCTGTATCTGATGTTGACCCTCTTGGTGGGCTTGTCTCTGTCGGGCTTGGGCCTGGGGAAACCGCCGTATCCCGCGGTGACCTTTCTGAATCTCCTCTGACCCCACTTGAGCTCGCTGGCCTTCTTCTTCTTGACCCTCTCCACGTCATGGACCGTGTGGGTCTGACAGTAGGGGCAGTACGTCTTGATAGTCCTGGGCATCTTCATTAATAATCACCCTTAATCTGAGTAGGAGTTGGCTAATATCGAAGTCATATAAAAACACATCACCTTCGAAGAAGGCGTCCTTTATAGGTTTAGAGAGAAGGGAGGAGGGGGCTCACGCCCCCATCTTGTCGATGGTCCCGTCGGGGTGTGACACCAGCACCGTGGAGGCCGTGTTAAGGAACAGGCCGTTGTCCACCGTGCCCGGGATCACGTTGATGCGGGTCTCCAGGAAGAACGGGCTGTCGATGCCCTGGGGGAACCTGCAGTCGTAGATGTAGTTCCCGTTGTCGGTGACGAATGGATCCCCGTCCTCCCCGAGCCTCAGGACCGCGGTGCATCCCTGGAGCTCCAGGGCGTACTTCGTCTTCCGATGGCCGAACCTCAGGACCTCCACCGGCAGGGGGGCCTTGGTGCCCAGCTTGTCGACGAGCTTGGTCTCGTCCACGATGATGACTTCGGCTACGGATGCGGCGGCGATGATCTTCTCGCGGATCAATGCGCCTCCGAGGCCCTTGATGAGCTGCATGGACGGGTCCACCTCGTCCGCGCCGTCGATGGTGAGGTCCACCCTCTCCACGTCGTTCACGTCCAGGACCTCCAGCCCCAGGCCTCTGGCCTGCTCCTCGCTCCTGACGGACGTGGCCACGAATCTGAGGTCGTATCCGTTGTCGTTCACCAGCTCGCCTATGCGGTTGATGGCGTGGTACGCGGTGGACCCGGTGCCCAGGCCCACGGTCATGCCGTCCTTCACGTACTCGTCCACGGCCTTCACGGCCACCGCCTTCTTCATCTCCTCATTGGCCATGATTTGCCTCTCCCATGATGCGGACGATCCTGTCCGCTATGAACCTGTTGAGCTCCTCCCCCTTCTCTGGTGCGGATGTCGCGGTGTCCCCCTGCATCAGCCCTTCGAACCTGACGCTGCCGTCGGCGAGGACGATCCCGTCGCTTCCGGTCAGGCGACCCGTGTGTCTGCCTTCCTTCACCAGCTCCGGACGGATGTCCATGATGCGGGAGGTCTCCGCCATGCCGGCGTGTCCGTCGCCCTCGGGGATGTCCATGGGGCACTCTTCGCCGATGATGTAGTCGCACACCGCGATCACTTTCATCCTCCCGCCGTCCTCCTTGAAGGAGCGGCAGGCTTCCGATACCGCCGCCAGATGGGACGCCCCCGCATGGCCGCAGACGATCGCCGTCATGCGGACGCCGTGGCGCTCCATGGAGTCCAGGAAGTCGCGGGTGAAGGAACGGACGGTGCCGAAGGACATCGCCACCGTCCCCGGCACCCTCTTCATGGACGAGTGATGGGCATAGGGCATGGTGGGCGCTATCAGCGACCCGGTGGCCTCGGAGACAAGCTCCGCCACCCTCTCGGGCTGGAACGAGTCCGTGCCCAGAGGCAGGTGGTGCCCGTGGGCCTCGGTCCCTCCGAAGGGGAGGATGACGGCGGCGCCGTCCCTCACAGCATCGCGGAACGCGTCGGAGGTCATCTCGTCCATGCGCATGGGCGGTCATCGGCCACGTAAGAGATTAAGTTAATCCAGGCCATGCACGGGGCATGCGCCTGGCAGCCCTCTACTCCGGAGGCAAGGACTCCACCTTCGCCTTGTACGTGGCGGAGCAGATGGGGCACGAGATGCCGTATCTGGTGACCGTCCGCCCTTCGGACCGCGCATCCTGGGTCTTCCACACGCCCAACCTGTCTGCGGTACCGCTGATGGCGGAGGCCATGGGCAGGACGCTGGTGTCGCGGGACAGCGACGGCACCGAGGAGGGGGACCTGGAGGCCCTGAGGGACGCCTTGTCGGGTCTGGACATCGACGGCGTCGTCGTCGGCGCGCTGTGGTCCGATTACCAGTGGGACAGGGTCAACAGGGTATGCGGCGATCTGGACCTTGTTGTGCTGGCACCTCTGTGGAGGAAGTCCCAGGACATGCTGTTCGAAGAGATGGTCTCCGCAGGCGTGCGTGCGATCGTCGCCGGCGTGGCCGCGGAGGGGCTGGGCCCGGAATGGCTGGGTCGCCCCCTCGACGGGAGCGCTCTGGCGGAGCTGAAAGGCCTCCGCGACAGGTACGGCATAAGCGTCATGGGAGAGGGCGGGGAGTACGAGTCCATGACCCTCGATTCGCCGATGCATCTGAAGAGGATCGAAGCGGAGTCATCGGAGAGGAGATTGGAGAGGGGGTCCGGGACCCTGGAGGTCACCGGGATCCGCCTCTCGGAGAAGGGTCACTGAAGGGCTTCCCTCACCGCCGCCAGCAGCTCGTCGAGGTCGGGTAGTGTCTTGGGGACCGGGGCCTTCCAGGTCCAGAGGACCTTCCCGTTCTGGCCGATGAGGAAGAACTCGCGGTTGGTGTACCCGGTGGTCATGTGGCCGGGGCCGACGATGGCGCCGTAGGCCTTGCTGACCTCCTGGTCCTTGTCATGCAGCAGCTCCCAGGGGATGCCCACCCTGCTCTTGAAGGACTCATGCAGGTCCATGCTGTCGGGGTTGATGCCGACGAGGAGCGCGCCGGTGTCCTGGATCTCAGCGTACCTCTCGGCGAACTTGGTCATGTACATGGTGCAGTTGATCCCGAAATCCCCTGCGTAGAAGTTCAGCAGCACGGGCTTCTCCTTCAGCTTCTCGCTGAGTGTGAACTCCGTGCCGTCGGTGGATCCGACGGTGAAGTCGGGTGCGGTGTCTCCGGTCTCGATAGCCATGAGGTGGTGAACGGATTCGCCGTATTTACCTGTTGAAGGGAGGATGGGGCGCCTCCGGGCGCCCCGGGATCATTCCTCTTTGGGTTTGGACGTGAGCTGCAGGCCCACGATGCCGATGATGATCAGCGCCACGAAGGCCAGCCTCAGGGGGGACGCGGTCTCGGTCTTCATCGCCAGGGACACCGCCATGGTGCCTACGGCGCCGATGCCGGTCCATACGGCATAGCCCGTACCGACGGGCACGCCTCCCGACAGCGCTTTGGCCAGCAGGTACATGCTTATCACCAGGAACACCGCCACGATGATGTCGTAGTACCAGATGGTGAATCCGTTGGACTGGCCCATGGCCACCGCCCAGACGACCTCCATCAGGCCGGCAACCGCCAGTATCGCCCAGCTCTTGGAATGGCTGTCCATGTCAGGCGCCTCCCGCGGTGACGTGTATCCCTGCTATGCCTGCGATGACAAGCAGCACGAATATTATCCTCAGCCATGAGGCGGAGTCGTCGAAGATGAGTATGCCCATGATCAGAGTGCATACGGCGCCGATGCCCACCCATATGGCGTACGAGGTCCCGGGACCCAGGACGGTCATGGCCTGGGACAGCAGCAGCAGGTCGATCACCACCAGGACGATGGTGGCCGCGGCCCATTTCAGATCCCTGAAGTTCCCGGACTTCTCAAGCGTGTAAACCCAGCAGGGCTCCATCAGCCCCGCGATGATAATGGCGATCCACGCGATCGTAGCATCCATCGTTGCCAATCCCCGCGGCCGTATATTTAGGTTGCCGACAGTCAGCCGCGCAGGGTCGGGATCCAGCGCCCTCTCTTGTCGCTGCCAGTCCTCTCGATCAGGCCGTTCTCCCTCAGCACCCTGATGGCGCGCTCGACGGCACGGGGGGATATGCAGAGCTGTTCGGCGCAGGACTCCGCAGTGGCATACATCCCGTTCTCGATGAGAGCCAGCACTTCGGCTTCTGTCCGGCTGAGGCCGAACTCCCGGGGCTGACGGTGAACGGAGGCGCGCAGGGCATCTTTGATGCCTCCAATGCGGTGTTTGTATTATATGGTATTTACACCGACATTTACACCGACATTTACACCGACATTTACACCGACATTTACACCGACATTTACACCGACATTTACACCGACATTTACACCGACATTTACACCGACATTTACACCGACA
>CALULN010000016.1 GCA_944321505.1 Candidatus Methanomethylophilaceae archaeon | reverse complement strand
AGGAACAGCGGGTTGCCCCATATCCACACTATCGCGAAGGCGGCCGCTATAGGGAGCACGAAAGGCACCATTGGGGTGACCCAGATCCTGTCCGCCCCTGCCTCGCGCAGCTTGCGGAACGCATCCTCGTCGTCCCAGGGGGAAGTGCCGTGAACCAGCTTCCCGTCCTCCGCCCTGTCCAACGGCCAGAGGTGCGCGCCGTCCTCCGGCGGGCTTCTGCGGTACCCCATCAGCATCTGGGGGAAGGCCCTGTCCCCGCGCACCAGGTTGCGGACCAGGAAGCAGGGTATCAGGAGAACGACCATGAAAGCCGCCAGGACCAGCACGGCGATCGCCGGCGGGAACATGAAGACCGCAGGCTCCGCGGGAAGCGGGATCGCGTCGGTCAGAGGGCGGTATGCGGGCATCACTGCGGCCACTGCGATCACGGCCTTGGCGTCCGCGCCTCCCCTAACCACCCCGGCGTAGTACAGAGCCAGCATGAGCACGTACACGATCGGGAAGGAGGCGTACGCATACCTCGCGGGACCCTCCGACAGCACGATCGCGGCGACTGCTGTCAGCGCGATCGCGACATACAGGACCACATCGACGGCGCCCCCCTCCCTGTCCCACAGAAGGTCCGCGGCGACCAGGGCGACGGATGCCGCAGCCGCCAATGATGCCGCGGTCCCTGACCCCAGCATCCCCGCCGCCATGCAGACGGCGGCGACGGCGAACATCGCCGCCCAGCACCCGTCCCTGACCTCCCTGGTGCGCACATCCATGGCTGCTGCGAGGACGAGGACGGCCATGGACACGGCGGAAGCGGCGACGGACAGGGCTTGGGGGTCCATGCACCCCCTACCGTCAGGCAGGGGCTTATCCGTTTCGGCGCGGGGGTCAGTCGGCTGTGGTAATCCGCGGTCTGACTGCGTTTCTCGCAACTATTTTTATATCGCATCAGGTATCGCGTAGCATATCTACGAAAACCAGGAGAGGAGGCTACCAGATGATTGACAACCTTGACAAGCGCATCATCGCCATCCTGAAGAAGGATTCCAGATGCCCCTTCGTTGAGATCGCCGACAAGCTGAGCGTGTCCGAAGGCACCATCAGGAGCAGGGTCCACAGGATGGTGGACGAAGGAGTGATTTGCGGATTCACGATAAAGACCAGCTCCAAGAACGTCAAGGCGCTGGTGGAGATCCGCATAGACGTGAACACCGACACGGAGGAGATCGCCAACGAGCTCTCCGGCTACGACGGCATCGTGGAGGTGTTCGAGGTCACCGGCGACCAGGACGTCATCGCCATAATAGACGTAGAATCGTCGCAGCATCTGAACGACATAATAGAGCGCGTCAGGCGGAACGACAACATCCTCAGCACCAGGACGCGCCTCATACTCAAGGAGCATTTCGGAGAGAATTGACATGTTCGAGGGAACAGCCACAGCCATCATAACCCCCTTCCAGAAGGACGGGTCCATAGACGAGGACGGGCTCAGGAGACTGGTGGACTTCCAGGAGGAGAACGGCGTGACCACGCTGGTGCCCTGCGGGTCCACCGGGGAGTCCGCCACCCTCAGCCACGAGGAGCACGTGAGGGTGATCAGCATCGTCATCGACCAGGCGAAGAAGGCGAGGATCCTGGCCGGCGCAGGGAGCAACTGCACCGAGGAGGCCATCAAGCTGAGCAGATGCGCGGAGGACCTCGGAGCCGACGGGATACTGTCCATATCCCCCTACTACAACAAGCCCACCCAGGAGGGAATCTACCTCCACTACAAGACCATCAGCGAGGCCATCAACATACCCCTGGTGCCCTACAACGTCCCGGGGAGGACCGGCAGCAACATGACCGCCGACACCACACTGAGGCTGGCCCAGCTGCCCAACGTCAAGGGGATCAAGGAGGCCAGCAACAACCTCCCGCAGATCCAGAAGATCATCGAGGGGAAGCCCAAGGACTTCGAGGTCCTGTCCGGCGACGACGGACTGGCGTTCCCCATCATCGCCCTCGGAGGGGCGGGCGTGATATCCGTGGCGGCCAACTGCTGCCCCAGGAGCATGTCCCAGATGGTGAACCTCTGCCTGAAGGAGAAGTTCATCGACGCATCGGCCATCCACTACAGGATGATGCCGCTGTTCACCGACCTGTTCGTGGAGTCCAACCCCATACCGATCAAGTACGTGATGAAGAGGCTGGGGTACGGCAACGGGATGCCCAGGCTCCCCCTGACACCGCTGGCGCCGGAGAACCGGGCGCTGCTGGACAGGGACATCGCCCTGCTGGGGCTCATCTGAGGCGGTCCCATGCTCACAGTGATGAAATTCGGAGGGACCAGCGTAGGCTCCGCGGAGGCCCTGGAGAGGGCCGCCGACATCATAGTCTCGGCGAAGACCAACCGCGTGGTGGTTGTCTCCGCCATGTCGGGGATCACCAACTTCCTCATCGCCGCCCTTGAGGACGGCGCCGAGCACGCCGAGAGGGTGTTCGCCGAGTTCGAGGAGCGCCACCTGTCCGTGGCCAAGCAGCTGCTGGAGGGCGACAGGTACGATGCGTTCCTGAAGGAGTTCGAGGAGAGGATGGACAGGTTCCGCGAGGTGTTCTCCGAGCCGGCCAACTGGAGCGACCCCTACTTCAGGGACTGCATATCGTCCCAGGGGGAGCGCTTCTCCAGCCTGCTGCTCGCCCACCTCATACGCACCAAAGGGCACAAGTCCGAGGCCCTGACCTCCGAGCAGGCGGGCATCGTCGCCTTCGGGCAGCCGCTGAACGGGACCTGCGACCTGGAGCGCACCGCGTCCGGAATGGGGATGAAGGTCAAGCCCCTGGTGACGTCGGGCGTGATACCGGTCATCACCGGGTTCTACGGCATCAACGAGGAGGGGAAGCCCCTGACCTTCGGAAGGGGCGGCTCCGACTACGCCGCGGCGGCCATCGGCAACGCCCTGGACGCCGACATGATCGAGATATGGACCGATGTCAACGGATTCATGAGCGCGGACCCCAGGATTGTGCCGGATGCCGTCACCATCGAGGAGATGAACTTCTCCGAGGCGGCGGAGCTGGCCTACTTCGGGGCGAAGGTGCTGCACCCCAGGACCATCGAGCCCGCCAGGATGAAGCACATCGGCGTGAAGATCAAGAACTCGTACCACCCAGAGAACTTCGGGACGCATATCCACAACCTCAGGCGCAAGAGCGACAGCAGGCTGAAGAGCGTGGCCATGAAGAGCGACCTCTCCATCGTCACCGTAAAGTCCGGGGAGCTGGCCTACAGGATCAAGCTCATAGCGAGGATAGTGGACCGCATCGGCGACGCCGACATCCCGGTCTACGCCATATCCACCTCTCTGTCGACCATCGCGTTCCTGGTTCACAACAACGACGTCACCAGGATACTGGGGTCCATGGAGGCCATCAGGCACGAGATAGAGGGCATCGACGTCAAGAGCGACGTCTCCCTGATATGCACGGTGGGCGACGACCTGCTGGACCGCCTGGGCATATCAGGGGACGTGTTCGGCGCCGTCAAGGACGCGGGTGCCAACGTGGAGATGATCTCCGAGGGAGCCTCGGACGTGTCGCTCAACTTCGTGGTGCCCACCGAGTCCGCGCTGGAGGTCGTCAGATGCCTGCACAGCAGGTTCATTACGGGGGGATGCGAGTGAGGGACTTCGAGAACGACAACGGGATGATGATCTTCGGCGGCATGCGGGCCGCCGACATAGCCGACAGGTTCGGCACGCCGGTGTACGTCACCGACGAGCAGATCCTGAGGGGCAACTACCGCAGGATACACGAGGCGTTCAACAGCAGGATGCCGACGGAGATACACTACGCCTGCAAGGCCAACACCAACCTGGCCATCCTGAGCATACTGAACCAGGAGGGCAGCCATATCGACGCCGTCTCCATCGGAGAGGTGCTCACCTGCCTGAAGGCCGGGTTCCCCGCGGACAGGATAATGTACACAGGGGTCAACGTCAGCGATGCCGAGCTGAAGGCGCTGCTGGAGACCGGCTGCAGGATCAACGTGGACTCCGAATCGGAGCTGGAGAGGCTGGCGAAGCTCACCACCGACATCCCCATATCCTTCAGGATAACCCCCGGGGTGGCCTCCGGCCACAGCGCCAAGGTCATGACCGGAGGGAAGGGCGCCAAGTTCGGGATACCCTACAACCGGGTGGTCGACGTCTACGCCAGGGCCAAGGACCTGGGATTCGACGTGAAGGGCATCCACGCCCACACAGGCTCCGGAGGCCTGAGCACCGAGCCCTTCTCCGAGGTGGTGGACGTCCTGTGCGGGCTGGTCAACGACATAGAGGCGGAGACCGGCATACGGCTGGAGTTCCTGGACTTCGGAGGGGGCGTCGGCGTCCCATACAAGGCCCAGGAGGAGGAGATCGACCTGGACGAGCTGGCGGAGGAGATCGTCGAGACCGTCAGGGAGGAGACCTCCATCAAGACGCTGGCACTGGAGCCCGGAAGGTACATAGTCTGCGACTCCACCATCCTGCTGACCAGATGCGTGGACGTGAAGGACGCGGGACCCAAGAAGTACGTGGGCGTGGACGCAGGGTTCAACACCCTGATCCGCCCGGCGTTCTACGACTCCTACCACTACGTGGCCATAGCCAACAAGTTCAACCGCGCATGCACCGCCAAGTACGACGTGGTGGGCCCCATCTGCGAGACCGGGGACTACCTGGCCCACGACCGCGCCCTGCCGGACCCCGAGGAGGGGGATGTTGTGGCCGTCTACAACGCCGGGGCGTACGGATTCACCATGAGCAGCAACTACAACTCCCGCCCGCTGTGCGCAGAGGTGCTCGTCAACAACGGGGAGGCCGAGCTCATCAGAGAGGCGGAGAGCATAGAGGAGCTCTGGAGGCACCAGAGGATACCCGAGAGGCTGATGAGATGAACGAGTTCTTCAAGTACCACGGCATCGGCAACGACTTCGTGCTGTTCGACGGCACCAGGGCGGACCCGGGGCTCACCAGGGAGGAGATCGTCCACATCTGTGACCGCAACTTCGGCGTCGGAGCGGACGGAGTCATCTACGTCCTCCCCGGCAAGAAGGGTAGCGACGTGACTATGAGGATATTCAACACCGACGGCACCGAGCCCGAGATGTGCGGGAACGGCATCCGCTGCCTGGCGAAGTTCGCCTACGACCGCGGGCTGGTCAGCGGGAAGGACTTCGTGGTCAGCACCGGCAAGGGGAACCTCAGGGCGGTATGCACCTGCGGACCGGACGGCAAGGTCACCAGCGTGAAGATAGACATGGGCGCCCCCATCCTGAAGCCGGCGGACGTGCCTGTGGCTGGAGAAGGCGCCAGGTTCATCGACGTCCCCCAGGAGGTCTGCGGGATCCCGCTGAGGATCAACGCGGTGTCCATGGGCAACCCCCACTGCGTCATCTTCGACGAGCTGACCAACGAGCAGATGGACGTGCTGGGCCCGTACCTGGAGTCCTGCACGGACCTGTTCCCCAACAAGGTCAACGTGGAGTTCGCCAGGGCCACCGACGAGGGCATCGACGTGAAGGTGTTCGAGCGCGGCGTGGGATGGACCCTGGCCTGCGGCACCGGCGCATGCGCCACCGCGGTGTCGGCGGCGCTGAACGGACTGGTTCCGTTCGACGAGCCCGTCGACGTCAGGCTCCCCGGAGGGGTGCTGAGGATCACCGTGGACCGCAGGCTGGAGCACGTGTACATGGACGGCCCGGCGGAGTTCGTCTACGCCGGACAGCTGCCCCCCAGACGCAGCTGAGCATGTGCCAGCATTCCGGATTCCCCGGGATGCCCCCATCGAAACGGATAAAGCGCACGCGTGCATGCGCACCCGCATGGATTACACGTTCGCAGAGAGGCTCCAGAAGCTCCCGCCCTACCTGTTCGTCAGGATAGAGCAGATGGTGGCCGAGAAGAAGGCCCAGGGGGTCGACATAATCGACCTCGGCATAGGCGACCCCGACCTCCCCACCCCCGAACCCATCGTGAAGGCGGCCCAGGAGGCCGTAGCGGTCAACGAGTGGCAGAAGTACTCCTCGTCGGCAGGCGAGGCGTCGCTGAGGAAGGCGGTGGCTGACTGGTACGCCGTCAGGTTCGGCGTCGAGGTGGACCCCGACACCGAGGTCTGCATCACCCTCGGCTCCAAGGAGGGGATCTTCAACATCTCCCAGGCCTTCGTGAACCCCGGAGAGACCATCATCGCCCCCAGCCCCGGGTACCCCGTGTACTCCGCAGCGGCCCCGCTGTTCAATGAAGCGAAATATGTGTCCGTGCCGCTGAAGGCGGAGAAGGACTGGCTCCTCGACGTGGACGACTGCCCGGACGACGCCAGGATGCTCTACGCCAACTACCCCAACAACCCCACCGGCGCCACCTGCGACGTTGGCTACCTGAAGAAGGTCCAGGACTGGTGCAGGGACCGCGGCACCATCTTCTGCTACGACAACGCCTACTCCGAGATGTGCTTCGACGGGTACATGGCCCCCTCCGCGCTGCAGGCGGGCAAGGACTGCATAGAGTTCGGGTCCTTCTCCAAGACGTTCAACATGACCGGCTGGAGGCTGGGCTACGCCGTCGGGAACAAGGACCTGGTGGCCGGCCTCAAGAAGTGCAAGGGCCAGATCGACTCCGGAGCGCCCATCTTCCTCCAGCAGGCCGGCATCGCCGCCCTGGGGATGTACAAAGAGAGCGGGAAGCTCCCCGAAGCCATCCGCGCCAACATGGACGTGTTCCAGAAGCGCAGGGACGCCCTGGTCGGCGGCCTGAGGAGCATGGGCTTCGACGTCAAGGCCCCCAAGGCCACGTTCTACGTCTGGTTCGACACCGGCATGAGGTCCGAGGAGTTCGCCGAGAAGGCCCTGGACGCCGGCGTGGTCTGCACCCCCGGCACCGGGTTCGGCGCTTCCGCGGAGGGATACGTGAGGTTCGCCATCACCCGCTCCGAGGAGAGGATCTGCGAGGCCGTGGAGCGCATGAAAGAGGTCTTCTGACCTCCCCTTCCCCTTTCTCAACAGGGATAAATATCCAGCAGAGGATTGGGCAGAGCGTGAATGTACGCTACTACCCAGTCTTCTCGCTCATAGCGGTGCTGGCCTTCGCCGTGATGATCATCCGCAACTTCGACTTCTACATGAGCTATCCGGAAGGCAGGATCATGCTGGCCGCCCTGGGGTGCATGCTGGCGGTGGGCGTTATCGCCTTGGCGTACACGTCGCTGCTGGCCTTCGCGCCGAAGATGCTGTACAAAGCGGGGTTCGCCAGATGCCCCTCGTGCTACGCCAAGCTGAAGAAGGGCACGGGGTTCTGCCCCAAGTGCGGGAAGGTGGTGGACCGCAGCGAGATGGCCAACCAGCTGTACAGATGCGGACGCTGCGGCTGGGAGATCGACGACCCCTCGAGGGAGTTCTGCCCCAAGTGCGGCAGCTCCCTGAGGAAGTGAGTCAGAGGTTCCTGTAAGAGTACTTCAGGGCCTCCACCACGGGCAGGGGCTCCCCCAGCAGGAAGGTCTCCAGCGCTCCTCCACCGGTGCTCACGTAGGAGAAGCGGTCGGTGAAGTCGAACCTGTCCGCGGCGCCCACGGTGTGGCCGCCGCCGATGACGGACTGCCCCTTGGACTCGATCATGGCGCTCATGATCCCGTAGGTGCCGTCCTCGAAGCCGGGCTTCTCGTACATGCCGGCGGGCCCGGACATGAAGCAGGTCCTGGAGGACATGATGACCTTCCTGAACTTCTCGATGGATGCGTCGCCGATGTCCAGGGCCGGCTCGGCGCTGGGCAGGTCGCCGATCAGCACGGACGTCCTCTTCCCGTCGCGCTCCACCGCCACGTCCACCGGCAGCAGGACCCTCTGGCCGTACTTGGCCAGGATGCCCTTGGCCGCGGCCAGGTTCTCCGGCGTCAGCTCCTCCTTCAGGACGGCTGCGGACGCCTCGCCGATGTCCACGCCGCGGGCCAGCAGGAACGCGTTCCCGGCCAGGCCCACCAGTATGACGGTGTCTGCCATGCCGCTGCCCAGGACGTGGTCTATCATGTCCGACGCATCGCCGAACTTCGCACCGCCCAGTATGAACACCGAGGGCCTGCGGGGCTCGTCGAAGACGGCGGACAGCGCGTACAGCTCCTTGGCCATCAGCCTCCCGGATGCGGAGGGCACTTTGGCCTCGAACCCAACCAGGGAGCACTGGGAGCGGTGGGCGGCGCCGAAGGCGTCGCAGACGTAGTAGTCGATGAGGGGCGCCAGCGCGGACACCAGCTCGGAGTCGGCGTGGAACGCCATGTCGCCCTTGGCGGTCTCGGAGTCCAGGGCCCTGACGTTGCCCAGGAGCAGCACCTCTCCGGGCTGCAGCTCCCCTATGGCCTTCTTGGCCTCCTCCCCCATGACGTCGTCGACGTAGCGCACGGGGCTGTTGAGATGGCGGGCGAGCCTGCGGGAGTGCTCCTCCAGCGATGTGAAGTCCCACTTCCCCTTGCGGCTCTGATGGGCCAGGATGACCACCTTGGCCCTCTTGCCCATCAGCTCGCGGACGGTGGGGATGATCCTCCTGATCCTCGAGTCGTTGATGATGGCCAGGGACTCCTTGTCCAGAGGGCAGTTTATGTCCACCCTCAGGAGCACCGTCCTGTCCTTGAAATCGAAATCCTCCAGGGTGTGGAACTCCTTCATGGGATCCCCTCAGATGCCCATCGCCCTGTCGGTCTTGGCGATGGATGCCGCCGGATCCTCTTCCAGCTTGCACATGGAGCGGATGCAGTCTATGTTCTCCGGGATCACGTCGCTCTCCTGGTTGACGGCCTGGTAGTAGTACAGGGTGTTGCCCACCATCTTGATGCCGTCCTCCCAGACGACGATCTCGAACATGTCCCCGCGGGTCCTGCCCAGCTCCCTGGCCAGGTCCATGGCCTGGGCGGTGGACTTGATGCCGTCCCTGCTGCTGACCAGCCTGACCCTGGGGGACCGCCTCAGGACCTCCTTCACCTGCTCGGTGGTGGGGGCCTCCTTCAGCTCCGCAACGACGGTGTGGACGTGCATGAGGGTGGTGGGCACCTTCACAGCCATGGTGCTGATGCTGAGCCAGGGCATGATGCTCTGGACATCCGGCCCGTGGTGGGTCGGCAGCTTCACCGACGGCTCTATGGCGTTGATGGGGCCGGTCTTGCTGTCGTTGGGGTCCGCGGACCTCCTGATTATGGTCACGTACGCGTTCCTGACCCCGAACTCGCGGTCGATGCCGAAGAGGGTCCTCAGCAGTCCGGTGGTGTTGCAGGACACGACCCTGGAGAACTGGGCGCCCCAGGACTCCTTGTAGTTGGCCGCGGCGTTGAACGATATGCCGGTGAGGCTGTGGTCCTCGCCGCCCTGCCAGATGGCCTTCTTCCCCGCGGCGGCGTACTTCGCCTTGTACTCCTCGGACAGGTTGCCGGGCGTGCAGTCGACGATGATGTCCGCGGCGGCGATCATGTCGTCCACCGTGCCGGCCACCTGTATGCCGGCGTCGGCGAAGGCCTGGACGGCGCCCTCGGGCACATACAGGGGGTAGCCCTGACGCACCGCATCCCTGGCCTCGTAGGTCGGACGGGTCTTGGAGACCCCGACGATCTCCATGTCGTCCTGCTGATTTACTGCCGTCGCAACGCGCTTGCCTATGGTGCCGTATCCGTTGATCGCTACCTTGACCTTCACCGGGCTCACCTCTAGTGGCCGTTCATATCACGCCACGGTAAAATAACGTTACGGTAATCGTGCGCGCGCGGGAGAGGACGCTGAAAGGGTTAAAATCGGCCTCTGCATCCCCTCCCGGGAGGGCATAGCCATGAAGGGCTCGAGAGCGCTGCTGAAGATGCTGGAGGACAGGGGGGCCGAGACCATGTTCGGCTACCCGGGCGGGGCGGTGATCCCCATCTACGACGAGATACTGGATTCGTCGATAGACCACGTCCTCGTCAGGCACGAGCAGTGCGCCGGGCACATGGCGGACGGGTACGCCCGCGCATCCGGGAAGACCGGGCTCTGCCTGGTGACCAGCGGACCGGGCGCCACCAACGTCGTCACCGGCGTCGCTACGGCTTACGCCGACTCCGTGCCCATGATGGTGCTGACCGGCCAGGTGGCCTCCGGACTGCTGGGTCTGGGAGCTTTCCAGGAGGTGGACGCCTTCAGCCTCATGATGCCGGTCACCAAGTACAACTACAGGGTGCTGGACCTGCAGCAGCTCCCCAAGGCGGTGGACGAGGGCTGGCGCCTCGCCCGCTCGGGACGCCCCGGGCCGGTGCACATAGACCTGCCCGTGGACTCCATGAACTCCAAGATCGACGAGATACTGCTGTCCTTCGACCATCCCCTCAAGCCCGTTGCGACCGACCTGTCCGGGTACCCGGCGGCCCTGGCCGCCGTCTGCGCCGCCCGGAGGCCGGTGATCCTGGCCGGAGGCGGCGTCATCGGCGCCGACGCCTGCGGGGAGATGACCGCCCTGGCGGAGATGCTTGGCGCACCCGTCGTCAACACGCTGATGGGCATCGGCAGCATCCCCTGGGACCACCCCCTCTCCATGGGGCCGCTGGGCATGCACGGAAGGCTATCCGCCCTCAGCGCCGTTAAGCAGGCGGACCTGCTCATCGCCCTTGGGACCAAGTTCTCCGACAGGACCTACAGCCCCCACACCTGCGTCCCCGAGGGGTGCAGGATAATACACGTGGACATAGACGCCACCGAGTTCGGCAAGCACGGCTGCGCCTCCATCGACCTGGCAGGGGATGTGAAGCAGGTGCTGGGTCTGATGCTGGAGGACCTGGCCGGCATCACCTCTCCGAGGAGGGAGTGGGCGGAGCAGGCCTCCATGTACAAGAGCGCCTGCGCCCGCTGCCGCACCGACATCGACACGGCCCCCATAGCACCGCAGAGGGTGATGGCGGAGCTGAACAGGGCCATGGACGATGACACCATCGTCACCACCGACGTGGGCCAGAACCAGATGTGGGCGATGCATCATCTGCGCATCAGGAAGCCGAGGCACTTCATCTCGTCCGGCAGCTTCGGCACCATGGGCTTCGGCCTGCCGTCGGCCATCGGGGCCAAGGTCGCATGCCCGGAGAAGAAGGTGGTCACCGTCACCGGCGACGGGGGCCTGCTGATGGTCATCCAGGAATTGGCCACTGCCGTGGAGAGGAGGCTGCCCGTGGTCATCTGCCTGCTGAACAACGGCTGGCTGGGCATGGTCAGGCAGTGGCAGAAGCTGTTCTGGGACAAGCGCTACTCCAGCACCATGCTGGCGGGATCCAACCCCGACTTCGTCAGACTGGCGGAGTCCTTCGGCGCCAAGGGAGTCAGGGTGGAGCGCCCCGGAGAGATAGGCGACGCCATGAGGCAGGCCTTCGACTCCGACGTGCCGTTCCTCATCGACATCTGGACGGATCCCGAGGAGGACATGCTCCCCATGCTGCCCCCCAACCCGTCCCTGTCCCTGGTCAGGGGCAGATGCGGGTACGACGCGTGAGCGCCCCGGCCGATACATATTAACCCATTGGCGGTTGTAGCGGGCCCAGGGAGACTTGTCATGCACATCTATCACGATTCGGATGCCGACATCGGCCTGCTGAAGGGGAAGAAGATCGCGGTCCTCGGATACGGGGCGCAGGGAAGGGCCCAGGCCCTCTGCCTCCACGACTCCGGACTGGACGTCACCGTGGGGGCCCGCAGGGACGGCGCCTCATGGTCCAAGGTGAAGGAGGACGGCCTCAGGGTCGCCGAGATCCCGGACGCCGTGAAGGGAGCCGACGTGGTCATGATGCTGCTGCCGGACGAGGTGCAGTCCGACATCTACACCGAGCAGGTGGCACCCAACCTCAAGAGCGGTGCGGCGCTGGAGTTCGCCCACGGCTTCGCCATCACCTACGGGCTCATCCAGCCCCCGGAGGACGTGGACGTCATCATGATGGCCCCCAAGGGCCCCGGCTCCGGGGTCAGGGAGGTCTTCCTGGAGGGATTCGGAGTGCCCGCGCTGATCTGCATCCACGCGGACAGGTCCGGGAACGCCAAGGGCATCGCCCTCGCCCTCGCCAAGGGCATAGGCGCCACCCGCGCCGGCGTGTTCGAGACCACCTTCGACTTCGAGACCAAGACCGACCTGTTCGGCGAGCAGGCCGTCCTCTGCGGAGGCACCACCGCCATGATCAAGGCGGGGTTCCAGACCCTCGTGGACGCAGGGTACCCGCCGGAGATGGCCTACTTCGAGGTGCTCCACGAGACCAAGCTTATTACCGACCTCATAAACGCCGGAGGGTTCGCCAAGATGTGGTACGTGGTCTCCAACACCGCCGAGTTCGGAGGCCTCACCCGCAGGGACCGCGTGATCACCGAGGAGTCCAAGAAGGGCATGAGGTCGGTGCTGGACGACATCGAATCCGGCAAGTTCAAGGACGAGTGGCGCGCCGAGTGGAACAACGGCCTCAAGAACCTGAAGGCCATGGAGGCCGACGAGGCCGCCCTCCAGCTGGAGACCGTCGGAAAGGAGATCAGGTCCCTCTTCGAGCGGAAGTGACCATGAGCGGCATAACCCTCAGGGCCAGGAGCGGCGAGTGCTCCGGGGAGCTCTTCCCCGGAGCACTCCCGGACACCCTCTGGCTCTCCCTGCCGAGGAAGCTCACCGCCAACATGCTTGGCGGCATGATCTACTGCGAGTGCCCTGTGGACTGCCCCGCCGACGGGGAGCAGGTCACCGTCCTGGAGAAGGGAGACATAGCCTACTGGCCCAAGGTCTCCGCCGTATGCTTCTTCTTCGGCCCGACGCCTCTCAGCGGCGACGACAGCAGACCCGTGGCGCCGTACCCCGTGGTGAGGATCGGGAAGCTGTCCGGCGACGTCTCATTCCTGGAGGACGCCGGCGACCGCCAGCGCATAATGTTGGAGCGGTCGTTCTAGACCACGGTCAGGGAGTGGTCGTAATCCGTGAGGATGCGGCAGCCGTCCTCGGTCACGAGGACCGTGTCCTCTATCCTTATGCCGCCGATGCCCGGCAGATAGACGCCGGGCTCTGCGGAAACCACGTTCCCCGCCCGGAGGATCTGCTCCGATTTCGGTGACAGGGACACGGGCTCGTGGACGTTCATCCCTATGCCGTGGCCGAAGGAGTGGATGAACCTCCCCTTGAACTCCGAAGCGTCGATGACCGCCCTCGCGGCCAGGTCCGCATCCTTGGCCGGAGCGCCCGCGCGTATGCGTGCGATCCCCGCCCGCTGGGCCTCGAGGACCACGTCGTACGCGCGGCGGAGGACGTCCGGAGGCTCCCCCAGGAACACGGTGCGGGTCAGGTCCGAGCAGTACAGCCCGTGCTTGGAACCGAAATCGAACAGTGCGGCGTCCCCGCGCCTGAGCGCGTAGGAACCGGGACGGTGATGGGGCTCCGACGACGCCGGGCCGAAGGCGGCTATGGTCTCGAAGGCGTTCCCGCTGCCGCCGTAGCGGAGCATGCGGATGTCCATCTCCGATGCGACCTCGGCCTCGGTGACGCCTTCCCGCAGCATCCCCGGGATCTCGGAGGCGACCCTCGACGATATCGCGCAGGCGGCCGAGATCTCCGATATCTCAGCTTCGTCCTTGACGGCCATGGTCTCGGCTATGACCGCGGAAGCATCCGAAACGGCGGCGTCCGTGACGCCCTTCAGCCACTCCACGGACCCGTAGGCGGCGCAGGGGTAGTTGACCCCCACCCTCCGGGCCCCGCGGAGCACCTCCGCCATCATCTCCTTCCGCTCCCTGTCGGTACCATAGACGTGGACCTCCCCGGCGCCTGCCGAGGCGGCCTCCTCCTCCAGCACGCTCACGAACACGTGGAGGGACCCGTCGGACAGCACCGCCGCCCTGGCCCCCTCGAAGGTGCCTGACGAGCAGCCGGTGAGGTACCAGTACGCGGAATCCAGGAAGGGCTCGGTGGCGTTGAGCACCACCACCGCATCCAGGTCGCCCATGTTCCCGGCCATCCTGCCGGGCCTGTCGGAGGGCATCAGATCCCCAGCCACTCCTTCCTGATGATCCTCTTCAGCGCCGAGATGGCGGACAGGGACGCCAGGTAGGACGTCTTGGGGTTGTCCGGGGACGGGACGTTGTACGTGTGGCAGTTCATCTCGCCGAAGGCCCCCTTGATCCTCAGCTCGTGGGAGTTGCTCTTGGCGGCCGGGTCCACGATGATGGTGACCTTCGTCCTGTCGAAGCCCACCCCCAGGATGCTGACGGTGGCCGCCACGTTCACGTTGCGGGGGAAGTCCTCCACCGCCTCCCTGGCGGACCCGTTGTAGATGACCGTGGGCTCCGTGATCTTGGACACGTCGATGCCTTTCTCCTCCACGTACTTCACGCCGGACAGGGAGCGGGGGCCCTTGGTGGTGATGAGCTCCACGGACTCCAGCTCGTCGACGTGGGAGGCCCTGAGCCCGTCCAGGCCCGCGATGGCGCCGGAGGGGATGTAGATGTTGGCCCCGGTGGACTTGGCCTTGTCGAACAGCTCGGTGCGGTACTCGTCGTCCACCAGCGCCCCCACGGACATTATCATGAGGTCCACGCCTCTGGAGACGGTCATCATGGCCACCTGCTTGGCGGCATCCTGGGAGGCCGCCTCTATGACCAGGTCGCAGTGGTAGAGCTCGTCCTCCACCGACTGCACCACTATCGCCTTGTCCAGGCTCTCCGCCAGCTTCTCGGCGTGCTCGGGCACGATATCCAGGAGGTAGATCCTCTTGACCTCCGCCATGGCGTCCGCGGCGGCGGCCAGCTTCTGACCGATGGAGCCGCATCCTACGATCGTTATGCGCATGCCCCTGGGAACACGGTCGCGCATATTAATACGTGTAAGAGGGGAGCGGGGCTCCCCGCCCTCTCAGGTGCGATAGCTGTGGAGGAACCTGATCCACTCCGGGTCGAAATGGTCGACGATCTCGCTGCGGCCGGTGTCCATCGCGGCGATCCTCTCCATCTCCCCCTCCGAGAGCCGGAAGTCGAAGACGTCGATGTTCTCCCTGATTCTGTCCCCGTGGACCGATTTGGGGATGACGACGACTCCCCGCTGGATGTTCCAGCGGAGCGCTGTCTGGGCAGCGGTCTTGCCGTGGGCCTCGCCGATGGACGTCAGCACCGGGTCCGTGAACAGACCGTGTCTCCCCTCGTTGAACGGCCCCCATGCCTCGGGGACGACGCCGTAGGACTCCATGGTGCGGAGGTTCAGCTCCTGCTGGAAGAACGGATGCATCTCCACCTGGTTGACCATGGGCGGGATCTCGAAGGTCTCGCACAGATCGGCCAGCACGTGCGGGTAGCAGTTGGCCATGCCGATGGCTCCCAGCCTCCCGTCCCGGTACATCCTCTCCAGTCCCCGCCAGGCACCGATGTAGTCCCCCATGGGCTGATGGAGCAGCAGCAGGTCGATGCGGTCGGTGCCCAGGCGCTTCATGGAGCGCTCCGCCGCGGCGATGGCCCCGTCGTAGGAGAAGTCGCTTATCCACAGCTTGGTGGTCACCATGACCTCATCCTTCTGGATGCCGCTCTCCCGCACGGCCTCCCCCACCGCCGCCTCGTTGCCGTAGGCCTGGGCGGTGTCTATCAGCCTGTACCCTGCGGCCAGGGCTTCGGCGGTCGCCTTCCTGGCGGCGGCATGGTCCGGGATCTGGAACACCCCGAACCCCATCATGGGCATCCTGACTCCGTTGGACAGCACCCTGTACTCCATGTCACTGCCCCCCGTGGACGTCGAACGCGTTCAGCAGGAACTCGGCCACACCCGGCGCGTCGGGATCGTGGGTCCCGCGACCCCTGTCCAGGGAGCGCAGGGCCGCCCTGTCGGCATCGCTCAGCCGGACGTCGCGGAAACCGAGGTTCTCCCTCATCCTGGCACCGTTGACGGAACGGGGAAGGACCACCGCCCCTTCCCCGACCTCGTACGCCAGCACCACCTGCGCCGGGGTCCTGCCGGCGGCCTCCGCGATGCCCAGCACCGTCGGGTCCTCCAGCAGGCCGCCGCGGGCCCGTGCCAGCGGCGCCCATGCCTCGATGCGAGTGCCGTATCCCCTCATCTCCTCTGCGAGGATGCGCTGCTGGCAATACGGATTGAACTCCACCTGGTTGACGGAGGGCGACGTGTCGAACCCCGGCACGAACCGGTTCCAGATGGCCGGCGTCATGTTGCTGACGCCGATGGAGCGGACCAGCCCGTCGCGCTTGGCATCCTCCAACGCCTTCCAGGCCCCGGGGACGTCTCCGTAGGGCTGGTGGATCAGGAACAGGTCGATGTACCCGGTCCCGAGCCTGCGGAGGCAGGCATCCAAGCCGTCCCTTGCGGCCTCGCGGCCGTAGTCCTGCAGCCAGAGCTTGGTAGTGATGAACACCTCCTCCCTGGGGATACCGCTGTCCCTCACCGCCTCCCCCACCTCGCGCTCGTTGAAGTACGCCGCCGCGGTGTCTATGTGGCGGTACCCTGCGTCCAGGGCCTCGCGCACGGCCCTGTACGCGCTTCCGTCCGCGGGTATCGTGTAGGTGCCGAATCCGATGGCGGGGATCTCCACCCCATCGTTGAGAACGAATGACGTATCCATGCGAATCACCCCTCAATGAAGGGGGCCATGATCATACCCAGATGCGAGCGGCAGAACTCCTCTGTGCGCTCCCCGAAGCTGTATGCTCCGCCGGACATGCACCAGCAGAGCATCTGCCCGTAGAGGACATCCGTCAGCATGAGCGCCAGACGCTCCACCGGGGCATCGGCCGAGAGCTCCCCTCTGCGGACACCCTCCTCCAGCACCTGGCGCAGGGACCCTATATCCAAGGACAGCTTGCCCCTGCTGTACGGATCGTCCACCAGATCGGGGTCGACGGTGTTCCTCACCCACTCCTGGCACAGCTTAAGGCCTCCGGCCTCTATGTAGCCGGAGAACCTGGACATGAAGAACGTCAGCCTCTCCATGAGAGGGCCGTCCGCGGACTGCGCGTTCTCGAGTATGGACTCGAACATGTCCTTGCTGATCGCGTACACTATGTCCTCCTTGCGTTTGAAGTAGGTGTAGAACGTCCCGCAGGAGACGCCGCATGATCCAGTGATCTCCTCCACCGACGTGTTCGCCAGCCCCTTCTCGCACACCAGCCTCTTGGCGGACTCCAACAGCTTCCTCCGCGTCTCGACGGCGGCCTCCTGCCTGCTCCCCATTCTGCTCCCTCCATTGTAGAATATAGTTCATTGAATTATATTCAATGAATCTGATTCACTATCAATACTTAAACATTATCCAAAGGACCCGCATCGTTTTTCAGAGAGGAGGCCATGGAGGGGGCATGAGACCAGTCAGAGCCGTGGGGTTCGACCTGGACGGCACATTCCTCC
This sequence comes from Candidatus Methanomethylophilaceae archaeon, assembly GCA_944321505.1. Classification (GTDB taxonomy): domain Archaea; phylum Thermoplasmatota; class Thermoplasmata; order Methanomassiliicoccales; family Methanomethylophilaceae; genus SIG5. The sequence continues at coordinate 40,778 of CALULN010000016.1, read as the reverse complement.
GCACCCATGTGGACTACGCCGGCCTGGACAACGCCGACCTCGCGGTCCTGGAGGAGCACGGCATCCCTGCCGACGAGGTGTTCGGCCCGGACCCTCCCGCCAAGCGCCGCAGGGCCCCGATATCCGAGTGGCTGCGGGCACACGGCAGGTCCGCCGAGGAGGAGGGGATCTTCGATGAGATCGACCGCCGCTTCACATTCTACGAGACGCAGTACGTGGACATGGCGGAGCCGTTCCCGGGATCCCTGGAGTGCCTGGACGCCCTGAAGGCGATGGGGCTGAAGGTGGGGCTGCTCACCAGAGGAGGGCACGAGTACGGCGAGACCGCCCTGAGGCGCTTCGGAGCGTATGAGAAAATGGACGCCGTGGTGGGGAGGGACTTCTCCGACTACGACCGCTCCAAGCCCTCGCCGGCGGCCATGGAGGACTTCGCCGGCGAACTGGGGGTGGAGCCCTGCGAGATCCTGTACATAGGGGACAACCTCACGGACTGGATGTGCGCCCGCGACTCCGGGGCCCCTTTCATCGGCGTCCTGTCAGGATCCGTAGACGAAGACGGATGGCAGGCGGCCTGCCCGGGGATGCTGACGCTGCCGCACGCCGGAGACGTGATGGACGTGATGGGACAATACACCCACGTGCACCGGTATACGCAGCTGGAGCACACGGCGGACGCCATGGTGTCCTGCTCCGCGGACACATTGGAGATGTGCTTCGCCGACGCCGCTTACGCCCTGTCGGACCAGACGGTGGATGCGGACAGGGTGGAGGCCAGAGAGACCAGGTACATCGTCGCCGGGGGAGAGGACCCTGTGGAGCGCCTCTACGCCTTCCTCTCGGAGGTGCTCTTCGTCATGGATGCGGAGTCCTTCGCGTTCTGCAGGTTCAGGGTCAGGTTCGACGGCAATACCGTCATCGGCGAAGGCGACGGAGAGCCCCTCGACCCGAGGAGGCATCACGCCAAAGGCGAGGTGAAGGCGGTCACATACCACATGATGACGGTATCCGAGGACCCTCCGGAGGTCACCGCGGTCTTCGACATGTGACCTGTTACTAATACACGGACGCGGATTGGGATGCGGTGCTAGGATGCTGAGGCTGGGATGGTTCTCCACCGGCAGGGGGTCTGGATCCAGGAACCTGCTGAAGGCGGTCATGGACGAGATAGACAGGGGACTGGACGCGGAGGTCTCCTTCGTGTTCTGCAACTGGGACAACACCGAGGAGCCCAACCCCCGCAGGGACCAGAGGGAGATGTTCTTCGACATGGTCCGGGGGTACGGGATACCGCTGGTCACGGAGTCCTGGAAGAGCTTCCGCCCAGACCTGTGGGACAGGGACCAGGAGGCCTGGAGGGACGAGTACGGCAAGGTTCTGAGGGAGCGCACCCGCGGCTTCGGCGCCGACCTGGGGATCCTGGCTGGGTACATGCTGTGGATGGATGATGAGACCTGCAGGGAGTACGACATGCTGAACCTCCACCCGGCGCTCCCCGACGGCCCGAAGGGGACGTGGCAGGAGGTCATCTGGCAGCTGATCCGCGAGGGCGCGGACAGGCAGGGGGCGATGCTGCACCTGTGCACTCCGGAATGGGACAGGGGGGCCCCGCTGACCTACTGCGGGTTCCCCATCCGCGGAGGGGACTACGACGCCCTCTGGGAGTCCATGGGGGAGAAGCTCCGCTCGAAGAGCCTGGAGGACATCATCCGCGACGAAGGCGCCGACGAGCCGCTGTTCAGGATGATCAGAGAGGACGGGGCGAAGAGGGAGCTCCCCCTGATAGTCGAGACCATCCGCAAGTTCGCCGAGGGCAGGGTGGAGATCAGGGACAAGCGGCTGTACGTGGACGGGAAGGCGCTGGACACCGCCTTCGACCTCTCCGCCGAGGTCGATGCCGCGGTGGGGGAGAGAGATGCCTGAGTACGACCACATGGCCGAGCTGGGCCTGTCGCCCGACAAGCAGCTCCTCTGCTGCAACACCGGATTCGTCACCAGGACCAACGTGACCCGCGGCCTGTGCGAGCGCTACATCCGCGACGGCGGGAGGCTCTACGACGCGCTCTGCCGCTACGAGACCGTGACCACCTACTCCCTCTCGAGAGAGGACGGCATCGGCAGCGTAGCCCGGGCGGTCGTTCCGTTCCTCCGCGCCGGGGGGCTCACCGACGAGGACGCGTACCGCTTCTCCGGAGAGAACGTGAAGCTGATGGACGGCGCCGCCGAAGCGGTGGACTATCTGTGGAGCCAGCTGCCCTCTTTCATGGCGACGGATTGCTACGAGCACGAGGTGCTGGCGCTGGCGGAGGCCACCGGCCTACCCCTGGCGTCCGTCACCTGCTGCGCCCTCTCCTTCGACAAAGTGCAGGTGGACAGGAAGGACGCGAAGGCGCTGAGGGAGATGGCAGACGCCATCACCAAACTGAGGCTGTCCGACGAGCTGTACTCCGTCACCGACAGCCGCTACCTGACCCCGGAGGACTCCAAGCTGGTGGACACCGTCGACGGGATGCTGCTGGAGACCGTGCCGGGGATGGGCTTCGCAGACGACCTCAGGCATGTGCCCGCGATGTCCGCCAGCGAGAAGGCCTACGCGCTGCTGGAGATCATCCGCAAGAACGCCATCGGCATGGACGACACCGTGGCCATCGGCACCGGGAACTCGGACTACCAGGCCCTGGACCTCGTCAGGGACAGCTCCGGCCTGGCCATATCCTACAACGGGGATGAGTACGCCGTCCGCGGCAGCAACGTGGCGGTGCTGGGGGACAGCCCCATAACCGTGGCCGTCCTGGCCAACGAGTTCTACAACGGCGGGATCGAGTCCGTCTTCTCCATGGTGCGCAACTGGAGCAGAGAGTACCTGCAGACCCACGCGTGCGCCGACAGGAACCTCATGGACCGCTTCCTCGAGAAGTACCCGAAGGGGTTGCCGAGGGTGAGGCTCGTGACCCCGAAGACCGTGTCGCGCATCGTGTCGGAGAGCGCCGAGTACCGCAGGAAGGTCTACGATCCCCGCAGAGTATGAGGGGTCGGGGCAAAATATATTAAAGGAGCACCGTTAAACCAGCCCCACTGCTCATGTAGTGTAGCGGCCAATCATTCAGCCCTTTCGAGGCTGACACCCGGGTTCGAATCCCGGCATGAGCACCATACCGGTTCTGAAGGCTCCCGATGCATCCGTCCGACGGGCGCCGGAGGCGCACTGGCTATGCCGGCCGCCCCCGTAGCGCCGGGGAAACGGTTAATAGCGCTCAAAAACATCGGACGGACCTAGGGAGTGACATTCATGAGCGACAACGAGCCGATGGAGAGCCCCGAGGAGGACGTCACCCGCGTACGCCTCCCCAACGTGAAGGAGAACGAGATGTTCGGCATAGCCGACCAGCTCCTGGGCGCCTCCAAGATAAGGGTGATGTGCGAGGACGGCGTGTCCCGCATGGGGAGGATCCCCGGCAAGATCAAGAAGAGGATGTGGATCAGAGAGGGAGACCTGCTGATCATCTCCGTCTGGGACTTCCAGCCGGACAAGTGCGACATAAGGTTCCGCTACACCAAGACGCAGGCCACCAACCTCAGCAAGAGGAAGAAGATCCCCGACAACCTCGACATATTCTGAGCGGGGGTGTCCGCGCGGTTTCATACGACGAGATGTTCGCCCACGTGGAGAGGCACGTGGACGCCCTGAAGACCAACAGGACCGGCGACGAGCGCCAGACGGACGCGGAGGTGTTCGACCGCCAGACCCTGATGGTCATCTACGACTTCATGACCGGCGGGCTGATCGACACCGTCCACCACCCGATATCCACCGGGAAGGAGGGCAACGTCTTCTACTGCACGGACGAGGACGGAGAGCCCCTGGCGCTGAAGATCTTCCGCACCAGCACATCCACCTTCAAGAGGGTGTCGAAGTACATAGAGGGGTATCCGAGGTTCAAAGGAGCCGCAGGGACCCGCCCCAGGATGATCTACACCTGGACGAACAAGGAGTACAGGAACCTCCAGAGGTACTACGAGGCCGACATACCGGTGCCGGAGCCCATAGCGTTCCGCAAGAACTGCCTGCTGATGGAGTACATCGGCGACGAGACCGGCCCGGCGCCCCAGCTGAAGGACGTGTCGCTGGACGACCCCACCGAGATGTACGACGAGGTGGTCTCCTTCATCATAGACGGGTACCGCGACGCGCACCTGGTGCACGGGGACATGAGCGAGTACAACATACTGGTCTGGGAGGGGGAGCCGGTCCTCATCGACTGCGGCCAGGCGATGACCGCGGACTTCTACAACGCCAAGGAGTTCCTGATGCGCGACATCGTCAACGTGAACAGGTTCTTCGCCAACAGAGGCGCGGACGTGATAGACCCGGAGACCATAATGGAGGAGACCCTCAGAGAGGGCGACGACGAGGAGGATGAGGAATGAGGAGCATCAGGATACCGCAGGACAGGGTGGGTGCGCTCATCGGTCCGAAGGGCGAGACCAAGCGGATGATCCAGAGGATCGCCGGAATCAAGATAGACATAGACGCCGAGGAGGGCGAGGTGCTGATCCATGACGAGAGGGACGGCACCGACCCGCTGATGGCGCTGAAGATAATGGACGTGGTGCGCGCCATAGGCAGGGGCTTCTCCCCGGAGCAGGCCACCAGGCTGTTCGACGACGACGAGTACCTGGAGATCGTGGACCTCAAGGAGTTCGTGGGCAGCCGCACCAACCAGCTGACCAGGATAAGGGGGAGGCTGATCGGCGAGAGGGGGAAGACCAGGAAGATCATCGAGGACCTCACCGGGGTCACCATGATCGTCTACGGGAACACCGTCGGGCTGATCGGCAGCAGCGTGAGCATGCCGGTGGCCAAGCACGCCATCGAGCTCATACTCAACGGCAGCGAGCACGCCACCGTCTACCGCTACCTGGAAAGCCAGCGCCCAAGGCTCAGGATAGCCGAGATGGGCTTCGACCTGTGAGGTGCCACCCATGGAGGATTGGATGCCGGATACCGGGCTGGCGGCCGCCGTGGCCGCCGAGGGCCTCTGCGACAGGTGCCTGGGCAGGATGTTCGCCAAGATGGGCACCGGCATGACCAACGACGTCAGGGGCAGGCTCATAAGGGAGGCCGCCGGGACGGAGGAGGTGGACGAGGAGTCCTGCTCCCTCTGCGGCGGACTGTTCGCCGACCTGGACCTCTTCGCCGACGCCGTGGCAGAGGAGGTGAACGGCGTGGAGTCGGACAACTTCCTGGTGGGATCCAAGGTGGACCCCGCCATAGCTGAGAAGGAGAAGGCCATCTGGGACAGGCACGGCCTCGACTCCTACGAGTCCATCAAGACCGAGCTCAACCGGGAGATCGGCAAAGCCGCGCTGCCCATGATCCACCGCCCGGTGGAGTTCAAGGCGCCCCAGTGCGTCGCCTGCATAGACACCCGCTTCGCCGAGGTCAGCCTGGACCTGTCCCCGGTGTTCATCAAAGGCAGATACCTCAAGCTCAGCAGGGAGATTCCCCAGACCGTCTGGCCCTGCAGGGTGTGCCACGGAAAGGGCTGCCCCCGCTGCGGCGGGACCGGCAAGATGTACCAGACCTCCGTGCAGGAGATCATCGGCGATGTGGCTCTCCGCATGTTCGACGGGAAGGAGCACTTCTTCCACGGCATGGGCAGGGAGGACATCGACGCCCGCTGCCTCGGAGAGGGGAGGCCCTTCGTGCTGGAGATCAGCCAGCCGCGCAGGAGGGACGTGGACCTGGACCGGCTGGAGGCCGAGGCCAACCGGTCGGACCTGGCCAAGTACCTCTACCTGTCCTACACCGACCGCGACGAGGTGAAGAGAACCAAGACCGCGGAACCCACCAAGACCTATCGCGTTATAGTAAAGGCGGAGGGCAAAGTTAATAAAGAAGAAGTAATTAATGCGGCTTCATCGTTCAGGAATGTCCACCTGAACCAGAGGACTCCCCGCAGGGTCGAGCACAGAAGGGCCGACCTGGTGAGAGACCGGGAGATACTCTGGGTCGAAGCGGAGGTCCTGGGTGACGACACGTTCAGCCTCACTTTGGAGACACAGTCCGGGACCTACGTGAAGGAGTTCGTCTCGGGGGATGAGGGAAGGTGCGTACCCAGCTTCTCCGGCGCACTGGGAATCCAGTGCAGAGTGGTGGAGCTTGACGTCATAGCGATCAACGAGGGATTGAAATGAGAGCATCCAAAGGAACACGCACCAAGACCCGCACCCTGCTGCAGAAGAAGCCCAGGGCACGCGGTCTCTCCCCCATCACCAGAGGCTTCCAGAGCTTCGAGAACGGCGAGAAGGTCAACATCATCATCGACCCCAGCGTGCACAAGGGCATGCCCTTCTCCAGGTTCCACGGCCTCACCGGCGTGGTCATCGGCCAGAGGGGAGCTGCCTTCGAGGTCAGCGTCAAGGACGGCGACAAGACCAAGATCGTCGTCGCACGCCCCGAGCACCTCGTCAAGAGCAACTGAGGTCCGAGGAGGAATCAAGGATGTCCGAGGAGTACGTAACGCTGGCAGAGGTCCGCGACCTGCTCTCCGCCGAGAAGGAGAGGAGGGGAGAGGGTGGCTTCAACCAGATCCAGAACTCCGCGCTGACCCACTCGCTTTCCATCAAGATCAGCGCAGAGGACGCAAGGGCCATCGTGGCAGAGGCCTCCGCCCTGGAGCAGATCACCGAGCCCGTGGCCGTGAAGATCGCGGACATCCTCCCCAAATACCCTTCAGAAGTACGCGCCATCCTCCAGAAGGAGAGGATAGCCGTCGACGAGGCCCTCGTCAACAGCATCCTCGAGATAGTAGCCAAATACCAGTGAGTGCATTGGGGCTGGTGATTGCATGGAGGAGTACGCTTACATCCTAGATTATCTGCCGACAGGCTTGCCGTCCGCCGGGTTCTCCAAGAAGGAGCCCATATGCTACGCGGTCGGCGAGAAGGAGTTCAAGCTATTCGAGCTTGTCCCCAAGGCGGACGCCGTCATCAGCATAGATGACAGGGTGTACATCGGCAAGGACCCCGAACTGCGCACCCAGATCGACCACGTCAAGAGGCGCGTCACCGCCAAGGAGCTCACCAACAACGCCCTGGCTGAGCTGGACTACGTGGTCGGAGACATAGTCAAGGCCGACCAGGCCAGATACATCCGCTTCTACAACACCGCAGGCCCGATCTCCCTGAAGAAGCACCTGCTGGAGGAGCTCCCCGGACTGGGGAAGAAGACCATGATGGAGATCCTCGACCAGCGCAAGCGCGGGGAGTTCAAGGACTTCGCCGACCTTGACGAGAGGGTGCCCCTGCTGAAAGGGGCCGACAAGCCCATCGTCGCACGCATCCTCCTGGAGATCAAGGATCCGGAGAGGAGGCACTACCTCTTCGTCTCGAAATGAAGGGCAGCGACACCGGACGCCTGATGTCCGAGACGGGCGTGGTCCCCAGGAAGAGCAGGGGACAGAACTTCCTGATCGACGACAGGGTGGCCGACCGTCATGTGGCCTACGCCGGCATCTCCCCAGGGGACAGGGTGCTGGAGGTGGGCCCCGGGCTGGGCATCCTGACGTCGAGGCTCGTCGACACCGGAGCCGACGTCACCTGCATCGAACTGGACGAGACCCTCGCCGACCACATAGAATCGGAGTACGGCGGCAGCCTCAGGCTGATCAGAGGGGACGCCGTGAAGGTCCCGTTCCCGGAGTTCGACGTGTTCGTCAGCAACCTGCCGTACAGCGTGTCCACCCCCGTCATATTCAAGCTCCTGGACTGCAGGTTCAGGAAGGCGGTGGTCATGGTCCAGAAGGAGTTCGCGGAGCGCATGACCGCGGACGTCGGGTCCACTGAATACTCCAGGCTCACCGTGAACCTGTTCTACAGAGCGGACTGCAGGATGCTGGAGACAGTCCCCGCATCCAGATTCCGTCCGCGCCCCAAGGTGGATTCCGCACTCGTGGAGATCGTCCCCCGCGACCCGCCCTTCGAGGTCCTGGACGAGAGGACGTTCTTCAGGGTCACCGAAGCGGTGTTCAACCACCGCAGGAAGAAGGTCGGCACCGCGCTGAGGGTCTCCGGCCTGATCCCGAAGGGGTGCACCGTCCCGTACGCCGACAGCAGGGCGGAGGACCTGCGCCCGTCGGAGCTTGGAGAGGTGTCGGACGCCGTGTGCCGTCTGTGACGACTCTCCTCCGGCGGATGCGTAGGCCGTGCTCCCGTTTCGTAAGTGCCAACCCATCCAACGATGGCATCCATTAAACGCTCAAAAGATTTGGATGTATCATCCAACTGGTTTGGAGGATGATAACATTAGTAAAAGCAAGCTGTTGATTGTGCTGTCCGCCCTCCTGGCGGCCATTCTGGTCGCAGGATGGGGGGGAGCTATCGCGACCGACACCGCAGACAGCGGTGCCGGGACATCGGCATCGGTTTCCGTCGATGCCGAAGCCCCTACTCAGGTAGGAACCGCAACTCTGGACGAAGGGTACACCGTGTCACTATGGTCCGACGGGACCGCCAAGGTCACCAAGGCTCTGACCGGAGCGATGGTGACTTCGATTGCCGAAACAGTCCTCTACGATTCCGACGGAGACGGGACGGATGAGTCCTATACCGTCACTACAATAGGTCGCGGCGCATTCTCATCTTCTGCATCGACTTCCATCACGATTCCCAAGACGGTGACCTCGATTGAATCATCAACCTCCTCGAGCAGCGGGGCATTCAGCAATTCTGATCTAGAAACCCTGATTTTCGCCGAAGGCACGCAGATTAAGTCGATAGGAGACTATGCTTTCAGCAGATGCCAGAACCTCAAGACCATCGGTGTCGAAGGCTCGGTCGTAGAAGGCCGCATCACCATCCCGGAGGGAGTGACCGAAATCGGCAAGGGGGCGTTCCAGAGCTACTACGGTACAAGTTTCAACGGTGTTACCCTGGAAGGCGCGATTTCTGTCAAGGAGATCTCCCTGCCTGCTTCCCTGGAGAAGATAGGTGAGGGCGCATTCCCCGAATTCTACGGGATCGATGCTACACTGGCTTCGGGGAACAAGAACTTCCGGCTGACGGACGGAATCCTGTACGAGAAGGGCGAGAACGGTTCACCCGTTACCCTATTGAGGGCGTTCAACCCCACTGGCGCAGTCACCGTTCCTTCGACTGTCGTTAAAATCGCGCCGTACGCCTTCGCCACGTACGACAAGAAGCTCCTGGATACCGAACGCAAGAACGGAACGCCCCTTTGGCAGTATCTCGGCTTCGAAAAGAACCCTCTGGAATACACGAACGTCGAGTCTGTGACTTTCGAATGCACCGGCGAACTCGAGATCGGCGACTATGCGTTCAGGTTCTTCGGGGAGTACGCAAACAACGAATTTGCGACAATAAACATCGAGTCTGAAATCAAGACCGGATACAGGCCGTTCACCGACATGAAAGGCGTGATAGCCGAAGTGGAGATCAGCGAGCAGAATTCGTTCGGCATCTACGGCAACGTGAAGATCGGCACGCTCACCGTCACCTACACCAGAACTGTCGGCGATAACGTGAGCACCGGCAGCATCAACACGATCAAAGCGGAAAAGGTCATCCTGCCGGCGAACATCACGGTATGGCCGGCGATATCGCTCGACACAAAGACCGTCACATATGCCGGCAACGAGAATGTCGAAGAAGGGACGATTAACCTTCCCGCAAGCATCACATCCATAGGGAGGAATGCATTCCAGAACCGTGCGGATCTGACATCCTTCGACTTCAAAGGGATCATATCCATCGGCGAAAACGCATTCGAAGGAACGGGGCTGACGGAGGTGACGTTCCCGTCATCGGTTGCATCCATAGAGAAATCCGCGTTCTCCGACTCGATGCTGACGAAGATCACCTTCGAAGAAGGATCTGCTCCGACTATGGGCAGCGATGTCTTCAGCGACTGCGAGCATCTTTCCGAAGTGAATCTTCCGACAGGATTCAAAGTCATCGGCAGCGGCATGTTCCAGGGCTGCGTGTCCCTCACAAGCATAACGTTGCCTGAAGGTCTGGAAGAGATAGGCGCATCCGCATTCGGGACCGGGGATGCGGACAAGCCCGCCGGCATCGAATCCATATCATTCCCTTCGACGCTGACCAGCATAGGCAATGAAGCCTTCGCAGAGTGCAAAGGCCTCGAATCCATCACCTTCGCCGATGCCGAAGATGTTGCGGAAGGGCACAACCTGACTATCGGCAGCAGCGCATTCAGCAAAACAGGCATAACGTCTGTGCACATCCCGTCGTACGCCGTGTTCGGCAACAGAACATTCGACGGATGTTCGGATCTGGCCGCCTTTACAGTGGACGAGGGCGCGACGGGAGAGACCGTGCAGGACACCTTCCGCGGATGCACGTCCCTGACCAAGGCCGAGCTTCCCGCTTCATTCGTAGCGGAGAGGAGGGTCTTCCAGAACTGCTCGTCCCTGACAGAAGTAAAGATCGGTGCTGCGGGCAGCAACGCCCAGGGCCTGTTCGAGAACTGCTCGTCCCTGACCAAAGTCGATATCGGCTCCGGGGCCACATCCCTCAACAGCACATTCAAAGGATGCACGTCCCTGACGACTTTCGATGTCCCCGAAGCGGTCACCAAACTTTCGAGCGCATTCAGCGGATGCACGTCCCTTGTGACCGTCAACGCACCCGGCGTCGTGGAGATAGGCAACAACACATTCAAGGACTGCACAAGCCTCGATGCGGTCTATGTCGATTCCGGCTTATCGGAGGTCGGCACCAGCGCATTCGCCGGCTCCTCGCTCCTGACGACGGACGGAAACGGGTTCACATACGCAACCGTCCACCTGCTCAAAGAGTCCGGAGATCCCGAGCCTGCCAGATACATAATGTCCTACACCGTTCCTGCCGGATGGGACGGAGTCCTGAGGATCGCATCGGACTACAGGAATCTGACGGGCAGCATATTCTCCGGCGAAGCCGTCAGGGAAGGGGTGCTGGAGAAGCTGGAGAGCATCGTTGTGGAGGAGGGGAACTACGTCCTCGAGTCCGGACTGGTGCTGACCGCGGATAAATCCACCCTTGTCCTTGCCGCACTGGCTGAAGGAGATGTCAAACTGCCTTCCACATTGAAGACCGTCTCCGAGTACGCCTTCGTGCTCAGCCCCGGAGAATTCACCCTGTCCTTCGATTCCGAATCCGTCAGTATCGAAGACTATGCATTCAGATACTCCGGAATCTCGGGATTCACCGCCCCGGAAAAGCTGATCATGGGCTCCTCTGTTTTCAGCAACACCGAGAATATAAAGTATCTGGACTTCAGCGGAACGACCTCCGGGGACAACTTCTACGGGAGCGGATCCTTCTCAATCTCCGTGAGCGGGAACAAGTACCTGGAGAAGGTCCTGATATCAGACGATATCAAAGTCAGCATATCGATAAACGGCAGCGAAGTCCTCCGCGAGCTCAGAGTGGATAATGCTTCCAGCGTGACGCTCAGGAACAATCCGATGCTGTCGGAGCTTTACCTCGGAAAGGGACTGGACAGAAACGCAGTCGGATACAGCTATAGTTCAAAGGGAAGCATAGGCAACAACCCCAACCTCGAAACCGTCTATGTCATGAGCAACAGGGATGCATTCCACGACCAGGCATTCGTGGGGTGCGGCTCTGCGGTGCTCACGCTGGTGATACCGCTGGACAAAGCCTCGGAATTCGAAGACCTCGAAGAGGTGCAGAATTTCGATTACTACATCGGGTCCGACACCGGCACGGTGTTCCTTACGCCCTACGACGGAGCGGAATACGACTACGTGTCGGGAGCCGACGGAACCGCCACCATCTCCATCAAAGTGGGCGAAGGGTATTCCGATCGGTATTCCGTGAAGATCGGAAACACAACCGTGTCTCCGGGAGAGGACGGGAACTACACCTTCGCGATCCCCGAAGGATCCTCGACTCTGATCCTCGACGGGTTCTCCAAGAACAGATATGTTCTCGCCCTCCCCGAAACGGACAAGTACACGATCGAGAACATCTCCGAACCTCTGCACGGAGAAACGTACTACTTCCGCGTGATACCCAGTCCGGGATACGAGATCCGGGACCTCACGCTGACCATAGGCGGAGAGACGGTGAAGGCGTTCGGCAGCGGCACTCTGTACTGCGTGCTCACCGCCGATGCCGAGGGTGTGATCTCCGGCGTCGTTCCGTGCGAATACAACCTGCAGTTCATCGACGACGGCAGGTACCTTGGCTCAAAGACGTATGTCACCGGCGAGGATCTGGACCTGTCCGATCTGAAGAACCGGTCCGGACAGACCATCACCAGATGGTACACGGAGGGTTCGGAGACTCCCTACGACTTCTCGCAGGGGATCCTCAGCGATCTGGTGCTCTACAGCTCGCCGATGATCTCCGATGTGGAGACCGTGATAGTCTCGTTCTCCTCCGCGAGGGGTGAGATCTCGGCCTATGTCGACGGGACGGAGATCGCATCCGGCGATGCCATCCCCGCCAACAGCGACGTCACGTTCGTCTACGACGGAGGGAACAGCTACCGCATCAACGGATGGTACGTCAACGGCCAATACGACGGCGAGTGCTCGGTATCGAAGACTGTGTCCGCAGGCACCGACCTTACGGTCACGGTCTCTGCGACATACTACCATTCCGGATACCAGTTCGTGATCGATGCACCGCTCCCCATCCCGGGCGACACCGTGGAGAAGATGCTCTTCATCGGCGAATCGTACGGCGGCGAGGGAGGTTTGGACGGATACTACGAGGCCATGCCTGCCGGGCATGTGATCGTGGAGGACTACCTATACATCTCCGACGAAAACAAGGTCATCAGGATCGATCTGAACGGGAAACTGGACAGCGAGATCATATCCTCTTCACTGAGCATCGAACTGGAGGCTGCCGCCGACGAACTGTACTACGTCAACGGGTACATCGTGGAAGTGGCGAACAAACAGATCATGGATACTGACCTCAACCCGGTAGCCAAACTCAACAACGCTTACACCAAGGTGATCGAATACGACGGCAAGTTCCTGGGCATGTTCACCAACGGGTTCGCGCTGGAGCATCTGGAGACCGATGACAGCGGAGAGACCGTATGCGTGACGGATTGGTTCGCGGCAGCCAACCCCGAAAACGATCCGGATCTCGGCAAAGACAGCGACCACATCGCGATCTACAACGGCTATGCCTATTTCCTGACAAGCAACAGGAACGGAGAAGCCAGAGGTCTCGCTTCCATCGATCTGGAAACCGGAGCGCTCACGGACCGCATGGACACCACGCCGTACGTCGGCGGCCACTACTGGGACGACGGATGGATCAGTGTCTATGACGGGTACCTGTACTTCAACACGTACACCAAAGGGCTCTTCGGCGAGACGAGACCGGCGGCCGTGGGCAACCCTGCGATGGTCCGCATCGCTGTGGAAGACGGCCACTTCCTCGAGAACAGCATCCAGATCGTCAACACCATCCAGGGTCAGAAATCCGGCCTCGCCTCCTTCATGGGTAGGGGATACGTTTCCGTAGGCGACACCCTGTATGTGATGGACATGGAGACGTTCGATGTGATCTACACCGTCACCGGAACGTTCACCCACGGCGGAATCGTCCTCAATACATACTACGCGAACGAAGAGAACGACTGGAAGGTCTACATCTACGTGGTGCCGTACGGAGCCACCCAGTCCATCTGCGTCTACGAGGACTGTCAGGGGCAGACCTCCGGCAAGGTCGGATACCTGGAGAACATGGGCGCACCTCAGTACGCCACCACCTCCGTCATGGCCACCGCCAGCGGATACCTGGTGTGGTACAACGATTCGTCCATCCTGTTCGTGTACGGAAACACGGAGAAGACGGTGACCTTCGTTTCCGAGGGCGAAACCGTAAGCGAGATCAAAGCCGATAACGGCTCCACGATCGAGCTGCCGTCCCCGCCAGCCAGAGAGGGATACGAGTTCGCCGGATGGGCGACCTCCGACGGAACCGTCATCAGCGGCACAGTAACCGTCGGCGGCAACGCGGTCTATACTGCCGTATGGAAGCCCGTCACCCACACGGTGACCTTCGTTTCCGAGGGCGAAACCGTAAGCGAGATCGATGTGACTCACGGCTCCGCTGCAGCGGCGCCCTATGACGATCCCGTCAAGGCGGCGGAAGGCGATGTGACGTACGCGTTCGAGTACTGGGCCCTCGACGGCGTCAGATACGACATGTCGGCCCCCGTGACCGGCGACCTTGTCCTCACCGCAGTGTTCTCCTCGATACAGGCCCCGACTCCTTCGGATGACGGAATGGAGGCATCATCCGATTCCGGATACGCCGACGTGAAGATGCCCGAGTCGCCGTCGGGCAGTCTGAACGTGACCCTCTCCGTGGGATCCGGAGCGGGTGCCGCCTCCGGACAGATAGTGGTGAAGGACGCTTCGTCTCTGGGAGGCAAGACCCTGACCGCAGGGATCGAGGCCATCGCCAACGAGTTCGCCGCCGAGGGAGATGCGTACCGCATCACCGTCACCGCCGACAGCGCCGACTACAGCGGAAGGATGGAGATTACCCTGCCGTGGAAGCCGTCCGAAGGGAAGGTCCCCGCGGTGTACTACTGCGTCGGAGGCATATCGCAGGAGATGGAGATCGTGTCCTACGATTCCTCATCGGTGACCTTCGCCACCGACCACAACTCCGTGTACGTCGTATCCTCCGTCGATGCTCCGGCGCCCGAGGCGCCTCCGGAGAGCGGAACGGATCTCGCGATCATCGCGATATTCACCGTGTGCGGAGTCGCGGCGGGCATGTTCATCCTCTGGATGGGCACGCTGATCTTCAGGAGGCCGTGAGAAGGGAACGCAAACAGGGGGAGGTCCCCTCCCCCGCCTTTGTTTTATTCCGATTTCGACGGTGCCCCCGCCGAGGCTTCCTGGAATGACACATCATGGCGGCAGGTCCGGAACCTGCAACCGTACTGGATGTCTTTTTGACAGAAGATAAAGAGCCATCGGCGAGATGTCGCAGCGATTGATCCCTGAGACGAATGCGTAGCTCCAACGACCATCCAGTTTCATATCTATCGCCTTATGGCCTCCGCTGCCAGCCATGTGCAATCAAACCGCATGGGGGTAATCAGTCCTTTGTCCGGAACAGACCATCCGCGTTCAACCTGACTCTGACGAGATGATCGAGGTGCGACCGCCGGAATGGATTCCGGACGGACTCATTCCATCAGGCTCCGGAACGGGCTCGTCGGCTATCTCCTGTCGCTTCGGACGGTTTCGGTCGGATATCGACACTTTTCGAATACTCCGGAACCTACGGGACCGGACGTCTGTCGGATTATTCGGTCCGGGAACCCTTTGCAGCCGACCCGCCATGGGTCGTGAAGCACTCGGAGACGGGATTAATGCGTGTACCTCAACAGCGGATGAGTATGAGATGACCCAGCTTTTTTACCGACGGAACGCAATCACCGTCGGGATCATATGCAGATAGGCATCGTCGGGAAACCCAATGTGGGCAAGTCCACCTTCTTCGGGGCGGCCACCATGGCCCCGGTTGAGATAGCCAACTACCCTTTCACCACCATCGACGCCAACAAGGGCGTCGGATACGTCAGGTCCCCCTGCCCCTGCAGGGAGCTGGGCGTGACCTGCACCCCCCACAACTCCGGATGCGTCGACGGGGTGCGCATGATCCCCGTGGAGCTGCTGGACGTGGCCGGCCTGGTTCCGGACGCCTGGCAGGGCAAGGGCCTGGGGAACAGGTTCCTGGACGACCTCAGGCAGGCCGACGCGCTGATCAACGTCATAGACGTCAGCGGCAGCACGGACATCGAGGGGAACCCGGGGAAGCCCGGTGACAACGACCCCAGAGAGGACGTGACCTTCCTGAGGGGCGAGATAGACCACTGGATCGCCGAGATCCTCAGCAACGGCTTCGGCAAGATAGCCAGAACGGCGAAGATGACCGGGGCGAAGCCCGAGACGGTAATATACGAGCGCCTGGCGGGACTCAACATCACCGAGGCGCAGGTGAAGACCGCTGTCAGGGACGTGAACCCTCCCGAGGACCCCACGAAATGGACGGAGGAGACCATGCTGGCACTGGCCACCCGCATCCGCGAGGTATCCAAACCAATGATTGTGGCCATGAACAAGGCGGACATCGCCCCCGAGGGCAACATCGCCCTGGTCGAGGGCGTTACCGACATGGCTGTGCCCACCATGGCCGAGACCGAGCTGGCTCTCAAGAAGGCGGCGGAATCCGGGCTGGTGGACTACACTCCCGGCGACAGGACGTTCAAGGTCAGGGACGGCGCCAGCATGAACGACGGCCAGCGGAATGCCCTGGAGTACATGTCCGCCAACATGGAGAGGAACGGCGGGACCGGGGTGCAGACCTGCCTGGAGAAGGCCGCATTCGGCCTCCTGGACCTGATCACCGTGTATCCAGTGGAGGACGAGAACAAGTACACCGACCATTTCGGCAGGGTGCTGCCGGACGCGTTCTTGGTGCCACGCGGATCCACCGCCAGGGACCTGGCCTACAAAGTCCACACCGAACTGGGGGACAAGTTCATCCGCGCCATCAACGCCAGGACGAAACGGACCGTCGGAGCCGACTACGTGCTCCAGGACGGTGACGTAATACGCATAGTCGCCAACCGGTGATCCCATGCAGAGGGACCTCAGGATCCTATCCGCATCCTACCGCAGCGAAGGGGACGACGTCCTCATAGAGCTGTTCGGCAAGACCAGGGAGAGGGAATCCGTCACGGTGGTGGTCAGCGGGTTCCGCCCCTACTTCTTCATACTGGACCCCGGGGAGGGCATGGCGGAGAGCATGCTCAAAGACAAGGACGTCACCGCCACCGACGAGACGGAGCTGCTCGTCCGCGGATCCGTCCGCAAGGCCCTGAAGGTCACCTACACCAAGCCCTGGCTGCTGTCCAACTTCACCGGCCGCCTCAAGGGCAGGTTCGAGCTCCTGGGAACGGACATCCCCTACCAGGACCGCTTCATATACGACAGCGACATGGGATCCTGCATACGCGTGACAGGGGAGCCCGTCGATCTGGGGTACCGCACCGACCTCACCCTTGAACTGCAGGCCTTCGAGAACATAGACAGCTTCGACCCGGGGCTGAAGTACCTGAGCTTCGACATAGAGAACAGCGTCCGCCACGGATTCCTGCTCACCATCTGCGCCGTCGTCAAGGACGGCGGCACCGTACGCGAGTGCCCGGCGGCCACCGGCAGCGAGAAGGAGATCATCCAGGCTTTCACGGACCTGATCCTGAAGGAGGATCCGGACGTCATCACCGGTTACAACATCGACAACTACGACATCAAGAAGATCATGGAGCGCGCCGCAGCCAACCGGATGGGAGACGCCCTCACCTGGGGCAGGGACCTGTCGGTGCCCAGGAGGGTGTCCGAGAAGTTCTGGAGGGTCAAAGGCAGGCTGGTGGTGGACGCCTGGTGGGCCGCCCGGAGGGAGCTGCGCCCGAAGCAGGAGACCCTCAACGCCGTGGCCCTGCAGGTCCTGGGGGAGTCCAAGATGGACGTGGACCCCAAGCAGATGGACGAGGAGTGGGCGGCGGACAGCGCCAAGGTCATCAGGTACTGCCACAAGGACGCGGAGCTGGCTCTGCGGATCCTCCTGGCGGTGGGCACCGTTCGGAAGGGCATGGACCTGGCGGCGGTATCGAAGCTCCCCGCCGCCGACGTTCTGACGTCCGGCACGTCGACGCTGGTGGACTCCCTGCTCATACGCATGGCCGACAGGGAGGGCATCGGCGTCCCCCAGAACGGTAGGGCCACCCGCACCGAGCAGATCGAGGGCGGGTACGTCCACACCATGAACCCGGGATTGTACCACTGGGTCTCCGTGCTGGACTTCAAGTCCATGTATCCTTCGCTGATCATAGCGAAGAACATCTGCTTCACCACGATATCCCCTGACGGGGAGATCGTCAGCCCCAACGGCGTGCGCTACATGTCGAAGGAGAGGAGGGTGGGCCTGCTGCCCAGGATCCTCGAGGGGCTGATGACGGAGAGGGACTCCATCAAGAAGCGCATGCGCGAAGCGAAGGACCATGCGGAGCACGACTACCTCGACGGTCTCCAGGCGGCGGTGAAGGTGGTCATGAACACCTTCTACGGCGTGTTCGCCTCATCGTTCTACAGGTTCACCGACAAGCAGATCGGGTCGTCCATCACGGCCTTCGCCAGGAACACCGTCAAGACCATAATCTCCGAGGTAGAGGCGGAGGGGGAGAAGGTTATCTACTCCGACACCGACTCCATCTTCATCGAGTCGCCGCACCACAACCTGGAGGGGACCGTGGAGTTCGGGAAGGCCATGGCGGAGCGCTACTCCAAGGACGGGGGCACGCTGGAGTTCGAGAAGGTGCTGGAGCCCCTGTTCAGCCACGGCAAGAAGAAGAGGTACGTCGGCAGGATCGTGTGGCCGGAGAGGTCCGACGAGCTGCTGGTCAGAGGCTACGAGATACGCAGGTCCGACTCCTTCGACCTCCAGAGCGACCTCCTGTCGAAGCTGTTCGAGTACATACTGGACGAGAACAGCGAGGAGGCGCTGGCACTCGTCCGCAGGACGGTGCAGAGCGTCCTCGCCGGCAACGTGCCCACAGCCAGCCTGGTGATATCCAAGGGATGCAAGGGGCTGGACGCCTACGAGAACCCGGAGAGGCAGGCCAGCGTGCAGACAGCGAAGAAACTCATCGCCATGGGGTACGAGTTCATCCCCGGCATGAAGGTCTCGTGGATCGTCACCGACTCCTCCAGGACCCCCCAGGTGGTGGAGCCCTACATCATCGGCAAGGAGTTCACCGCCAAGCCCGACTACAGGTACTACGCGGAGCGCATCGCCCAGACGGCATCCCGCATCACAGAGGTGTTCGGATGGTCGGAGAAGGATCTGATGATGGGGTCGCAGCAGGCCACCCTGTTCGACGGAGGGTTCGACGCCCCGGAGAGGCCGGCGGCGGAGAAGCCGGCGCCGGCGCCGAAACCCAAGCCGAAGATGACGAAGCTCTCCGACTTCTTCTGACGCGGGTGCGCACCCGTTATATAGGAGTCATCCATAGCGGTCACCCACGGGGCTTTGACTCCGTCGGAAATGTACCCGAACAGGGCGAATCCGGAAAAAGGTGATTCGAATGTCCGAAGAGACACAGGAGCAGACCCGCGTCAGCGGGAAGAGCATGTACTCCTACATCGGCGATGCCTGGAAGGTCCCTTCCTCCAACTACCTGAAGGACCTGAACAAGCAGAGGCGCGTCATGTGGAGGAGAGAGGAGAACTTCTGCCGCATCGAGAGGCCCACCAGGCTGGACAGGGCCAGGAGCCTCGGCTACAAGGCCAAGCAGGGCTACGTCCTCGTCAGGGGAAGGGTCAGGAAGGGATCCTTCCAGAAGAGGCAGATCAAGGGCGGAAGGAGAGCCAAGAGGAAAGGTATCCTCCAGATCACCGTCGGCAAGAGCCTCCAGAGGATGGCCGAGGAGAGGGCTCAGAAGAGATACCCCAACCTCGAGGTCCTGAACTCCTACTGGGTCGGAGCCGACGGACAGCAGGAGTGGTACGAGATCATCCTCGTGGACCCGCACCACCCGGTCATACAGGCCGACCCCAAGATCAACTGGATCTGCTACAACACCCACAAGAACCGCGTCTACCGCGGCAAGACCTCCGCAGGGAGGAGGGGGCGCGGTCTCCACAACAAGGGGAACGGCGCCGAGAAGTGCAGACCCTCGGTCAGGGCCAACCAGAGAAGGGCCAAGTGAGCCCTTCCTCCAAACGCATTCACCGCATCCCCTCGCGGGGATGCACACCGTTTTCTCATAACGTCCCGGAACCGGATCGGAACTCCGCCCTCATGACGCGGGCGTACATCTCTCCCACCAGGCGGTCGCTCATGGCCACCGTTGGCAGATAGGCCGGGATGCCGCACCAGTCCACGGAGGAGAGGTCGTCCAATCCGCACCCGTGGACCGTCCCCAGCGCGTCCGACGGCATCCTGTCGGATACCCGCAGCGAGGGGTCGTACATCCTCAACAGCGGCATGTCCTCCCCGGAGGCTACGACGCGGCAGCCCCTCTTCATCATCATCCATGCGGAGAGCTCGTCCCTCACGCCGGATATGCGGGCGAAGACCTTCCCCTGGGTGCCCAGAGGCAGACCGCCGGGGCATTCCACGTATGAGTCGAATATGTAGGCGCGGCTGTTCCGCACCTCAATGTACAGCGTGTAGTCGGGGGACGTCAGGTCCACATGCGCCTGCGGGTTCGCATCCGAAACGGCGGAGCCTGCCTCGCGGCCCACCTCCATGCTGGTGTACGGATGGGTGCCCTCCCTGCGGGCGCGGACGGCGAAGCCCGCGCCTTCCGGGATCCTCCCCTCGGTGAAGCGTGCGGCGGATGTGCATATGTCGTCCAGGGACGACGTGCATCCGACGGCCACGGAGACGGATGCTATGCCGAAGACCTTGCGCATGGAGCGGACGCATGCCTCGGGGTCGTCCGATTCCAGATAGAACCTGGCCTCCCCCTGGGACACCAGCGCCTCCACGCCGTCGGCCGCCAGCATGGTGAGCATGTTATCCCTCAGCTGGGACTCGAACCTCCTGCGGACGGGCGTGCTCTTTAGCCCGATCTCACAGTATCTCACCAGGACAGTCTGCACAGACACCTGACGACCGCTCCCACGGATAACCGTATCGGCTCAGTTATCTACCATGAGGGACATGGCCCGCTATGGATCCCGTGATGATAGCGCTGCTTCTCGCGGTCAGCGTGCTGGCCGGACTCCTCGGAGCGCTGTTCGGGATCGGCGGGGGGATCATCTTCATCCCCGTCCTCACCATCGGATTCGGACTGAGCGCCACCGAGGCCGCCGCCGTCAGCCTGGTGGGCATAGTGGCCACATCGGCCGGTTCCGGCGCATACTATGCCGAGAAGAAGGTGGCGAACGTCAGGCTGGGGCTGCTCCTGGAGGTGGGAACCACCCTCGGCGCCATCGTGGGCGCGTTCGTGGCGGTGATGATCGAGGACTGGATCCTGATGGTGGTGTTCTCGGTGCTCCTGCTCATCAACGCCTACCGCATGGTCAGGAGCCGCGGCAGGGACTGCGGATCCGCCGAAGGCGAGCACGAGTTCTGGTTCACCGACATGAAGTCGGGGGAGCGGATCGGGTACGATGTGTCCCACAAAGTGGGCGGGACCATCGCCTGCATCGCCGCCGGAGCCTACTCCTCCATGACCGGCGTGGGAGGAGGCGTCATCAAGGTTCCAATCATGAACGCGTACATGGGCGTGCCGCTTAAGGCGGCCACCGCCACCAGCAGCTACATGATCGGCATAACCGCGTTCTCGGGCGCCATCATCTACCTCCTCAGCGGACAGATCCTGTTGGAGTACGCCGCCTACGTAGCCATCGGCGCATACATAGGGATGTTCGCCGGGACCCACATCTCGAAGTACTTCGACACGGCGTCCCTGAAGAAGTACTTCGCCATCGTCCTCGTCGCATCCGCCGTGTCCATGCTGCTCGAAGCAGGGGGTGTCCTCTGATGGACCTCGACAGGAGCACCGGAGCGGTGCTGAAGTACGGCATCGCCCTGTCGATCGCCATCCTCATGGCCGGAGGGCTCATCGGCGCATTCGATGCGGACCTCTCGGGGAGGATCCTGAAGGCCGGGATCACCATACTCATACTGATCCCCTTCGCCAGCATCCTGGTGTCCTCGGCGGCCCTCCTCCTGGAAGGGGACAGGCACTGGTTCCTGGTGTCCCTCGCCCTGATCTGCGTGACCGCGGCCGGAATGGCCGTGGCCTGGTGGTTCTAGGACAGACAACGAATTATACCGCCCGCGGGATAAGGCGGAGCATGAGCTCCCTCGAGGACTACGTCACCGCGATTCCGGACTTCCCCCACAAGGGCATCATCTTCAGAGACATCACCACCATCATCCAGGATCCCGACGGGTTCAGGCTGGCGGTGGACGGCCTGATGAAGGAGCTGGAGGACGTGGAGTTCGACCTGGTGGCGGGCTCGGAGTCCAGAGGTTTCATATTCGGGGCCCCTCTGGCCTACAACGAGGGGAAGGGGCTGATCCTCTTCAGGAAGAAAGGGAAGCTGCCGAGGGAGACCATATCCGAGGAGTACGACCTGGAGTACGGCACCGCGTCCCTGGAGGTCCACGCCGACGCCATAAAGCCCGGGGACAGGGTGGTGATCGTCGACGACCTCATCGCCACCGGCGGCACCGTCGAGGCCATGTGCAGGATGGTTGAGAGGCTGGGGGGCATCGTGATCCGCTGCATCTTCGTCATCGAGCTCAAGGGCCTGCACGGCAGGGACCGCCTGAAGGACTACGACGTCCGCTCCCTGATCGCCTACGAAGGCAACTGACCGGAGGCCCCGGCATGGACCTGACCCAGATCATGTTCGACATATTCGGCCCCTATGGGGCCGCGGGCGTGGTCCTGCTGGTCTTCCTCGCATTCCTCATCGATGCGACGGTGTTCCCGTTCCTGCCGGAGATATTCATAATCCTGGGGTTCTCCTACGACCCGACCCCGGGGTTCGCGGTGGTCCTGCTCCTAGCGGCCATCGTCGCCGAATGCCTGGGCAACACAATACTCTACACCATCGTTGAGAAGTACGGCCTCCCGAAGCGCCTCAGGAACGCCATGGAGAAGTACGTGGACTTCCTGATCGTCAGCGACGAGAGGATGATGCTGGTCAACCGCATCGCCCCCATGATACCCTATTCCGGGGCGTTCATCTCCGTCATCGAGAGCTGGACCCTCCGCCGGGCGCTGTTCTACGTGGTGATAGGGTGCATCCTGAAGTACGGCCTGGTGCTGTCCATGAGCGCGTTCTTCTACAGCTACTTCAACAGCAGCACCGCCCAGTGGCTGATGATCGCTCTGGTGCTGACCATCCTCGCCGTCAGCTTCGTCGCCTCATACATACGGAAGAAGCGCACCTTCGACGAGCAGGTATGACAGCTCCGAGACGACCCTGCGGGCCTCCATCAGATGCATGGCCTTCCATGCCAGCAGGGCCACGCCGGCGATTATCACCATCATCCAGATCAGGTTGCGCAGAGCCCTGTAGTCATCACCTTCCGGCGCGTCCGTCATCGCTTCGATACCGCCGCCCGAGGATATAGAGCCGACCCGTTGCCGGAAGGGCGGGATTGAATGCAGGTACAGCAAGGAGCCAGATCGGAAGAATGGGCAGAAGTGGTGCAAGGGAAGGGATTTGAACCCTCGAACGACTAACGACTAGACCCTGAATCTAGCACCTTTGGCCAAGCTCGGTAACCCTTGCCCAACCACCGTCAAAGCGTACTGGTATAATAAACTGATGCTCCGGAGCCCGAAGGCTCCGGAAGTGCCCGCCTACTGGCGGTCGGCCTTCATTATCTTCATCCAGCCGGCGGACTCGTAGATTGCGAGGTTCCTCTTGCCGAGGAGCTCCTCGAACTCGTCCCATCCGATGACGTTGAGCCTGTTGTTGTTGCCCTTGGTGAACTGGATGCCCTCGGTCCCCTTGACCTTCCCGGGCTTCAGCCCCTTCTTCTCAGCTATGATCTTGGCCTTGCCGAACTCGATCTTCTCCATTGCCATCTCTGTCCCTCTGACACATTTCTGTGCAATCGGAGGGATTCTGATGTGTTTTATTTAAAGGTTGTTGCGAAAGCGGAAAATCCAGCATCACCGGTGCATGATGATCAAACGAAAGACGCGACATCGATGACATCCGTTTGAGATGATTTCCCGCCGGAAAAAAGACTTAACCGGGGCCTGTGTATCCCACCGTCATGAGCGGAGACGAAGGCCTCGTACTCAGGGACGCCCTCGGAATGGACATGACCCCCGAGACGGCGCTGAGGATCGGCCGTCTGCTGGGTCATTCGTACCGCACGGTGTCGTGCTGCAGGGACATGCACCCATCGACCTCCATGATCGACATGGCGTTCCGTGCGGGCATAGAGGCCGCCGGCGGGACCCTGATGCACAGCGGCATCGTCCCCGCCCCCGCCATGCCCTTCTCCCCGGCGGAATCGGACTGCTACGTCACCATCGGCACCCACAACCCGGACTCCATGAGCGGAATCGAGATACACCGCCCCGACGGCTCGTTCTTCAGCGAGGCGGACGTCTACGGCGTCACATCGAAGGAGGAGAGGCTGCTGCTGCCCACCTACGAGCGCATCGGCAGATGCGTGGACGTCCAGGGTACTGCGGAGGCGTACGCCGACAGGCTCAAGAGCCTCGTCGGCGGCCTGGACTGCGCGCTGGCTCTGGACTGCAGCTACCCCTGCCCCAGCCTGCTGGCGGCGAAGGCCGCCAACGATCTCGGGGCGGACACCCTGATGCTGTCGTACAGGGTCCCCCACGGAGCCGAGAACATCCTGAGCGAGCCGGACCTGAGGACGCTGCAGAAGACGGTGAAGGACACGAAGCTCTGCAACATGGGCGCCGCCCTCAGCCACGACGGCGGGAGGATAGACGTCTTCGACGAGAACGGCGTCAGGATACCGGGCAGCAAGATCCCCATCATGATCGCATCGTTCTACGGGATCCGGAGGATCGCGGTCCCCCTCGACTTCACCATGGGGGCCGACGACATCGTCAAAGGCGTGGTCCGCACCCCCGGGAACATAATGGCCGTCTCCGACGAGATACGGGAGGGCGGCGCCGGCTTCGGAGCGGACGCGGTGGGACGCGTCATCTCGGACGACATGTCCCTGGCCCCCGACGGCATCCTCGCACTGCTCCGCCTGGCGGATATGGCGTCGCAGGCGAAGCTCAGCGACCTGGCGGCGGAGATCCCCGACTACCAGCGGTCCGAGGAGCGCATCAAGACGAACGCGGACTGGGATGTGCTGAGGATAGGCATCGAGGACGGCGTGCGGTCCCTGGACGGAGACACCGTATCCACGACTGACGGCATCAGGACGTCCTTCGAATCCGGATGGTCCCTCATACGCTACGACCCCGACGACGCATCCGTCGTGATAACCTGCGAGGCCCGCGACAAGGCGTACCTGGTGGGGATCAACGAGATGACCAAAGGGGCCATCAACCTCAGAACGGACGACTGACCAGCTCCAGGTCCGCCGGCTCCCCCCTGGAGTCGTAGAGCCTCCAGCTGCCGCGGTCGTACGGCATGCACGTTATGAGATGGTATCCGCCCATGTTGCTGAAGAAGTCCAGGTCGGCGTCCGACGGCTCGTTGCTGTATCCCGGATGTGAGTGGGCGCTGCCCACGATGTCGCAGTTGGCGGGGGCCATCCACATGCTCAGGAAGCTGTGGCTGTCCCCGTACACCGTCCCCGGCAGCAGGACCATCTGGTTTATCACCCCGTCCTCGGCGGACAGGGTGCAGAGGTACTCGTCCGGATGGACGGACCTGGCGCACTCGTTGATCTCATCGATGAGATTGATGTCTATGGCGCGGACCATCATAGGGAGGTCACCAGCTTGTCGCGGACCTTCTGGTAGAAGTCCGCACCCATCTCGATCAGCCTGAAGCACTCGGGCGAGCGGGTCAGCTCTATGACGCTGCCTCCCTCCACCGGGATCTCCCTCTGGCCGTCCACCACCAGCAGGCATCCCTTGTCCGGCATGACCGCCTCTATGGTCACCCTGGCGGAGGTGGGCAGTATGATCGGTCTCGACGAATACCGGAACGCGGCTATGGGGACCAGTATCCACGCGTCCCCCACCCTGGGGTCCATTATCGGCGCCCCCAGGCTCATGGCGTAGCTGGTGGATCCAGTGACCGTCGACAGCATGAACCCGTCGGCCTTGACCTCGGTCAGCAGGGAACCGTCCACCGTCACCCTGAACTGGCGGATCTTCGCCACCGAATCCGTGTGGACCATCGCCTCGTTGACGGCATCGGACACCCATTCGCCGTCCACCGAGACGGCGATCTTGGCCCTGCGGTCCACGGTGTAGTCTCCGCGCCTGAGGCGGGATATCCCCTCTTCGATGTGCTCCCGCTCCACCGCGGTCAGGAACCCGACGCCGCCGGCGTTGATCCCGAAGATGCGGGCGCCGGTGTCGTGGGCCGCCCTGAGGATCGTCCCGTCCCCTCCGAGGACGATGGCCACGTCGATGTCCATCTCCGCCAGCGGCACCCCCGGCACACCGAGTATGCATGCCAGGTCCGTGTCCACCAGATATGACTCGTCCCCCAGGGCGGCTATCACCCTCTCGGCCGCCTCGCGGATGTTCGGGACGTTCTTGTTGGCGAATATCCCGTATCTGAGCCTGCAGGGGCTGTATGACGACTCCCCGTGGATGACCCAATCGAACACCCTGCGGTCCGACGCGGCCAGGAAGTTGGACCTGGCCCGCAGGTCCAGCGGCATGTCCAGGGGGTTCCCGGACGGGTCGTAGACTTCCCCTCCCGCCTCCCTCAGGATCAGCGCGCTGGCGGCGATGTCGAACACCCTGATGGCATGGCCGCGGTGCTCCGACATCATCATGAACCCGTCCACGTTCCCGGCGGCCACCGCCGCCATCTCCAGGGACGCGCACCCCAGCGAGCGGGAGGCCTTGACCCGCTTCGCGGTGCGGAAGGATGCGGGGTCCGCCGACCTGCCCATGTAGATGAACATGGTGAGGGAGTCCGGGTCGAACCCGTCCCTCACATGGATCCTCCTCCCGTTGAGGGACGCCCCCCTGCCCTTCTCCGCGGTGTACTGGTCCCCGGTGGCCAGGTTGCGCACCAGAGCACAGGTCGCGCCGGACATGGTCGTGCGGGACACGGCCATGGAGATCGTGTAGTAGGGGATGCCCAGGGCGCAGTTGCGGGTCCCGTCGATCGGATCCAGAACCAGGATGTCCTCCGCCCCGTTGTCCACGAAGCCTATCTCCTCGCTCAGGACGTTCAACGGTATGCCGTTGCCCTCTATGTACGCCAGGACCGTGTTCTCCGCGATCTTGTCAACCTGCGAGGTGGGGGTGCCGTCGGCGCCCATGCAGATCTCCTGCCCCTTGTCCACATTATCCGGTATCAGGCGGACGGCCTCCGCGACCCTGTCCGCGATGGCGGAAAGAACATCCAACATCGACCGTCCGTATCAGTTGCAGGTATAATGGGTTAGTGCCGGGCGTCAACGTCATTAACCGCTCCCGCAATCAGGGCGCATGCAGCCGCTGAGCGGAACCGACGGCGCCGTGTCCGAGGACAGGGGGCGCCTGTACACAGCATCCCGCCGTCCCGGGATCAGGGTGTACGGGGAGCGCCTGGTGTCCGAGAACGGCACCGAGTACAGGGAATGGAACCCGCGGAGGAGCAAGCTCAGCGCCTACCTCTCCTGCGGCGGGCGGGAGTTCCCGTTCCGCAGGGACAGCAGGGTCCTTTACCTGGGGGCCGCCAACGGCACCACCGTGTCCCACGTCTCCGACATCGCGCCCGAAGGCACCGTGTGGGCAGTGGAGTTCTCCCCCAGGTCCTTCCGCGACCTGGTGACGCTGGGGGATGCCAGGGACAACGTCGTCCCGATCCTCGCAGACGCCACCCGCCCCGATGAGTACTCGTTCGCCCTGGACCACGCCGATGTGGTGTACTCCGACGTGGCGCAGAAGGGGCAGGCCGACATACTGGCGGACAACATGGACAGGTACGGCGCGACGTACGGCATCGTCTGCGTCAAGGCCAGGTCGGAGGACGTCACAGCCGACCCGGAGAAGGTCTTCTCGGCGACGACGGCCAGGCTGAGGGAGAGGGGCATGCGCATCCTGGACTCCCGCCGCATCGACCCATATGAGAAGGATCATATGGTCATCGTCGTCCGGCGCCCCAGGACTGTCTACACCGTCGCGTTCGACGCGGACGGCAGGTTCCTGATGGTGCGCCATCCCCGCAGGAACGGCTGGGAGATGCCCGGCGGCAAGACCGAGGCGGGGGAGACCGTGCAGGAGGCTGCCGCCAGGGAGTTCCTGGAGGAGTCCGGGCACCGCATATCCGTGGTGGCCGTCAGGGACATAGGGTACTGCGACGTCTGCGCGGCGGAGCTGGGCGAGAAGGAAGGGGAGGGGGAGATGGAGGCCCGCCTCTTCGACAGCCTGCCGGATGACCTGAGCTTCGGCAGGGATGAGTACAAGTCTGTCGTGCCCTGGGCCCGCGATGCCGTAGTCCGCACACGCGGCGATGAGTAGGCGCCGGTGGCTCCTTTAAATATCATGACAAGATAACGGAGAGGCAGCCTCGCCGCCTGAAATATTCAGAGGAATAAATCATGGCAAGAATGCACACAAGAAGGAAGGGGAAGTCCTGCTCCAAGCACCCCCTGGTCACCGAGAACCCCGCATGGGTCCCTCTCTCAGCCACCGAGATAGAGGAGCTCGTCGTCAAGATGTCCAAGGACGGAATCAGCTCCGCCAGGATCGGACTCACCCTCAGGGACCAGTACGGCGTCCCCGACGTAAAGCTCGCGACCGGCAAGTCCGTCACCGCCATCATGAAGGAGAACGACGTGGCGGGCGCCCTGCCGGAGGACCTGGCCAACCTGATGAGGCGCGCCATCGCCCTCAACGTCCACCTGAAGCACAACCAGGGGGACATCTCCAACAAGAGGGGACTGCAGCTCATCGAGGCCAAGATCAGAAGGCTCGAGCGCTACTACAAGAGGAACAACGTCCTTCCCGCGGATTGGAAGTATTCCATCAACACTGCGGAGCTGATGCTGAAGTAAAGGTGTCAGATGGACGCTGATGTCCTACCCCCCAAACTGCTTACCGTTCTTCATACGGCCGCGGAGAAGGTCCGCGGCCACGATTTCATCCACGTGTTCTCCCACTACGACGCCGACGGCGTGGCCGCCGCATCCGTGCTGGCGGTCATGCTCGAGAGGCTGGGGAAAGAATACCAGGTGTCCACCCTGCCGGTGCTGAACGACACCACCTTCGAAGCGGTGGAGTCCAGCTCCGCGGACTGCATCCTCATGTCCGACATGGGGGCGTCCTACATCCCGCAGCTGGAGGGTCTGGGCAAGGACGTGGTGGTGCTGGACCACCACCGCACCGACTACAACAGCGACAGGATCGTCTACGCCAACCCCCACCTGTACGGCATCGACGGCATGACCTCCGCCTGCGGATCCACCATGGCGCTGCTGCTGGCGGTGACCGTGGACGACAGGAACTGGGACCTGTCCCAGATCGCCATGGCCGGCATCGCCGGAGACAGGCAGCACCTCAACGGCATGTCGGGATTGAACATCCCGGTGCTGGAGGAGGCATCCCGCAGGGGGTTCGTCAGGAAGACGGCGGGGTCCCTCATACCCGCCGGGCCGCTGGCCAAATCACTGTACCTCTCCACGGACCCGTTCATCGAAGGAGTCACCGGGGACCAGGCGGCGGTGTCCGCCCTGCTCCAGGACGCCGGGGTGGATGGCGGGAGGATGTCGTCCGAATTGGACGATGACGAGCGCCGCAGGCTCTCGTCCCTCATAGCCGCGAAGCTGGCCCTCCAGGGGGTGTCCGTCACCACGCTGAAGGAGGTCTGCCGCGACCGCTACATGCTGAAGGACCACCGCACCGACGCGGAGAGCCTTGCGGACATCCTGAACTCCTGCGGGAGGGAGGGACTGGGAGGAGTGGCGGTGGGATACTTCCTGGGCGACAGGGACTGCCTGCTCCAGGCCGCCGAGGTGAACGACGCATCCAGGCGCCGCATAGCTGAAGCGGTCTCATCCCTCAGCTCAGTGGGACTGACCCAGATGGAGAACATACAGTACTTCGACAGCTCCCTGATGGGATCCACCGGGATCATCTGCGGCATCGCCATGCAGTACCTCGGCGACCCGATGAAGCCCACCGTGGGCCTGAACACCCAGAACGACGGCAGGACCAACGTCAGCACCAGGGGCATGTGGTGCCAGCTGGACCGGGGCGTGGACCTGTCCGTGGCCGTCAGGCAGGCGGCGGAGGCCGCAGGCGGGAGCGGTGGGGGTCACAGGATCGCCGCCGGCGCGACGTTCCCCAACGGCCGCGAGTCGGACTTCCTCTCCGAACTGGACCGCATCGTCGGCAGCCAGATCGCCGCCAGGTGACGTCCACCTCGTCGGTCCTGAACCTCTGCTCCACCACCGTGTCCGCCATGCTCATGCGGACACCCGACAGATGCATTATGCTCCCGAGCCAGGCGATCATGGCGCCGTTATCCATGCAGTAGCGGCGGTCGGGGCAGTACATTGCCGCACCCCTCTCCTCCGCCATCTCCGCGATCATCGCTTTGAGACGGCTGTTCTGAGCCACTCCGCCTCCCAGCAGCACCTCGTCCTTGCCGACATGGGCCATGGCGCGCTCGGTCACCTCCGCCAGCATGGCGAAGCATGTCTCCTGGACGGAGTACGCTATGTCCTCCAGCCTGCATCCGCGCTTCCTGAGGGCCAGCGCGGCGGTCATGATCCCTGAGAACGCCACATCCATCCCCTTGACGGAGTACGGCAGCTCCAGCAGCCTGTCGCCCTCCAGAGCCAGCTTCTCCAAAGCCGGGCCGGCGTAGAACCCCAGACCCAGCTCCCTGCCCAGCTTGTCCAGCATGTTGCCGATGCCCACGTCCAGCGTCTCACCGAATATGCGGTACCTGCCGTTGGAGAAGGCTATTATCTGGGTGTTGCCGCCGGAGGCGTACAGCAGCGCCGGGTCGGTGCAGCCGGTGGTGGCGCGGCCGATCTCGATGTGGGCTATGCAGTGGTTCACGCCGATGATTGGCACGCCGAGACGGCAGGACAGCGCCCTGGCGGCGGTCGCTGCCGTCCTCAGGCAGGGGCCCAGCCCGGGTCCCTTGGAGAACGACACGAGGTCCACATCCTTCGGCGACAGACCCGCCTCCTCCAGCGCCCTGCCGATCAGCGGGGCCACCACATCGGCGTGGTGGTTGGCGGCCTCCCTCGGATGCAGCCCGCCCTGAGGCGGCCGGTACATGTCCAGGACGTTAGCCAGTATCCCGGATTCGCTGTCAGCGATGCCGACCCCCAGCGTATGGGCGGTCCCTTCGATCCCGAGGGTTATCATATGCCGCCCGTACACCGTCGCCGTTCATATACGATTGCGCTCCGGACCCGCTGGCTGTCCGGGATAGCTTTATTAACAAGCACGATATCAGTGGTCTCTACCGGGCTCGTGGTCTAGGGGTTATGACGTCGCCTTGACATGGCGGAGGTCGCCGGTTCAAATCCGGCCGGGCCCACCATCCTTCATTCTCCGAATCATTCTCAAGTCGGTTTCGTCGATGCTTCGCAGAGGGTCTCTATTCTCCGCGCAGGGCGAAGCCGGCGGCCATGGACACCAGCGGGGACGGGTCCGCCGCCAATGATTCCAGCAGCCCGTCGGATTCCGCATCGGACACCCCCATCCTGTGACGGTACCGTCCGGCGGCCCATGCCGCCGTGGCCCGCAGCGAATCCGACCCGGAGCGCATGAGCCCTTTGACGATGGCGAAGGAGGAATCGTCGCCGATGCCGACCCCCGCCAGCTCGCCGAGGCCCCAGGCCACGTTCTCGTCCACCGCCGGCGAGATGCCGGCCATGGACACCAGTATGGACAGGACCCTCATGTCCTGGCACTTGTTCTGCGCCATCTTGGCCAGGCACCACGACGCCTGCTCCCGCTCGGCATCGTCGCCGGAGAACGATATCTGCAGAAGCTCGTCCAGGGCGTCGGTGCGGTCCTCTTTGGCCCGCAGATCGGCCTCCAGATCTGACAGCCAGGTCATCGCTTCGGCTCCGGGACATCTGGACGCTCCTTGAAGAACGCGCAGGTCTCGTAGTCCCTCTCCTTGACGCACATCTCGTAGTCAGGGATCTTCAGCACATCCAGCCTGATCCGCTTGCATTTGCAGTTGGCGCACCTGCCGTCAGCCGCATGCCAGAGGCACCTGTTGCGCGTCATTCCACCAGCTCGTAGCTGACCTCGTTGCTGCCGACCTCTTTCGCGCGGGACTTGGACAGCATGCCCAGCTCCAGCCAAGCCGCGTCCAGGACTCCGGCAGGGGCGAGGCAGGTGAGGGTCAACGGCTCCAGTATCGCATTGTCGGCGAGTCTGCTGCTATCCCTCTCCGTCACATCCATTATGGTGAGCCTATCGCCCAGCAGCTTCGCGAATTCCTTGACGTTCTCGCAGTCGCTCTCGATGTGCACATCCAGATCCCCGTCGTCCCTGGCATTCACATCGATCATGTGGGTCTTGTCGCAGAACTTCATCTTCACTACGACCGTGGTCATGGATGCAGAATCGGATTCCCAAGTAGAAATACATCTCCGAAGCCCAATAGGTTTAAGCGGGACACCGCCGATTCCGACGGGCATGGCCATCAACTTCGACGAATACCCCTGCCAGTTCTGCGGGAAGAAATCCACCAACTTCGTGTTCGCGGCGTTCGTATGCGACGACCCGGAATGCATAGAGAAGGCCAGACTTGAAAGGGGAGGGCCCGGAGGCCACATGAAGAGGAAGGCCGCCGGACTGCCCATAATCCCCGAGGAGCTGGAGGAGTTCACCGACAGGTCCGACGGACAGTGATCGATCCGCCGATATGCGGACCCGTGATCGTCAACAGAGCGAGCGCAGATCATCCACCCTGGATTTGATGAATCCCATCAACGCATCCCTGCGTGCGGGATCTATGAACCCTCCGGAGGAGTCCATGACCGCCTCCAGCTCCGGCAGCACGGCATCCAGAGCATCGAAGTCCACCCAGTCCAAGGAAGACACCAGCCCGATTTGCTCCGCATGAGTGCCCTTGAAGGGCTTACTGCGGACTCCCGCCCTGCTAGGGATCTCTCTGGTGAGGAGATCGCATCCCAGCGAGGTTCCGCTGTCGAACACCGGCGCCGGCCCCAGCCATTCCAGAGTGTCCGCGTTCCTAATGAGGCCGAAATTGTTGGTATGCCTGTCGGTGTTCCCCATTATGTAGTCGAGGATCAGCATCCTGTCCAGGAACGGCACGACGTCTATGCCGAGATCCAGACAGCATTCCGTATAGTGCTGGTAGATCGACCGGTCGTTCCTCCTCTTCTTCGACGCCATGATGCGGAATGCGCTCACGAGCTCGGTATCGCGGTCGATGAAATCGTCGCAAACGCTGTACGGGCGGTTCTCTATCCACATGATGTCATAATCCACATGGGGGATGCCGAGAACAGTCATGATCCTGGAGGCCATCGACTCATTGAATGGTTCCTGCATAAGACCGGTGCCGCCTTTGATGAGACAGCGCCTGCCATCGATGATCTTCCATCTCTTCCTGAGGACGCCGTCGGATGTGTTGTCCGGAGACATCATATCGATATCCCCAGACGCCCTGCGTCCGAACAGAATGTCTCCTATGTCATCCGAGAACGGATTGTCGAAGAAGTTCACATCCTTCCAATGTATCCCGGAGCCTTCGGGACATATCCAGTACTGGTCGGAGAGGCTGAGGCCCATGGATCTGGTCAGAAGAGCTCTGACATCATACAGCTCCAGGGATTCGAGGAAATCACGGAGACCGGAACGACTCGCCGGGATCGAACGGGACGCCCACCACCTCCTGACGCCACGCCCGTCCACCATCCCCTTGTAGACCGTTCCGACAGGCATATGCCTGATGTCGTGGACCTTCAACACCTCGGAGATCAATCCGTCTTCATCATCCATCTCCAATGAGGCGACCTCCACATCCTTGTGCATCAGAACATAGGCCGAACTCAATACCGCACCTCCGCCGGGACAAGGTAACGAACAGTGACCCAGGTATTAATTTGCCACGTCCCGCAGGGAATGTCCGCAGGATGGAACTGTCACCGGAAACGGGTTCTGCCTTCCGACAAGTGCATCACTCATACACGATTCTGTGCCCATCCTTGTACAGGCACCCCATGAACATGTGTCTGACCCACCCTCGATGGGGCTTACCATCTGCATCGCGTGGCCTTCATCATACCTCCTGACCTTCACCTCAATCCTCAGGCACAGCATGTGCCCGAGCAACGCCGGGTTCGGTTCACAGAAAAGTTCGCCGGATCCCTCCTGGAGAAAGGAGCGGGCATCGACACCGTTTCCGAAGTCGTCAAGACCGGCCCATCTGAATCCGTATCGCCGTTCGCCCGCACCCCGAACCTGCGTTCGTCATGCTATTCATCGTCTACTACTCCATCAGCGGCCTCATCTGCAACCAGCGGAGCTACGAGGAGAGACCGGTGATCCCCCTGATTCGCGCGAAGGGTGTGGAGAGGATCGGACCCGTGAATGAGAAGAGGCTGCACAGGCGCATCATCCCATCTGGGAGCGCCTGATCAGCAGAATATGTTTCAACGGGGGACATCCCCCGCATATGCGTTCAATGCCTGAACACGCGGCAGCCGGTGAAGACCATGGCCATGCCATGCTCGTTGGCGGCGTCGATGACCTCCTGGTCCCTGATGCTGCCTCCGGGCTGTATGATGGCTGTCACACCGGCCTTGGCGGCCTCGTCCACCCCGTCCCTGAAGGGGAAGAATGCGTCGGAGGCCATGACGCAGCCCTGAGTGGGCTCGTTGGCCTTCATGGTGGCGATCTTCGCCGAGTCCACACGGCTCATCTGGCCGGCGCCGATGCCCACCGCGCGCTCGCCCTTCACGTACACCACGCTGTTGGAGGTGACGTGCTTGGCAAGCTTCCATGCGAACAGCAGGGAGTGGACCTCCTCCTCCGTCGGGGCGCGGTTGGTGACCACCTTGAGGTTCTTGGGGTCGATGGGCACGTCCTCGTCGGTCTGGACCAGCATGCCGCCCTGGACCTTCTTCATCTTGAACTCCCTGACCCTCTCCGATGGGCCGATGGGGCAGTCGGTCCTCATCAGGCGGATGTTCTTCTTCTTGCACAGAAGCTCGAAGGCGTCGTCGTCGAAAGACGGAGCCACCACCACCTCCACGAAGTACTTGGCGATTTCCTGGGCGACCCTGATGTCGCAGGGGCGGTTGATGCAGATGATGCATCCGAAGGCGGACAGGGGGTCCACGGCGTATGCGGTGACGAAGGCGTCGTAGATGTCGTCGGCGCTGGCCAGACCGCAGGGGTTGGTGTGCTTCATGATAACCGCGGTTGGCTTCTCGAAGTCCATGGCGATGTCCAGGGCCTTGTCCATGTCGAGGATGTTGTTGTAAGACAGCTCCTTCCCGTGGAGCTGCTCCATCTTGGCCACGGTGGGGCCCTTGGTGAACGGGTCCCTGTAGAACGCGGCGGCCTGATTGGGGTTCTCTCCGTACCTCAGGTCCATGACCTTCTCGATGGGGATGGGGAACGCCCTGGGGAACAGGGTGCCGAACCTCCTGTTCATCTGAGAGGCGATCATGCTGTCGTACTCCGCGGTGGCGACGAATGCCTCCGACATGAGCTTGGCCAGGAGGGATTCGTCGAGCTCGCCCTTCTCCCTCAGCTGGGAGAGGACCTCGCCGTACTGGCAGGGGCAGGTGAGCACCGCCACGGACTTGTAGTTCTTGGCGGCGGCGCGGATCATGGAGGGGCCGCCGATGTCGATGTTCTCCACGATGGCGTCCAGGTCGCCCTCGTCCTTCAGGACGGTCTCCTTGAAGGGGTACAGGTTGATGACCACCATGTCGATGGGGGCGATCCCCTTCTCAGCGATGGCGTCCATGTGCGCCTTGACGTCGCGCCTGGCGAGTATACCTGCATGTATCTTGGGATGGAGCGTCTTGACGCGCCCGTCCAGCATCTCCGGGAAGCCGGTGACCTCGGATACCTCTGTGACCGCTATGCCGTTCTCCTTCAGCAGCCTGTAGGTGCCGCCGGTGGAGACGATCTCAACGCCCAGCGAGCTGAGCTCCTTAGCGAAGTCAACGATCCCGCTCTTGTCGGAAACGCTGATCAGTGCCCTCTTGATTGTGGCCATAAAGATTACACCCTTCGGACGGCACTCCGGGCGCCGTCCTCACGGTGACCATGTTAGGATGCGATTCTATAAAAGGTATCTGCGGGCGGATAACACCGCCTGGGGATACGAGCATAGGACCATGCGGGCATCGGCGAATCCGGCACCCTCCAGCAGCGCGATGTGGCGTTCGGGAGACAGCGGGAAGTGCACCCTCCCCCTGCGGGAGAGGTACGCGTCGGCCTCCTCTTCCGTGCGGCCATTGGCAGTGAGGAAAGCCCTCCACTCTCCGACGACCTGCGCGTCCGCATCCCCGCCCGGGAAGGTGTGCTCGCAGTACACGAAGACGCCGCCTGGCCTGAGCACCCTCTTCACACCCTCCAGGAACGCAGGCCGCTCGTACTCGCGGAGATAGTGGGTGCTCAGCATGCACAGGACGGCATCGAAGGACGAGTCAGGGAAGGGGAGGTCGCGGATGTCGCCGCGTACGCACACGCAGCCGCCGAACCTGCCGCGGGCGATCGACAGCATGTCCTCGGAGGCATCGAACAGCGTGATGTCTGCATCCGGCTCGCGGAGGAGCACCTCCGATGACACCGCACCGGTGCCGCAGCCCGCATCGAGCACGCGCATCTCCCGGGACAAGGGGACCTGATCCACCAGCGTGCGGATCAACTCCCAGTAGCGGGGGACGGTGCGGAGTATGAGCTCATCGTAGTCGTGCCTCATCGCATCCGTTGTGATTCCATGGACGCGTATATCGGCATCGAACAAAGTAGAAATACGAGAATCCGTTAGTCATCCCCCGAGCCGAGGTAGCCAAGCCCGGTATGGCGGTGGTCTCGAAAACCACTGGTCCCTGACCTCGGGAGTTCGAATCTCTCCCTCGGCGCCATTCCTATTTCTGTTCAATCCATACAGCATCGCATCGTTGTGCGTCCCAAGACGTCGTCACTACTTTTCGAAAGAGAAAAATAGGATTCTCACTATTTTTCGAAACGGAAAAGTAGTAATTTTGCTACTTTTCGAAACGGAAAAGTAGACATTTATAAAGGCAGATATAGCAACGTGAAGCGCAAGATAAAATCCAAACTCATCGAATGGAAGAACTCCGAAGACCATGTAGCGTTACTGATCACCGGCGCAAGGCAGGTAGGCAAGACCTACATCATCGAAGAGTTCGGGAAGGAGAATTATCCCAATTTCCTGACAATCAACCTGATGTCGGAATCATTCGAAGACGGGTTCTGGAAGGGCAACGCTTCACAGCTCATCCAGAAGATCACGCTGAGATACTCGGGATTCAACATAGAGAAAGGGGAATCCCTGCTCTTCCTTGATGAGATCCAGGAAAGCCCGGATGCGATGATCGCCCTGAAGACTCTCGTAGCGGAGAGCACACTCGATATCATCGCCTCGGGATCACTTCTGGGGATGCAGGAGAAATCGTCTAAAAGCTACCCGGTCGGATATGTGCATGAGATCCGCATGCATCCGATGGATTTCGAAGAGTACCTCTGGGCGCTGGGGATGTCCGAGGAGCTGACTGCGTACATCAGAGACCATGTGTCTTCAGCAGAGCCGTTCGATGTCCACGAACTGCATGCCATCGAGGAGCATTACCGCAGATACCTTGTCATAGGGGGAATGCCACGTCCCGTCCTCAGATCCATCGAGTCGGACGACTCCGGGAAATTCCAAGAGGCGCAGGACGACATAATAGAGGGATACAGGAAGGACATACTCGCATACGCCGACGAGAGCATCAGGGGCGATGTCCTCAGATTGCTGGAGATCATACCATCGGAGCTCGGGAAGAGGAACAAACGCCTGATGTTCAAGGACATCGACGGCGTCGCCAACCGCGGGATCAGGGAGTACAGGGAGCCGATAGATTGGGTCTCGGGCTCCAACTTCGTGACGATCTGCCGGAGGCTCGGAGCCATTGAGCGCCCGCTGCCGAAGAACGCCAGCGGCAGCATGTTCAAGATGTACATGACGGACACCGGCCTGCTGATCAGGATGTACGGGGAGAGCACCCTCCGGGCGATGATGAGGAAGGACCTGTCCGTGAACGAGGGCGCCATCGCAGAGAACTCAGTGTGCCAGATGCTGACCGCCTGCAGCCTGAAGCCGTACTACTACGAAGTGGACAAGGAGGTGGAGGTGGACTTCATCGCAGAAATAGGCGCGGAGATCTGCGCCATCGAGGTGAAGTCCGGAAAGCACCGCAGGGCAAGGTCGCTGAAGAAGCTCATGGAGATGGACAGCGGCAAGGCCGTGGACAGATGGATCAAGTTCGAGAACGGGAACATCATGATCACCGACGACGGCGTGGAGCACTATCCGCTCTTCTGCGCCGCCTTCGCCGACCTGCTGGCCTCGGAGAAGGTCACCCCTTGGAGGACTTCTTCACGTTCCTCTTGAGCCTGCGCCCGGGCAGGGGCTTCTCCGGCCTGGGGGCGATGTCCACCCTGGTGCTCTTCCCCGCGTTGCCCATGGACGAACGGGAGGAACGGTCCAGGTCCATCTGGGATATGCCTATCTCAGCCAGCTCCGAGCGGACCTCCTTGGCCTTCTCGGAATCCTTCATGTTGAGCAGTACCAGGTACGACCTTGCGGCGGACATGAGGAACATCTCGTTGACCTCTCCCTTGTACGCCAGGTCCATCAGTATGCGGTAGGAGGCGCCGATGTCCGCCACCAGGCCGTCGTAGTCCTCCGCGTCCCTGGCCATGGACCTGAACATATGGGCCTGGGCCAGGGTCTCCATGGTGCGCTTCTCCTCCGGCGCACCGGCCAAGGCATCGATGACCCTGTCCATCCTCTCGCCGAAATCGTCGGGGACGCTGCCGGTGCTCTGCTGGAACCTTGCAAGGTTCATGGCGGCGTAGGCGTTGGCCATGGGGCGATCGGCAGTGACCTCCGCAGCATCGTTCAGCACCTTGAGGGCCTCGTCCTTCTTCCCGGTGTTGGCCAGCTCCTCGGCCTTACGGCCCATGGCGTCAGCCAGCTCGGACATGCGGGCATCGGTCGTGTCCGCATCCAAAAGGTCCAGGCGCTCCTCCAGCTCCTTGTCGAGATAGTCTGAAGCGGCCTCCCTGTCTCCGCTCTGCTGGGCGATGGTCCTCAGGGCGCTGTAGGCGGCCACCCTGACGTAGTCGTCGGAGAGGCCGTCGGTGCCGGTGCGCTCCAGTATGGCCAGGGCCTCCTCCAGGTGCTTCCTGGACGAATCGACGGTGGGCCTGGTCCACAGCAGCCCGCGCTTGATCTTCAGCATGGCCACGGACGGGTCGTCCATGCATCCCAGGATGGCCAATGCATCATCGTACATCCTGACCGCGTCGGCGTTCCCTCCCCGGGCCTGGGCGTAGAACGCGCAGAGGGAGACCTGCTCGCAGTAGCGCGAGACGTAGCGGGACACCGCCGATCTGAGATCCGTCAGGGACATCTTGGCGAGATCCTCGCCGATGCCCTCCCTGCCCGAGTCCGCGTACGCGGCCGCAAGGGCGTTGCGTGCGTCCGCCAGCGCGATGACATGCCCGGAGGGGACGGATTCCAGAGCCTTCTGCGCCCTGCGCACCGCCGGGTCCAGCTCGTAGCTCTCCCCTGTGCCCTCCACGGTGGTCTGTATGTCGCCGTTGACGCTCAGACTGAGCACTATCCTGGTGTCTCCGCAGGCACCGCAGCGGATGACGGTGTCCTTGCCTTCGATCATCTCCGCGGGCGCCCCGCACTTGGGGCACGGATACACGACAGTCTCGTCCGAGCTCATCGGACACCGCATGTTCCAGATTGTAATAACGGTGTCGATTGATCGAGAAAATAAAAGGCCAGGCACGAGCCCGGCTTAGAGGTTTACTGCCCGCGCTTGAGGAGGTACAGGGCCGCTCCGGCTATCGCGATGATAGCGACCGCGATTCCCACGTACAGAGCGACGGGAGTCTTCGGGCTACCGCCATCGTCTGCGGACCCTTCACCGCCTATGCTGTCGCCTCCGGGGACCTTACCATCTGCCAGGTAAAGAGCGATGGTCTGCCCGGGCTCCACATAATGCACAATGAACTGATTGAATTCTCCAGTCAGATCTCTCATGCTTACGACGGTACCATCGGAACCCAATACGACCAGCTTGTCGCCCTGAACAAAATCTCCGCTGCCCCACGCACTCAGATACAGAACGAAACTCAAGTTGACCTGCTTTCCACCTACCTCCACGGAAGGCACCACTACTGCAGTGAGTCCGTTCTTGTCAATGCTAAGGGAGTCGATCTCTTTAGCAGACAGGGTCTTGAGAGAAACAACCGCTTTTCCGTCGGTCTCGTTCCAATAAAAACTTCCGTAGTTAAGTTCCAAGAATCCGTTATTCGCTCCCTCTGGAATGGTAACTGAGGCCAGGGATGTACATCCAGAAAACGCATCACCACCAATGGATGTAACGCCCTCAGGTATTGTAATTGACTCCAGGGATGTGCATCCGTAAAAAGCATGGTCGTAAATAGAGGTGACGCTCGAAGGGACTGCGTAGGAGGTGCGGTCGCTTCCTGCCGGATATGCTATCAGATCTTTCTTGTTCTTGTCGAACAAGACCCCATCTACACTGGCGTAGTTCGGATTCCCTTCGGCGACGGCTATCGACTCCAGGGATGTGCATCCAGAGAACGCGAAAGAGCCTATGGACGTGACGCTGGCGGGTATTTCGATCGACGCCAGGGATATGCATACGGAAAACGCATAGTATCCGATGAATTCGACGCCTTCGGGGACTGCGTAGGAGGTGCGGTCGCTTCCTGCCGGATATGCTATCAGATCTTTCTTGTTCTTGTCGAACAAGACCCCATCTACACTGGCGTAGTTCGGATTCCCTTCGGCGAC
>CALULN010000015.1 GCA_944321505.1 Candidatus Methanomethylophilaceae archaeon | reverse complement strand
CCACAACCCGGAGGACTTCAACGAGCCGAGGATCAGGGTGCTCCCCGCAGGCAGGGGCAAGGCCATCGTCAACGAGCAGAAGGCCATCGCCGCCGCCCAGAGGGCGAAGAAGAACAACATGCTGATGTACGCCATCATCGCCATCGTGGGGATCGCCCTCATCTACAGCGTGATAAGCGGCAACATGACCATGCTGTGGATCGCGGTCCTCATCGCGTTCATGGCCCTGATATTCTTCCGCACGCCGGGCCAGAGGCAGGACGTGATGATAGTCCCGAAGCTACTGGTGGGTCACGATCCGGGCGATATGCCCCCCTTCGTCGACGCCACCGGCACCCATGCAGGCGCTCTCCTGGGG
Source organism: Candidatus Methanomethylophilaceae archaeon (assembly GCA_944321505.1). Lineage (GTDB taxonomy): Archaea > Thermoplasmatota > Thermoplasmata > Methanomassiliicoccales > Methanomethylophilaceae > SIG5. Next base: position 3,893 of record CALULN010000015.1, on the reverse strand, counting down.
GATGTGAGGCATGATCCCTTCCAGTCCGGAGGCCTGGAGACCCCTTCCCACGACAGGATAGAGCCCGGATGCATACACAAGGCCAACAAGGGCGTCCTGTTCATCGACGAGATCAACCTCCTGAGGCTGGAGTCGCAGCAGGCGCTGCTGACCGCCATGCAGGAAAAGAAGCTCAGCATCACCGGCCAGTCCGAGAGGTCCTCGGGAGCGCTCGTCAAGAGCGAGCCTGTCCCCACCGATTTCATCCTGGTCTGCGCCGGCAACCTCGATGCCATCCAGGGCATGCATCCCGCCCTCAGGTCCAGGATCAGAGGGTACGGGTACGAGGTCTACATGCGCAACACCATGGACGACACCGACGAGCACCGCCACGACATCATCAGGTTCGTCGCCCAGGAGGTCAGGAAGGACGGCAAGATCCCCCACTTCGACAGGTTCGCCGCCGGCGAGATAATCAGGGAGGCCCAGCGCCGCTCCGGCAGCAAGGGCAAGCTGACCCTGAGGTTCAGGGAGCTGGGCGGACTCGTCCGTGTGGCAGGGGACATCGCCGTCCAGAACGGCAGGAAGCTGGTCACGCAGCAGGATGTCTTCGACGCCCGCAAGATCGCACGCAGCCTCGAGCAGCAGATTGCGGACCGCACCGTGGAGGGCCTGAAGTCATACGAGACCTTCCGCACCGAGGGATCCGCTGTCGGGATGATCAACGGCCTGGCGGCGCTCAACGCCAGCTCCAACATGGCAGAGTACTCCGGTATCGTTCTGCCCATAGTCGCCGAGGTCACCCCGTCACCCAGCAAGAAGGGCGGCATCATTGCCACCGGCAAGCTGGGGGAGATCGCCAAGGAGGCCGTGGAGAACATCTCCGCGGTGGTGAAGAAGTACGCCGTCAGCGACCTGAACGAGAAGGACATCCACGTCCAGTTCATCGGCACCTACGACGGTGTCGAGGGCGACAGCGCATCCGTCACCATAACCACGGCGATCATCTCCGCTCTGGAGGAGATCCCCATCGACCAGTCCCTGGCCATGACCGGCAGCCTCAACGTCCGCGGCATGGTCCTCCCCGTGGGAGGCATCACCGCTAAGCTGGAGGCCGCGGCGGAGGCCGGGCTCAAGAGGGCGATCATCCCCAAGATCAACGCCAAGGACGTGATGATCGAGTCCAGGTACTACAAGGGGATGGAGATCATCCTCGTCGAGACCATCAGGGACGTCTTCGAGTACGCCTTCACCGACTGCCCCCGCAAGGAGGAGTACATGGAGAAGCTCTCCAAGCTGAACCCCTCGGGCTCCACCGCGGAGAGGCTGGTGCCTCCCGCGGAGCATGAAGCCCCCGTCCAGGCGGTGGCGGAGGTCGCCGAGGTGCAGGCGGAGGAAGCCGTCCCCGAGCCTGAGCCGGAGCCCCAGGTGGAGAGGATCGTCCCTCCCGTCAGCCGCACCCCCGAGCCGATGTGATACCATGCAGGGAGCAGAGGGCGCACCGGACGCGCTGATAATAGGGCGGTTCCAGCCCTTCCACAACGGCCATATGGAGGTCCTGCGCCGCATCTTCGGCGAGTGCCGCCATGTGACCATCGGGATCGGCAGCGCCCAGTGCTCCCACACCCCGGAGAACCCCTTCACCGCCGGCGAGAGGTACACCATGATCGCAGAGGCCCTCAGGGCCGAAGGCTACCGCGACTTCTATGTCGTCCCGGTGGAGGACCTCAACCGCTATTCGCTGTGGGTGTCCCAGGTGGTGTCCATGTGCCCGCACTTCGATGTTGTCTACAGCAACAACCCCTCCACCCGCAGGCTCTTCTACGAAGCGGGATACGAGGTCCGGGACTCCCCGCTGTACAACCGCAACGAGTTCACCGGCACGGAGATCCGCAGGAGGATGCTGGAGGGAGAGGACTGGGAGTCCCTTGTCCCCGGCAAGGTGGCCGAGGTGATCGGGGCGATCGGCGGCATAGACCGCATAAGGCAGCTGGGTGAGACCGATGAGCCTGTCGGCAGACCTTGAGGTCCTGTCCTCCGTGCTGGAGACCCGCGGCATCAGGCTGGCGATGGCGGAGTCCTGCACCGGCGGACTGATATCCGAGCTCATCACCGAGAGGCCCGGCTGCTCCGCGTACTTCCTCGGATGCGCCGTCACCTACTCCAACGAGGCCAAGGAGCGCATCCTCGGTGTCTCCCATGACACGCTCCTCGCCCACGGCGCCGTGAGCGAGGAGACCGCCAGGGAGATGGCCGCCGGTGCGCTGAGGGCCTTCGGTTCCGACGCAGCGGTCGCCGTCACCGGCATAGCCGGGCCGGGAGGGGCCACGGATGAGAAGCCCGTGGGCCTGGTCTACATAGCCGCCACCGATGGAGAGAGGTCCGTCATCTCTGCGAACCGCTTCCACGGCGACCGCCGCCGGGTCCGCGAATCCGCGGCGGCAGCGGCTGTAAGGGACCTTCTGACCCTCCTGTCCTGACCTCTTATATACGGCTCCGCGGATGACCGGTCATGGAGCACATCAGGACCGGAAAGGTGAAAGAGGTCTACAAGGTAGACGACGACACGCTGGAGTTCGTGTTCACGGACAACATCTCGGTTTTCGACAAGATCATACCGTCCCACGTCCCCCGCAAGGGCGAGTCCCTCTGCAGGACGTCCAAGTACTGGTTCGAGCTTCTGGCATCCAAGGGCATCAAGAGCCACTTCAGGGAGTACATCGCCCCCAACAGGATGAGGGTGAAGCGCTTCGACATCATCGAGGATTACGACAAGATCGACCAGAGCACCACCAACTACCTGATCCCCCTCGAGGTCATCTGCAGGCACTACGCCGCGGGATCCCTGGTGGACAGGGTCAGGAGCGGGAAGATAAAGGTGGAGGATCTGGGCTTCGAGCCCGGCCATCAGATCGTCAGCGGCGAGAAGCTGCCGCGCCCCTACCTAGAGTGTACCACCAAGCTGGAGGAGCACGACAGGGAGCTGGACGAGGAGGAGGCCAAGAGGATCGCGGGGCTCTCCGATGCCGATTACAAGGAGATAATGGACACTGTCCTGAGGATCGATGCCATCATGGCGGAGGAGGCGGCGAAGCGCGGTCTCATCCACTGCGACGGCAAGAAGGAGTTCGGCTACGACGAGAACCGCAACCTGATGCTCATCGACACCTTCGGGACCCTTGACGAGGACCGCTGGTGGGATGCGGAGGAGTACGCCGCAGGCAACCCCAGGGAGCTCTCCAAGGAGCTGGTGAGGCAGTACTACCGCGGAACCGGATACCACGCCGAACTGATGGCCGCACGCGAGAAGGGTCTGCCCGAGCCGGACATACCCGCTCTGCCCCAGGACGTCATCGACAAGGTCGCCGGCCTCTACGCGGGCATGTACGAGAGGCTCACCGGAGAGAGGTTCTGACAGTGCGGGCTCCGCCCGCACTTATCTTGAAACCCATTTCTTTCAGAATTTTATGGTTTAGGCGGATGCCGTAAGGCATCCGCTTGGATCTCACTTCTTGCCGGAGATCTTCCTGTCCAGCTCCTGCCAGGGAGCGGTGTTGGATGCCTTCTTGGGAGCGGCCTCCACAGGTGCCTCGGGGGCAGGTGCGGCCTCTGCGGCGGGCTCCTCCTTCTTGCAGCAGCATTCGTCTTTGCATTCCTCTTTGGGCTTCTTCTTTCCGAACAGCCCCTTGAGCTTCTCCATTATGGACATCTATCCTCCTGCGGTCCATGAACGGACCGTCTGCCCTCACGGGTTGCTGGATACAGTGCTCTTTAAGTATATAATGATGGTATGGATTGGGGTCCCCGGGGCAATGCCCAGCGTATGTAAGGAACAGGGGTCGGATGCATGGACATCCAACCCCTGGCATCCAGTGGTTTATCAGGCGTTGACGCTGACGATCTTGATGACGAAG